>NZ_JCAHZR010000001.1:0-563613 GCF_059415125.1 Sulfurospirillum sp. HTRB-L1
GAAAATGAAAGCCCAAGACCAACTTAACCAAACAGTCGAGAGATTGATTGAAAAAATCGAACAATGCGGCACAAAATGGATTACCCCGTTTAACTCCAGTTTTCCCCAAAATTACAAAACCAATACAAGCTACAACGGCTTAAACATCATGAACCTTTGGGTGGAAGCAGAAGAGCAAGGCTACAGCACAAACAACTGGCTTACTTTTAATCAGGTAAAAGAGCTCAAAGGACAAGTCAAGAAAGGCGAAAAAAGTACCCCTATTTTCTTTTTCAAACCAATCAAAAAGCTAGTTGAAGATGAAGAGACGGGCGAGCGGGTAGAAAAAACAATCCCCGTTTTAAAAATGTATTACGTTTTTAATATCGAGCAAACCACGCTAGAAGTTCCAGCTCAAGAGCAAAAGAGCGAACGCAGGGAGGAAATAGAGCAGTTAATCCAAAACTACGGAATCCAAATCAAGAAGAGCAACAATCGCGCGTATTATATGCCCGCCAGTGATTATATTGGAATGCCAAATCAAGAAGACTTTTTAAGCCCAGAGCTTTACTACGCTACATTTTTCCATGAATTAGCGCACAGCACAGGCCACACAAGCCGCCTAAATAGAGATTTTAGCGGTAACACCATGGGAGGGCAAAAAGCGCTTAAAGCTTACGCCAAAGAGGAATTAATCGCAGAGACTACAAGAGCATTTTTACAAGTTCACTTTGGCCTAAACACCACCGACATGGAAGAGCAAAACGCCGCCTACCTCAAGGGATGGCTAAAGCCTTTAAAAGAAGATCCAAAAATGCTTTGGAAAATCTTTTCGGATGCATCCAAGGCCTTTAATTTTTTAATCCAATTTACCAAGAGCGAAGAGGCCGCAGCGTAACGCTGCACCTCTTTTTTCAAAAAAACAAAAAGTAACTGAATAAGGCCAAATCAAAAAGGAGACACAAAAAAATGAAAAAAATTCTTTTTTTCCTGCTGCTGCTAGCTAGCGCAGCGTGGGCGGTAGGTGTAACTTCGCGCCTAGGGTATGGCGGGCTAAAAATAGAAAATGAAGTGAGCCTCACAATGCGCGCTTTTTCTTTTGTTTTTGCCCTTTTACCGTTTTTCGCAGCGAGCGCTTTAGCTTTGCAGCAATACAATTTTTTGGTTGAGCGCGAAGAGCAGCAAAACCAAACCACGGCGGCTTTTGTGCGCGCTACGCGTATTTTTGGAGGGTTTATCGCCGGAGCACTTATCGTTTACTGCTGCTATGGTGTTTTTGGTTTGGTTTTTTTGGGCCGCGATTTTAACGCAACTTGGGGTGCGCTTGTCGTGACGCACTGGCTTGATTTTTTTGGAATTGCACCGGGGCCGACGGTAATTGAACTTTTTTTACAGGAGCTAGAAAAAGGCAATATCCCTCTAGACTAAAAAAGTAACTGAATAAGTGCAAATCAAAAAAAAGGAGAGAAAAAATGGAAAAGAAATTTGAAAAATTCGCAATGACGCAAAAGCAAGTCGATGCGGGCGTTGCGCAGTGGCTTAAAATCGGGTTGATTTTAAACCCCAGAGAAGATCGTAATCGTGTTGCGGGAGGCGTAACGCACGCGTTGCACGAGCTCAGCAACTACGCGCCTTTCATTCCAAAAATCCAGCACAGCGCGCGCGGCGCTTCGCTTGCGCTGCTCCACTATGACCGTGGCGCGCACTTTTGCATAGCACAATACGACCTTAACACGCCCTACAACGCTGTGGACGTACTGAGAGACAATCAAATCCACGAGAATTTCATTCTCATGCTCAAACCGCACGATTCGCTTGGAATCAAAGAGCAATTATTTCTTCAAACTAAATGTAAAAACTTTGGCGTTTGGTATGACGCAGAAGATCATTTGCAGAGCAGAAACAGCCTAAATCGCGCTCTTGCGCGAGTTGGCTTTAATGATGTTCCAATGCCCACCCCAATTGTCAAGCAGTCAAAAAAGCGCAGCTTTGAAGAAAGCTTCGCTTGTGCAAAACAAGAGCTTATCGGACATTTCGAAGAAAAGCTAACTTCGTTTTGCGCGGCGCTAGAAAAAGTAAAAAAAAGCGGAATCAAAATCGAAGCGAGCGAACTCGACAGGATGATCGAAGAGCTAAATCTAGCAGCTAGAGACATAGTGCCCGCAAGCGAAGCTCAAGGCAAAATCGTCTTAAACGCTAAAAAATTTCAAATCAGAGAAATGGCGGGTGAGAAATGAAAAAGCAAAAAGCAAAGGCAAAAAAGCGAAATTACGTCCAAACGGATATTTACTATTTTTTGAATCTAAAACCAAAAGGAGAGAGGAAATGAGAGTAAAGACATATAGCGCTCTAGCTCAAAGTTACAAGGAGATAGGCGAAACAGAAATTGCAGAAGCGCAAATGTGCGAATTTTTCGAAGAGAAGCGCAAAAAAATTGTAGAAAAAAACGAAATTTTTTCGAAAATCAAAAGCATAGGATGGGCACTGGTGGTGCACGATCATTCAATTAGCGTGCTGGATTTTAGCAAAAAAGGAGATCGTGTTTACGGCGTGAGGGTTGCGATCGAGGGCAAAATCGAAAAAATACATGAAGACGTGACGGACGAAGACGTTCAAAAAATAGCAAAAATTTTAAAAATGGAGGTGTGAAATGGAAGATAAAAAAAGTCTTGAAGAAGTACTTGAAGAGATTCGAATAGTGGTGCCGGAATTGCAAGATGCGGGCAAGGCAGGACAAGACTTGCTGCGCGCGCTTAAAGAGCTCAAAGTTCAAGAAGCACAAACGGCGAAGAGCATAAGCTCAATCGCTCAAAGCGCAGAGCTTATCAGCTCAAAACTAGGAGCGGTGGAGGAAAACGAAGAAGCGATGCAGGCGCTCTTTGAGCGAATTCGCGATGTCAAAAATGCGTTTGCGAAAAAGAGCAGCGCAAATACTGTTCTTGTGGGTTTCGTCGCGGTTGTGGCGTTTACGCTTGGCACTTACACAGACTACGCGAATTTTAAGCAAACAGGTTTTATGGGCTTGCTAAAGCCCGCACAGCAAGTTGTGCAGCAGGGTGTTGCTCCAGAAAAATACGCTGAAGCTCTAGCACAAATCAACAGAATAGAAAACGAAAAGTTTCCTTTTTTTTGGAAAAATTGGGATGGTAAAGATAGCGATATTCACAGAGTGCATATCGAATTGCCTCATGGGTGGAGCGTGACATATGAAGATAAAAACATGATTTGGGTTGGCAAAAAAGCGAACTGAATAAGTGCAAAAGAGTAAAGAGTTGCCCCCCTGCGGGGGCTTACATGTAAAACCAAAAAGGAGAGAAAAAATGGAAAAGAAAAATATTATAGCGGTTATCGGAACAAAAGGAGGCGTTGGTAAAACCAAAATTTCAACACAAGTTTTGCCCGTGGCGCTTGTAGGAACAGAATTCGAACTTATCGAAATGGACAATAATAATAGAACTGCAACTGCGCTAAACAAGAGCGCTTTTTTGGAGGGAAAATTCAAAAGTGTAAATATGCAGGCGAGCGAAGAGGAGCTTGAAAAAATCTTTATCGATTTAATAGACGATGAATCTAAACGCTACATTATCGATGTTGGCGGAGGGGACGATACGATTAAGTTTTTAAAGTTACTCGAAGAAAATAATCTCACGAACAATACACTTTTTTTAATTCCCTACACCCCTGATTTTGAAGCGATTTCAAATCTTTTTGAGACGATAGAAAAAGTAAATCAACATGATTTCATGTTGATTTTGAATAACATTTTTGAAGACAAAAAAGATCATATGATGTTTGCGCATGGTGATTCAGAATATGGGCTTGTTGATATAGAAGAGCAAGTCGGTAAAGAATTCTTTTTTAAACTACCTTCAACCACGCTTTTTTCGCTTGCTGTAGCAAAACACAAAGCTACTGTTTGGGATATTGCAGAATACGCGCGGAATCTGTCTAAAGAAGAACTTCACGAAAGCTTTAAACCCCTTGCAAAAGATGAGCGGCTCCTTCTTTTGCGAAAATGGAAAGACGCGCAAAAGATACTGTCATATTTTGAGGGAATAGAAGTAAAGCGCTTGATCGACGCGGTTCAAAAATATATGGGACTGGCATGATCACAAGGGGGGCAAATCCCCCCTTGTGTATCCCCCCGATTATCAAATCGGGGATGATTACTTCAAAGGAGAGAAAATGAAGCTCGAAAGATGGCTTAAAGAAGTCAAACCGAAAGTTCGAAGCAAGCTAGATACCAAACTCGAAGAAATCGCTACGCTAAGAGAACGAGGATATACCCAACTCCAAATCACAGAATTTTTGAGATTGAATGGGGTTGAGACATCACAAACAAATATCTCTTTTTTTCTCGACAAGAAAGTCAAAAACAAACCCAAAATGGAAGAAGTTCAAAAACCCAAAACAGAAGAACCAAAACAAACTCCTGCAACGCAAGAAAAAGTTGAACCAAAAACGACAACTGAAAAGCCAAAAAATAAGCTTCAAGCTCTCATGGATTCGGAAATCAAGACAGACTGGGAAGCTAAATTATCCGAATTGCTCAAATATCGAAAAAAGCCCTAGATTTAGGGCTTTAGCAATGTTTACCAAACTCGTAGCAATATCTAACGAATTCATAGCAATGTTTACCAAACTCATAACGAACTCATAGCAAATTCATAACAACTCAAAGAGCACCACACAGCACGCCCTGGCGGGTGCTTTAAGAGTCAAGAATTCAAATACAAGTGTTTTGAAGTGAAGCAGATCCGGGATTAAGGGCGATGTGCTTGTTTGATTTGGATTCATTATTTTGATACCATTCCATTCATCGTATTATTTACTCACTCACGGTTCACCTCGGTTTAGGCTGGTGCACCTCAGCGAAAAAGGGTCAAAAAAATGTACAAGACTATAAGTGTTTTTATTGGTGCACTAATGTTTTTGTCTACTATTGCAATGGCAGAAATGCCAACAAAAGATGAGCTTGCTAAGCTAAGGCTATACTTTGCTTCAATACAGCCCACTCTACTACCAGAACAAAGTAAGCAAAAAACAAAAGAAAACGTGGGATATTGGTATATGGAAAAAGCCGCTCATCGCGACGAATTTTCTGAGGCAAAAGAATTTGGGGATACGCATAAGTTTTTGGAATACTATGACAAATTGGTTGAAAGGGTTGAGCTATTTAGTGACATATTGGATCAAATGAAGCAAAAAAACTACACTCACTATTTTTTTGGGCAACTAGGGAAGTACGATGACAATATTGAAGGATTTAAGGTATATGCTGATGATTTTCTGGACAAACAATTCATGTACGAATTTGACAATAGTGTCGAATCTGAATTTGCAAAATTTAATCAATATGGTCGTTGGATTAAGTACAAGGTATCAAACTATAATGAAGAGCATTTGCTTTTGCGGTTTGGCAAAGAGAACTCTCGTAAATTTCTGAAAGATATCCGAGAGTTCTCGGAAAAAAATCGCTTAGACCACAATAGATTTGTTGTAGCGGTAAATTACAAACTTAAGTCTGCAACACCAATGACTAGGTCTATTGGTATAGACAGTCTTGTAATGGAAATACAAAGTATAGAATTTTACTTGCGAGGCAACAATAAAGAGACTCCTCTTATAGGTCCTCTGGCTACCAATACTATCCAATAAATTATCCTTTGGAAACTCTACCCAGTCGACCCGCATCTGCTGGGTAGGTTGGGCTCCAAGGCGAATGATAAGTTCATCTAGTTTGGGTTGACTTCTTAACTCATATCTTTGAATAACTTGCTACAACCAACGTAAACTTCCCTTGTAGCCTAGCTTCTTAATCTCTTTATAAATAACTGTTAAAGGAACTTCACTTTTTGTCCCTTTTGCCATCTCTAGCATCTTGGCAATATGGGGAATTTTCGTGCAATGCCACTTTTGCTCAATTCTTCGCTAAAAACTTCTTTATCGTCTTAATTTCAGCTTTTTTAACACTCAATTCCTTTTCAAAAATTTAAAAATGGAGTTACCAATTTAACTTGGCTCCTTAAGGCTTTAAATCAAAATTTTACGCGTATATTTGACAAAAATATCAATAAAACTAGAAAAATTCCCACTTCGTTTTTTTCTCCTAAAATAATACAAATTCCCAAAAATACACAGCTCACTTTCTTTTTTCCTGCAACGAGAAAAGCAACTGAATAAGGCCAAATCAAAAACAAAAAAGGACCAAAATGCTATCAATTTCCAAGTTCCAAACAAGCGGTCAAGCGGCCCAATATTTCCAAAAAGACATAGATTATTATCAAAAAAATCAAGAGCTTGGAGAGTGGTCCGGCTCACTTGCTGCTGCGCGTGGCCTCACTGGCGAAATCACTAAAGAGAGCTACCAAGACTTTGCAGATCTCATTGAATCAGCAGACAATGAGCGAAGCGGATTCGATATGACATTTAGTGCGCCGAAGTCAGTATCAGCTCTTCATGCTGCAGCCAACCCAACTGTAAAACGCTTGATTGAAGAAGCCCAGCAAGAGGCGAACGGAGAAACCATGGAATATGCGCAGCGATATATTACGTATCGTGAGCGCACAGAAGAAGGCCGCCACCATTTCACGAACAACGGCCTTGCCATTGCTTCATTCCATCACTTCACGAACAGAGACGAAGAAGCGCAGATTCACACGCACAACTTCGTAGCAAATCAAACCATCAATAGCAAAGGCGAAACTGTAGCAATCGACAACCGCCAAATTTACCAGAACCAAATCCTCTTAGGACAAATCTATCACCAAAAACTCATGCAAAAACTACAAGAAAAACTTGGGCTCGACTATGAAATTCGCGATTACAAAAAAGACATTTTCGAAATCAAAGGCATAAGCAAAGAAGCTAGAGAAGCTCTCTCTTTAAGACGTGCTGCAATTGTAGCGCGCGTAGAAGAGATGAAAGCAGAACCAAAGTTTAAAGAAAAATACGGAAGAGCGCACGAGCGCGAACTGTTTCGAATTGCAACTCTTGAAACGCGGAATGCAAAAAAATCGCATGACTACAGCGAACTCGAAGAGCTAGAGCAGCGTAACCGCGATACGCTAGCCGCTCATGGAATCACAGAGGACTACGTAGATACACTAATCCAAGAAGCCCAAACCCAAGAAGCAAAACAACCAACAATCACAGTCGAAGACTTAATAGCCGAAGCGGGCAAAATCGTCACAGAGCAAGAATCAACTTTCACTCACGAAAAACTCCTAGCCGCGTCGATCAAGCTCAACGCCTTGCACGGATTCACACACAAACTAGAATCTATTGAAGCCCAAATCCAAACCCATCAAGACATCATCAAACTTGATGAAAAAACCTACACGACAAAAAATATCCTAAAAATTGAAAGCGAAATCAAGAACAAAATAGTTGAATCTCAAACAGACTACGAACCTCTAGCGACCAAAGAGGCAATAGACGCACACCTGAGCCAATATATTCACTGCACCAGCAAAACTCTCTTCGATCACATTGAAAAAGGCGAAAAAGCAATCAAGTTGGATCAAGCAAAAATGATTCGCGAAGTCCTCACAAGTGAAGCTTCAATCAACATCATTCAGGGTGACGCAGGTACGGGCAAGACCGCTGCGGTTAAGGTCGCAAAACAAATAATAGAAGAGCAAAACCCCGATAGATTCGAATTCGTAGGCCTTGCGCCAACAAGCCAAGCAGCCTTGGGGCTTGAAGAAGACAGCGGAATCAAATCAGACACGATTCACGCTTTTTTAAAGAACCAAGACGAACCACAAAAAGAACGTATATATATAGTAGATGAAGCGGGTATGATTGACAGCCCACTGATGCACCAGCTCCAGCAAAAAATCGAAGAAAAAGGCGGGGGAAAGATACTCTTCATTGGCGATTCAAAACAGTTTCAAAGTATCGGGGCAGGCGGGATTTTTACGCACTTGCAAAAAGAGATTCAAATCTCAGAGCTCAATGACAAAACAAGACAAAAAACCGAAGTTTTGCGCCAAGTCGTCAAAGCCATTGAAGAGCAAGACACCGTCAAGGCGTTGAAAATCCTCACAGACACAAAAGCAGTACACGAGAGCCTAGACCTCGCCAAAATTGCCCAAAAATGGGACAAAGACACTTTCATTATCGCTTCCACAAACGCGCTCAAGGACCAAATCAACGCGCAAGTGCGCTCAAATCTAGGGCTCCAAGGCGAATCCTTCATCACTCGTCAGAGCGAGCGAATACAGGGGCTAGAGAGCCGAAATATCCATAACTACAAGTCCGGCCAAGTGCTTTTCGCACAGCAGGGAATGAAAAGCATGAAAGCGGGCCAAGAGGGTGAAATCCTCAAAGTAGATACCACAAGCCACACAATCACCGTTGAAATCAAAAATGCAAAAGGCAAAACTCACGAAGCGATAATCGACGTGCGCGAGCAGGGCGGAAACATACAAGTCTACAGAGAAGAGCAGCGCAATCTTGCGCTTGGCGACCAAGTCGTTTTTTTGAAAAAAGACCGAAAGCTAGGCGTTGCCAATGGCACTAGGGGCGAAGTTGTCAAAGCGGATGAAAAAGGCAATATCGAAATCAGAACTTCCAAGCACAAGACAGTCAAGTTTCATATATCTCAATACGCATATCTCGATCATGCTTATGCCTTGACAGATTTTAAAGCCCAAGGGGCAACAGCCAAGAACGTCATAGTCGCTGCAGATTCACGAATCGCAACAAACAACTCTTTCTACACTCAAATCACCAGGGCAGCAGAGAGCGTAGAGCTACACACCGACGACATCCAAAAACTCACTGAAAACGCAGCAAGACGCCAGCTCAAAACTTCTACGCTTGGCTACGACGCAGAGCTAGAAGTAGAGCCCAAAGAACAAGAGCGAACCCCAGAGCCCCAAGCGAAAAAGCTTGAAAAATCAGCCCTTAAGGCAATCCCAATCACGCAGATTATGCTCACCAAGGCCAAAGCTATGGTAGACAATCTCAAGCTTGGATTCAAAGTCGCAAAACTCCACAACCAATACGCTTACAGCAAATTCAAAGACCACAATCACAAAAGCTATATTCGCACAATTCAGCGAAATAACGCCGTAGCTGTTACGTTAAACAATGGCAGCACAATCAAGCTTGCAGGAGTGCGAAACACCAAAGACGCTGCAGCGCTGCTGCAAAAGCACGGAATCGAGTTCCTAAAAATCGAAAAAATCGAAGCAGCTAAGGTGGGTTTTGGAGCTATCTTTTTAGACGCTCGCGCAAATTGGGTAAACGAACTGAATAAGCAAGACGAAACAAAAGTCGCTGCACAAGCAGCCAGCCAACCAAAACCAAAAGGAGAAGAAAAAATGGAACTAACACGAGAAACAATGCTGAATGCGCTTGAGCGTCAGCATGAGCTTGAAGACGCATTCAAAGAAATGCTTAGAATCGAGGGCGATGAAACACAAGCAGATCACGCAGAACATATTCGCTGGTCGATTGAAGAGAAATTGAGTGCGAATGCGCTTGATAATGATCAAATTCACTTTGCCCTCGAAAACGAGCGCTACGAAATTATGGTTGCTTGCGCTGAACTCGTCAGAAACAACGAGATGGACGAAAGCGAACTGAATAAGTTTTTCGAACAAGACGAAAGCTATCGAGAGACATACGAAGTCGCACAAAACGCGCTAGAGCAGAAGCCCTTCTATGAAGCAGCAGAGCTTAACTACGCAGAAGCAAAAGAGCTTAATAGCCAACAGCAAATGCGTCAATAGCACCAGTTGCCCCCTTTTGGGGGCTTACATGTAAAAAACCAAAAGGAGAGAAAATGACAAGCTTGACAGGCTTTGCGCCCTTGGGTCAAGAGATAGTATCAGCTGCAGCGCTTGCGCTAATCACTTACTATTTTTACGTTACTTACTTCAAAGTAGTTGAAACGCCGGTACTCAAAAAGCACCGTTTTGGCTATTTTAACCCTTCGTATTTTGCTTTTCGTTCCCAACTACGCGGGTTGCGATGGGCGCTTCCTGCAACGGTCAAAAACAGTTTGGGTGAGGGCGACGTATACATTAACAACTTTGCTTTTGCGGATGAAATTCGCTTTTTTCGCACCAAGTTTTTGCGCAAAATCACTAAAAACGTGAGAGCTCATTTAGAGATAAAGAAACTGGCATATCAGCTTTTGGTTTTTGGAGAGATGGGAACCGGTAAAACAGAGTTCTTTTGGAATCTTCTTTTTGAATTACGCAAATATCGCACTATCGTTTACGACACTAAGGGTGATTATCGCAATGTGCTTGTTAACGGCACAAGGGGTTGGAGCGCAAATTTTTACGATCAAAACGGGCGTGTTTGGCATATCTTTAGAGAAAAAAACTTCTACGATATAGTAGATTTTTTTAGCAAAAACATTATCACCGCAGCGATTGGCAATGACGATAACAGTAACTTCTTTGCAAATAGCGCCGCAGAGCGGATAAAGGCCATACTCGAAAAAGCCTACTTGCGCCAAAAAGACAGCAGCGGCGCGTGTCCTTGGAAGCTTTTTTTGGAAGAAATTACAACATACGAAAACAGCGTAAAAAATCAAAGCGCAAAAGAGAATCAGGATGTTTTTAACAACGTAATCTTAGTGCTTGAATTCCTCAAATTTTGGGCGTGGAGAGCCCGCCAGAGCGATACTCGCTTCTTTACTATCAGCGATTTTTTCAACTCGCGCGACAAAATGATCCTGCACGCGCCAAATCGCAAAATTCAAAGCTTCTACGCGGGGCTTCTATCTGTTATCATTTTTGAACACTCAAAACAGCAAGATCTCAAAGACAGAGACGAAAACGAGCAAGACGATTACACTGTTTACTTGTTAGATGAATTTTTACAAGTTGGCCTTGACGCCGGAGCGCGAACGAAACTTCACACGTTTTTACGTTCAAAAGGCGGAATTCCGGTAATCGGAACCCAGAAGTTGCCAGATAATGACAAAGACGCGGGAGAGCTTGTGAACTCTTCTTACGGAATCATTCTGTTTCAAATCAGTGATGAAAAAACCCGAAAATACCTTGAGGGCCAGTTTGATAATGTGGAATACCACGAGTATCAAAAACAGGGTAAAGAGCTGCGGCGCGATGTGAGGAATAAGCCCTTTATTTCGGCCCAGCAAATCCTTGAAATTCCAAAATTTCATCACCTTTGCTTATTGAAACGAGCAGAGAAAAAATCAGGCACGACTTTCATTGATAGCTTTTTGAGCGACTTCATGAACAAAGAAGACGTGGGCGGGAATGGCATTTATTATTTAGCAAAAAACGAACTAGTCGACAAAAAAGAGTTCAATATTTTCAAAGTCAAACCAATTGTTGAAATCAACGAAGACAACTTTAAACGTGAATTACACAAGTTAGACGCCAAATCACTCAAAGAAGCCGCAGATCGAAAAGCAGAAATTGAGCGCAAAAACAGTGAGAAGCGAAACGCAGTGGAGAAAAAACATGCAAAATAAAAAACTTCTCAATAACATACTTGCAGCCCTTGGGCTGCTTATCGCAGCTACATCACTCGTTACGCTGATTGTGGCGCTAAAGGTGACAGCAACAATCCCGTTTCACGGGCCCGTGACAACCCCGTCAGCGCTGCTACTTTTCTTTGTTTATTTTGGCGGCATGATGATTTTTGGCGTAGGAAAATGGCAGGCCGACGAGGCTCAAAAACAAATCGAAAAAGAAAAAGGAGACAACAATGTTGCTAGACAAAACTAATCAATTACGGGCAAATATTTTAACAGCGCGCGTGGCGCTTTTTTCAGGTGTGGCGGGACTTTTTGCTTCGCTGTTTTCACTGCATCAAGCGTTTTACTCACCGTTTGCGTTTGCAACAAACGCTGTAGTCGCTGCACTATTTGTAGCTGCGGTTTTAAGCTTTGGGCTAATTCTTTGGGCTCAAAAAGCAAGCGCGAAAGCTGCGCGAGAATGGACTGAGCACGCAGAGGAAGAAGAGGCGAAGAAATGCCCAGCCGCTGCGCTTCGCTTGGCTTCAAAACGTGCCCGCGCCCAAGAGAAAATGCAAAATCAACTGAATAAGGGCAAGAACGATTAAAAAGGAGAGAAAATGGAACGTTTAGCTTGGGGAGTTTTTGCCTTGGGGTGCTTTTTTAGCATCCCTTTTTTGTTAGATAGCAATTTTTTGCTACAAAATAACATGTTTGGCAGATGGGATTTTTATCTCAAAGGCCTTGCGCTGCTGCTTACTGCTCACTTGATTCTAGGCTGGTTTGAGAAGGAGACAGCATGAAACGCTTACTCCTTTTTGCTCTTGCGCTTATGCTTGCGCTACCCGCGCTAGCCACTACTCAAATCAATGAGATTCTCCAAACAAGCAACAGAATTCCGGCGTGGACCGCGCCGCGGTGGGATATGTTCAAACCCGCCGATTATCAAGCGTGGAATTCAAGCCACAATTTTAATGATCAGAAATTTCGTGCAGAGATTTACTTCCGCGACCCTGCAAATCCGGGCGCGCAAGTTGGGCGCGAACGCTCTTTAAACCTCTTTGCTGGCCGCGAGCCCAGCAGCGCGAACATAACTGACGTGTTGTGCCCAGTTGGCACAATTAGCGGAAACGGCGGGGTAGAGTTACTTGAAACGCGCGTTAAAGGTTTTACAAACTCAGACGTTGTTTGTTCGTACATGATGTCAAACAAAGACATTGTTGATTTTTCTTATCGCAAAAGCTATTTTGCAGAGCGTACAAGTCCAGACAGAATCAAAATAGAAAAGCGCTTTTTTGGCATTGATCAGCTTGAAATCCACAATGCTGCTTGGAAAAAAAACACAGACGAATTCTATTCAAAAATGATTACAGAAGTAGACAACTTCGTTAAGAATAATCCAATCGACAGCAGCTATACACTTGCAAACGTCATGACAGGAATCATCA
The DNA here is from genome assembly GCF_059415125.1 of Sulfurospirillum sp. HTRB-L1. Taxonomy (NCBI): domain Bacteria; kingdom Pseudomonadati; phylum Campylobacterota; class Epsilonproteobacteria; order Campylobacterales; family Sulfurospirillaceae; genus Sulfurospirillum; species Sulfurospirillum sp. HTRB-L1. Next base: position 12,880 of record NZ_JCAHZR010000001.1, read on the forward strand.
CGCTGGATGAAAATTACGCACTTGGAACAGACGCAGAATCACGCTTGATTTTAGCCCCAAAAGTGTATGAAAACTTAAGTCCAGAAACGCTTGCTTCTATGAATCTTACGCAGCTTGGGATGATATGGAATGTCTCTAAGACAATTTGGTCGGTCATGATTGATTTTGCGCTCGTTTTGGGACTAATGGGAATGGCTTACAGCGGACTAGTTAGACCCGCGGTTGAGGCGCACAGAAACGACACGACTTTGGATTTTAGCAGTAGTTTTGGTAGCACAAAAGGCCCGCTAGCTTCGCTTGGAATGATTATCTTAATGTCTCCAATTTTTCCCACAACAGCAATGATGAATGAGGGAAAGCAAGAGCTTGATGCTCAGCAAAGCGCGTTTCAGTACATGGTGCAATATGGCACGCAGACAGGCAACACGATTGCGAACAAGCTAGCCCTTGAGCTTGATCAAGTCGTTCAAAAAAACTTAATTAACAGCGTTCGCATTAGACACGTGTCTCAAAACGACGCTTTCTTCAAAATGATTCAATACGATGTGCCTTTGTGGATCGCAGCCGTTGATGACTATCGTATATGTCAATTTGCGGACCCCGGCAAATTCATACGCTCAATCGCAGAGCCGTTGCCCGCTTGGCCAAAGGGCGCGCTTGTGACTTACGAAGCGTGCAGGGACGCTGAAAAAATGCTAAAACAGCGCCGCGCCACGACGCAGAATAATATTATCACATACATGCAGATGTTGGCGCGGCAAAGCGATACAGAATTTAAAGATGGGTTTTACAATATGTGGGTTTCATCCACCCGTGAGCGGCGCGAACATGGCTGGTGGCAAATCGTTACGAATTTTCCTGCAAGCTCGATTCTTGCTACAAAATACATAGCACGTTGGAGCGAGGAAAAGCACGCTTACGCTGAGAACAGCGAAGCTCAATTCTTAAATCGAACAAACATCAATCACGATGAAGACGAGATTAGTCGCTTCATCCCCGACCCCGTAGCCATGGAGCGCGAAGGAGCGCTGGCGCGCGCTAGCAAAAACCTTAGCGGTGAGGAAGGGATAAAAGAGGGACTACAAGTGCTTACGTCTACAGCTGCGTATCATTTAATACCTGGATTCACGGGCTTTCAACGCGCGATAGGCGACGTGGCGCATGAAGCTGCAAAGCAAGGCGCTATAGGGACAAACGCAGTTGGCGGTTGGATCAAAAAAGCGGGGGCAGGCCTTGCTGTTGGCACAGGCGTGCAAAGCCTTGGCGTTGGCGCGGTAATTGGTGGGGTTGCGTATGTTGTGGGTACACTCGTCGAGTGGGCGAGCGCAGTTGCGCCCGTTATCGCTAAAATTATCGCGATGATCACTGCCGTTGAGATTTTTGATCAACTTTTAGAAGCTATAGTCGTCACAGTTTTGATTTTGGCGATGATTTTGAAAATTATGCTTTGGATTCTACAACTAGCAGTGACTATGTTAGTTTCTCCTTTAGTTATTTTCTACTCATATTATGTGAAAGACAAAGAAGTTGTGAAGACTTTCTTAAGTCGTACAATGTTTGTTACGCTTCTTTACCCCGCGCTGATTGTGATTGGCGGAACACTAGCGTGGGCGGGAATATTCTTAATCGATATGTTATACAATATGATTTTTTCGGGCGCGCTTCGCGGACTTGAAAATTCGGTGGCTGCAATTGCCACAACCGGCGCGATGGGATTGATTGAAGAATTTGCACAAACCGTCGTGTTTTATTCGATTGGATCTCTTCTATTGAAAGTCGTGAAGATAGTGTGGATCCTATACATTATTTTCCGTTTGCCAACATGGCTAGAAAAACAGCTTGGCATGGATGGCTCAATGGATATAAGCAATTGGAGCATGAACGACGCAATGCGCGGAATGAGAGCATAATCTCTCCCCTTGGGCGGCCCAACCGCCCCTAAAAGGTTGGGTGCTTGCGCACCCTTCCACCTCTTTTTTTTCTGCTGCTCTTGGATAATAAGAAAGCATCTCACTCAAAATCTCCCGTCTTCGCTTATCTACTTTCATCTTCGCACCTATATCCTACCATCTACTCCCTCGCATTTCAAGGGGCAAGTAGCGAGCATATCCTCACTTCGTTGCGGTATCCCTCTCTATGGCTTGCGCCACCCCCTGAAATACTCTCTCGCAGATGCTAACGGTCGGCGCCGAAGATGAAGATAAGCGAAGACGGGAGAAAGATTTAGAGAGCGAAAACACTCTTTTTTATTAGAGCAGCAGGAAAAAAGAGAAATTGCCTCAGAATCAGAAAAAGCTCAACAAGAGAAAGTTTTTAAAAAGCGAACTGAATAAGTGCAAAAGAGAAAAGAGTTGCCCCCCTTTTTGGGGCTTACAAAAATTCAAAAAAAAAGGATATGAGATGGATTATAGAGCAATACATAGTGCAAACAAGAGAAATGCTTTTTTGCACAGACAAAGCAAACGCACGATAAGAGCGAAAGATTTTAAAATTGAAAATCTTCTGAACGAATATGGCAATATCGACAGAACAGCAAAAACAGATAGTTTTGAAATTGGGATAGCAGATGAAAAAGGACAAAAGTTCTTAAGTGAAATTGGTGTCAGTCATTATAAAAAAAATAATGGTTTTGAAAAAGTCTATGGAAGAAATGGAAAAATACATTATGAACCAACTTTTTTAAAAACTACTTTTTTTTCCAAAGCAGAATTTGTTGAAAAATTACCAAAAAAGCGAAAAAAAGAGGCAATTGAAGTTTTTGGGGAGAAGGTTGTAAATTTCAAATTCGAGAAAATTACAATTTTCGATTATTTTGAAAAAACTAGAGCTAATTTTACAAGAGAAAACAAGAAAAGCATACTTGAGAAATACTCAATGAGCTACAAAACACACGACCTAAAAAAAGAGAATGCAAAAGTAAGTGATTCAAACTCACAATACTGGATTTTTCCACACAAGAGAAGAAAAAACGATTTTGTAATCGTTAGAAAAGCAAATCATTGGGGGGCTGTCGCGAGTTGTGAGTGGAATATAGATAAAGAAGACTTTAGCTACACATTTGGCGTTGCAAAGTTAGCTGATTTTGAAAGAATTGAACCCATCCTAATTTAAATAAAAGGAAAAAAAATGAAAAAGAGTAAAAAAGTTTTAGGGGTTTTGGGTGCGGTTGTGGTGCTTGGTTTAATCTTAATTGCAACAACCGGGGGTGAAAAAGAAGAGCGCTGGAAAGCGAGCGAACGAGTGAATTACTACAAATCGCAAGGACATGATCTTGATGCTGCGTGGGACTTGATGAACGAGGAATGGCGCAGAAAATTTAAGGCCGAAAACGACGCATTCAGAACGCACAACGCTAGAAGTTTCAACTACTGAAAGGAGAGAAAATGAAGAATAGAGTTTTTGTTTTTGCGCTAGCCCTTTTTTTGGGCTTTGGCGCTTTTTTGGCAGGTGCTGCTTCGTCTCACAATGGTGCGAAAGAAGAGCTCAAACAAGCTAGGCTCAAGCTTGAGCAAGACTTCAAGCTTGAGCTCGAACGACGGCTAAAAGTGGCGAAAATGGAGCAAGAAGCATTAAAAAGAGAGATAGAAGTTCGTAAACGTCACGGCGGCTGGACTGAGGCGGAATTGGGGCTTGTGTGGTTGGGCGAAAAATGCCCAGAATGGGCGGTTGACGCGATGGTTGAAGGCACAGCACCTTTGCGTTACAAATGCGTGTATCAAGTCGAGCAAAAAAGGAGAGAAAATGGAACTCACTGAAATCAAACGGCGCGGCGAAGAAGAGGCGCTTGGGTGGAGTTTCATCAACAAAAAAGGTGAAGAGTACGTTTTGTGGCGAAAGATTGTAGATCACTCTCTTAGCGAAGAGGAAGCGCTTGCGCTTGCAACTGGAAAGACGATAGAACTCAAGGGCTTGACGAGCAAAAAAGGCAATAAATTTGATGCTTTTGCTAGTTATTGCACGAAAGAAAAAAAAGTGATTCTTAGCTTCCCAGAGCGTGAAACTCCAGCAGCGCCAGCGCAGTCTGTGCAGGAAAAGAGCGTGGAAGATCGTGTTGCTGACTTTTTTCCAGTGGAAGACGCAGACGAATACGAAGATGACGGAGATGACGGGGATGAGCCTTAAGCTCTCCCCCTACTTTGCACGTAAAAACAAAAAGGAGACCCAAAAAATGCCTAGAGCAAAACACATATATCCACCAAGAGGAAGTGTGCTAGATGCACACGTGGAAGAAGCACGATACATGATTAATTCTTGCGGGCGCTCAAGGCGCGCTGCTTGGATCCAGATCAACAAAAAATTAGAGAAGAAATTCACATACGACGGATTTTGTAAATGGTGGCGAAAATGGAGTGAAGAATAAAAAAGAAGCGGCGCGGGGTAACTAGCCCCACGCCTTGAGCTACATTAACTTGAGTATATAATATAACGCAAGCATAACATAACCGACTATTGCAATGAGTTCTAGGCTCATTATGGCATTACCTCCTTTCTCGGTAATCCCACCCCAAGCCCGAAATAGCCAAAAAAAAAGCCCCATGCCTCATAAGAGACACAGGGCACCTTGAAAGGGGGCACGGCGGTAGTTAAGCGCCTTGCCACAATTTAACCTAGAATTGCAATAGTCTGTTTGCAGTTCGTTGACCTGCACGGATGGCGAAACTGCAAAGTAGTGAATTATCTCGATTTAGAACTTAAAAAGTGTTGAATTCACAAGCCATCTAACCAATCCGCCCACCACTGTACCAGGGCTTTTTTTTCTTCGAAATATTTCATTTTATTGCTTCTATTGTAAGCAGCTTTAACTTTATTTTGCTCTGCATGGGCAAGGCAAGCTTCAATTATATCGCTAAAAAAACCATGTTCTGATATTTTTTCGTGTGCTATCGTAGAAAACATTGATCTAAAACCGTGACTAGTCATTTTATCTTTCCAGCCCATCCTTAGAATTGCGTAATTGAGAGTATTTTCACTCATGGTCTTGGTATTCGTGATTGCACTTGGAAAAACGTATTTGCTTCGCTCAAAAGAATAGGGCTTAATTGTATTAATTACGCCAAGTGCTTGTTTTGAAAGAGGCAGTATAAAATCCTGCTTCATTTTCATTTTTTTTGCAGGAATATCTAAAAATCCTTTTTCAAAGTTAACTTCATTCCACTCAAGATAGCGAAGATTATAAGGCCGCAGAAAAACAAAAGGGGCAAGTTTGAGGGCAAAAATAGTGCTAATATCAGCGCGCGAGTCACGTTCAAATATTTTAATATCATCCATCAGACTTTTAATGTCTTTCTCGTTTGTGAGCGCGGCCACGTGACGGACTTCTTTTCTCTTTAATGCGCTTCGCTTATCTATGTCACCCACGATATTATGTTCAACGTATCCATAGGTAACTGCATACTTGTAAATTCTCTCTATATTGTTCAGTATGCGCGAAGTAAGTTCAAATATTTCTTTCTGCTGCATTGCGCCCACAATATTTAAAATATCAAGACGTGTTATCTCTTTAATATCTGTATTTCCAATTGCAGGAAAAACGTGCTGCACTAATCTACTTCGTGTTTTTGCTAAAGTTATAGCGCTCCACTCGCTTTCCATTATGTTTAACCATTTCTCAGCGATAGCTTCAAATGAGTTTAGGATTGGGTTTTTCGCTAAGGCAGGGTTAATTCCATCCTTTAGTCGTTCTTTGGCCTGGATTGCTTTTTCGCGTGCCTCTTTGAGTGTTGTGCTAGGGTAGGTGCCCAGAGAGATTGATTGGCGCTTATCGGCAAAACGATAATCAAAACGAAAAAATTTTGTACCGCTTGGACGAATCACGAGGTAAAGATTGTTTCCATCACTTAGCTTAACGACTTTGTCTTGTGCTTTTGCTTTGCGTATCGCGGTATCAGTGAGTGGTGTAGTCATTTTTGGCATTTTGACGGTACTCGCTTTTTAAGAATTGTTCAGTACCGTCAATAGTACCGTTAAAATTTTGAGATTTAGCTAAATAGCATGATATAAGTTGAGACAGGGTGAGACAGTCAAAGTTCGATTTGATGGACGTTTTGAAGCGATTTAAGACTTTAAGAAACAAGGAGGTGGTACCTGAGGGCGGACTCGAACCGCCACGACATCACTGCCACTGGATTTTGAATCCAGCGTGTCTACCAATTTCACCACTCAGGCGTTTTAAAAAGAGAAGAGAATAGTACAAAAAAAAAGCTTAAGGCTTTGTAAAAAACCCTAAGCTTTAGAAAAAAATTAACAATTTAGAGATTATTTGCCTGCTACTGAATCTTTCAGTTTTTTTCCTACTTTAAATTTGACAGCCTTGCTTGCAGGAACATCAACAACTTTGTCAGTTCCTGGTACGCGAGCTTTGCGTGCAGCACGAGTTGCAGTACTAAATGTTCCAAAACCGATAAAGCTTACGCTTTTGTCAGCAACAAGTGCATCACCGATTGTCTCAAGTGCGGCATCAATTGCCTTTTGAGTATCTTTTTTTGAAAGCCCTGCTTTCTCTGAAACCGCCTGAATAAATTCAGCTTTCTTCATTAGCCATCCTTTAATGAGTTGTAATTCGGGCATTGTACAATGTTTTTTTGGAAAACACAATAATATTTTCAAAAAAATAGTAAAGAAATATACCGTATCGTCGATGTTTGACACAGTGGAATCAAAATTGCTTATTACCTATAAAGAAAAACAGGAGACGTTTCATGCGTATTACAAACCAACTCTTTTTCAATAACAACCTCGGCAACTACCAAAACAGCATGAAAGGGATGTATGATACCAATCAGCAACTCGCCAGTGGACTAAAAATCCAATACAGTTTCCAAGATACGGGAATCTACGTTGATGCTATGCGTTTAGATTATGAAGCCAACACCTTGGCTCAAGTGAAACAAACTAGCGCCAAAGCGCAAACCTTTGCTAACAACACAGACAAAGCCTTTAACCAGTTTGCCAGTTCCCTCGACCAGTTTAAAATCAAACTGACCCAAGCGGCCAATGATGGGGCCATGTCCCAAACAAGCCGTGAAGCAATTGCCAATGAACTAGAAGCCATTAAAACCAGTCTTATGAGCATTGCTAATACGTCCATTAATGGTACGTTTTTATTCTCTGGAAGTGCTACAAACATTAAGCCAATTAGCGCGGACGGTTCTTACAATGGCAATGGTGAATCTCTTAGCGCCCTTGTGGGCTCACAAGTAGAGCTTGCTTATAACATTGATGGGCAATCGCTCTTTTTGGGATCAAGCGGGGACTACAGCAAGAAAGTCTCTAGTAATATGCCTATGTTTAACTTGACGCAACTTTATCCAGCCGTTATGCAGGGCAACGAAGGCGAAATCTCAACCCAGGCGTACCTCAAATCCACCGATACGATTCGCGATATGGTGGGCGATACGGACGCCGATACTACCAATGACCCCAATACTGTCTTTTACCTCTCCGGGGTTAATAGCTACGGTGAGTCATTTGAAACAAAAATAGAAATGACAAGCGATGCCTCGGTGGAGGATTTTTTAGAACGCATTGGCCACGCCTATGGCAACACTTCAACCAATAAACTCGTTGATGTTTCCTTGAACGATTATGGTCAAGTCGAAGTAACAGATTTAAGAAAAGGAAGCAACCAACTTGAGTTTCATGTTTTTGGCGCCATTGATCGCAGCGCAGCTGCGGGTACGGCGGGCAATGCAGACGTGACTGATTTGGATTCTTTATTTGCCAACCCTGATGTGGATGTGGTGGAATTTATGCGCAGCGATTTTGGTGCTAATGCGAGCCTTAGTACTGTTGCGTCTAGGGAAGATTTTTCGCGACCTGGCATTTATAAAATGGGCACACCCCTCACTCTAGAAGATGGAAGCAATGCCAAAGCTACCACGAGCCTTGATGCACTTTTCCCTTCTAATGTTGACCATATTATGGTGGGAGCGACCCAAGTTGATGTCGCTGGCAACACCGTCCAAGACGTACTTAATGCTATTGAACTTGAAGCGGGACTTCCTGCTGGAAGTGCACGCATTGAAAATGGGCAAATTCTTGTGGAAGATGCTACAGGCACGTTCTCGCTCACCATGACTGCTCAAAACGCCGCCAATGTGGATGTGGCAGGGTTTAAAACCTTTGATGGGGCTAATTTTGAGCGCCGCGGTTTTGAACTTGATGGCAACCAACTCTCTGGCAATATTTCTCAAATCATAAGCGAAACGGGTGCATACGCCGTTGCAAGCACAAAACTTTCTGAAGCTTCTAGCACAGGAACGGTTGAGGGAACGACGTTTGTATTGGACGTCGTGGACATTTATGGCAATGTGCGAAAGGTGGAGATTGACCTAGCAAGCCCCCAAAGCACCTTTAGCGTTGACATGGACAACGATGGGGTTATGGATAACACGTATGCCATTTTTAATGGAAATGGTGCAGATACGGCGGCCGATGATGTGACGTACCGACAATTGATGGATATCGTAGGGATGGTAACAGCCGATGTATACCCTGCAACGGCTGATGCTGCGGGATATAACACCGCCATCACCAATTACCGCAACCGTGTTGATGTGAGTTTGGACTACCAAGGGCAGATGCAAATAGTAGATAAAACAAGTTCTGTTTCGCAAATGCGTTTAAGCATGTACGATGCAAATGCCGATGATTTTGGCGCGGCAAGTGCACTGAATTTTATGTCTAATAATGCCATCGTGATTGATGCGCCTTCTTTGGATATTTTTAAAGACCTAGATGCCATGATTGAAGCCGTGCGCAATGGAACCTATCGTGCCGATGGAACAAATGGCGATCGAAATCCGGGGATTCAAAACTCCCTTGAGCGCCTTGACCACATTATGGACCATTTTACAAGGCAGCACACAAAAATCGGCTCTTTATCTAATGCTTTGGAAAATTCTAAAGATCGAGCAACGCTTTTGGAGGTAAATGTTAAGTCTGTTAAGTCCGAAATTATTGATGCAGACTATGGCGCAACCATGATGCAATTTCAACAATACACCCTTGCTTATCAGGCCATGCTTTCGGCGGTTTCGCAAATCAATAAGCTCTCTTTGGTAAATTACATGTAAACTAAGTGAGGGGTTGGTATACTCTAGGTTTTGATTTACATGTAAAGGATTGACGATCTTACGCGAAATACTCTTCATTTTATCGGTAGCATTTTTAGTCTATTTTGGTATTGCAACACTCGTAAGCGAAGCCGCTTTTGTGGGCTCTTTTGGCCGAGGATTAGGGCTTTTAAACCAAGAACTTTTTGGGTACCTTGGGTTTGTGTATCCGTTTTTATTAATCATCCCTGCCTTTGTCGCGTACCGCCTCCAAAACCTTAGTGCTAGGGTTGCTGAAATCACCCTCTCAACACTGTTATTGTTTGCCAATTTTCTTATTTTTCAAGCTACGGTTGTGCACGATGCCTTGCGCGGTGAGATTGGGTTTGCCATCGTTGAGATGCTCCAAACCTTTATTGGCACCTTTGGCGTGTGGGTGTTTATCGTCATGGTGTTTGTGCTTTCGTTGGTGATTTTGTTAGATTCAAGTTTCGATGTTTTTGTAAAACTTTTTAAACGTAAAGCTTCCTCTTTGATGCAAGACCTTCCCAGGCCGTCGTTCTCTTCGGAAAAAAAAACACCACCACCGGTTAAAGCAACACCAATATTTGTGCCAGAACCAATAAAAGAATTCTCTTCCAAGCCGCGTATTTTAGACGAAGAAACTCCTTTTATTGTCGAGGAAGAAGTGCTTAGTGTTTCGCTAGAACCCCAAGAAGTATCCCAAGAACCACTCCAAGAAACCGCCATGGAGCTGCCCGTGCACCACGGCGGGGTTGAAATCCTTAATGAACTCGAAGAAAACAAAAAACTCCTCGAAGAAATCGAAAAAGGGGAGCAAGAAAAGCCCAAGGATTTTAAACTTCCTTCTTTAAAGTTTCTTGCCGACCCGCCCAAAAAAGGGTTGCAAATCAGCGAGGCGGAAATCGACCAAAAGATTTCTGATTTGCTCGATAAACTGCGTCGCTTTAAGATAGACGGCGATGTGGTGCGCACCTACACAGGCCCTGTGGTCACGACCTTTGAGTTTCGTCCTGCGCCGCACATCAAAGTCTCAAAGATTTTAACCTTGCAAGATGACCTTGCTATGGCGCTTAAAGCCCAAACCATCCGCATCCAAGCGCCTGTACCGGGTAAAGATGTGGTGGGCATTGAGATTCCCAACAAGCACATTGACACCATTTACCTCAAAGACATTTTAGAAAGTGACGTGTTTAAGACCTCTTCTTCGCCACTGACCATTGCGCTAGGGAAAGACATCGTGGGTAATCCTTTTGTAACGGACTTGAAGCGCTTACCCCACTTGCTCATCGCGGGAACCACGGGAAGTGGGAAGAGTGTGGGGATTAACTCCATGTTGCTTTCGTTGTTGTATCGCAACTCTCCTGATACCCTGCGCCTCTTGATGATTGACCCAAAGATGCTTGAATTTTCCATGTACAATGGCATTCCTCACTTGCTTACCCCAGTTATCACCCAAGCCAAGCAAGCGGTGACGGCACTGGCTAACATGGTCATGGAGATGGAGCGACGCTATCAAATCATGAGCCGAACCAAAACCAAAAACATCGAAGGTTACAACGAAAAGTGCAAGCGGGAAGGCAAGCCGCAATTGCCCTTCATTTTGGTGATTATCGATGAGTTGGCGGATTTGATGATGACAAGTGGAAAGGATGTGGAGTTTTACATCGCCCGTTTGGCGCAAATGGCGCGCGCGAGCGGGATTCACCTCATTGTAGCCACCCAGCGCCCTTCGGTGGATGTGGTCACAGGACTCATTAAGGCCAATTTGCCCTCACGCATTAGCTATAAAGTAGGGCAAAAGATTGACAGTAAGGTCATTTTGGACTCCATGGGGGCCGAATCGTTACTAGGGCGCGGGGACTTGCTCTTTACGCCTCCTTCTTCCCCTGGGCTTATCCGCCTCCACGCGCCATTTGCCAGTGAAAAAGAGATTGAGACGGTGGTGGAGTACCTTAAAACCCAACGTGAAACCCAGTATGACCAAAGCTTTTTGAAAGAAAGTGGTTCGGAAACTGGCGGCGCGGGAGGGGAATTTAGGCCAGAAGATGGGGACATTGATGAGTTGTTTGATGAAGCCAAGAACATCGTTTTGAGTGAGCAAAAAACCTCCATCAGTTACATTCAACGTCGCCTTCAGATTGGCTATAATCGTGCTGCGCGGATTATTGAACAGCTTGAAAACATGGGCGTTCTCTCGGCGCCAAATAACAAGGGCCAACGCGAGATTCTTGATTAAGCTTTACATGTAAAGGACGCGTGTGCATCTTATTATTGAATTTTTTATTGGCCGTCCTAGGCTAAATTATCTCCTTTTTTTCTTTTTGATTTTATCTGGCATCGTGGCTTACATGACCATGCCCAAAGAAATCTTTCCGCCGTTAGCACTTGATAAGATCTCCATCACGGGGTTTTATTCGGGTGCTAGCCCCAATGCCCTTGATAAAATGGCGGTTTCTCGGATTGAGGATGAGATTAGCAATGTCTCTGGGATGCGTTCCGTGGAATCCACCATCGCTTCTGGGCGTTTTTCTATGGTGATTGAGCTAGAAGAGAGTGCCGATAAAAACGACGTTCTTCAAAAGGTTAAAGACGGCATTGCGCGGGTGCGCCCTGATTTGCCCGCTGATATGGACGAGCCCAACGCGACACTCTTTGCCTTTTCGATTCCCCTCATTCTTGTCAACATCAGCTCCGACACCCTTAGCATCGATGCGTTGGTGGAGATTGCCAAGGCATTTAAATCAGACCTTTCTCAGATTGAAAACCTGACCAACTTGCAAATTTACGGTGAGGGTGAGCGCGTGATTGAGATTGCCCTTGATACACGTAAGCTCGAAGCTTATGGGCTTTCTTCCGCCTCAGTAGCAACAGCTATTGGGCGCATTTCTTCTATTTTTCCCATCGGAAAACTAGAAGAAACTGGCGGCAAACACGCGTTTATTTCGACCCATAATGGCAAAGAACCCCACGAACTGCTTCGCACCTTGCTTCGGATTGATGGAAAAACATTGCACCTTGGCGAGGTGGCGACCATCGAAAAGCATTACACCCAAACCGACACCCTCTCTTCCTTTGAAGGCAGACGTTCACTGAGTGTGAACGTGGCAAAAACCGAAGAGGGTAACGCTATGGCGCTGGCAAAGCGGGTCAAAGAGCGGGTCAACGAACTGGCGAGTCGCTACCCTGAAGTGACCGTTGGAACGTTTTCTGACACTTCCGTGTACATCGAAAACCGCCTCAATACAGTGGTTTCCAACATCCTTTTTGGGCTTATCTTGGTTGGTTTGGTGATGCACCTGCTTGTCAACCACCGCATTTCATTGGTGGTGATTATTGGGGTGCCTACTTCCTTTATCATTGCACTTTTATTCATGGACATGGGAGGGTACAGCATCAATATGATGACCCTTTTGGGTGCGCTCATTGCCATTGGGGTAATTGTGGATGATGCGATTATCGTGGCGGAGAACATCCAACGTCACATTGAAGAGGGGATGGAGCCAAAACAAGCGGCGATTGTGGGGACTAAAGAAGTCGTTACTCCGGTGCTAGCCGCGTCCTTTACGACGATTTTTGCTTTTTTGCCCATGCTGATTATGAGCGGTGAGATGGGACAATTTATCAAGCTCATTCCCATTGCCATTAGCGTTCTTATCTTGGCTTCATTGGTTGAATCGTTCATCTTTTTGCCCATTCACGCTTCCCATTTATTGCGAGCACGCGACAAGCAAGTGGACTGGTCGCGGGCGATGGAGGCTTACATCAATGTTGTGCGTAAACTCATCAAATACCGCAAAACTACCTTGTTTACCTTTTGGATTTTGGTTCCTGCGTTGATTGTTGGGGGATTTGCGCTGAGTAAGTTTAAAATCTTTCCAGAGTTTGATGGCGACCAAATGAACATTAGTTGCAAGCTTCCTGTGGAAACCACCCTAGAAGAAACCCATGAAATTGCTAGGGCTCTTGAGGCGGAGGTTTTGCGCTTAAGGGAGAAGTATTTTATTGAAAATGTGACGGTGATTTCGGGCTTTCGCATGAATGCCAAGGGAGAGGGGGAAGAGGGGAATAACTTGTTTCACCTTTTTGTGGATTTGAAGCGGGCCAAGCCTGATAATATCGTCTCCAAGTACATCACACCCCTTCTTTCTTTTGATCTTAAAAGCATGCACTACGAGCGTACGTTCAAGTCTTATGACATTGAAGAAGAGTTACGAGAAGAACTTGCGGCGTTCATGGCACAGTATGAAACGGTAAATTTTGAAGTCAAAGGGCCAAACGCAGGCGTGGTGAGCATGCCTATTGAGCTTTTTGTGTACGCAGTGCAAGACGAAGATGCTCAGGCGGCTATTGCGCGCATTAAAGAGGCGCTAGGGAAGATTAAAGGAACCAATACCATTGGCGATGATGCAGCCCTTGGCGCACCAGAAATCAAGCTCAAAGTAACCTCTTATGGGGAGATGTTGGGGGTGGATGAGGGAACCCTTGCACGGGTTTTGGGCGAATACTTTTTAGAATCCTCCCGCGCCAAAGGCTTTGACAAAGAGGGCTATTTGGATGTAATTTTAAAGGAAAAAAACCACAATTCCCTAGAGCGGCTGTACGGTTTTATGCTGAATTTGGACTCGGGAAAACAAGTGGCATTGCGGGATGTGGTTGAGTTTATTGAAGTGGAAAATTACGAAAAAGTCTTTAAAAAAGACGGTAAAAAACGGTGGATGGTTTTTAGCAATGTGGCGAGCGATGTGACCCCTACTGAGGTGTTAAAAGCCCTCAAGCCCACCCTTGATGCCATCGCCAATGAAGGTGTGGTGAGCGTGGGATTTGGGGGAGAAAAAGAACAAAACGACCAGCTTGTCCGCGAAATGAGCATGGCGAGTGCTATTGCGTTGTTTTTGATTTTTGTAGTGCTTTTGGTGATGTTTGATTCGTACCGTTTGGCGTTTATTATCCTCTCCGTCGTCCCTTTCTCCCTGCTTGGAGTGGTGGCAGGCCATGCACTCATGGGGATGGATTTGTCCATGCCTTCCATGATTGGCGCTTTGGGGTTGGCGGGCGTGGTGATTAATGATGGGATTATTATGCTTGATTTTATCCGCAAGACCACAACCCTTGAAGCACTTTTGGCGCGTGCTAAATTGCGCCTTCGCCCCATTGTCTTAACGTCCATCACTACCCTTGTGGGACTCTCTACGCTCATCTTTTTCCCCTCAGGCCAAGCGGTCATCTTGCAACCCTTGGCGGTTTCGTTGGGCTTTGGATTGTTGTGGGGAACCTTTTTAAATCTTGTCTATTTGCCCACGCTCTACGCGTTCGTTACTAAGGCCAAATAGCCCTTACATGTAAAGGGTTTACATGTAAGGGAAAATGTTAGGATTTTGGAGGAACGAGTAGCTTGCCTAAGTCGCTTGAAAAAGGAAAGACGATGGTGTTGGTTTTATCCCCAGAAATGTCGTTGAGGGTTTGCAAGTAGCGCAACTGCAAAGCTTGGGGGTTTTGGGCTAGGATGTTGGCCGCTTCTAGGAGATTTTGACTCGCTTCAAGTTCGCCTTTGGAGTTGATGACTTTAGCGCGGCGTTGGCGTTCGGCCTCGGCTTGTTTGGCGATGGCGCGAACCATGCTCTCATCAAGGTCGATGTGTTTAATCTCTACATTGGAGATTTTAATCCCCCATGTGTCGGTTTGTTTGTCCAAAATCTGCTGAATGTCGTGATTGAGCTTTTCTCGTTCGGCGAGCATCTCATCTAGCTCATGGCCGCCCAATACAGAACGCAGAGTGGTTTGGGCCAGTTGCGACGTAGCGGCACTAAAATCTTCCACCTGAATCACTGCTTTTTCGGGGTCAATGACGCGGTAGTACACCACCGCATTGACCCGCACAGAAACGTTGTCGTGAGAGATGACATCTTGGGAAGGAACATCCAACACTACCGTACGCAAGTCCATCTTTTGGATTTTTTGAATCACAGGAACGACCAAGATAAGCCCCGGACCTTTGACGCCCGTGAAACGCCCAAGGGTGAACATAACCCCGCGCTCGTATTCTTGTAAGACGCGAATGGAAGCCGCAACAATCATGAGGACAATCATTGCAATATAAAGTGTAGTAATCATTTTTACTCCTTTGGATGGATGGGTTTAAGCGTAAGCTTGAGGCCTTTGAAGCCCGTAATTTCAACGCGTTGGTGCAGGGTGAGTGGCTCATGAGACTTGCCCGTCCAAAGCTCGCCGTGGGATTCTACCAGGTAGCCATCTTCTGTGATTTTGACCACTTTGGCTTCTTGTCCGATGAGCGTTTCTGTGCCCGTGGTGGCTTTGATGGAGCGGGAACTTAGTGCCATTTGCATCACGTAGACGAAAAAAGTCACCGACACCAACGCCACCGCAACGATGAGAGGGATGGAGATGCTGTTGCCAAGGGTTTGCGCGTCAAAGAGGAGCACGGAGCCCAAGCTAAAGGCGAGAATCCCTGCAATGCCAAAAATACCAAAACCGGTGACAAAAACCTCGCCAATCATCAGTGCAACACCAAGACCAATAAGCGCCAATCCCGTATAGTTAAAGGGCAAAAGGTTAAAAGCGTACAAGGCTAAAAGCCCACTGATGAGCCCGACAAGCCCAGGCAAAATAGCACCGGGATTTAGCAGTTCAAAAAAGATGCCATACATGGCTAAAAGCATGAGTAGGTACGCAAAAGTAGGGTTGGAGATGATGGATAAAAAGGCGGTTTTAAAATCAGGCTCAAGGCGTTCAAGCAGCACATCGGCAGTTTCAAGGGTGCGGGTTGTGGTGGCATTGAGCTGAACGCTAGTGCCATGCAAAGCAACCAAAAGAGCCGGGATATCTTCGGCAACAAGGTCGATGACACCTAATTCAAGAGCGGTATTTGCAGAGATGCTAGCCCCGTCTTTAACGGCTTTTTGGGCCCATTCGCTGTTGCGCCCGCGAAGTTCGGCGAGGCTTTGAAGGTACGCGCTTGCATCGGCAAGCACCTTTTTTTCCATAGCACTAGGGAGCGCGTCTTCTGAAGAGACCAAAGAAACGGGCGTGGCAGCACCAACGTTTGTTCCTGGCGCCATGGCTGCTACGTGAGAAGCGTAGAGTAAGTACGTTCCCGCACTCGCGGCGCGCGCACCCTTGGGCGAAACATAGACCACCACAGGAAGGGGCGCGTTGGTGATTTCTTGCACCATTTCTCTTGTGGATTCAAGCAGTCCCCCTGGCGTGTCGAGTTCTACGATAATCAAAGACGCGTGAGTGGTGTTGGCGTGGGCAAAGGCATGCTGCAAGTGGGCAACACTCGCAGGAGAAATGGCGCCTTGAATGCTTACATGTAAGACAGAAGAAGCCAACGCAATCGTGGCAAAAAGAAGTAACCCAAATAGATGTCGCATCGTTCCCTCCTTGGGCAACGTTGACTGGCTTTGGCGTCAGTGCAAATAACAGGGTACAGCGTACGGAAAGTTTTGTCAAGGGAGCCAACAAGGGCCCATGGATTGGCCAAGTTAGAGGGTTTTTAAAACTTAAACATGCATAAAAAGGAAATAAAACCGTCATTTCTTAACCCCTTTTTATTTTAAAAATACGCTACAATCCAACAAAAAAAGGAAGGTTATGTCTATTACACTTCAGGGCCACGATGTCGCCCAAAAACGCCAAGAGATTTTAGAGTACTTTTACCGCACTTTTGACACCGACGAAGCCTTGTACGGGTTGCTAAAAAACGATGAGGGTTTTTTAAAACAACCCAATCACTTGCGCCACCCGCTCCTCTTTTACTACGGACACACGGCGACGTTTTATGTGAATAAATTTCTCTTAGCAGGGCTTTTGAAAGAGCGACTCAATGAGCATTTTGAGTCCATCTTTGCCATCGGGGTGGATGAGATGAGTTGGGATGATTTAAACAGCGCCAACTACGCATGGCCCAGCGTGGAAGAGGTGCGCGCGTACCGCCAGCAGGTGCGGGAAGTGGTAGGCGGCATCATTGAGCGGTTGGAGTTTACCCTGCCCATCACGCCAAATTCTCCCATGTGGGCGGTGCTCATGGGGATTGAGCATCAAAATATTCACATCGAGACAAGTTCGGTGCTGTTTCGAGAGCTAAACCTAGCGCACCTTAACGAAGGGGTGTTTTTAGCACCTATGGAAGAGGGCGAGGGCGAAGCGCCGCAGAACAACCTCTTACATGTAAAGGGTGGAGCGTTTACACTTGGGGAGGATTGGGATGCGCCAACGCATTACGGGTGGGATAACGAATTTGGCACCCATGAAGTGGAGCTAGTGGATTTTGAAGCCAGCCAATACCTTGTGAGCAATGGCGAATTTAAGGCGTTTGTGGAGACGGGTGCGTACGAAAGTGGGGAGTATTTTTCCCAAGAGGGCAAGGCGTATCTAGGCTTTACCAAGGCTAAAGCGCCCAAGTTTTGGCGCAACAAAGGCGGCGCGTGGGTGTTGCGGCAGATTAGCCGTGAGATTGCCCTGCCCCTTGACCATCCTGTGGAGGTGAGCTTTTACGAAGCGGAAGCGTTTTGTGCGTGGAAAAGCGCGTGCCTTGGAAAAGAGGTGCGCTTGCCAAGTGAAGATGAGTACTACGCCCTAGCGCGCTTCACGCACGCCTTTTCTAAAGAGGCCAATGTGGGGCTCAAAAAAGGCTCGGCGGTGTCGGTTAAAGCCCATGAATTTGGGGATTTTTACGACGTGCGGGGCAATGTGTGGCAGTGGAGCATCACGCCTATCTACCCCTATGAGGGGTTCAAAACGCACCCGTGGTACGATGACTTTACGGTACCGACCTTCGATGACCGCCATGCACTCATCAAGGGCGGGAGTTTTGTGAGCCTTGGCAACGAAACCCTGCCCAGCGCGCGGTACGCCTTTCGCAAGCATTTTTACCAACACGCGGGCTTTCGCTACGTGCATTCGGCCAATCCTGCGCCCACGCACCTAAACACCAATATTTACGAAACCGACGCACTGCTTTCTCAGTACTGCGACATGCACTATGGAAATGAGCATTTTGGGGTGGCAAACTTCCCAAAACACGTGGTGGAGTTGCTCTTGCCTTATGCCAAAGCGCGCGGAAAGGCCTTGGATTTGGGCTGTTCGGTAGGGCGGGCGAGCTTTGAACTGGCCAAGCATTTTGACGCGGTGGAGGGGATAGATTTCTCGGCTAATTTCATCCGCGTGGGCGTGGCGCTTCAGCAAAAAGGCACGCTAACGTACAACGTGCCCACCGAGGGAGAATTGCGCACGAGTGTACATATAAACCTACAAGAGCTTGGCTTTGAAAAAGAGGCGCAAAAAGTCGGGTTTTTTCAAGGGGATGCGTGCAACCTCAAGCCCCATTTTAGCGGCTACGACCTCGTGCTGTGCAGCAATCTCATCGACCGTTTACGCACTCCGCAACTCTTCCTGGAATCCATCGGCGAACGGCTCAACGAGAACGGCCTTTTGGTGCTTGTCTCGCCTTATTCGTGGAACGAAGCCTACACCCCAAAAGAGGCGTGGCTAGGGGGATTTTACCGCGAGGGCAGGGCAGTACACACCCTAGAAAACCTCCAGACCATCCTTAAAGACTGGAGTTTGTTAGGCTGTCACGAAGTCCCCTTCGTCATCCAAGAAACCGCCCGCAAATTTCAACACACCCTCTCTCAAATGAGTGTGTGGAAAAAGGGGTAGGGGGTTTACATGTAAAGCCCCAAAGGTTTTTGGGTGCTTTACATGTAAGGATGTTTTGGCGGCAATAAACCTTAAGTTTGAATGTGGTAGGATTTTTGGGTTTAAGGGTGTGGAAAAAAGGACTGTTTGGTTTAAAAAGTAGCCTGTCCCCATTTTCTGCAAATTCCAATACATGTACTCCCTAATGAATGTATGGAGGAAGGGATAGAGGGCTTACATGTAAAGCCCTAAAGGTTTTTGGGTGCTTTGCATGTAAGGGTGTTACTGGTGGCAATGAATCCTAAGTTTGGATGTGGTAGGATTTTGGGGTTTAAGGGAGGTGAAAGGTGGAAACTGTCCCCGTTTTTCGTCTTGGTGTATTTAGCCGTTATAGCAAGGAAAATTATGCACTACAAATCATTTTCAGTAAGAGAAATGAATACGGCAGAAGAACTGTGGGAAGCGCTAAGTCCAACCAGAGAAATTATTGCCCAGCCATGCAATTTAATTTTTAGAGGGCAAGCAAATGCTAATTGGGGGCTAATACCATCTGTGCTCCGCTCCGATTCATCTAATCTAGCTGGTCGAGTTTGGGGCGCGGGAGTAAAAGCGGAAGAGCAAATTTTTACTGAAGTTAGGTTGCTTGAGGAGTTTGCTGATTTTTGTGATCAAATTGGAATAAGAATACCTAATGACTCAATTGAGTTTAGAAAGAGCGCTTTACGTTTCGACAATCAAGATAGTTTTTATAAAAATCCCACTCTTTGGCCGAATGAAAAACTACTTGAGGTTATGGCTCTTGCGCAGCACCACGGTGTTCCAACTAGGCTGCTAGATTGGACGAAACAACCTTATGTGAGCGCCTATTTCGCTGCAAGTGGCGCGCTTTCAAACCATTTGAAATGGGATGCAGGCGAAAAGCTCGCAATATGGGTTTTAAATATAGAGCAAATAAATTTATATCGCACCGTTAAAATTCTGAAAATTCCGGGCTCAGTTACCCCTCATCTTTCCGCTCAATCCGGGCTATTTACAGTACATCCTCATAATGGTTTAAGAGGGGGTGAATTTGAAGTGCGTGGCCTTGAAGAGGAATTTGCAACTCTGCCGAATAGCCCACTTTTAAAAATCACCTTGCCAGTAGAACAAAGTTGTAGGTTGTTGGAATTGTGTGCAAAAGCCAGTTTCACGGGGGCTACTATATATCCTAGTGCGGACGGTGCTGGCAAGGCGGTAATGGACAGCATGAATATTTGGGCATATCAAAAGCTACAACAAAGCAATCAAGCGGAGGCAGGTTACTTCAAATCCCATTTATGCCTAAAATGCTTACATGCAAAGGTGGTTTTATGGGGCCAGAAGTTTATTACTCATCTCTTGGCCTAAATGGCTTTTTAAAGTTGTTTATGGAGCTTGGCTGTATCATCAGGCACTTAGAGTTTGACCAACCCCCAGAGGCGCATGCTTATTTGGTGGTAGAAAAAGCCTAATAAATGCTCCAAAAAAACAGCCAACGCGTGGCAGTTTAGCCCAAGCAAACATTTGTGTTTACGGTTCCTATGGTTACGTTCAGTAATTTTGCATTGCCTGTCCCTTGGGCGGGTGTTAGTACCAATAAAGGAAAAATCTAAAATGCCAAGACCACAAAATAAAGAGCAACTGCTAGAAGAAGCAAATGCCAATTTTGAAAAACTATGGAAATTGATTGAATCCATGCCCGAAGAGGCGTTAAATACTGAATTTGATTTTTCAGATGATTTGAAAAAGAAAGAGGCGCATTGGGGGCGTGATAAAAATCTTCGAGATGTATTGATTCATCTTTACGAATGGCACCAGTTGCTTTTAAAGTGGATTAAATCTAATAGAAATGGAAATAAAGCAGATTTTCTTCCCCAGCCCTACACATGGAAAACATACGGAGAGATGAATATTAAATTTTGGGAAATGCATCAAGAAACCAAGCTTGAAAATGCCAAAAATATGATTAAAGAAAGTCATCAAAATGTACTATCTTTAATAGAAACTTTTTCCAATGAAGAACTTTTTACTAAACAATACTTTGATTGGACGGGTACAACTACACTAGGAAGTTATTGTGTATCAGCTCTATCAAGTCATTATGATTGGGCGACGAAAAAAAATCGTGCACACATAAAGAAAGTATCTAAATAATATTTATATGTGCTAACAAATCAGTAAAACAGTTGCGCCAAGAGTTGGTTTTGCTGTTGTTGATGCTGGAATTCCAGTGGCGCAAGCTAGGAGGATTAACCCCATGAAAACAACAACCGCTTTTTGGCGCCCGTGGAGTGATCCGGGGCTAGAGCATTTGCAAATAACCCATACTAGCAGTGGCATTATTGCCAAGGGGGTTATCGTGAGGATTTTAAATGCGACTGGCTTTCACGCTACCTATCAAATCACTGCCGATGCCCATTGGCGGTTTCGCAGTGTAGATTTGACCGTTTGTACCGACCATACACGCCGCCTTTTCTTAGCCACCGATGGCGAAGGAAATTGGCAAGATGAAAAGGGCGATGCGTTGCCGCAACTGCAAGGGTGTTTTGAAATCGACATATCCGCTACGCCGTTTACAAACACACTCGCCATTGGCCGCTTGAATTTAGAGGTCGGAAAATCCGAAGCAATAACAACAGCTTACATTCGTCTTCCGCAGATGAGCGTCCAAGCCGTGCCTCAACGCTACACAGCCCTAGCGTGGGACAAAGACAAGAGTGCTTATCGATACGAGGGGTTGTTTCGGGATTTTACAGCCGTGCTTCCTGTGGATAAAGACCTTTTAGTTGTGGACTACCCAGAAACGTTTCATCGCGTTTTTCCTTAGGGGTTTTTAGGCTTTACATGTAAGGCTTTTATGATAAGCGGAGATGATGTTTTTTAGAACATTGTTTTGAGTAGAAAGCTAAATAAACTTTATGGAGAAAACAATGAAATACAACAGTGAAGAGCTAGAACTTCTAGAGATGATTGAAAACGATGAAATGAAATCTGTAGCATTTGACAATGATGCGATAAAAGCGATGGCAGGGGACACGCTCGACTATCTCAAGCAGAAAAAACAGATTAGCATCAACATAAAGCAGTCGGATTTGGACTTTATCAAACAAAGGGCAAATGACATAGGCATTTCGTATCAAAACATCATCCAAGCCTTGATACATAACTACACTACAGGAAAACTCAAACTGCGCGTGTAAAGCCTGTTTTGCTTTAAAAAGTAGCCTCACTCCTCCTTTTTCTTGAGTTACATGTAACGATTCTAACAAAAGCACAACAAAAAAAGTTATTTAAAATACTAATCCTCATTTTCTGCGGTGGCCCGATTGGGAGATTGCATTTTCGCTATACTTGCTTAAAAAAAATGAATATTTTTATTTCCAAGGAAAGCAGATGAGGAGAAATCCCCTTTTTTATTTATGTGCCACTTTAGTGTTTGCCTATATCGCGGCGACTCCACTTTTAGCAAAAGACCGCCCTGCGCTTTTTCAGGCCATCTCCAACAACAAAATCGATACTGCAAATGCGTTGATAAACAGTGGCGCGGATGTAAATGTGGTTTATGACAAAAAAACGCCACTGTGCGAAGCACTTCTGCGCAAAAACTACGCTATAGCAACGCGCATCATTCACGCGCCAAGCGTTGCGGTAGATAAAAGGTGTATCACGATTGACCGAAATTATGATGAGTGGGAGCGCACACCGTTGATTATCGCGGTGCAAGAGGGTCAGGTAGAACTCGTTGACCTTTTGCTAGAAAAAGGTGCCGACATCAACGGAAGAGATAAGATAAATGATGAGCCACTTTCCAATGGAAATACCCCCTTGATGTACGCCGCTGGATTTGATAAAATCGAGCTGGTTTCGCGCCTTTTGAACAATCCTAAAAAACCAGACGTTAATGCTAGAAACAAACGGGGCAAAAGAGCCTTGTGGTACGCTTCAGAAAATGAAAATCTCGACATAGTGAAAACCCTCTTTGCCTATGGCGCAAAGATAAACATAGCAGATAGCGCAGGTGCTTCCATATTGACCACGACTATTGAACACAAACAGTATGATGTTTTGGATTTTCTTGTCGCCAAGGGCGCGGACATCAACCATGCAGACAAGATAGGCCATACGCCGCTTATGGCAGCTATTGGTGCTGAGGATAGTACGCTAAGGTATGTCGAAAAATTCTTAAGTTTCAAGCCAAAACTAAATGATATTCCCCAAGAAGATGCGGCGTTACATGTAGCAACGCATATGCGTTCGGTTGGCGTGATAAAACTCTTGCTAGACAATGGGGCGCAGATAGACATCGCCACTTCTTCTGCTAAACGCACTGCACTCCACAACGCCGCCATTTCAAAAAACAAGGATGTGGCAGAGTATCTTATCAAGCGGGGAGCCAAAATGGAAATCCCCGATAGCGCGGGCCACACTCCTTTGATGGGGGCTACCGTACAAGCCGACCCTGAGATGGTGCAACTTCTCATCAAAAGCGGGGCGGCTGTTGATGTACGACCTTCTTCAAATATCTTGCTAACGCCTTTGGTGGCGGCCGCGGCTAATATTGACCCTTTTAAGCACAAAGATTACATCTCTATCATCAAAACTTTGCTGGACAATAAAGCAGATGTTAACTTTCAAGCTGGAAATGGAAGAACAGCACTCATCGCAGCGGCTCAAAGCTCCGATTACGCGCAAGCTTATGAAAAAGCGGAGTTGTTGATTGCAAAAGGTGCCAATCTAGACATCGTCAATGACAAAGGAGAGACGGCACTCATGCTTGCTAGCGGTACTGGCAACGGCAAGCTAGTAAAGCTTCTTGTCCAGAGCGGCGCTGATGTCAATGTAAAAAATGGCGCGGGAGAGTCTGCGGTGAATTATGCAAACCGTCAAAACAATCAAGCCATAAGCACAACACTTGTTGAAAAAGGGGCAAAAACAGAGGCGCCCAACATCAAGCAACACGTAACGCTAAGTTCGCTTGTCGGCACGTGGGAAGGCTATCAAGATGACCTTCCTCAAGCTGTGTATAAAATCGTTTTGGGCAAAGACAGCACTTATGATTTTGCTTCTAGGCTAACACCCCAAATCCTGAAAAATTTCCCCGCAGGTTCTATGAACCCAGTCATCGCGGCGCATAAAGGTAACTACACCATCAATAACGACATCCTCATCTTGTACCCAACGGGCATAGCACCTGTCTCGATGCACTGGAAGCTAGAGAAAAACACATTGGTACTTGACAACAAAATCAGATTGAAAAAGCCTTACATGTAAAGCCTTGAAATTTCTAGGCGCTTTTAGTTGTTACTCCACATTTTTTATTCCCATTGAAAATTTATCTGATATGATTGCTCTACCTAGAAAAAGGGGAACAGATGAAACCAACCATGATTTACGGAACAGCGTGGAAAAAAGAGAAAACCGCGACTTTAGTAGAACTTGCTATCCAAAATGGTTTTCGCGCTATAGACACGGCGTGCCAACCAAAACATTACAATGAAAAGCTTGTTGGCGTGGGAGTACAACGCGCACTTGCGCAAAACAATCTCACAAGAGAAGCGCTTTTTTTGCAAACAAAATTCACGCCCCTAGGTGGCCAAGACCCAGACAACACTCCCTATAATCCCACCGACCCCATCGAAAAGCAGATCAAAACCTCCCTAGCCGTTTCAAAAGAAAACCTCCAGACAGACTATCTGGACTCTTTGATACTTCACTCTCCGATTTTTCCCTTTAGTGAGCTAGAAAAAGCATGGAGGGTCTTTGAGGGGTTTGTGGCAGACGGGGACGTGCGGCAGATTGGGATAAGCAATTGTTATGACATCGACCTTTTTAAAAAACTCTACGAGGTTGCTGCCATCAAGCCAAAAGTCTTGCAAAATAGATTTTACGATGGAACCTCTTACGACAAAGAGCTCAGAGCCTTTTGCAAAGAAAACGAGATTTCTTACCAAAGTTTTTGGTCACTAAGCGCAAACCCCCATCTTTTGGGCTCAAAAGAGGTTTTAAAACTTAGTGCAAAATACCAAAAAACCGCCCCTGTCATTTTCTACAGGTTTTTAACCCACCTAGGAATCACACCGCTCAATGGAACAACATCCCTCGCACACATGCGGGAAGATTTGGACATCTTCTCTTTTACCCTAGAGGAGGGCGAAATTGAGGGCATCAACGCGCTTCTTTGAGCTTGCCAACCGCCACAAAGCATAAAACAGGAGAAACCATGCGCACAGTGAAACATACCGCTTCATTTGTCATCCACCAGCCCGCCAAGGAGCTCTTTCCCCTCTTTAGCGCCGAGGGAGAAAAGCTATGGGTGCCAGGATGGGATTACGAAAACATCCTAGGAAGCACGGACTTGCATGAGGATTATGTATTTGTGACCAAAAGCCACGACCACGCCGCGTCTGAAGCTGTATGGATAGTGAAAAAATACGAGCCAGAAGAGTATTTGGTGGAGTTTTACAAGGTAGAATCAAGTGAAAAAATCGGCATTATCCGCGTCCAATGCACCCCACTTGAAGCCTCCAAAACAAAGGTGCACGTCACTTACCAATACATCAGCCTCTCAGAAGCGGGCGAGCGGTTTGTTTCCAGTTTTACCCCTTCCAAATACAACGCCTTCATCGCCGAATGGGAAGCGCTGTTGGTGCAGTATTTTGAGGCAAAACACTAGCACTGGCGGTATGTTTTAAAGAGGTGGGTGAATAAGAAACAAGAGGGGGTATTTTTCATGAAGGGCTCCCTTGATGCCAACCCAATTTGCTTAGCCTAGTTAGCATCAAGAGATATTTTTATTAATGTGGTCTTAGCTATAAATGGCGTCTTTTGTCTAAGACCACCGTCCAATGGACACTAGGCTTCCCAAGAAAAGCCTAGTGTTTAAGACGTTCAAGCACTGAGTTTTTTGCTCATGTCAACGACAGAGGTTTTGATGATTTCCCATTTTGTTTCAAAGGTTCGCTTCATCGCATCATAGGTACTTTCTGAAGATTTTGACAATTCAGAAAGTTTCGCTTTGCCGTCTTCAATTTTTTCTTCAAAAATCTTGATTTCTTTGTTCATCCTGATTTTTTCATCAGCAGTCGCGGAGGCTGCTTTTGCGCGAAAAAGCTCAACTTGTGCTTTCCATTCGTTTAGTTCTGCTTGGATTTTTTCTAAATAAAGTTTTTTAGTGTCCATTTTTATGCCTTTATTGTTTTTTTTAACCCTGTGTCATAAGACACGTCTGCCTTGAATAATTCTAACGAGCACCACGACCAATGCAATGACCAAGAGAATGTGGATAAACCCTCCCATGCTATAACTCGTGATTAGGCCAAGTGCCCACATGATAACCAGTAAAAGTGCAACAGTATATAGCATGGGAATCTCCTTTTATTTCTTCATCGATGCATCAACACTCATGGTATTGATGACATTAGAAACACCATCGACATCCTCGACAAGCTTAGTGACAAGGTCTGCTTCGGCCGCATTTTGTGCTTTTCCACTTACCGTAACAACACCGTCTTTGGTGGTAACCTTGGTGTTAATGGCACTGGTTGAGGCGCGAGAAAGCAGCGTCATTTTTACTTGCGCAGTGATAGACGCATCATCCATCTTGTCGCCCATGGTTTCTTGTTTTTCAAGTTTCATGTTATTGACAACACGTTTGACACCTTCAACATCTTTGGCGTACTGGGTTGTGAGGTCTTTTTGGGCCGCACTTGTAGCTGTACCTTTTAGGGTAACAACGCCGTCTTTGACGTCTACTTCTGTTTTGCGCGCACTCACGTTACCGCTGAATACGAGGGCAGTTTTCACTTTCATCATAATCCAAGTGTCGGAGCTCTCAGGTGAGCGGTCTTCTTTTACGACAATCTTATTCTCAACACTTTTAACGCCCACAATGGCTTCGGCTGTATTCTCAGCCATGGGTTTGTGCGCATCATTAAGGACTTCGCCCGATAGAACGACAACCCCGTCTTTAGACGTAATGTTGATTTTTTCATCTTTTAAATAGGTCTTGTAAACATAACTTTTTTTGAAAGACGACTCAATGGTATCATCCACGCTAGAACCCAACGCGGAGGTGCTAAGTGCTACTGCTGTCACAAGAGAGAGGGCTACAGTGCCACATAAACGCTTGAGTGTGATGGCATTCGCATCATGCAACATACTCATTTTTGGGTCGCTTCAGTTTTTTTTGGGTCCAATTTTGGATCTACTTTTGGCTCTACTTTTTTCGGATCAGCAATCTTTGGCTCATCTTTTTTTGGATTATTTGCATTGTTTTGACTCTTGTTGTTGTACATGGTCTATCCTTTTTTTTGAGTAGAGCGTAGATATTGGGTAGAACGAAAATCCTAAATATTCACCGTATGCAAAAGAGTGTCACAAGGGGGTTTACCCTTGCACGTTCTTTTACAGAGTGACAGTATGTAATAAAGAGGTTATTTTTTGGTTATTTTAATCCTTACATGTAAGGAAAAAAGCTTTACATGTAAGGGCGTTTTAGCGGGTTATTGTTGAAGCTTTTGATTGATTTTTTCAAGGGTAGCTTGGGACTCTACAACGAAGACTCCCCCTGCATTTACAGCCGCGAGTGCGTGAAGTTTTGCTTCGTGAAGCTTCTCTTCTCTCATGAGCGAACGCGCTAGGTTGTTAAGGACGGCAGGGTCATTTGGCTTTAACACAAGGGCGTGTTTGTACTGTGCTGTTGCACTTAGATACTCTTTCATCCCAAAATGAATATTGGCCAACATCATGGTGCCTAAAAACGACGAAGGATGTTGTTTGGCGTATTGCATTGCTGCTTGCTTGGCATGGTCTTCGTAGCCCACTTCGGCCATATCGGCGATGGCTTTTACTGTCTCTATTTCATCAGAAGCCTCGGGCAACAAGGGCGGTTTAAGTGCTACAATAGCCCAGCTTCCCCCGCGTTCAAAAAAGGTTTCAAATGTATCAAAACGCATCCATGTTTGAGTGCTTTTGGCGCCAGAGAGGTAAATGTATTCCGCCTCTTTATCAAAACCCGTGACAACAGCGTAGTGCCATGTGGGCAAGGAAACAAGCCCCAAATTAAACAGTACTAAAACAGGCCTGCCGCTAGAAACCTCACTTAAGATGGAAGCAAGATTGGGGGTGAGCGCATAGGGAATGAGACCGTAACGCCTTGCTGTCGCTTTCATTTCCACTTGCAATGCTCCTTTTAATTCGGGCGTAAAGGAGCTTCCTATCACATCGGCGTAAACAAAAGCAACGCGTTGATCTTCTAGCAAGGTTGCCATAGACGAAGGCCCACAAAAGTATTCCTCTTGGGGGTAGAGCGTTACGGAGAGTTTTTTGGACGCCAAAATCGACGTATTGGCAGAGAGGTGGTCGTAATTTTTAGAAGCACACCCTACAAAAAACACCATAGCGGCACATAAAAGCAAGTACCTCACTGAACGCTTCTGGTGAAACTATAAACTTTTGTATACCCTAAAATGTCAGTCACCAATAAAACAAGAAAAATAAACACGATGACACCGATGATGCCTCCTGCGCCCGCACCTGCTGGCAAGGTGTCTATCTTGTGGCTAATCTGAGAAAGCTCTTCTTCTGTGAGCGAGGCGAGCCTTGCTTGGATGTTGTCATTGCTCACACCAAGTGCTGCAAGCTTGGCTTGGACTTCTTGCTTGTTGAGAAAACTATCAATGCTACTTATGGCGCCTGTTTTGTGCAGCAATTGTTTTGTACTGATAACTTCAGCAAACAGGGATGTCGTAAATAGAGAAAGTGACACAAAGAAAGCGATAATCAGTTTAGAAGTGTTCATCATAAACTCCTTGGATGTAAAAAGTAGCTACAAGCTTGTCTCAAGCACAGGGGATTCTTATGTCACATCATTGTCTTGTGCGGTTATTTTTTGGTTATTGGGGCGGCGGTATCGTGGTGTTTACTATCCGAAGTATTCAAGGGCAAATATTACGCTATAGTGAGGGAACCGTATACTTTTTACTACTTCGCAAAGGAGGCGCTATGTTGGATTTAGGTGCAATGGCGTGTTGCAATCGCTACACGGTTTTATGCGTTGATGATGAAGAAGAGTTTTTAGAATACCTTAGCTCCATCCTTAAGCGCTATTTTTTAAACGTTTACGCTGTTTCCTCCGTAAAGGAAGCCTATGCCATCATTGAAGAACACCCCATCGATATGATTATCACCGATTTATACATGCCCAAAACCAATGGTATTGATTTTATTAAAAAGATTCGTTCCGAACGTTCTGCTGTCCCTGTTATTTTTCTCACCGCATGTTTTGAAAAAGATTTTTTGCACGCGGCTGTTCCTTTGGGGCTTGATGCTTACCTAAGAAAGCCCGTTGTGCTTGAAAAGCTCTTTTCCACCCTTCAGCAAACCATCGAACACATGGAACACCGTTCTTCTAAAACCTATGTGCTCAAAGGAGGCGTTTCCTTTGACTTGGTCGATGAAATAGTCTATGTCACCTCAAGCCGTAAAATCGTTGATGTGACTAAAAAAGAGTTAGCACTGTTGTGTTTGCTCATCAAAAACGAACACAATATTTTAAGCAAAAGCGTTATTGAAAGCTATTTGTGGGAATTTGAGAGCGTGGCGGAGAGTTCTGTTAAGACACTCGTAAAAAAACTAAGGGATAAAATCGGAGAAAGTGCTATCGCGACGCACAGTACGATTGGTTATTCTATCGTACTTGAGGAGCGTGCCTTGTGAAAATATATACCTACCGTTTTGTTTCCCATGAAGATTTTTCTTTGTTTATCGCCCAAAAAGAGTTGGATTTAGCTTCTAATATTTTTGTCATGTGCTATTCTGGCATTGACGACCAAGCTGTGAACCAAGAGATTCTTTATAGCATCAAATCCTTGTTGCCCCAAGCTTCCATCATGGGTTCCACTACCGATGGGGAGATTTTTGAAACAGAAGTCATGGTGCATTCTTTTGTCCTTTCGTTAACCACCTTTGAGAGCACTACCTTGGAAATAGAGCTTTTTACAGCAGAACAAGACTCCTTTAAAGCAGGGCAGATGATTGCCCACGAAGGGGTGAGGTTGGGCGCAAAAGTGGCGATTATTGTTGCTGATGGCATCGTCACCAACGGCGATTTTTTGATGGATGGGGTTAATTCCGTGGCACCTTCACTTGTAGTAGCAGGAGGATTAGCCGGAGACAACGGGCGTTATGAAGAGAGTTTCATCTTTTGTGATACCCATATCAAATCCAAAGCCATTGTGGTGGGGTATCTCATCAGTGACACACTAGAGGTTTACCACACCAAAAGTTTCAACTGGGCACCTATGGGGCCAAAGTTTAAGGTCACGCGCGCAGATAAAAACTGCATCTACACGGTCGATAACATCTCCGTCCTTGAGCTGTACCGAAAGTATCTTGGCTCCGCTTTAGCCCAAAAACTTCCCCAGGGAGGCATCGAATTCCCCTTTGTCTTTTACAAAGAGGGGCATTTGATAGGGCGTGCGCCCATCCGCTTAAACGGAGACGGTTCGGTGGTTTTTGCGGGTAATATCTCCGAGGGCGAAACCATCCAATTTGGTTTTGGCGACATCGATGCGATTTTAGCGGATGCGAAGGAAATCATCTCAGACTTGGCAAAGTTTGGCCCTGAAAAAGTGATGGTTTTTTCGTGCATGACCCGCAAAAACTTTTTGGGTGAAGACGCGTACAATGACTTTGAAGGGCTCTCGTCTGTGGCGCCCACGACAGGCTTTTTCACCTATGGAGAGTTTTTTCACGACTCAGACCACAAGTGCAACTTTTTACTCAACGAAACCATGACCGTCTTGGGGCTAAAAGAAGTGACACAAACCGCTCAGGGCAACATACGCCACACAACCTCGCATTCTAGAAAAAAGAGCCCCTCGGTCCACCGCTATTCTGAAACCTTTAACGCCTTGTTGCACATTGGCGAACAAACGGCGTTGGAACTAGGCGCATTAAATGCCACGTTGAACGAGAAGGTCGACGAGGCGGTGCGGCGGTATCAGGCGTCTGAGGAGTTGATTATCATCCAAGCACGTTCTGCTATTATCGGGGAGATGCTAAGCATGATAGCCCACCAGTGGCGCCAACCCCTTTCTATCATCGGCATGGTGATTAGCAAAATGCGTCTTAATACCCTGGGTGCGAAAGAGAAAGATGAGGAACTTTTGGCAGATATTGACGTGATGGACCGCAACGTGAGTTATCTTTCCAACACCATCGAAGACTTCAAAAACTTTTTTAAACCCAAGGTGCAAAAAGAGTGGCACAGCGCTTCGATGATTTGCGAACAACTGCGCTCCTTGGCTGACCCGATTCTTAAAATGTACAACATTGATTTAGAAATCAAATTAAACGACGATAGAAAATTTTTCATTTACGGAAGCGAGTTGGTGCAAGTGCTACTCTCCATCGTCTCTAATTCCAAAGATGCCATTTTGGAACAAAACCATGAAAATGGAAAAATCACCATCGTTTGCGAGTACAAAGCGCTCAAGGCGATGTACCGTTTTTCCATTTTCGATAACGGAGGAAGCATTGCTGCAAATATCATTAAGGTCATGTTTGAGCCTTATGTTTCCAGTAAAGGCATCACGGGCACGGGGCTTGGGCTTTATATGGCAAAAACCATTATTGAAAAGCATTTTAGGGGAAGAATTAGCAGCAAAAACACCAAGGATGGAGCGTGCATCACCGTAGATTTTCCCATAGCAACCAAAGAGATTTTGCCTGTGGAAGTTCTGTAAAGGGCGCGGGCCACGCTCTTTAAGCTTGTGCCTCTCTTTACTCTTCTAGTTAATCCACGCTCTCCTTGGGAAACCTAACTTCTTTGTGCTAAAATGCATGAAAAATCCCCCTAGGAGCCTTTACATGGACTTTTTGACCGCTTATGAAACTGCTAAAAAAGAACGCCAAGCCCTTGGTGTCCCTCCGCTTCCTCTCAACGCCCAAGAAGCCGCCCAAGTCGTCGAGCTGTTAAAAACAAGCCCCTCCCAAACCCTTTTAACCCTTCTACGAGAGCGCGTTTCTCCGGGTGTTGATGAGGCGGCTTACGTCAAGGCGGCATTTTTAAATGACATCCTTGCCAAAAACGTTACATGTACACTCATTTCACCCCTTGACGCGGTGGAAATGCTAGGCACTATGCTAGGAGGCTACAACGTTGACCCTTTGGTTGGCGCCCTTAGCCATGAAGAGCCTGTTGTTGCTAAAGCCGCCGCAGAGGCACTTAAAAACATCATCCTTGTGTACGACGCGTTTAACGCCGTTGAATCCCTTGCCAAAACCAACGCGTACGCCAAGGAAGTCTTAGTCTCTTGGGCAAATGCCCAGTGGTTTACCTCCAAGCCCGCACTCCCAGAAAAAATGACCCTCGCTGTGCTCAAAGTCCCCGGCGAAACCAACACTGACGATTTGAGTCCTGCTAGCGAAGCCTTCACCCGTAGCGACATCCCCTTGCACGCGAATGCCATGCTTGTCAAGCGCCAAGAAGGAAGCTTAGAAACCATCGAAGCACTCAAAGCCAAAGGGTACGAAGTGGCCTATGTGGGCGACGTCGTAGGCACAGGTAGTAGCCGAAAATCAGGCATCAACTCCATCCAATGGCACATGGGCAAAGACATCCCCTGTGTTCCCAACAAGCGCACAGGCGGGGTGATTTTAGGCACGACTATTGCGCCTATTTTCTTCAACACCGCCGAAGACAGCGGTGCACTTCCTATCGAAGTAGACGTAGATGGCCTTGAAACAGGTGACATCATTGACGTTTACCCTTATGAGGGCAAAGTTGCCAAAGAGGGCAAGGTGGTTTCCACCTTCAAACTTCTCCCCACAACCCTAGCAGACGAATACCGCGCGGGTGGGCGCATTTCGCTCATCATCGGACGCGGGCTTACCGCAAAAGCAAGGGCAAGCCTTGGCATGGAGGCTGAGTCTATTTTTGCCAAACCCATTCAACCTGTTGCCAAAGAAGGTGCAGGATTCACCCAAGCCCAAAAGATGGTCGGACGCGCATGTGGCGTAGAAGGCATTAGGCCAGGCATGTATGTGGAGCCCTTAACCCTCACCGTAGGCAGTCAAGACACCACTGGCCCCATGACCCGCGATGAGATCAAAGAACTCGCCGCCCTTGGCTTTAGCGCGGATTTTGTGCTTCAAAGCTTTTGCCACACCGCGGCATACCCAAAACCCAGTGATGTCAAACTCCAACACACCTTGCCTGATTTCATCCGAAACCGTGGCGGCGTGAGCCTCAAAGCAGGAGATGGCGTCATCCACTCCTGGCTCAACCGCATGGTACTTCCTGACAGTGTGGGTACAGGCGGCGACAGCCATACACGCTTTCCCATCGGCATCTCTTTCCCCGCGGGTTCTGGCCTTGTGGCCTTTGCGGCAGTGACAGGTTCCATGCCTTTAAACATGCCCGAATCCGTCCTTGTGCGCTTTAAAGGCGAGATGAACCCTGGCATCACTTTGCGCGATTTGGTCAATGCCATCCCTTACTACGCTATCAAAATGGGCCTTTTAACGGTGCCCAAGAAAAACAAAAAGAACATTTTTGCAGGTACGATATTGGAAATCGAAGGCTTGCCTAAGCTCAAAGCCGAACAAGCCTTTGAACTTTCCGACGCTTCGGCAGAGCGTAGTGCGGCAGGATGTTCGGTAGCCTTAGACAAAGAGCCTATCGCAGAATACCTAAAGTCTAACATCACCCTCATCGAATCCATGCTCAAAGCGGGCTATGGCGACCCTGTAACTCTAAAACGACGTGCCCAGAAAATGCAAGCGTGGCTTGAAAATCCAGAGCTTGTAAAAGCAGATAAAAATGCCCAGTACAAAGCCATCATCGAAATCGACCTTGCAGACATTAAAGAGCCTATCTTGGCGTGCCCCAACGACCCTGATGACGTGGCGACCCTTTCTGAAATCTTGGCCGATGAAAAACGCCCCAAGAAGATTGATGAAGTGTTTGTGGGCAGTTGTATGACCAACATTGGCCATTACCGCGCCCTTGGAGAGGTGCTTCAAGGCGAAGGCCAAGTGCCCACACGCCTTTGGATTGCTCCACCCACCAAGATGGATAAGCGCCAACTCACGGAAGAGGGGTACTACGCACTCTTTGGACAAGCAGGGGCGCGCATCGAGATTCCAGGGTGCAGTTTGTGCATGGGCAACCAAGCCCGCGTGGCCGATGGCGCGGTGGTGTTTTCCACCTCGACGCGCAACTTTGACAACCGCATGGGCGTGGGCGCGCAAGTGTACCTTGGCAGTGCCGAACTTGCCGCCGTGTGTGCCATCCTTGGGCGCTTACCAAGCGTGGAAGAGTACATGTCTATCGTGCCACGCAAACTTGCGGGTAAAACTGAAAACGTGTACCGCTACTTGAACTTTAACCTCATTAAAGACTATGCGTTAGCAGACTAACATGCCGACCCTTCGGGGTCAGGCGTTGGCTCGCTGTGCTCATGAGCGGATTTTCGAGGACATAAAGCACTTAGGAGAGTGCTGTCCGAGAATGAGCGAATGCGTGCAGTGAGCCAACATGTTTTTTTACCCCCATCTTATTTGACATTTGGTACACTTTAGACAAAATTTCTAAAAGGAACACCCATGAAACGTATTGTTTTGGTCACAGGAGCCACGTCAGGATTTGGTTGGGAAATCGCTACCATCTTTGCCAAAGCGGGCGATGCGGTCATCGCCACAGGGCGGCGTAAAGAGCGCTTGGAAGAGCTTAAAAACAGCCTTCCTGAAGCAGATATTTTTCCTCTAGTGATGGACGTTACATGTAAAGAAGAAGTGGCAAAGGCCATCGCCTCCTTGCCTGTGGCGTATCAAGCCGTTGACATTTTGGTTAACAACGCAGGTCTTGCCCTTGGGCTTGAAAAAGCACCCGAGGCGAGCTTGGAAGATTGGGAAACCATGGTAGATACCAACATCAAAGGGGTGTTGTATGTCACTAAAGCGCTCATTAGCGGCATGAAAGAACGCAAACGGGGTTACATTTTCAACATCGGCTCCACAGCGGGCAACTGGCCTTATGAAGGCGGAAACGTGTACGGTGCCACCAAGGCGTTCATCAAACAATTTTCCCTCAACCTTCGCACGGACCTTAAGGGAACCAACATTCGCGTGACCAACATCGAACCTGGCTTTGCCAAAACAGACTTTTCGTTGGTGCGTTTTAAGGGCAACGAAACAAAAGCAGATGCTGTCTACAAAGACACCAAACCCCTTGAAGCCGCAGATATTGCCAATGTCATTTTTACCTGCGCCAACTTCCCAGAACACGTCAACGTGAATTTCCTCGAAGTCATGTCCGTACGCCAAAGCTACGGTGGATTGGTCGTGGAAAAGGATTAATTTGCAATTCGTAGAGATGTTTTATGTGCCCTGTGTTAGGATGGGCAAAATTCTTTCAAGGAGTGAATATGTGTCCTTTTAAAGCCAATGTTGGCGGTGTTGATCGCATCGCACGGATTGTTATCGGTGGGCTTATCATTGTTTGGGCGTTGTGGGCTCAAAGTTGGCTCGGCATCATCGGTGCAGTGGTATTACTTACAGGCGTGTTTCGCTTTTGTGGAGCGTACACGTTGTTCAAGTTTTCTACCGCAGACGAAGAGGGTGATGATTGTTCTAGCGGCAAAGGTTCGTGCTGCAAATAAGCCTTACATGTAAGGCTTATTTTACCCCTTCTTCAACCCTTTTTAACTACAATCCCTTATGAATTACATCGGTTCCAAGGGGGCACTTGCCCCCTTCATCCTCTCATCAGCCACACGCTTTGTTGGCCCTTTGCACGACAAAACCGTGTGCGACCTTTTTGGTGGCACGGGCAGTGTGGCAGAAGCCTTTGGTCTTACATGTAAAGCTCTCATTGCTAATGACGTAGAACCTTACAGCGCCTTGTGGTTGCACCAACGCTTGTGCGGCGTGGCGACCGATGAAGCCTTGCTTGAGCAGATGCGCCACGCGTCGTGCGAGGGGATTGTGTGTGAGCATTTTTCACCCTTGGGCGCGGCAAAACGAGGGTATTTTACCCCGCAAAACGCGCGGAAAATCGACGGAGCTAGGGCGGTGATTGCACGCCATGAAGCAACCTTGCCAGTTGCCCAAACAAAAGCGTTGCTCGCTTCTTTGCTAGATGGGGCCGACCGTGTAGCCAACACCACCTCCGTGTACGGGAGTTTTTTAAAACACACCAAATTTACCGCCACGCAAGCCTTGTCTTTGCGCATCCTTCCCCCTGCGTGCCTCACCAATGCAACGGTGTATAACCGTGAAGGATTGGCTCTTTTGGAAGAGATTGGGGGTGACATCCTCTATCTTGACCCACCCTATAACCACCGTCAATACGGCTTAAACTACCATGTTTTAAACGCCATTGCACGAAACTATGCCCGCGACATCAAAGGCAAAAGCGGTCTTGGAAACTACTACCGCTCCCGTTGGTGCCAAAAACGCGCTGTAGAAGAAGAGTTAAGGGCTACGTTAAAAGCGGCGAAGTTTCGCTACATCCTCATGAGCTATAACGATGAAGGACTCCTAAGCCCAGGGCGCATTCGTGCGATTTTTGAAGAGTTTGGGCGCTATGATTGTGCTAGCCACGCCCATCCGCGCCTTCGTACCTCTAAAAAATCACCCAAAAAAGAGACCCTAGAGACCGTGCATTTGCTCGAAAAAGAGAGCTAAAAGCTAGGTTACACTAAAGTGTCGCCACTATTTTAAAGTGTAAAGAGAAAAGATGAAAGAACACATAAAACCCATCGCTATGGGACTTTTGGTGGTATTTGCCTGTTTGGGCTTGGGGCGGTTTGCCTTTGGGATGGTTTTGCCTCTCATGCAAGAAGAACTCGCCATGAACGCTACCCAAGCGGGCCTTGTAGGAAGTGCTAATTTTCTGGGGTATTTTATTGGCTTGTTTAGTGTTTCAAAAACATACACCCGTTTTGGCCCCTCCTTGCTTGTCTCTTGGGCGCTTTTTGTGCAAGCCTTTAGCATGGTGCTCATGGCTGTTGCACCTCACTATCTTTTAGCCGCGTTGTTTTTTAGTGTCACAGGGTTTTTTGGCGCGTTGGCAAACATCGGCATCATGACGTACATCGCCCAAGTGGTGCCACCCAAGATGAAAGGGCGCGCTACGGGCATTGTGGTGGCTGGCATTGGCTTGGCGGTGATTTTTAGTAGCCTCATCGTGCCAACGTTTGAGAAACTGTTGCCTTACGCGTGGCGCATTAGTTGGGCTGTGTTTGCCCTAAGCATCCTGCTCATTGGCCTGTGGGCGCGCAGTGTGATGGCACGTTTTCTAGTTCAAGCAAATGCACACCACGCCAAGGGTGACACGCTCTTGTTGCGTGACATTGTTTGCTCCCGCGCCTTTTGGCACACGGGTGTACTCTTTTTACTCTTTGGCACCACGGCTATCATGTTTATGACGTTTTTTGTAGCGGCCGTTTCGGACACGTACGGGGCAAGCACGCAGGTTTCAGGTATCTTTTGGGCACTCTTGGGCGTCACAAGCCTTTTTTCAGGCCCCTTTTTTGGCGCGGTGAGCGACACCATTGGGCGC
Source organism: Sulfurospirillum sp. HTRB-L1 (assembly GCF_059415125.1). Taxonomy (NCBI): domain Bacteria; kingdom Pseudomonadati; phylum Campylobacterota; class Epsilonproteobacteria; order Campylobacterales; family Sulfurospirillaceae; genus Sulfurospirillum; species Sulfurospirillum sp. HTRB-L1. Next base: position 50,200 of record NZ_JCAHZR010000001.1, read on the forward strand.
TACAAGACCTTGGCGATACTCTTTGGACTCCAAGCCCTAGCCCACAGCTTGCTCGCCTTTGAAGTGCCTCTTGCGTGGGTGTTTCTCTCCGCAGGCATCTTTGGCTTTTCCACGTGGGCGGTGCCTTCCATCATGGCAACCCTAAGTAGTGAACTGTTTGGCCTTAGCCACACCGCGCGCATCATGAGCCTCATTACACTGTTTTTTGGCGTGGGGCAAATGGTCGGGCCATTGCTTGCGGGCATCATACGTGACCTTACGGGAAGCTACACTTTTGCCTTTGCTTGTTCAAGTTCTGTACTTTTGGGCGCGCTTTTTCTTTCCTTGTATGCCCAGGGGTCTCAAAGGAGGGGTTCATGACGTGCGATTATTTTGGCATCTGTGGAAGCTGTACGCTCCATGGACTAGGTTACGAGGGACAGTTGGAGCATAAAACCCAAGAGGCCAAGGCCTTGTTTGCGCCCTTGGGAGTGCGCGCCCCTGAAGTGTTTTCTTCAAAGATCATCCACTACCGCAACCGCGCCGAGTTTCGCATCTGGCACGAGGGCGAGGCGATAGATTTTGCCATGAATAGTGTGGACGGGAACAGGGTGCTCATCGAACAATGCCCCAAAGCTGATGAAGCCATCAATGCCCTCTTGCCACGCCTTAAAGAGGCACTAAGGCAAAGTCCCCTGCTTAGGCATAAACTCTTTAGTGTGGAGTTTTTAAGTGCCCGCGAGGAGATGCTTGTAACGCTCATCTACCACAAAAAGCTTGACCACGCATGGGAAGAGGCGGCAAGAGAGCTTGAAAAAGCCTTACATGTAAGGCTCATTGGCCGTAGCCGTGGGGTGAAAAAAGTTTTAAGCCAAGAGTGGGTGGTGGATGCTTTACATGTAAAGGAAAAAACCTACCGTTTTAAACTTTTGGAGGGTGCGTTTTCCCAGCCAAACCGCAGTGTCAATGAACAGATGATTGCGTGGGTGTATTCCAAGCTTGACCCCCTTACATGTAAGGATTTGCTAGAGCTTTATTGTGGCCATGGGAACTTCACTTTGCCGCTAAGTAGCCATTTTCGCGCCGTCTTAGCCACGGAAATCTCCAAAGCGTCTATTAAATCCGCTCTTGAAAATTGCACCCTTAATGGCACGCACAACATCACCTTTGTGCGCATGAGCGCAGAAGAACTCACCAGTGCGTTAAATAAAGAGCGGGAGTTTGTGCGCTTAAGGGAAACAGACCTAGAAAGCTTTGATTTTTCCCACGTGTTTGTAGACCCACCACGGGCTGGGATGGACGAGAAAAGCTGTGCCTTTGCGGCGCAGTTTGAGCGCATTATCTACATTTCGTGCAATCCACACACCCTAGCGCGGGATTTGGCAGTGCTTGGCAAAACCCATGAAGTGGCCCATTTTGCTCTTTTTGATCAGTTTCCCTACACGCACCACCTTGAAAGCGGGGTGGTGCTTGTTAAAAAGTAGCGTTGATGGTAATATGTTCAGAAGTAGGTTCGTAGAAACAAAAGGTATTTTTCCCTAATTTTTTCGCCTCATACATGGCTGAATCGGCTTTTTTGATGAGCGTGTTGTACTCTTCGCCATCTTCTGGGTAAAAGGAGATTCCGATGCTAGGCGTCACGCTTAGGGCGTGGTTTTCAACGGTAATTTTCTCTTCAAAAACTTTCAAGATACGCCGTGCGATGAGCGCGGCTTCGGCTTCGGCCTTGATAAATCCCACTAAAATGACAAATTCATCGCCGCCAAAACGCGCAAGTACATCGATTTCCCGAAGGGTTTTGGCGATGCGCTTGCCCGCTTCTATAAGGACGTTATCGCCCGCATCATGCCCAAGGGTGTCGTTGATGGCCTTAAAATGGTCAAGGTCAATGAACATGACCCCAAACATGGAGCCATTGCGTTTGGAAAGTTTTGCCATGGATTCAAACTGCTCCTCAAAGCCAAGGCGGTTGGAAAGGCCAGTGAGTTGGTCGTGCCTTGCAAGATAGCTCGCCTTTTCTTGCATCTGAATCATCTCTTTAATGTCCGTTTGAATGGCGATGTAACTCACTATCTCGCCTTTTTCATCCGTCACAGCCTTGATGGTCATCCACAGCACCACCTCTTGGCCGTTTTTGCGCCGATTGTGAATCTTGCCGCGCCACAATTTATTTTCAAGAAGTTCTTGCCACATGCTCTCGTAAAACAGTTTATCGGCTTTTTTTGCCCGCAAAATAGAGGGGTTTTTGCCTGCTATCTCCTTAAGCGTATAGCCGTACATCTTCACAAACGCGTTATTGACTGAACGGATACGGTTTTTTTCATCGGTAATCACAATGGCTTCTTCTACGTGTTCGAACACGGCCGCAGACTCTCGCAAGCGCAAGGATTGCTCCACATACTGCGTGATGTCAAGTTTGATGGCAAGGTAGTTGGTTAGTTTTCCATCAATAAACACGGGCACAATGGAGGCTTTTTCGTAATAAATAGACCCGTCTTTGCGCTTGTTGATAAATTCCCCTTGCCACTTCTCCCCACGGTCAAGCACCGCGTTCATGTGGGCGTAAAACGCAAGGTCGTGTTTGCCAGATTTTAAGATATTTGGATTTTTCCCCAAGGCTTCTTCGGGAGCGTAGCCTGTGGTTTTCTCAAAACCATCGTTGGCGTAAATAATGTGCCGTTTGGGGTCTGTGATGACAACCGTATTGTCGCTATTTTCCACCGCATATTTAAAAGCTTGCAACTCCCGTCGCACCAACACAGCGCGGCGGTATTTGAGCGCCACCATCCCAAAGGCAAGCAAGATACACGCAAGTAGCGCTGTTGTGGCAAAAAAGAGCGCTGATGGGCCAAGGGTTTGGTACATGTAAACCAGAAAAAAAAGGGAAAGAAAAAAAGAGCAACCTAACAATAAACAAGGAAGATACGTGATAGTCGTTAAAAATTGACTCTTTTGTTTCATGATGTTACACCTTTGCAATGTCCATGGCGGTGAAACTAACTTTATAAATTTATGCTAAAAATATCTCATGATTGTAACAAATTTATGCGTGAAAGCAAAGGGTAAAAGTAATGTGCCTCAAAGGCATGTTGTGTTAAAATCAGCGCTTTTTACGCTCTACATGTAAAGGAAGAGACCATGCCAATACTACACGAACCCACCACCCAGCAGCTGCGCGAACTTTTTGAATCCATTCAAACCATTGCCATTGTTGGCCTTTCGCCTGATAGCTCCAAGCCCTCCCATCACGTGGCGGCGTATTTGCAAAAAGCAGGGTTTCGCATCATTCCCATCTACCCCAAAGAAGAGACAATTTTGGGCGAAAAAGTCTACCGAAGCCTTGAAGAAGTCGATATACCTATCGATATGGTCGATATGTTCCGAAAACCACAAGTTGCGGACATTTTAGTCGAACAACTCCAACACCGCAAAGAGGTCAAATGCCTTTGGCTTCAGCTAGATATCCGCAATGACAATGCCGCCCAAAAAGCCTCTCAAATGGGCCTAACGGTCGTCCAAGACCGTTGCACTAAAATCGAACACCAAAGGATTTTTCACCCATGGTCCCTTTAAGTCACATCATCCAAGCCAAGCGTCGTATTAGTGCTATCATCAATAAAACACCCTTTTCAAAAGCTCCTATCTTAAGTCAAATGGTGGGCGCAGAGATTTACCTTAAAAAAGAAAACCTCCAGCTTACAGGGGCCTACAAACTTCGCGGGGCGTACAACAAAATCGCCTCCTTAAGCAACGAAGAACGCGCCAAAGGCGTCATCGCCGCTAGTGCGGGAAACCATGCCCAAGGGGTGGCTTACAGTGCCAAAACCTTTGGTATCAAAGCCATCATCGTCATGCCCGAAGCCACGCCACTGCTTAAAGTCACAGGGACGAAAGATTTGGGTGCAGAGGTTATCTTGCATGGGGATAATTACGACGAGGCTTACGCTTACGCGCGCCAACACTCCCAAGAGCATGGCATCACTTTTATCCATCCTTTTGAAGATGACGCGGTCATCGCAGGGCAGGGCACCGTCGCCCTTGAGATGCTTGATGCAATCAACGACCTTGATATCGTCGTGGTGCCCATTGGCGGCGGCGGGCTCATTAGCGGTGTGGGTTCGGCTATTAAACAACTTGACCCTAAGATTAAAGTCATCGGAGTGACCGCCAAGGGCGCACCTGCGATGTATGAATCTTTTAAAGCCAAACGTGTCATTCACTCCAAAAGTGTGCGTAGCATCGCCGATGGTATCGCGGTGCGCGACACTAGTGAGAGCAACCTAGCGCACATCTTAGAGTGTGTGGATGACATCGTGCAAGTGGATGATGAAGAGATTGCCACGGCGATTTTGTTTTTACTAGAGCGTCAAAAACTTGTGGTAGAAGGGGGCGGGGCAGCGGGTGTCGCGGCCATCATGCACCACAAATTTCCTTTTGAAAAAGGGATGAAAATCGGAACGATTTTAAGCGGGGGGAACATCGACGTGCAAACCCTTGCCGTCATCATCGAAAAAGGACTCATTAAATCAGCACGAAAGATGATTATCTGTGTGACGTTGGTGGATAAACCTGGTGCACTGATGCGCCTGACAGACATCTTGCGTACTTCCAACGCCAACATCATCAAAATCGACTACGACCGCACGTCCACAACCCTTTCGTATGGGGATGCGAACATTACCATCACCCTTGAAACCAAGGGCGAAGCACACCAAGAAGAGGTGCGCAACAACCTAACCAAGGGTGGGTATGATTTTACAGAGACGTTTTAGCTTTGTTCTAAAGGTGTCTTAAAACTGCAAAGAAGAGGTTTTCACCCCTCTTTTTGCAGTTTTTCATAAACGCTAAAGAGTTCTTCACGCAGTTCATCCGCCAACGCTTCGCCATCTTCAACCGCTTGGCTTACAAAAGAGTCAAGTTCACTAAGTACCGCAAACATTTCTCCCTCGACCCTTTCTCTCGAATCGCGCTTTGAGCCCATGGTTTCAAAAAAGACAAGTTTGCGAATCATGTCGGAGAGTTCTTCAAGGGCTTTTTCTTCGTTTTCTCCCTCTTTGAGGATGTAGCGAGGCTCAAGGGTTTCCTTGGACGTGTCAATATCTTTCTTGATGGTGCGAATTTTCTCTTGCACAACACCCGCAAAGGTGGCGTACACTTGGGTTCCTGTGGAATCCCCTTTAGCATCAAGCCGTTGGGTGATTTTCCCAATTTGTTTAATCATAATAAACCCAACAGCCATCGCGACAACAATGGCGGGTAAAAAGTCTTCCATTTAACGGTCCTTTAGTGTTTTCGTTGAGTGTAAGACTCCAAGCCCACAAGGAGCAAGGCGATCCAAATCAGCGAAAAAGTAATGATTTTTCCTTGTGAAAGGGGTTCATTATACACAAGCACGGCTAAGAGTAGGTTGATGGTGGGTGCAAGGTACTGAAAATACCCAATAGTACTCAAGCGCAGCCTAGAAGCCGCCGAAGCAAAGGCTAGAAGAGGGGCTACGGTTACAGGCCCTGCGAGCATCAACAGCCACGTTGTTGGCGTATCAAACGCAAAAGAAAAAACACTCGTGTGATGGTAAGACAAGAGGGCAAGATAGCCAAGCGCTACAGGAAAAAGCAGTAATGTTTCGATGTAGAGTCCTGGCAAAGAAGGAATGGCGACTTTTTTACGGATCAACCCATAAGAGGCGAAGGAAAAGGCAAGGGCAAGGGAAATGACAGGCAAAGACCCAAGGGCATAGACTTCAAATCCAACGGCAACAAAAACCAAAACAATGCCTACCCCCTGAGCACGCGTGGGCGTCTCTTTTAAAAACAAAAAACCAAACAAAATATTTACAAGAGGGTTGATGTAATACCCAAGGCTAGCTTCAATGAGCATGTGGTTATTGATTGCCCAGATAAAAATCAACCAGTTTGTGGCAATAAGACACGAAGAGAGGACCAGCATCGCCAAGAGTTTTTTATTGGCAACAAAGCGCACGATGGTGTGAAGTTGGTGTTTAAAGGTTAAGATAAAAAAGAGAAAAACCACCGACCACACAACCCGATGCAGTAAGATTTCCGTGGGCGGAACGAGCGCAAGGGATTTAAAATAAATAGGTGCAAGACCCCACATGGTAAAGGCACTCAGTGCATACAAGACGCCGTGCTTGGTGGCAGTTGGAGAAAGGGTGTTCAAGGGGACTCTTTTTTGAGAGGATTGTAACGCGATTTACGTTACAAAATCCTTTCGTTTGTTGTCCCTTTTTTGTAATGAAAATTGGCTATAATCGCACATGTTTCCTTGGGAGAAAGCTGTGTTTGACAAAGAGTCTATTAAATTTAAACTTATTTTTGTCATATCCTTAGCTATTGCCTCTATGATGGCTTTACTCATCCTTCTTCAGCTCTTTGGCACTAAATTCCTTGAAAAAAAAGTAGAACAAAGTTCCCTAGAACACATCCAACACTACTCCCAAAACACCCAAAGCGTTCAGCTTAAGCTGTATGAACAAAGTTTGGATTTTTATATCGAAACAATTGCCCAAATCCTAACATACGATCTTTACAATGTGGACACAGAAGCAATCTTGCAAAAAGCGCAAAAGTTTATGCTTCATGAAGGACTTTGCACACTCTCAGTATTGGACACCGTTTCGCTCACCGAAGTAGCCAGAATCGACAAGAGTATTAACAATACATGTAAAACAAAAACAATCGAGCTTAGCTATAAAGATAACAAAATAGGGATTTTAAACCTTTCTTACACCCTTGAACCTATTCATGAGCAAATGCGTGCTAATCAAGCATTAATCGCAGAAAACACCAGTGAACTTAAAAAAACACTCAAAACCACCACCCTTTCAAGTATTGGGGTGCAAATTTTCCTTTCGCTCTTTGTTATGGCGTTTCTTTTGATGTTTGTTGCCACGCAGATTAATAAAAATGTCATCACTCCTATTTATAAAATGCTTGAAGAAATGAAACAATTTCGTGAAGAAAAAATTCTCACCATCGACCACGCTTACTATAAAGAAGAAGATGAAATTGGTAAGCTGATGCATTATTTTCACAAGCACATTGCCACACTCATTAACCGCCTCAACAAACGGGCAAATTACGACGGACTAACCCAACTGCTCTCACGCCAACGTCTTTTGTATGACCTGGGCTCACAGCAACAATTTTTACTCGCTATCGTGGACATCGACCGCTTTAAAGAAATCAACAATTACCTTGGCATTTCATCGGGTGACCATGTGTTAAAATCAACTGCGGAGCTTTTGAGTCGCTTTTTTGACCCACTTGATTACCGCGTTTACAGGTTAAGTGGCGATGAGTTTGCTATTCTAAGTTACGGAGACTACACTGCCAACGCCCTGGCATTCAAACAAACTATTACGCATTTTCTAGATGATTTTGAAAACCAAGAGTTAAGTTTTGGCGACGAACACCTCGTGCTTTCCATGAGTGCTGGCATGGCTGATAGCAATGCCGATGAACCCATAGTTGCGGCGATGACAGCACTGGGTTTTGCCAAAAAGACCAAACAAAAATTGGTTATTTTTAGCAAAAATTTACCCGTCATTGAAGAATACGGCACCAACTTAAAAATCACAAAAGTTATCAAACATGCCATAGTGGATGATCTTGTTTTTCCCTATTTTCAACCCATACAATGCCTTCGTCAAGAAAAAGTGGTCAAATACGAAGCGTTGATGCGCATCCAAGATGAAGAAGGAAAACTCTACTATCCCTTGGATTTTTTGGCCATCTCTAAACATACGGGCACCTACGATACCTTATCGAAAACCATTATCCAAAAAGCACTAGAGGCCTTTTGCGACACTGAATTCGATGTAACTATCAACCTCTCCACTAGGGACATTGAGTCTGAATACATCTATGCTTTTTTAGAGGAACTTCAAGCGCGTTACAACGTCATGCATCGGGTTGTTTTTGAAATCACGGAACAAGAGGGGATTTCCAACTTTGAAACGGTGCGCGAGTTTGCACAAAAAGTCAAGAAAATGGGAGCAAAAATTGCCATAGACGACTTTGGAAGCGGGTATTCAAATTTTGAAAATATCATCCATCTTGAGGTGGATTTTTTGAAAATCGACGGCTCACTGATTAAAAATATTCTCACAGACAAAAATGCCCAAATCGTTGTAGAAACCATCGTCTCTTTTGCTAAAAAACTAGGAATCGCAACCATTGCAGAATTTATCAGCTCCGAGGCTATTTACACCAAAGTTAAAGCCATGGGGATTGATTATGCACAAGGGTATTACATCGGGAAACCAGGCGCTTTTCCCTCAAAAAGGCACCCATGAAACTCCTTAGTCTATTCCTCTTGAGCGTTTCTTTGGTGTGTGCTCAAACCATCAAGATGACCTCACTGGAGTGGCCTCCTTATAGTGGAAAAGAGTTACCCGAACAAGGACTTTCTGTGGTGATTGCCAAAAGGGCATTTGCTGCTATGGGATACACCCTTGAGGTAGATTTTTACCCGTGGAGAAGGGCGTTATTGCTTGCAGGAAGTCAAGGAGAATACCACGGCTATTTGCCAGAATACCACGCGCTAGAATTAGACTCCGCGTGTTTTTTTTCTCATTCTATGGGAAAAAGTTTTTTAGGTATGGTTGAACGCAAAAACAAACCTCTTGTTTGGGAAAGTGTCGCTGATTTGGGTCATTATACGATTGGGACGGTGCAAGGATATGTAAATACCCACGCGTTTGACACCATGGCAAACCAAGGCCTCCTTCGCACGGAAGCGTCCGTGAGTGATGTGCTTAATATTAAAAAAGTGCTCTCCGAAAGAATCGATGCTGCCATCATAGACCGCGATGTTTTAGCCTATTTTTTAGCCACAGACAGTACCTTTGCCGACCAAGGCAACCTGCTTCAGTTTCATTCTAAATTACTGGAAGAAAAAGACCTTCATGCTTGTTTTCAAAAAAACGAAAAAGGCCGCCATTTGGCACACATTTTCAATCAAGGGCTGGAAAAAATAGACATCAAAAGCATCACAAAGGAATATTTCATCTCCCTTGGCTTGTCTTGGCCCTAGTGCTACCAAAAACCAATAATCTACCTTTCCTGAGAACTTCTACTCTTAAGTCAAGATTGACTATAATGGGCAAATTTTGACCAAAAGAGGATTGTGTATGAACCAATGGAGCCGCTCATCATGGCGTAATATGCCTATCAAACAGCAACCCACCTACCCCGATTTGGATGCGCTACGCTCCGTCGAAGCAGAGCTTTCCACCATCCCACCCCTTGTATTTGCGGGCGAGGTGCGTAGCCTGAAAGAGCAACTCGCTGACGTGCAAGCAGGTAAAGCGTTTTTACTTCAAGGAGGCGATTGCGCCGAGAGTTTTTCAGACTTTCGTGCCGATACCATTCGCGATATGTTTAAAGTCTTGATGCAAATGGCCGTTGTTTTGACCTTTGCAGGAAGCTGTCCTGTGGTAAAAGTAGGGCGCATGGCAGGCCAGTTTGCTAAGCCACGTTCTTCGGATTTTGAGGAAATAGATGGGGTGAAATTGCCTAGCTACCGTGGTGATATTATCAATAACATCGACTTCACAGAACTAGCGCGCGTCCCTGACCCTTCTCGCATGCTTCGCGCCTACAACCAATCCGCCGCAACACTTAACCTCTTGCGCGCTTTTTCACGGGGTGGTTTGGCGGATTTGCACCAAGTGCACCGCTGGAACATGGGCTTTGTTAAAGAAAGTGCCCTAGGAGACCGTTACGCACACTTGGCCAATCGCATCACAGAAACCCTTGCATTCATGGAAGCGTGTGGCATCACTTCGGCCAATACGCCCAATGTGCACCAAACCGCACTTTACACTTCCCACGAAGCCTTGTTGCTCAACTACGAAGAAGCCCTCACGCGCCAAGACAGTATCACAGGGGATTGGTACAATTGTTCGGCACATATGCTGTGGATTGGTGACCGTACGCGCGATGTGGACGGGGCGCACGTAGAATTTTTACGCGGCGTGAAAAACCCCATCGGCATCAAAGCAGGCCCCACGATGCAAGCAGATGATTTGCTGCGTCTTGCAGACGCGCTTAACCCTGAAAATGAAGCAGGGCGGCTCAATATCATCGTGCGTATGGGAGCAGATAAGATTGAAAAGAAATTCCCTGAACTGTTGCGCGCTATCAAAAAGGAAGGGTGCAATGTGCTGTGGAGTATTGACCCCATGCACGGCAATACCGTTAAAGCTTCTTCCAACTACAAAACCCGCGCTTTTGATCAGATTTTGGCCGAAGTAAAGGGCTTTTTCAATGTTCACAAAGCCGAAGGAACTTACCCCGGTGGCGTGCATTTGGAAATGACAGGGCTAGATGTCACCGAATGTGTGGGTGGGGCGCAAGCCATTACCGAAGAGGGGCTTGGTTCACGCTACGAAACCCAGTGTGACCCTCGCCTTAACGCTGACCAAGCCTTAGAGCTTGCCTTTTTGATTGCCCAATCGTTAAAAGAGGCGCGTCAAAACACTCCGCTTAGCGTTTAATGGGAGGAGAGCTTAGAAACCAGTTCGGCCTTTTTGGCACTGGTTTCTAAGTACATCGAAGCCCCCGTATACATCAAATGAATATCTTCTTCCGCACGCAAACGGCCAATGACTTGTTTGGTCAACTCACTTTTTAGCCGCAAAATCTCCCGATAGGGTGTGACATACCAAACCCCCATCGTGACACCATCGCCCTTAAAACTTGGGTAAAAAACAACTTTTGGGTAATTTGTCATGTTACGTAGTGTGTATTTATCCTTTAGCATATCATACTGACGCTTGGCCATGTCGGTGTATCTTCCGCTGATGGTTTCAACAATTTCAAAGGTAATGGCTTCTGCTTTTTCAATATTGGTATCAAAGGAAAGGTTGATTTCAACGAGGTCAATGATGGTTTTCATAGACAAATGCGTATAATTATACACATCGTGCGTGAGCATGAAATAATTGGGAACAAAGATGATGCGCCCCGCTTTTTTATGGTCCGTGATGGAATCATTCGTAATATTTTCATAGAGCGTGATTTTGGTTAAAGAGATATCAATCACATCACCAATAATAGGCTTCCCGTCCTTGTCAATCTTGATGCGATCCCCCAGACGAATAGACGAACTTGCCATCATCATCATCCATGAAACCATGCTCAGCACCAACTCTTTGAGTACAATGGTCAAACCCGCGCCAATGACCCCAAAAACAGCCATGCCTTGGGCTAGATTTTTCGTATACACAAGGGCGATGATGAGCACAGAAAAGATGACAAAAAGGATGTTTGAAAGTTTTTTAATAGCAAAATAACGTTGGCTTCGCTCTTCATTTTCCACTTGCGTTGCATACCGATAGGCCAAATGGCGCACCAACACCATAAACCCGTAGAGCAAACCAATGGACCCCGCGACCACGAGGGCGCGTTGAAGTTCTTGGGGGTGTGTGGTTATGTGCTTTAAAAGAGGATTTTCCTCGCCCGTTGCTAAAGCGGGAACGCAACACAACGCCGCTATAATGTACTTTTTCATGCCTTTAGCCTTATGATAGAATCGCTACACCACGACGCAAGTGTCTCATCATGGGTAATTAAAAGCAAACCAATCTCATCCAACAACCCCATGAGCAATTGCATCACTTCTAACTGAATGAGGTTGTCCAGTGCTGATGTTGGCTCATCCGCGAGCAAAAGCTTGGGTTTCATCAGTAGAGCCCGAATAATAGAGGCGCGTTGCAATTGCCCGCCGCTAAGTTCATGGGGCTTGCGACGCAAGAGTGCAGGGGAGAGGCGCATAGCGTCGCACAACCGTTCATGGTCTTGGATATCCGCCACTTCCGCCATTTGCTCTAAAAGAGAGTAAGTAGGGTGAAAGGAGGTGTAAGGGTCTTGAAAAATTTGGGAAAAAGCCTTACATGTAAGGCTTCCCGCTTGCGGTTTTAACGCGCCCGTAATGAGCTCAAACAAGGTGGTTTTTCCCGAGCCACTGGGCCCGACAATGCTCACCACTTCGCCTACATGTAAGGTGAGGGAAAAATCCTCATAAAGTGGTACTTCAGGGGTGTAGCCAAAGCGCAACCCTTCGATGCTTAGCACGGGTTCACGCACGCACGTTTCCTTTGCCATAGACCTTATATTTGTACGTGGTGAGCTCATTGATACCCATAGGACCCCTCGCGTGAAGCTTGTTAGTGCTAATGCCCACTTCCGCCCCAAAGCCAAATTCGCCCCCGTCGGTAAAGCGCGTGGAGGCATTCACGTACACGCACGCCGCGTCGACCGCGTTTAAAAACCACTCTGCGGTGGTGTAATTTTCGGTCAAAATCGCCTCAGAATGGGACGAGCCATAGGTGGTGATGTGGTGCAGTGCCTCTTGGACGTCCGCAACCACCTTGATAGACAAAGCATTGCTTAAGTGTTCGGTGTGAAAATCCTCAGGCGTGGCAAGGTCTACATGTATAAACTGTTGCGTTGTGGCGCATCCTTTGACTTTGGCACCCGCTTGGGTGAGTGCGGCGGCGATGCGTGGTATAAAGTCCGAAGCGATTGCCTCATGGACAAGCAACGTTTCAAGGGCATTGCACGCGCTAGGACGCTGGCATTTGGCGTTAAGAACAATCTCTAGGGCTTGGTCAAGATTGGCCTCTTTGTCCACATACGTGTGGCACACGCCTTTGTCGTGTTTAACCACAGCAACGGTGGCGTTTTGGGAGACAAAACGAATCAATCCTTCCCCGCCTCTTGGGATAATCAAGTCCACATAAGCGTCTTGGCGAATAAGTGTGGCAACCCCTTCGCGGGTCTCATCAGGAAGCAAGGATATGCACGCAGGGTCTACGCCGTGCGCCCTAAGGGTGTCTTGGAGTACCTTGGCAATAGCGTGGTTGCTATGGGTGGCTTCTTTGCCCCCTTTGAGAACACAAATATTGCCACTTTTAAAGCACAATGCCGCAGTGTCGCTGGTGACATTGGGGCGGCTTTCGTAAATGATAGCCACGACGCCAATAGGAATGCTCACTTTTTCGATGCGAAGCCCGCTAGGCACCACCCAACCTTCCAATACTCGGCCCACAGGCTCTTTCAGCGCGGCAATCTCGCGCACCGCTTGGGCCATCCCTCGTATGCGTTTGGGGGTGAGCTTAAGACGGTCCAATAGTGCAGCACTTAGGGTGTTTTTGACCCCTTCGTCTATGTCTTTGGCATTGGCCTTCAAGATAGCTTCTTGGTGGGCCTCAAGGGCATCTGCCATCGCTAAAAGGAGGGTATTTTTTTGCTGTGGCTCCATGGTGGCCAAGAAAGAGGTTAAAGATTTGGCCTTTTGCAAGAATGCGTCCACGTTTTCTTCCTTTTTAATGTAAAAGTGGGTAAATTAGGCTTCTTTTATAGCCCTCGAAACATAAAGAGTTTAAACAGAGTGCGTTAATTTTTTACACTCAAAATTGAGTCATAGCCAAAGCTATGGCGATGTTTTTAGTGTGAGAAAGTGACGTGCACTGTCTTGAATCTCTTGTTTCAATGGGTTACAAAAGAAGCCTATTTTATCTTTCTATCGCTTTAGGAGCGATTATAATCCAAGGAGAACCAAATGAATTGCGTGTATGATATGATCGTCATTGGCGGAGGCCCCGGAGGGATTAGCGCGACCGTAGAGGCAAAAATGCGCGGGTTGCAAAGTGTTTTGCTTATCGAAAAAGGGGAAAACCACTCCCAAACCATCCGCAAATTTTACAAAGACAACAAACGGGTGGACAAAGATTACAAAGGGCAGGTCATTGAACTCAAAGGCAGCGTGCAATTCGCGGATGGCTCCAAGGAAAGTACACTGGATTATTTTGACTCGCTGCTAGATAATGGTGAAATCGACACCGCCTTTAACAGTGAAGTGGAAAGCGTCAAAAAAGTAGGGGATTCTTTTCAAGTCGTCACCACCAAAGCGGGCTATGAAGCCAAAAATGTCATCATCGCTATTGGCAAAATGGGTAAACCCAATAAGCCTGATTATACCATCCCACCCTCCATCAAACAATTGGTGAATTTCAACCTTGATAGCTGTTCCCAAGGGGAGAAATTACTCATTGTGGGAGGGGGAAATTCAGCCGCAGAATACGCGTTAGAACTCTCCAAAACCAACACCGTCACCCTCAATTACCGTCGTTCTACCTTTGCCCGTCTTAATGACATCAACGAACAACAGCTCTACGCCTATGACGGCCAAGAATTGTTACGTTTGCGCCTTGGCGTGGACATTGAGAGCCTTGAAAACGCTTCAGGGAAAGTGCGCGTGAATTTTACTGACGGCAACTTTACGGTTTATGACCGCGTTGTTTACGCTATTGGCGGCACAACGCCTGTGGATTTTTTGAAAAAATGCGGCATTACGCTTGATGAAACGGGGCATCCTATTTTTGATGAAAATTATGAAACACAAGTACCCGGGCTTTACATCAGTGGCGATATTGCGGTGAATTCTGGCGGGTCGATTGCCATCGCATTAAACCACAGTTATCACATTATCGAGCACATCTTAGGTCAAAGGTAGTTCATGGAGCAAAAGAGACGTTCTTTGCCCATGCTTGCCCTAGGTGCAGCACTAGGCGGGGTGGTTGTTTTTGGAATAGGGACGGTTTACATGTATAGCCTTCCTGCTGGCGAACCGATTGGCAAAAAGGAGCCCCAGGTTTTTGCACGCTTTGAAGAGTTGCCTGCAACCATTCGGCAAGAGTACGTTCACAAGGATGACATTCAAACCATCGCCTCTTTGGGCGTTGTGCCCTCGCACACCAAAGAACTTGCTGTGGAAATAGAAACACCCATAGAAGGAACCCCTGAAGAATTAAAAGCGCAAGTGCTTACCCTGCGTCAAAAAAACCGCTTTTTATTTCAAGACAATATGGACTTGGCAAATAAAAATTGGGAGCTTGCCATCAAGCTTAATGATGAAAAAAAGGCCCTTGATGAAGAGCGTCAAAAACTCCAAACCCAAAACCTAGAAACCATGAACCAAGCCGAACAACAACACTACCAAAACATCAACGACCTCACCCGTCGCATCAACGACTTGCAACAAGAGTCCATGCGCGCTTCACGGGAGTACGAAACCAAGATTGTAGGGTTGGAAAATTCCTTGTACACGCTCCAAAAAGAGTTGCGCGAAAAATCCATGGAAGTCGACAAAGAAATCAGTGTGGCTACCAAAGAGCAACGCATCAGCAATTCGACCTTGGCAGAAAAAAACCGTTACTTGCTAGAACAACACAAAGCACTGCAAGAGAAGATGAGCGCCTTGCTTGATGAAAAAGAAAAGGCCTTACGCGAGAGCAAGAACGACACGGACCACCTGCGTAACGCACTGCGTGAAAAAGAGGCTGCGCAAAACGTGATTCTCACCAACCATACCCGTGAGATTTTAGCCCAAGAGCGCAAATACAACGAAGCGGTGCAAAAAATATTGCAAGAAATGGGCGCGTTAAAACAAACACACCAACAAGAAATGGCACAAAAAAACAGTGAAGTGGACACCCTGATGGCCACGTACGAGCAAACCCTCAATGGATTGCGCACTGAAGCCATTGAGCTTGAAGGAAAAGTGAGTCAAGAGCGCTTGGTCCGCGAAAAAATTCAAGAAGGGCACAAGGAAGCCTTGGCTCTCTTGCACGGGCAAATCAGCACCCTTGAGGCACAAAAAAAAGAACTCGAGGGAAATATCAAAGAGATTGAACGCATCGCCCAAGAGCGGGTTGCGCAAAAAGACAAAGTGTACGCTAAGGCACTTGAGGAAATCAAATCCCAAAGCTTGAACACCAAAGAGCGGGAAAATACGTACATCAATGAGTTAAAAGAGCAAATCGCAACCCACGCTAAAGCACTAGAAGCAGCGGAAGAAACAGAAAAAGTCTTACATGTAAAGATAGCAACACTGGAAGCTTCCTTGCAAAAAACGGGTGGAAATATTGCCCAAGCTTTGGCAACCAACGAAGACAAGCACGCTAAAAATTACCATACTCTAAATGAAAAAATCATTACCCTAGAGCGTGAGCGTAGCCTCATTATCACCAAAGCGACGACCCATATTGATACCCTTGAGAGCAAGCACCGCCAGCAAATTGCGGCACTAGAGGCGCAGATGGGAGGCTTGAAAAACACCCTAAGGACCCTTGAGGAAGCCCACGGAAAACTCCAAAAAGAAAATGGCACCCTTAAACAAACCCAAGACAAACAACTCTTGGCGCTCAAAGAAGAATTTGAAGTCTTGCAAGAAGAAATCAAGGCGCGCGAGGGGGCTTATGAGGCTAAAATCGCGCAACTCAACGTGGCTTTAGTGCAAGAACAAAAAGAGAGCCAAGCCCTCCTTAAAGACGCCGTGCTTAAAAAACCCGAGCTTTTGGCCTCCCTTGCTTGTGATGATATGGAAAGCGGCACCAACGAGGCCTCTCTTACATGTAAAGCCCGTGTGGAAGAGTTCTTAAGCGGCTACGAAGCTTCGCACTTTTTTGAAGTGCTTCCCATTGTCGATGATGGCGGCTTTGCCACACTCAAACGGGTAGAGCAAGAGACGCGCTTGGGTGTTCCCAGGGATGAAATCAAACGCTTGACACGCCTGTCTAATCTAGGACTTGGAAAAGAACGCGCAGCAACGGGAGGAAAATTGATAGAAACCTATTTTGATGGCCTTGCAAGGGTGAGCTATTCTTCAGATTTGGTCGAGGTGCCAAACAAACGCGGATTTGTGATTCGGGTGTACCGCTAGTGCGTTTGTTGCAACTAAGCCAAGGCTATCGCTACACCAGTGACACCTTAATGCTGTATGATTTTATCTTACGCCAAGGGTGCGGCGGAGAGGTGCTAGACGTGGGGTGCGGGTGTGGGGTTTTAGGACTGCTCATCAAGCGCGAATTTCCAAAATGCACCATGCATGCCATCGATATTCAAGCCCAAAATGTGGCTCTAGCGAGGGAAAATGCGAGGGAAAATGCCCTTGAACTTCACGTTCAAGAAGGAGATTTTCTCTCCCTTGCCCAGCGCCAATGCATGGACGTTATTATCAGCAATCCGCCTTTTTACCATGATGGCACCCAAAAAAGCCCAGACCCACACATGCACACAAGCCGCTATAGCACCCATTTACCCTTGGGGGATTTTTTAGCCCATGCCAAACGGGTGCTAAAACCCCATGGTAAACTGCTTTTTTGCTATGATGCTAAACAATTAGGAGCAATTATGCAGCATTTACACGCTTCACGCCTCACACTCACGGCGATGCAGTGCGTTTACCCCACTGCCTCGAAATCGGCCTCTTTGGTGCTTTTAGAGGCAAAGTGTTCTTCTAAAAGCCTGTGTGAGATTTTGCCGCCGCTGGTGGTTAACGACGTCCAAGGCCCCACGCCTCAAGCCCAGGCTATCTTTAGCAAGGCCGCAACGGTGAGTGTTTCATGCTGATGCAACAAGAGGGGTTTGCTTACGGGTTTAACCCTGAGGCATGCGCTACATGTAAGGGCAATTGCTGTATTGGGGAGAGTGGTTATATTTGGGTGAGTTCTGAGGAAATCCGTACCATCGCCGCGTTTTTGGGATTAGAAGAAGCGGTTTTTGTGGAACAGTATTTGTTTAAAGAGTCGTACCGTTTTAGCATCAAAGAGGTTCCGCACGAAAGTGGGGTGGCCTGTCTTTTTTTTGACAGCCAAAAGCGTGGGTGCAGTATTTACGATGTTCGTCCCAGCCAATGCCGCACCTTTCCTTTTTGGAATTATTTTAAACATCATCTTGATGAAGTGGAGAAAGAATGTCCCGGTATTATTTGTTTATCGCAGTAATTGTTACTCTTTTTTTGGGAGGATGCGCCGTTTCTACGGTTGATACTCCCCCTTCTTCACCACCACGCTACAGTTTTGAAGGGGAAGATTTAATGGCCCTGCGTGCATTGGTTGCCTACCACGAAGGCGATGCAAAAACAGCACTGTACATGTTTGAGGAATTATTTGACCGCACCAACAAACTTGAATACATCAAAGAGGGGCTTAAAATAGGCTTTTCCGCCGCGCTTCCCATCGAAAATTTGCTTCAAAAAGCCCTTGCACACACCCCAGAAGACGGGGACGTGGTGCGTGTACATGTAGGGGTTTTGCTCAACAACAAAGCCTTTGAAGAGGCAAAGGTGCGGATGCTTCGCTTGCTTGAGCGGGAAAAAACCGAACAAAACTTGACGATTTTGGGTTCCATTCACTTTCACCTTAAAGAATACGACCTTGCATTGAAGTATTATGATTCCATTTATGCCGAATCCCAAAGCGAAGAAGCGCTCTTAGCGATTGTGGATTTGCTAGACATTCATTTAGAGCGCACGAGTGAAGCCGTTTCATACCTTGAAACCGTGCGACGAATGAACGGATGCACCAAGCCCATTTGCTACCGTTTGGTGCAAATTTACGGCAAAACAAAAAATATCGATGGGCTTATTTCCACCTATAAAATGCTCTACGAAGGGCAAAAAGAAGACCAATACGCCGCCAAAGTGGTGGAGTTGCTTTTGTTTAAGCGGGATTTTGCAGGAGCTATTGCTTTTTTGAACCAAAGCAACCATGACCCTTTGACGTTGATGGATTTGCACGCCTCGCGCAAAGCGTTTGACAAAGCACACGATGTCGCTAAACGCGCCTATGAAGATTCAGGAGAGCTTAACTACCTCGGAAGAATGGCTATTTACGAATACGAACACCATAAGGGTGCCATCACAAAAGCCTTGCTCTCTTCGGTGTCGGAAAAATTTGAAAGGGTTATTAAAACCCTTGAAGAGCCCTTGTATTTAAACTATTACGGATACTTGCTCATTGACCACGACGTGGATGTTCTCAAAGGGGTGGCTTTGGTTAAACGCGCTTTAGCAAAAGAGCCTGACTCCCCTTATTATATTGATTCTTTGGCGTGGGGGTATTACAAACTGGGACGATGCCAAGAGGCCTACAACCTCATGGTGCCCATCCTTAACACCACGAGTGAGCAAGAAATCAAAGAGCATTATGAAAAAATCAACGCATGCATAAGGAAGAGTGAATGATTTTAGACAAGATTATTAGGCAAACCAAAGAGGATTTGGAGCGCCGCAAGATTGAGTATCCCCTAGAGTGGCTAGGACGCTCTTTGGCCTACAATAACTACCCCCCGCGTGATATTTTCCCTTACCTAAGAGCCACCAAGGAAGAGCCCTATCGCATCATCGCGGAAGTGAAAAAAGCAAGCCCTAGCAAGGGAGTGATTCGAGAAGATTTTGACCCGCTTGTCATCGCCCAAAGTTACGAAAGAGGGGGCGCAAATGCTATCTCGGTACTTACAGAACCGCATTTTTTTCAAGGTAACTTAGAATACCTCACTCAAATTCGCCGCTACGTGGCAACACCGCTACTACGCAAAGATTTTATTGTCGATAAATACCAACTGGTGGAAGCGCTGGTCTACGGGGCAGATTTTGTCTTGCTCATCGCCACAGCACTTAGTCGCAAGGAACTCAAAGAACTTCTTGAATACACCCGCCACCTTGGCATGGAAGCACTCGTAGAGATTCACGACAAAGAAGATTTAACCAAAGCCATTTTTGCAGGTGCGGACATCATCGGCATCAACCACCGCAATCTTGAAACCTTTGAAATGGACATGAACCTCACAGAAAAACTCATGCCCCTTATTCCCAACGGGAAAATCATCGTGGCGGAAAGTGGGGTGGAGTGCAAAGAAACCATTGTCCATTTGAGCAAGGTAGGTGCGGATGCTTTTTTGATTGGGGAACATTTTATGCGTCAAGCAAACATCGAAGAAGCGCTGAGCGCGTTTAAAAAGGTGGATTAATGGAAGGATTGTACGCGCCTTGGCGCAGTGAATATTTTACGACTAGCACGCAAGGCTGCGTGTTTTGCCACATTGCCGACACGCCAGAAGACGACGAGGCACTGGGTGTTTTGTTTCGTGACACACACTGTTTTGGTGTCATGAATCGCTACCCTTACACGCCGGGCCATTTTATGATTATCCCTTATGAACACACCAGTGCCATCGAAAGCCTCGATGAAGTGGTGTGGGATCAAATGAGTGCCCATGTGCGCAGGGGTGTAAAAATGCTCAAAGAAACCTTTGGGGTTTTAGGGGTAAATATCGGGATGAACCTAGGCGAGTGCGCGGGGGCTGGCATTGCTGAGCATGTGCATTACCACTTGGTTCCGCGGTGGCAAAAAGACACCAATTTTATCACTACTATTGGAGAAATACGCGTCCATGGCGTCCCATTTGAGGGCATTTATGAGCGCCTTAAGCAAGCTTCTTTAGAACATTTTAAAATGTCCACTTACTAATGCGTCTCATTGAGCCAGAGGCCTTTTTTGAAACCTACGCGCAGTATGATTTAATCATCGATGCGCGCAGTCCTAGTGAGTTTGCAACTTCGCATTTTCCAACAGCCCACAACCTCTTTGCCCTTGATGATGCCCAACGCCACGAAGTAGGGTGCGTGTACAAACAAGAATCAAAGTTTTACGCAAAAGTCTTGGGTGCGGGGTACATTTGCACCAATGTGTCCTCCCACCTCTCTTTTGTTCACGCCCATGTGCCCCCGGGTGGAAAAATCGCTCTTTATTGCGCCAGAGGAGGGCTGCGTTCGGCTTCTTTTGGCCTTATTTTAGACCAGATTGGCTACCGCGTAGACCGCATCAAAAACGGCTATAAGGGGTTAAGAAATGTTGTCGTTACCTTGCTTGAAAACCCCGTACTTCCTCCTTTTATCACCCTTTTTGGCAACACAGGGTGCGGCAAAACAGAGCTTTTGCAAGGCCTTTCTCCGGCTATTGACCTTGAAGCGTTAGCGCACCACAAGGGGTCGGTGTTTGGAAGCCACACCCAAGGGCAACCTAGCACTAAAATGTTTCAAAACCTTCTTGCTTGCGCCTTAAAAGGCGTCGAGAAAGCCCCTTTTTGTTTTATTGAGGGAGAGAGTAAACGCATTGGCAAGCTTATGTTGCCTTCGCCTTTGTACCACGCCATGTACCAAGGCAAAAAAATACGCATTAGCGCGCCCTTGGAAGAGCGGGTGGCGCGTATTAAAAAAGAGTATGAAACCATAGACGCACCGTTTTTCTACCACGCCCTTGGTAAAATCTCACGCTTTATCTCCAAAGAAACCAAGCAAGCCCTCTCACAGGCCTTTGATAGGGGTGATTTGGACGCCACTATTGCCCTTTTGCTTGTGGAATATTACGACAAAACCTACAAACACCACCACGAAGCCCTAACGCTTGTTAACGACGAAGCCTGCGTGGAAAAACTGCTGGCCATTAGTAAGGAGTAAAAAACCATGAAAGAAACCCTTATTTCCGTTCAACGCTACGCGCTCATGCACAAAATGAGCCAATTTAATGTCATCAAGCGCATCAACAGCGGAACACTTAAAACCGTCGAAAAAGAAGGCAGTGTCTGGATTGTGCTTGCGGAAGAAACCCCCGTATCTCCCTCTTCCTTGCGACGTCAAGAGTTTGCAAGTGCGGACGAGGGGCTCTTTGAGACCTTAATGCAAACCTGTGATTATGGCACCCTCTCTCTTGTGGAGGAGGGCGTGCCTTATGGCGTGCCTGTGAATTTTGCATGGTGGAAGGAGTGTGTGGTCTTTCACGGTGCCAAAGAGGGAAGAAAAATGCGCCTCATTGAAGCAAACCCGCAAGCTTCCTTTAGTGTGGTCAAGCCTTATGCGTTTATTCCTTCTTATGCGACGCACACGACCTTAGCCTGTCCAGCCACCCAATTTTTTGCGAGTGTTATTTTTTACGGAACCCTCCGCATTATCAGTGAGCCCACAGAAAAAGCTGCGGCCCTTAGCGCTTTGATGGCAAAGCACCAGCCTGAGGGCAAACACGAGCCTCTCTCCTCTTTGGGCCATAAGGCGATGCTAGAAAAAACAGCGGTGTTTGCCCTTTTACCCCATGAGCGCACCATGAAGGTCAAATTTGGCCAAAACCTTCCTCGCACGCAACAAGAAAAGATCATCGAAACCTTGCGCGCTAGAAATGGGGTTTTGGACGAAGAGACCCTTAGGATGATGCACGCTTAGAGCATCGAAAAATAAAGACCGAGTTTCTCTTTCTCGATGTAAAGTTGGTACAACGCATCGTCAATCTCGCGGGAGCGTTTGGAGTTTTGCAAGGTTGTTACATCGTCCATTGTTTTATACCCTGCCTCGTACTCTTGAAGGTTCATATCCAAAAGCTCTTGGTATAACGCCGCATCTTCATGGGCCAACGCCTTGCGTGCTGTGTAGCTTTCTATGGTCGCAAGGGCCGTGTCATAGGCAAGTTCTGCTTCGATACGTGTTTGCAAGAGTTCTTGTTGACTTTGCATGTACTCTAACCGACTTTGGGCTATGGTATTAGACGTGGTGTAGCGCAAGGGAAGGGAGACGGCAATCCCATAATTATAATAATCCCCATTGGCAACATTACTACCCCGTTGGTACCCGTAGGTGGTTTGCAAAGAAACTGTAGGCAAGGCTTCGCTTTTTTTGATAGCGTAGAGTGTTTTAGAGACTTGGGCGTTTACGCTTGCTAGGCCAACGCTCAAGGAAGCTTCGACGTATTGGGTTTTAGAGAACAAGGGGACGTTGAGAAGTTCAAGTGCTCTTGCGTCAATCTGGGTGTAGAGTTTGAGGGTATTGATTGCATTTAGCGCACTTAATTCTAGCTCTTTTTTTGTATCGTTTAGGGTATTTTTTGTCATGATGGCATCATTAAGATCACTAATGCCAATCTCCCCTTCTTTGTACGCCGAGTGCTTGTGGCGCACTTCGATGGTACTATTTTCAATGCTTAGGGTATTTTGTTCCAGTTTTAAACGGGCCATTTCGTAATCGATTTTTGCATTGTAAAGGGCTTGTAAATCCTCTTTTTTCTCTTTATCAATTTCCAAAAGTGAAAAGTGGTGCAACTCATCCCCGTAACGCATTTGGGCTTTTATTCCTCCAAAACGAAAAATGTCTTGGCTGAGAGAAAGGGTGTAATCTTGCGTTCCTCTCCCTTCTTCGTCTTTGGTGTAAGAGCTTCCAAGGCTAAGGTCTGAGAGCCAATCGTAGCGGTTGATAATCGCGGTTTCATGGGCTGATTCTTGTTTGAGTTTGATGAGTTCTCGTTTGGTTTCACGCAACACTTCTTCTTGCCCAAAGACAAAGCAAGCACATAAAAGAGTGAGAACAAGGGGCTTCATTGGACAAACTCCACACGAACAGCATGCCCAAAATCACTGCTTTTAAGCGTGAGTTCTACTTTAAAAGCAGAAATAAACGTCTCATCGGGGGTTTTGTCTACCTTATGCAACGTCGCAACCCCCTCTTTGCCATCAACTAAAACCTTTTTTTGTTCAATGTTTGCATAATCCTCTTTGTCTACATATACCGTTACCTTGGCCTTGCTAATATCATATGCCGTGGCAAGTTTCGTCCCCTGAGCAACATAGTCTCGCAGGTTTACCTCAAAAGATTTAATGTACAACCCTTGTGCGTCAATCACTTTCTTAGAAAGGGTGTCTTTGAGCTCGGCGATGGAAATCTCTAATGTGGAGAGCGTTTGTTTGACGTCCAAGAGTTCAAGGTATTTTTCATCTTTTTCGTACTGGCTCTTGCCGGTGATGTTGAGAAATTTTTGATAATTTTTTTCCATGATGGCAAGTTTTTCAAGGTTTAGGGCGTATTGGGTCTCGTACGCTTGTAGGGTTTTTTTGTCTAACGCATCATCCAAGCGAATCAATACCCCTTTAACGGAACGCATTTCATCGTTTTTGTCCAGATGTACCACTTGCCCTGATGTTTGTGCGTAGAGGGAAAAGGTGTCAAAGGGTTCAATGGTTGCCATGTAGCTTTGGGCCATCATAATCCAAGGGATGAAGAGAAAAAGAAAACGCATGGTTACTCCTTAATGTTAAAAAGTGTGGCATACAACGCAGGGATGTACACTAAGTTCAGTACCGTTCCCCAGGCAATACCAAAGCCAAGAGAGACGGCAATAGGTTGCAGCATGACCGATTCGCCCGAGGGGAAAAAGATGAGCGTCGCAAGGCCTAGCATCGTTGTAATAGACGTAATCAAAATAGGGCGCACCCGTTGCTTGGCACGTTTGAAAAAGGCTTCTTTGGTGCGTGTTGCATGGAGAAAATCAAGCATAATAATCCCATCATTAATGACGACTCCTGCAAGGCCTAGCATCCCTATCATGGATTGTGAGTTGATGTCGATACCCATGAGAAAGTGCCCAGCTAATGGCCCAACAAGGGTAAAGGGAATCACCGAAAGGAGCATTAAAGCGCTCTTGAAGGAGGGGAAATTGATGAGCAAGGTAATAAAGATGAGAAACATCGCCACCACAAAAGCTTTTAGCATATCTAGTGCCATTTGCCCGCTTTTTTCGCGCTCACCCCCAAAGCGCACGTCAACCCCTTGGTCTTGAACCAAAGCAAGGGTTGTTTCGAGTTTTTTTAACGCTTCATTAGCGGTTATTTGCGTACTTTCCACATTGGCAAAGACTTTTTTGTACAACACGCCGTCTTCTTTTTCCAAACGTTCAAAGTTGCGCTCTATGCGAAAATCCACAACCTCTTTCAGGGCAACATAGCGTCCATCCTCTAGCGGAACCAAAAAGGCTTTAAAGGCGTCAAGATTATCCTTGTAAAGGGATTGGGTTTTGATTTTTACAATACCCTCCTCATTAAAGGTGTTGGCTTGTTCTTTTTCCATAAAATAGCTCCCAAGAACAGAAGCCAGACCCGCATCACTCAGGCCAAGGGTTCTGCCATAGGCGTTGATTGTGTACTTGTATTCTTGTTGGCCCAATTGTGTATTGTCAGAGACATCCCGCACGCCCTCAATGCCCTCAAGGGCTTTTTTAAGGGTTTGGATACCCTCAAGCAAAGACTGAGTATTAGAGGCGCTTAGCTTAAGCTCAATATCTGTGTTGATAATCCCAATGGTTTGGGCCACGATATTTGAATCCACCACCTTTTCTTCACTGAGTAAAGGGGCTAGTTGGGCCCTGATACGCTGCATCACCACCGCGGTATCTTCTAGCCTTGTTTTATCTTCTCGCTTAAAATCAAAGCTAAGAGACAAGAGGGGGTTGATGTAATTTTCTAAAATATTTTCCTCGCGAAATTCTTCCAACTCAAGGGCTAATGTAAAGCCATTTTCAAGGGTTTGGGAGGTGTTGGCAAGGTCGGTGTAGCGGCCAACGGTTGTGTTGATGTTTTTAATAGACAAAGTAGGGGCATGTTCAAGCAAGACGCGCTCATACTTTTTGGCCACCTTATCGGTTTCTGCTAGCGCAGTGGAATCGTCTAGTTTTACTGAAATGGTGACATTTTGAGAGTCCATTTCGGGAAACATTTGAAAACGGCTTTGCCACAACAACACCGCTGTTAGAAGGGGAATGGTAACAAAAAAGAGAAACAAAAAGCTTTTTTTGTGGGCGATAATACGACGCAACACACGCTCATAAAGATTGTAAAGAGGGGTCCAATCTAACATTTTTTCTCGTGGCTTTAACAAATGCTGGGCATGAAGGGGTAAAAATAAGAATGATTCTATCAAGGAAGCAACAATCAAAACAGAAACCACAATGGGAACAAGCTGAACCAAAAGCCCCATCTCTCCTGAGATTAACAACATGGGCAAAAACGCAAAAATAGTCGTAAGGGCGGCGATGAGCACTGGAGCAATCATCTCTTTTGTCCCTGTTAAAACGGCCTCACGGATGGGGCGCCCTTCATCAAGGTGGCGTTGGATGTTTTCGCTAACGATAATAGCATCATCCACCACAATCCCCAAGGAGATCAACATAGCCATCATGGAAATCATATTTAGGCTATAACCTAGGGTTTCTATGACCAAAAGACCCAAGATAAACGAAAAGGGAATCCCTAGCACAATGACGAGTGAGAGCCTGGGGCTGACTAAAAAATACATGGATAATCCCACTAAAATAAGCCCTAAGGTGATGTTGGAAATAATCGTCGAAATGCGCTCTTGAATAGGCTCAGAGCTGTCTCTGGAGATGCTTAAAGAGACCGCTTCTTGGGAAGATTCAAAGCGCGCAAAGACGTTTTTAACCTCTTTGGCCACGCGCAACGAATCCCCTTCATCGTCTTTATAAATTTGCAGTGCTATGGTAGCCTCACCGTTAAGGCGCGCAATGGTCTCATCGATGGGATAATCAATCACCACCGTGGCAATATCGCCCAAATAGACCTTTTTCCCACTCACGGGAAGGAGGGTGCTTCTCCATGTGGCAACGTCAAATTTATTATTGTCCGCATTAACATACACGTGATTGCCCGCCTCTTCGATAGAGCCTACGGGGTACATGTAAGAAAGTGCTTCGATGGCACTAATGACTTCGGTGCTATCGAGTTGGTGCATGGCGATTTTCTTATGGTCTAGCATGATTAAAATATGCAAATCCGTGTCGCCATACACTTCCACGTCACTGATATTCTCAACCTGTATGATGGCTGTTTTGAGCTTCTTGGAAGCTTCTAAAAGCCCTTGTTTTTCAAGAGTAGGGGAAGAGAGCGAGACGTGCATCAAAGAACCCTGACGTTTTTGACTCGTCGCAGTGGGTTCGGTCATATCACTTGGAAAATACTTTTTTGCAGCACTAATGGCGTCTTTAACCTGATTGAGTATCAATACTTTATCTTGACCCTCTTGGAGTTCTACCTTGATGGAAAAACTCCCATCCGTAAGCGTTGAAGTGACTTTTTTAATCCCAGAAATGCTATCGAGTTCATTTTCAATTTCTGTGACAGCAAAATTATTAAGGCTTGACGCACTCGCCCCTTGGTAACTGCCCGCAATTTGAATCGACTCTAGCGTCACGGTGGGGAACATTTCTTTAGGGATGGAGCGGTAAGCAAAAATACCCATCACCACGATAAAAGCAAGAATCGTATGGTTTAGGCGCGAGTTGGTGAGGAAATAATCAATCAATTTGTTCATAGGGGCACTTTTGTTCAAGATAAGGCAGAATGTTATTCCAATTACATTAATTGAGTGTTAACCATTTCTACATGTAAAGCCAATGCGACTAAAATCATTCAAAAAAGGCGTGTTGTGGGTATTTTTTGGAGTGTTTTGTGTTTCCAAAAGCGAGGGGTGGAACACGTTTAGGCTACAAGGCAGTAAGTTAAACGTGTTTTTTAGCCAACAGTCCATTAAGGCCATCGGCAAATGCCCGTACATCTTTGGGGCCAATAGCACTTGGGCCACCCGTGATTTGCCCACCATCTCGCAGCTCTTGCATGAGATTGCGCATGGCCAACAAGCCTTTGATGTTTTCTTCATCGTACAGGGTGCCGCGCGGGTCAAGGGCGAGGGCACCTTTGGCAATCACGCGGTCGGCTAGGGGAATATCCGCGGTAATAACCACGTCCCTCTCTTCACACAACCCCACGATATAATGGTCCGCTTCATCGGCCCCTTGGGCCACCACCCGCATCTCCACAAAGGGTTCTTTTGGCGTGGAGATGGGTTTGTTGGCCACAAAGATAGTGGGGATCTTGCGCTTTAAAACGGCGCGCAAGAGGACTTCTTTGAGGGCATTGGGAAACGCGTCTGCGTCAACCAAGATTTTCACGTTAGCGTCTTGGTTTGCGTCCCGTTGCGGCAGGACGTTTATTCCCTGAAGAAGGGCGTTGGCCACCACCACGTCCTTGGACGATGGGCTCGGCTTTGATAGAAGGGTCAGGCTCAAATCCTTCGACAACTTCACGCTCAAACACTTTTTTAATCAAACGCTCAATGCCTTTGAGGTAATCAAACTCATCGATACACACCAAAGAAACCGCTTCACCTTCGTTTCCAGCACGTCCCGTGCGGCCGATGCGGTGTACGTAATCTTCGGCAATATTGGGCAATTCAAAGTTCACCACGCGAGGAAGTTGGTCAATATCAAGACCGCGCGCGGCAATGTCAGTGGCCACGAGAATCTTCACCTTGCTTTCTTTAAAATCACTCAAGGCTTTGGTGCGCGCCCCTTGGCTTTTGTTGCCATGAATCGCTGCGGCGCTAATGCCTAGCTTATTGAGATAGTCGCTAACCTTGTTGGCGCGGTGTTTGGTGCGGGTAAAAACCAACACTTGTTTCCATTTTCCCTCTTGGATGAGTTTGCCCAAAAGGGCGGTTTTGCGGGCACAATCTGAAACAATCACCCGTTGGTGCACAAGCTCGCTGGAGGTGTTGCGTCTGGCCACTTCAACGATGGCGGGATTGTGCAAAATGGACTCACACAAGGCTTTGATTTCGTTGGAATAGGTTGCCGAAAAAAGCAGATTTTGACGTTTTTTGGGAAGCAAAGAGATGATGCGACGGATGTCTTTGACAAACCCCATGTCAAGCATTCGGTCTGCCTCGTCAAGCACGAGAGTGTCGATGCTGGCAAAATCAACGCACTGTTGGCCGTGCAAGTCTAGCAGCCGCCCAGGGGTGGCCACTAAAATATCTACGCCCGTTTTCAAGGCTTTGATTTGGGGGTTAATGCCTACGCCGCCAAATACCACGGTGCTTCTAAAAGGCAAATATTTGCCATAAGTTACGACACTCTCAGCCACTTGAGCCGCAAGTTCGCGGGTAGGGGTCAGGATAAGAACACGCAGTTTGGGTTTGCCTTTGTGGTGTTCATGGCGTGTTAATCGTTCTAAAATAGGCAAGGTAAAGCCCGCGGTTTTGCCTGTGCCTGTTTGGGCACCGGCTAGCATGTCGCGTCCTTCTAGGATGGGCGGAATCGCTTGGGCTTGAACGGGAGTAGGGGTGGTATAGCCTTCCTCTGCAACCGCTTTTAAAAGGGCAGGGCAAAGGGAGAGTTGTGAAAATGCTGTCAATAAAATTTCCTTATGATTAGTTAGTGCAGGATGGTAGTGTAGCAAGTCTTGGGTTAAAAAGTCCTACGGGGCAAAAGCGCGCGGTTTTGCCCTTACATGTAAGGGGCTTAAAGCCCCATAACAGCTTTGAGGATAAAAAAGAAAATAGCAGAAGAGATGCCCGCAGCAGGCAAGGTGATAATCCACGCTAGGGCGATAGGACGCATCAATACCCAGTTGGCATCTTTGTTAAGAACCCCGATTCCAAGAACAGCACCAATGAGGATGTGCGTGGAGGAAACAGGAATCCCAAAAGCGGTTGCTAGTAAAATAACCAAGCTCGCCGCCAGTTCCGCCGAAAAGCCAGTCACGGGTAAAATTTCCGCCAAGCGAGTTCCGACAGTTGCGATAACTTCTTTACCCAAAAACCAAAGCCCCACGATGAGCGACACCCCAAAGGTTGCCATGGCGATAAAAGGAACCGGAGCGCTGGCGTTAATCGCGCCTGTTTTTAGCACGTCAAGCACTGCGGCAAAAGGCCCGATGGCATTGGCAATATCATTGGCCCCATGGCTAAAGGCAAAGGCGGAGGCGGTAAAGATTTGGAGCCATGAAAAAATCCGTGTGGTGGTTTTAGACACATCGTTTTTGGCCATAATATTGACAATCGCAAGGCTCACCACAAAGGCAGCCGTGCCAATCAAAAAGATAATCCAAAGGGTTTCTATGGTGCTAATTTCCATTTTGAGGTTATTGAGGCCTTTAAACAGTAACATAGAAGAGACTGAAACTGCCGCAAGAGCGCCTACCATGGGAATATTACGGCGAAGAGGCGCAAAAGGGTCGATTTGATTTTCCCGCTCTTTCATGGCCTTGATGCGTTTTTGGTATTCTGTCTCATCCAAAGGGTTGTTGCTTTCTTCCTCATCATCGTACATAGCCAGATGTTCTAGCTCTCTGATTTGCTCTTCATCGGTCTTGTTTTTTAAGGAGTGGGCGTATTTTTCTTTGTAGGCTTTGCGGCTTTTTTTCATGCGCTTCATCACCTCGGCCGCTTTTTCACTTGGCGTGAGGATTGTTTTTTTGATGTAGTGGTAAACGATGTACGATAAAATGCCTCCAAGCACAGGTGAAATCACCCAACTTGAAGCAATTTGCCCAATCTTTCCCCAACTTACCATCGAAAAAGAACTCTCACCGCTTGTAACTACGTAGCCAAGGGCGATACTTCCCCCCACAATCCCGCCTACAATTGAATGGGTTGTGGACACAGGGAGACCGCGTTTGGAGGCAATCATGAGCCACAAACCCGCGCTTAAGAGGGAAGAGAGCATCACAAGCACAAAAAGAAGGGGGTCAAACTCAGAAACAGGCATCTGGACAATGCCTTGGCGAATAGTCTTGGTAACCTCGCCGCCAGCAAAAATCGCCCCACTAAGCTCAAAAATAGCCGCAATAATAAGGGCTTGCTTGAGGGTGATGGTTTTTGCCCCTACACTGGTGCCAAAGGAGTTGGCCACATCGTTACCGCCGATGTTAAAGGCCATAAACAATCCAAAAAGTGTGGCAACGGTAAAGAGAAGGAAATGGTGAGACGGGATATAATCATACCCCCAAACAAAAAAGCCAACAGTGGAGACAGCAAAAAGAGAGAAGGCGAGAAGATTGTCGCGGGACATGCACATCCTTAGAGGGGTTTTCTTGGTGCGTATTATCCCAAATCTTTACTAAGAAAGAACTGTAACCGTTTCGTAATTAAGTTTCGGTAAAATTTTGCCTTTTTTTCGCGAGCCAAATGGCGCTTTTCACAGCATTGTGGTAACTTTTGCACGAAGGGTTCGCCTCTTTGTAGGCGATGTCGTACGCCGTGCCATGATCCACCGAAGTGCGCACCACGCTAAGTCCTAGGGAGACATTAATACTCTCTTCAAAAAAGAGGGCCTTGAGGGGCGTTAATCCTTGGTCATGGTACAAACACACCAGATGGGAAAACTGCGCTAGTTTCTGAGGCGTAAAGGCCGTATCGGGCACCAATGGCCCCACAAACACCTCTTTTCCTATAGCCTCATTGGCCGCCGCAATCGCCTTGGCAATGACACGCTCTTCCCTGCCAATCACCCCGCCATCGCCCGCGTGGGGGTTAAGTCCTAGCACGCCAATGGGCTTTACATGTAAGGCTTCCCAAAAACGTATCAAAAAACGTGTCAGGTTTTTTTTCTTAATCTGTTTAGCAACGTTTTTTAAGGGGATATGGTGCGTAAAAAGGCCCACAAATAGCTTTTCGCACCCTAGCATCATCATGGCGTCTTCTTTTAAAAGTTTGGCCAGAGCGTCGGTGTGGCCCTTGTAGAGCACCCCCGCCTTGTGCCACGCTTCTTTGTGAATAGGCAAGGTCACCAACGCATCAGCTTTGTTTTCTTGCACCAAAGAAAGGGCTTTTAAAAACGAATAATAAGACGCCTTGCCCGAAGCCTTCGTGGCGCGTCCGGGGGTAATGTCAAACACCTCCCCGCAAGGGTGCACCTGCATGCCTTGGGGGACATCCAAGCCCAACAGTGCCGCGCCCCACGCCAGCATCGTTGGGTCGATGCAATACACCGGTTCGCACCACTGGGCAATCTCCTCGTGGGAGCGCAACGCAATCTCAAGGCCAATCCCGTTTAAATCCCCAAGGCTAATGGCTAGTTTCATCGCACTAACTCCCGCATACGCACAATCGCCTCTTCAAGGCCCGTAAAAACCGAGCGGGCGATGATACTTTGGCCAATGTTTAGCTCTTCGATGGCTCCCATGCGCGCAATCGCTTCCACATTGTGATAATTTAGCCCGTGTCCTGCGGCAACTTTTAACCCCAAGGAAGCGCCCAAAGAAGCCGCGTCTTCAAGTTCTTTAAGGCTAGCTTCCAGGAGGGATTTCAAGGTAGAACGGGGAAGCTCTAAGGCTTTGATGCTGTGGTGAGAGGAGGCGAGGTTGCCATAAAGCATGGCAAAAAGGTTCGCATACGCTCCCGTGTGCAGTTCTATCCATTCTACATGTAAGGCTTGAGAAAGTTTTACCGCCTCTTTGGTGGGGTCAATAAACAGTGACACCTCAATCTCCTGCGCTTGCAGCTGTTTTACCGCCTCTTTAAGCAGGGTAAAATACCCCTTAACGTCCAATCCCCCCTCGGTGGTCACTTCTTCGCGTTTTTCAGGCACCAAGGTGACACGGTGGGGCTTGAGTGTGGTGGCAATCTCTAACATTTGGGGCGCCATGGCACATTCAAGATTCACAGGTAAGGACGAAAGGGCCACAATGCGTTTGGCATCTTCGTCATGAATATGCCGTCTGTCTTCGCGCAAATGGATGGTGATTTGGTCGGCTCCAGCGCGTTTTGCGATGCCAAGCGCGTCTAGGGGGTCGGGGTCATTAATGCGTCTTGCTTCACGCAAGAGAGCGATGTGGTCGATGTTTACACCTAAGAGCATGGGTTTGCCTTTGGGGAGAAATTTGGGGTATTATAGCGAAACTTGAACCTTTAAAAAGGACGCTTATGGGCGAAGTGATTGCGTGTGATTTAGGCTCCAATACCCTGCGTATTGTCCAAATTTCCTGCCAAAATGGCAAACGTGTTAAGGCATTTGAGCGTATTGTGCGTACCGCCGAGGGCCTACACGCCAACGGCTACATTGGCCAAAACGCCCAAAACCGCATCCTAGAGGCACTAGATGAGGCGGCTTTAATCTTTGATTTTAAAAGTCTGCGCGTGCGCTGTGTGACCACAGAAGCCCTAAGGCGCGCTAGCAATGCCACCACGGTACTTCAAAACATTTATACACGCACAGGCCTTGCCTTTGAAATCATCGACGGGAACACGGAAGCCGCCTTAACTCTTCTGGGTGTTCAAAGCGCTTTAACGCGTTTGGGTCAAGGGGCGTTGCCCCTTTGGCTGATGGATTTAGGTGGCGGGTCGTTGGAGCTTACATGTAAAACCCAACATCAAACCTTTTCCCACAGTTTTCCCCTAGGTATTGTCACCCTGACCGAAGGCGATCCTAGTAGCTTGGAAGCGGCGCTAGAAGAGATTAAGCACACGACGCGTTCTTGGCCAAAGGCTTCTCTTTTTGTTGGCACGGCGGGCACACCCACAACCGTGAGTGCGTTTTTACTCGGCATGGGTTACGCTGAGTATGCCCACGAAAAAATCACAGGAACACGCCTTACATGTAAGGATTACGAAACGGCCTTAAAAGGCCTTTTGGCCCTAGAAGAAAAAGCGCGTGAGCAGTGGGTGGGCGTGCGGCGCAGTGATTTGATTGTTACGGGAATAAACATCATCACGTCCCTCATGCAAACCTTGGGGTTTGAGGAGATGCTGGTGGTGGATGATGGGCTTCGCGAGGGCGTAGCCATAGCACTTTGTGAGGCATTGGAAAATGCTTTACGATAGAGGCTGCTTTAATTTACTTTTGCTATAATGACGCACTTTTTACCTATCTACACACTTGTTGGGGCAGGTGAGGGCAACTTTTAAGGAGAACATGATGGAAATGACCGGTTCACAAATGGTGATTGAAGCACTGCGCAACGAAAACGTTGAAGTAGTGTTTGGATACCCCGGCGGAGCAATCATGAACGTGTATGATGAAGTGTATAAGCAAAAATACTTCACGCACATTCTTAGCCGACACGAACAAGCTGCGGTTCACGCAGCCGATGGATACGCACGGGCAAGCGGAAACGTCGGTGTCGCCTTTGTCACCAGCGGACCTGGCTTTACCAATGCCGTCACAGGCATTGCCACGGCGTACATGGACTCCATTCCTATGGTTATCATTAGCGGTCAAGTGCCTATTACGATGATTGGCACTGATGCCTTTCAAGAGATTGATGCGGTAGGTATTTCGCGCCCCTGTGTCAAGCACAACTACCTCGTGCGCCACGTGAGCGAACTGCCACGCATTCTCAAAGAAGCCTTTTACATCGCCCGCACTGGCCGACCAGGCCCTGTGCATGTTGACCTTCCTAAAGATGTCACCGCACAACTTGGCACCTTTGAATACCCCAAAGAAATTGTCATGCAAACCTACAAGCCTACCTACAAAGGCAACGTACGGCAAATCAAAAAAGCGGTTGAGGCTATCGCTGGGGCCAAACGCCCCATCCTTTACCTAGGCGGAGGCATCATCAGCGCAGGGGCTTCGGAACTGGTGCGTGAATTTGCCAAAGTCACGGGTATTCCTGCGGTTGAAACCCTGATGGCTAGAGGCGCATTGCGCCATGATGACCCGTTGCTTTTAGGCATGGTAGGGATGCACGGTTCGTATGCGGCCAACATGGGCATGAGCGAAGCGGACTTGATGATTGCCCTTGGGCCACGCTTTGATGACCGCGTTACGGGAAAACTTAGCGAATTTGCCAAGCACGCTAAGGTCATTCACGTGGACATCGACCCCAGTTCCATTGGAAAGCTTGTGGATGTGGATTATCCTATCGTAGGGGATATGAAAAACGTGCTTGAAGCGATGCTTCCCCGTGCTAAAGAGGAAATTAAAGCAGAAAAATACCAAAACTGGCGCGACTTGCTCTCCCGCTACAATGAAATCCACCCCCTTGGGTACGAAGATTCCAATGAGATTATCAAACCTCAGTGGGTGATTCAGCGCGTGGGGCAACTTTTGGGCGAGAAGGCCGTTATCGTGACAGACGTAGGCCAACACCAAATGTGGGCCGCACAATTTTACCCCTTTACCTACCCGCGCCAATGGGTAACGAGCGGAGGCCTGGGCACCATGGGCTTTGGAATGCCCGCCGCCATGGGCGCAAAATGGGCGCAAAAAGAGCAAATCGCCATCAACATCACCGGCGATGGGTCTATTTTGATGAACATTCAAGAGCTCATGACGGCTGTTGAGAGCAAAATCCCTGTGATAAACATCATCTTAAACAACAATTTTCTTGGCATGGTACGCCAATGGCAAACCTTCTTTTACGACAAACGCTACTCTTCTACAGACCTGCAAATGCAGCCTGATTTTGTTAAACTCGTCGAAGCCTTTGGAGGTTTTGGACGTCGCGTAGAAACCAAGGAAGCGTTTGACAAAGCCCTTGAAGAAGCGATTGCGAGTAAGAGTGTTGCGATGATTGATGTAAAGGTTCACCGCCTAGAAAACGTTCTACCGATGGTTCCATCGGGTGGAACGCTGTACAATATGATGCTAGATTATAAGGATTAATGATGGAAACCAGACGCGTAATTTCAGTCATTGTACTCAATGAACACGGGGTTTTATCACGGATTTCAGGCCTATTTGCAGGACGAGGCTATAACATTGACTCTCTCACTGTTGCGCCCATCCCCAACACCAATCTTTCACGCTTAACCATCGTCACTTCGGGCAATGCCAAAGTCTTGGAACAAATCGTGAAACAGCTGCACAAGCTCATTCCTACCTACAAAGTCATCGAATCGGGTGAATTTGTTGAAAAAGAGATGGCCCTTGTAAAGATTCCATTGAGCGAAAAATTTGACGGCCTTGATGCGATGCTCAAAGCGTACAATGGTACCATTGCAAGCAGTGGTGAAGATTTTATTGTGGCGATGGTTGCGGATGACCCAAGCAGGGTTAGTAATTTTTTAAAAGCCATTAAAAAATACAATCCCACCGAAATTATCCGGGGTGGCTCTGTAGCCTTGGATGTGTAAATGAAACTCTCTTCTCTTGCTACTTTACTCTCCTTGGAACTTTTAGGGGAAGATAAAGAGATTTCTCGCCTCAACACCCTAGAAGACGCACGCGGCGATGAGCTCGCCTACCTTGACCACAGCCGCTACCTTGATGTACTTAAAACCACCAAGGCGGGGGCTGTGTTTGTCTCCAAAGACCATCTTGATGCACTTCCGCAAGGATGCAGTGCCCTGTTGACACCCACTCCTCATCTAAGCATGGCCTATGCGAGTGCTTCTTTCGCCACTCCTCTTGCCTCCATGGCGGGAGAGCCTGCACACATAGACGCCAGTGCACAGATTTTTCCGCATGTTTATTTAGGAAAAGGTGCTATTGTCGAACGTGATGTTACGGTAATGGCAGGGGCATATATTGGGGATGGTGTGTGCGTAGGGGAGGGGTCGATTATCCACCCCAATGCCGTGATTTATGCTGGGTCGCAAGTTGGAAAACGGTGCCATATTTTAGCCAATGCTGTGGTTGGTGCAGATGGTTTTGGCTATGCTCACACAGCACAGGGTGAGCATATCAAGATTTACCATACTGGCAATGTGGTGCTAGAAGATGATGTGGAAATTGGCGCATGCACAACCATTGATCGTGCTGTTTTTGGTACCACACGCATCTGCAAAGGCACCAAAATTGACAATTTAGTACAAATTGGCCACAATTGTGCGCTTGGAGAGGGATGTATTATCGTCGCTCAAACAGGTATTTCAGGTTCAAGCACCCTTGGACACCATGTCATCATGGGGGGGCAAAGTGCTACTTCGGGGCATTTGCACATTGGTGATTTTGCCACCATCGCCGCACGTGGCGGGGTTACAAAATCTTTAGAAGGTGGCAAAACCTACGGGGGATTTCCCCTTGTTTTGCAAAAAGATTGGCTTAAACTACAAGCTAAAATTTTAAAATTTTTTAAACACTAGGAGATTATGATGAGCGGAAAAAATACAATACTAACATCCTTTGCCCTTGCGGGGACACGTAAAGGAACGGTTTCTATCTCACACCTTGAAGAGCCTTATGGCACCGATTCACACCCTGTGGTGAGCATTGGCATTTCTCTTAAAGGCAATACCGAAGAGCCTGACTGGAAAGCACACATTCCCTACGAAAACCTTCAAGAGCTTATCGACGCCCTCGAAGACGCAAAAACAAAATTTAACGCGTAGTGTTATACAAAGAGCAGGAGGGCTTTCCTCCTGCTTTGGGGTTTAGTGTTTGTAGTTTTTTACGAAGGTTGCGATTCTCGCAATCCCTTTTTCAATACTCACTTCATCGGTTGCAAACGAAAAGCGAAAATACCCATCGCAACCAAATCCTGCTCCTGGCACCGTGGCTACCTTTGCCTCGGCTAAGAGGTCTTTACAAAATTGCATAGAATCAGATTCGATTTCTTTGGTGTTGACATAAAGGTAAAACGCACCATCGGGAGAGATGACAGAAAGACCAGGAATGGCATTGAAAAGTGCCACAGCCATGTTTCTGCGCTTCTCAAAAGCTTTTTTCATCATAGCAATATCCTCATCCGCTTGGCCTAAAAGAGCAGGGATGGCAGCTTTTTGCACCAATGAACAGATATTGGAAGTGCTTTGGCTTTGAAGGTTTTTCATGGCATCGTTAAGCGCTTTAATCGGACAGGCAGTATAGCCAAAACGCCATCCTGGCATAGCCGCACACTTGCTTAATCCGTTAATGGTAACAGTGCGACCAAAAAGGTCTTCGCTCACCGAAGCAACCGAGGTGAAAGGCTTACCAAAAACCAATTTTTCATACATCTCATCTGAAGCCACTAAAATCTTTGTCCCCTTAAGTACTTCACCAAGGGCCTCAAGTTCACTGCGTGAGTACACAGCGCCCGTAGGATTGGAGGGGGTATTTAAAATCAGTGCTTTGGTTTTTGACGTGATGGCTGCTTTAAGCTGTGCAGGTGTGATTTTAAACCCATGGTTTTCATCGGTCTCAATCACAACGGGCTTGCCGCCGCTATAAGTAACGATTTCGGGGTACGTTACCCAATAAGGTGCAGGGATAATGACTTCATCGCCCTCATCTAAAATGGCTTGAAAGAGGTTAAACAAGGAGTGTTTTGCTCCAACGTTGGTAATGATTTGGTTGGGTTTGTATTCAAGCCCATGGTCGCGCTTTAGCTTAACACACACGGCCTCAAGCACCTCAGGAGTACCAGGAACTGCCGTGTATTTGGAAAAACCGCTTTGAATCGCCTTAATTGCCGCTTCTTGGCACACTTTTGGTGTGTCAAAATCGGGCTCACCCGCAGAAAAACTAAGCACATCCTCACCCGCAGCTTTTAGCTCTCTAGCTTGTGCGGTGATGGCCATAGTAAGTGATTCAGATAGCACCTGAATACGTTGTGAAAGCATGGTTTTTCCCTTTACATGTAAAATTTCGAAATTATAGCAAAACAGTCGCTAATCTTTGATAGTTTTTATAAAAGATTGATAAATTTCATCTAATTCTTTGTCTTTAGCAATAAGCTCTTTATTGTCTTTAACAATGGCCTCTTCCAAGAGTGCTACACGCTTGACCAAATAGGCAAAAAGCTCTTTGTTGATGTCGGGAATCT
The DNA here is from genome assembly GCF_059415125.1 of Sulfurospirillum sp. HTRB-L1. Taxonomy (NCBI): domain Bacteria; kingdom Pseudomonadati; phylum Campylobacterota; class Epsilonproteobacteria; order Campylobacterales; family Sulfurospirillaceae; genus Sulfurospirillum; species Sulfurospirillum sp. HTRB-L1. The sequence goes on from NZ_JCAHZR010000001.1 coordinate 88,341, forward strand.
TGTTGTGTGCCATGGGGTTTTTGTCACGCCCTTTGTCGATTACCCGTGCGGGAATTCCCACCGCGGTACACTCATCGGGCACATCCCTTACCACAACCGAGTTTGACCCAATACGGCAATTTCTCCCCACGGTAATATTGCCAAGCACTTTCGCGCCAGAACCAATCACCGCGCCGTCTAAGATAGTAGGATGCCGCTTGGTGTCCCGCTCAAGACTCACACCTCCAAGGGTAACCCCTTGGTAAATGAGCACATCGTTGCCAATAATGGCCGTCTCGCCCACTACAATTCCCACAGCATGGTCTAAAAACACCCGTCTTCCCACGGTGGCTCCTGGATGCAAATCTACCCCCGTCACCATCTGCGTAATCCCCATAATCACCCTTGCAAAACGCCGAAAACCCCTTACGTGTAAGGCGTGGGCCACGCGGTAATTGGCCAATGCCCAAACACCAGGGTAGTTAAACACAAGTTCCACGCGCGAGCGAATGGCGGGGTCATTTTTAAGTGGCATGGAAAAATCTTCCCTAATCAACTGCCACAGGCTTGCTTGTTGCATTATTCCCCCTCTTTACCAATGGTTTTCAAGTAGCCGTTATCGTTTAAGAAGAGGTAAATCTCTCCCAAAATATGTTTGCGCTGTTTGTCATCAATGAGTGGCGATTTTTCAATACGTTCGTGCAAATTGTCTTGAATTTCGCGCACATCATAATCCATATCTTCCAAGATATCTTGGATGCATTGAGACTCTAGCAATCCCTCAACCACGTACCCTTTGGGGTCTTTATCATCAATGCGAATCACCGCCTCGGTAGGGTGCGTGAAGAGGTTGTGGTTCATCCCTAGCACCTCTTGGTAGGCCCCCACAAGGAAAAAGCCCAAAAAGTAGTTGCGTTCTGCCACGTCCACGTCGTGCAAGAAAAGCGGGTTGTTAAGATTAAAGCCAATCTCCCCATCGCTATCACAGGTGATATCCCACAAAGAAGCCGAGCGGGTAGGGGTTTCATCCAATCTATCAAGGGGCATTACCGGAAAGCTCTGCCCAATCCCCCAATAATCTGGCAAACTTTGAAACAAGGAAAAGTTCACCAAATAACGCTCTTGCACCCGCTCTTGGATGTCCATAATCTCCGTGAGGTTCTTATCTCCTAGCATACTTACCGCACGCTTGATGACGAGGTTAACCAGCACTTCGGTGTTGGAACGGTCTTGGAGGTCGATGTAGCCTAGGTCAAACAGGGTCAACAACGACTCCATGTGGTCAATGCTATCATGCAAGTACTCTAGCGCATTACCTGGCTTCATGGAGCGGTACAAGTCCAAAAGTTCCGCCACCAAGGGAGGGTTTTTCTCTTTCAAAAAGAGTTTTCCTTCGGTGTATTCTTGAGAAAAGAGTTCCAGTACGGGCGCAATGAGTATCGCGTGGCTTGCGGCAATGTAGCGTCCTGATTCGATAAAAATATCAGGTTCTGGCTCTTGTTTTTGGTTGGCAATGGTTTTAAGTAAAAAGACCACGTCGTTGGCGTACTCAGCAAGGGTGTAGTTGCGGTTGAGGGTATTTTTGTATTGGGAATACTCAATAGCCAAGCCTCCACCTAAGTTAATGGCTTTAAGGCTGTGCGCTCCCATCTTGCGCAGTTCTGCATAAATGTTTCCCGCCTCGCGCAAAGCTTTTTTGAGGGGGTTAATGTCGGTGATTTGAGAGCCGATGTGGAAGTGAATCATCGTAAAATACTCCAAAAGCCCCGCATCTTTAAGCATACTCACCGCCTTAATCAGCTCGGTGGAAGTGAGGCCAAATTTGGAGTTAATCCCCCCGCTTTTTGCCCAAATTCCAATGCCTGAACTGTGCAAGCGAATCCGCAATCCGATGTTGGGTTTGGGTGCAAAACGCTCTCCTGCGGTTTCAATGATGCTCTCAAGTTCGTTGAGGCCTTCGATGGTGAGCGTAATGTTGTGCCCCATCTCCGCCGCGATAAACCCGATGTTAATCATTTCCTTGTCTTTAAAACCATTAACCGTAATGGGCGCATCGTCGTTGTTGTAACTCATGGCCAGCAACAACTCCGCTTTACTGCCCGCTTCCAAGCCATAGCCATAGGGCTTTCCAATCTCCACCAAGTTTTTCACAAAGCCAGGGTATTGGTTGACTTTTAATGGATATACCGCATTAAATTCACCGTTGTAATGAAACTCGACTTTTGCTTTGCGAAAACTGTTGTATACCGTGTCGATTTGTTTTTTGATTAAGTGGGGAAACCGAAGCAAAATAGGGCCACGAATGTCCCCTTTTCGTATCTCTTCGACGATGTCGTACAAGGCAGGTTTCATCCCTTTATTGATGCACACCTTTCCGTTTTCGATGACAAAATTATTGCTACCCCAAATGTTTAATCCGTAATTTCCCATTGCCATGCTTAAAAGTCCTTTAGTGGAATACGCGTTTCCGTTTTTGTCATGAGATTCTTAACCCAAACCATGCCCTCTTTTAACTCATCTTCCCCGATACACGCAAAGATAGCCGCCTCTTTTTTATCCGCAAGTTTTAGGTGGGCTTTGAGGCTTTTAGCTTGATACTCCACCATCACCTTCTCACTGGCGCGTTTCTGGATGGCCAGCGCATAAACAGGACCAATTGCCTCTTCGCACAAGGCACCAAGGTACAACCCTTCGCGGGAAGCCTCTGGCATCACCACAAGCTCCAAAAGCCGCTCAATCCCCATGGCAAACCCAATGCCAGGCGTGGGCTTGCCGTCTAAAAATTCTACCAAGCGGTCATACCGTCCACCCCCAGCGATGGAACTTTGGGCCCCGATTTCATCGCTCACAAATTCAAAGGCTGTTTTAGAGTAATAATCAAGCCCACGCACCAAGGAGCTGTCTACCTCAAAAGGGACGTTAAAGCCCTTTAGCAGCTCTTGCAATGCGCTAAATTCTTCTTTACATGTAAGGCAAAGGTTATCCGTAATGCGCGGTGCTGGGGCCAAAAGGGTTTGGCAATGTGCGTTTTTACAGTCTAACACGCGGATAGGATTGGTATTTTTACGGCGCAAGCAATCCTCGCATAAGCCTTCTTGGGCGTCCAAAAAAGCGATGAGTTTTTCCCGATAAGGCGGCATACATGTAGGGCATCCTAGGGAATTAAGCTTTAGGGTTGCTTTGATGCCAAGGGCGCGAAGGATTTCTGCTAAGAGCAAAATCACCGACGCGTCTTCTTTGACGTCTGATTCCCCAAAGGATTCTACGCCAAATTGGTGAAATTGACGAAGCCGTCCTTTTTGGGGACGCTCATAGCGGTACATGGGGCCGTGGTAAAAAAAGCGTTTCACGCCGCCTGCTTTGTCCATTTTGTGTTGCACAAAGGCGCGCACCACGCCAGCGGTGCCCTCAGGGCGCATGCACACGTCGTTCTCCCCTTTGTCGGTAAATTGGTACATCTCTTTACCCACAATGTCGCTACTCTCACCCACGCTGCGTTTAAACAAGGCGGTTTCTTCTAAAATCGGTGTTTCAATCAGCTCAAACCCGTAATTTTTTGCCAAGCGCACGCATTCGTTAATCACAAAGGTGTAGACGGTATTTTCTGGACTCAGGGTATCTTTCATCCCACGCAATGCAGTTATCATACAAGAAATCCTTCAATGGTTTGTTCAATCTTTTCCTCACTCCACCCCGCATCAACTGTGCACACAGGAAGTTCAAGGCGTTTTAAAATCTCTTCCATGAGGTGTTGCACATGTAACAAATAGCCAACGCCGCGCGCTTCGATGCTGTCGTGGTGCTTTTGCCCTAGGCGTTCTAAAATCAAGGCTTCGTTGGTTTTAAAAAAGACAATCTTATCGGCAAAATTCCCCCCAAGGGCAAGGCGATTAAGGGTTAAAAGCAAGGGCAAATCTAGGCTTTTTTGATTTGCCATCGCATACGCCATCCCTGAAACAAACCCTCGGTCGCTGACAATAAGCTTGTCCGCATGTGCCGCAACAACATTGCGGTAATGTTGGGCACGGTCAGCTAAAAACAAAAACATTTCTGCCGTTTCATCCACAGGTTCGGTCTTTTCCAAGACCATGCGGCGAATCTCTATGCCTAAGTTCGTCCCGCCTGGTTCTTTGGTGATGATGGCTTGGGGCAAACGGGTTTTGAGGCGCGCAATCTGGGTCGACTTTCCCGATGTATCTACCCCTTCAAAGATCACATACATAGATACTATCCTTTAAAAAAGCTGCATTTTCAGGGGGAACCAAATGGCTCACATCACCCTTGTGTTTTAAGATGGAACGCACAATAGAAGAGCTAATAAACGCGTTGTGAAGGCTTGGCATGAGGTACATGGTTTCTACTTCTTTCCACAACGAAGCATTAGCGTACCCAATTTGCAGTTCGTATTCAAAATCACTCACCGCCCGAAGCCCACGGATAATCATCCGAGACTCAATCTCTTTAGCAAAATCCACCAGCAAGGTATCAAAGGGCATTACATGTACACCCTTCATCCCCTTTGTAGCAGCCTTCACCATAGCCACGCGTGCCTCAATGTCAAACATGGGGCGTTTTTCTTGGGAGATAGCCACGCCCACGGTGACCTCTTCAAACACACTCTTAGCACGTCGAATGATGTCCATGTGGCCATTAGTAATAGGGTCAAATGTTCCAGGATAGACCGCTCTTGTAATCAAATTCATCCTTCCCACCTTTGGTACAGTGTGTGGGGAATGCCCAGTAGATCAAACCACTTGCCAATCAAAAACTCTTCCATCTTCTCTAGCGACTCAGGTTTTGCATAATACCCAAGCACGGGCGGGGCGATAACAACGCCCAAGGAAGAGAGTTTGTGCATGTTTTCAAGAGCAATCGTGCCAAAAGGCATCTCCCTTGGCGCAAGGACAAGAGGGCGTTTTTCTTTGAGCATCACCGAAGCCGTGCGGGTCAACAAGGTGTCGGCAATCCCGCAAGAGATTTTTGCAAGGGTGTTCATACTGCAAGGCACAACAATCATGCCATCGGTTTGAAAAGACCCCGAAGCCGTAGGCGCGCCAATGTCTTCATCGTCCAACATTTGCACATTTTCTTCGCGCTTAAAGACGATTTTAGCGTGTTCGGAGAGAATCACATACACTTGAATCTCCAAAGGAAGCAGTTCCACAAAACGCTTTCCCAACGCCACCCCACTTGCACCGCTAATCCCTACAATAAGTCGTTTCATTCTTTGATTATCACCTTATGTTTAGAAAGGATACGTGCATTAAAAATTTTCCCTTCGCTTGTACGGATGCGAATGGTATCCCCTTCGTTTCCGCCCTCAAGCGCTTGGGCACGCACACCAATGACGAGTCCCCCATCTTGCATCAACGCTTCAACAGAGTTTCGCCGTTGCACGAGCAATCTTACGTCAAATTGACGCTCCAACAGCAAGGTTTCCTCGCGCACGTATTGTTTGACAACCAATGTATCTGGCTTTACCTCTTGTAAGGGCAAGGAGGGGAGCGATTCGAGCGCAAACCGCACAGGCTCAATGTCACTAAGGGTTAGGATTTTACCGTTTGGGAGATTATGTTTCGCTTTAAAACCTGTCAATGTCGCCTTAACGTGAAACCTAAAATAAAGCGTACGGCGCAATCCCCGTCCGTCTGTAAACGTAGCAGAAAAGGTACCTTGAGAATTGCGGACATTAGCCCCAGAGAGGCGTATGTGTGCCAAGGTATAGTCTTTAAAATCTGAAGGTAAAACAGATTGGGGAACGAGGGTAATGTTGTGAATGAAAATAACCTGATACGCCTCTTCAAAGGCTTCTTTTATTTTTTGTTTCAAAAAACCAATATCGTGCGTAATATCGCAATGGCGACGCAAGGTGATAAGGCCTCCTGAGCGATCAACGCTTGTGATGTTATGCTCTTTCAAGAGGGCTTCAAGGCGCAAAAATGGGATTTGAAAGGTAGAACTACTGGGTAAGCGCATCAACGGCATGGCTTCAAAGGAAGGGGAAATGTGAGAAAGCAACAATTGCTCTCCTTCGACGCAATACTCAGAGACAATCTCTAGCGGCTTAGCTAACATGAAAAAAGGGAGAAAAAAGAAGAAAAAAATGGAGCGGGAAACGAGGTTCGAACTCGCGACCCCAACCTTGGCAAGGTTGTGCTCTACCACTGAGCTATTCCCGCAAAAATGAGAGTGAGATTCTAGCAAATTCACCCTCGCTTGTCAAGAGACTAAGGGAGCAAGACACATGAAACCTCACACCCTGCGTCCATATGTTTCTCAGCGACCCCGCTCACCACCACTGCGTTGCTCTCCAAAAGGGGCGTAAGCATCCCTGAACCGTATTTGTTGTTGCGCGTTACACTAAATGTGCCCGCTTCGTACCATCCAAGCACCAATTCATTGCGCCCGCCTTTACATGTAAAGGGGGTGACATTGGTGGCGCGCAAGAGTGGTGGGGTGATGGTTTTCATGCCAGCGAGTTTTTTTAAGGCGGGCAGGGCAAGCAAAAAAGCGTTCAAAAAAGCGGCCATGGGGTTACCAGGCAGTGAAATCACAAGGGTTTTTCCCATGCGTCCCACCATCGTTGGGCGACCAGGTTTGATGTTGATACCATGAAAGGCGGCTTCAAAGCCATTGGCCTCCAAGCCTGCGCGCACGAAATCCGCTTCCCCCATGCTAATGCCACCACTGGAAATCACCATATCATACGCCCGCAAGGAAGCGATAAACCGCTTGGATTCTTCTAGCGCATCGGGAATCACCCCCGAATAATCCGCCTCAAACCCTGCACTTTGAAGCAATGCTACTAACGCGTAAGAGTTGCAGTTATGAATCTCATCTTCCCCACTTTGCTCCCACGGCTCTTTAAGCTCATCTCCCGTGGAGACAATGGCTACTTTGGGGCGCGTTACCACGGGCACATGGGTGATGCCCTGTGTGGCTAGCATGGCAATGTGCGAAGGCGTCAAGGTCGTGTTTGCCTCCATGAGCATGTTGCCAAAGGCTTGTTCTTCTCCCTTGTGGCGAAAAGCATTCCCTTTTTTAACCAAAGCAGGAAGGGTGACGTGGGTTGCGTCGTAGCCTAGGGTATCTTCAAAAGCAACGATAGTGTCCGCATCTTCAGGCACCTTCGCTCCTGTCATAATCTTATAACACTCACCCGCTTCAAGCACAGGTGCTTGCACCATACCTGCATAAATCGTCGCTTTAATGCGCAGTTTTTCAGGGTGTCCTGCGTGGGAAAAGGCAAAGCCATCAAGGGCGGCATTGTTGTAAGAGGGAAGGTTTTTTTGGCACACAATCCCTTGGGATGTTGTGCGCCCAAGGGCGGAAGTTAATGGCACAAAGGTGGTGTGCTCTAAGGGCACCACCAAGGAGAGCAACACCTCTCTAGCGTCGTACAATCCTAGTTCCATCGCCAAGCTCCTTATTCGCTTAGTCGGGTGATTTTTGCACCCAATTTAGCCAGTTTTCCCTCAAGGTCTTCGTAGCCCCTATCAAGGTGGTAAATGCGGTGAATCCGCGTGGTGCCTTGGGCAACAAGGGCTGCTAAGACAAGGGCCGAACTTGCACGCAAATCCGTTGCCATCACGTCCGCGCCCGTCAAGGAACACTCTCCTTGAACCGTCGCGCTGTGGCCTTTAAGGCGAATCTGCGCACCCATGCGGGTAAGTTCACTCACGTGCATAAAACGGTTTTCAAACAACCGCTCATCAATCACACTCGTGCCCTTAGCTTGGGTAGCAAGGGCCATGAATTGGGCTTGCATGTCCGTGGGAAAGCCTGGGTATTCGGTAGTTTCAATGTCCACACTCAGTACGGTTTTTGCCGGTGTAAGGGAGAGGGTATCTTTGGTTTCACTCACGCCAAAGCCCATTTTTAAGAGTTTGCGGGTCAGAGCACGTAAGTGGTCAGGGCGTACCTGCGTGAGGGTGATGGGGCTATTGGTAATCGCGCCCGCGCACAGATAGGTTCCCGCCTCAATACGGTCTGGGATCACACGCACACTAGGAAAAGTAAGGAGGGCTTGGCCCGAGCCTTGGATGCGAAGTTCGTTGCTTCCAAGCCCTTCAATAGGCACTCCTGCGGCTATTAGCACTTCGCACAATTGCACCACTTCGGGCTCTTGGGCGACGTTTACCAAGGTAGAAGTTCCATGGGCTAAAGCGGCAGCCATAATGATATTTTCACTGCCTGTGACGGTTACTTTATCAAACACAATAGTGGTGCCTTTTAACCCTTCAAGGGCTGTAGCAACCACGTACCCTTGCTTAATCTCAATCGTCGCACCCATTTGTTCAAGGGCCTTAAGGTGCAAGTCAATGGGCCGTTGGCCAATAGCACAGCCTCCGGGCAGGGAAACTTCACACTGGCCAAAACGCGCCAAGAGCGGGCCTAGGGTTAAGATAGACGCGCGCATTTTACGGACGATGTCGTAGTTAGCACACGTGGAATTCACGGTCGAAGCGTCGATGATGGCTTGGTTGTTTTCAAAGGTGCACGAAGCACCCAAATGTTCCAAAAGTTTCATAAAGGTTTGCACATCTGCGACCTTAGGGACATTTTCCAAGGTAACAGGCGTGGCACAAAGCAAGGTGGAGGCCAAAAGGGGAAGGGCGGCATTTTTTGCGCCAGAGATGGCGACTTCGCCGTGAAGGGGGTAGCGTCCTTCGATTTGCAAATAGTACATGTAAATCCTCTTTTTTAGTCGAGCTCTTTACGAACTCTAAATACGTTCCAAGCAAAGCTTAAAAACGACAGCAGCACGGGGTGGCCTAGGCAAAAAGCCCGCCTACCTTTGGTGCTTTTGCTTCTTGCAAAAGCAGTTTTACAAGAAGGGTGATGGTAAAATTTTATGATATTTTCGTGCCAGAAGCCCAAACTGAAAGTTATTGTAGTACAAAGATGTTTAGAGGGAACTTTTTGGACATTTTCCAAGGGCGATGGTGTAATATTTTTGCTGTTTGTTAGGTTCTTTGTATTATCATAAGCCCATTTGAAGGAAAAAGGAGAGGGATGAACAGTGTGGTTTTGCTCATTGGCGCTAACATTGTTTGCTTTTTTCTCCAAAGTCTTATTCCTTACGCGCATGGGTATTTTGGACTTAACCGCTTGTTTATTGACGCCTTATTTTTGTGGCAACCCCTTACAAGCATGTTTATGCACGGAGGACTAACCCATTTGGCCATGAATATGGTGGTTTTGTTTCAGTTTGGCACCTTACTAGAGCGTGCCATTGGCGCCAAATCTTTCCTACTGCTCTACCTCTTGGGCGGCATTATAACGTCACTGTTGAGCTTTTTCTTTTTGTATTCTTTGGGACTTAACCATGTGCTAGTAGGGGCCTCAGGCGCCATTTCGGTGCTGATTGGGTGGATTGCTAGGCACGACCCTTATAACCGTAAAGGCTTGGTGGTTGCACTCTTGCTCATCTCCTTTGCCCCCTTGCTTTTAGGGATGAACATTGCGTGGTATGCCCACTTGTTTGGCTTTGGGGTAGGATGGTTTTGGAGAAAGCAACCATGAACGCACCCCTAACGCTGTGCCACCTTTATTTTGAGAAAACAGCCCTAAGCGCCCTAGAAACAACGCCATTGTTTAAAACCACTTCTTTGTGCGTCTCCAAGGAAACTTCTTTTCCAAAGGCGTGGATTTACCTCATCGAGTTTGACACCCTTACCAAAGAAAAATTAGCCCTCTTGGGCGTGTTGGCTAAGCGCCACAAAGCTTCGCATCTCTACCTTCTTGTGCCCAAGGAGTTGCATCAGGTTAATGTGTACAAATACGCCTTACATGTAGGCGTCAAAGAAATCTTTTCTCCTTTTGAAACCCCCGATGCTTTAGTGGAAGCTCTTGAAAAAATGCACCGACGTTTGATGGCGGAACTCTCCCACAAAAAGTTTTGTGACCTTGGCACTATCTTTGAACACCATATTCCTTTTGTTCACTACACCCATAAAAACCCTGTATTTGTTAGTAACGCGGCTAAAGCCTTTTTAGGCGAGAGTGTTCCTGCCCTAGAGACACTTCTGGCCGAGCCTTTTCAACTGCTCCTTGATGCCAACAACCAACCGTGGGAAACTTTTTGCCATGGCTTTATTCAAAAAAACGATGGGTTTATGTTCTTCTTTCCCTACGAAAAACAGATAACACCCTCCCACGTTGTGCGCTTGCACGCCAAAGAAGAGGCCTTGGGATGGCTTAAACTCCGCCTTGAGAAAAAAGAGAGTGCCTTGCCTAGCTTTGTGATGGTAGCTATTGACAATGAGGCAAGCCTTCGCAAGGAGCTCATGGAAGCAGAATACACAGCAGCACAGCAGCGCTTAGAGGAAAAACTCTCCCACTTGTGCGCCAACTTGGGCTTGTTTGCCCAATGGGAAGAGGGTGTCTACCTTCTTGTTTTTGAAAACCATACCGCCGAAGCACTCAAAACCTGCATGGAGTCTTTTTACACAACCTGTGAAGAGGAGCCAAGTTTAGCCTCTTTTGTTTTTAGCACCACCTTGTGGCATGGGGTGAAAGAAACACCCGCGTCCGCCATTGCTATGCTTGAATCCATGGCGCGCAAGAGTCTTGAGAGCAAGGAAATTGCAGCCCTTGATATTTGCATTTTACCTTCTTGCGGGGAATCTCTTAAGGAATTTCACCAGATTTTGCGCACCTTTTACACCTTCATGGTAAACAAAACCCCACTAAAACTCCAAAATATTTACAAAGGCTTGTGTATCAACACGGCTTCAAAAATCATAAAAATCAAAGACAAAATGGTCTATTTTGAGTGTCAAACCCTTCAAGGATACGCGGCCACTGAGTCAAAAAAAGTGACTATTTTAAGCGCCGAACTTCCCTTTGACATCCACGGCAGTGTCAAATTTGTCAATTTTGAAGAAAAATACCTCATCGCAGACTCTTTTTATTTTCTCCCCGATAGTGCCAACAGTCGCGAATACACAAGGGTGCAACCCAGTTTTAGAAACCCGCTTTACCTCAAACAAGGGCGCGTGCAAATCCAAGGAGATATCTTGGACGTTTCGCTTAAGTCCATCGCCTTTTCCACGCGTCAAGCGGTCACATCGCTGGTGCAAAACCAAACCTGCGTCCTTACATGTAAGCTTCCAGACGCCACCATGGAAGAGGGTTTTGTCGAAATCCGCGCCACAGGCAAAGTCGCCTCCCAACGCCCACTCACAGACACTAGCACAAAAATCGTGTTGCTTCTCACCCTAAAAGACCCCTACGATGCCCACTTATTGCGTTACATGTACATGCGTCAAAAAGAACTCATCAACGAACTCAAACAATTCACTAAAAACGGACAACGCTAATGCGCTTTTTGCTTCTTCTTTGCCTTTTTCTCTCCTTGCATGCGCAAGCCACTTACGATAAAGAGATTTTGTTACTACAGTCTTATAACAAAGGGCTTAAGTGGACCGATGGGATTTCCAAGGGCGTGGAAACCGTATTTCAAGACTACCCTGAGTATGAGATTACCACCGAGTACATGGACAGTAAAAAAATCGACTCGCCGGAGTATTTTCAAACGGTTTTAGAGCTTTACCGCAAAAAATTTGCTAATCGCCACTACGAAGCCATCATTGTGGCGGACAATTTTGCTTTTGAATTTGCCCTAGAACATGGCGACATCCTCTTTCCCAATACGCCTATTGTATTTTGCGGGGTTGAAAATTTTGACCCTGTGCAAATCCAAATCCATCAAGCAAGCTACAAAACAACTGGCGTGGTGGAGTACAAAGAGGTAGACAAAAGCTTTGAACTCATCGCCTCCCTTGTTCCTAACCTCCAAAAAGTCTACATCATCAGCGACAAAGCCTACTCCTCAAGACGTATTAAAGAACAGATTTTTGAAGCCAAGGAAAAATACAGCGACCGTTTTGAAATCATCTACGACAATGATATTTTGCTTGAAACCTTGCCTGAAAAACTCGCAAACTTACCCTTGCGTTCTGCCGTGCTTTTTACGAGTCTTTACCGCGATACCAACGAAGTATACGTGCCGTATTCTAAAGTTAAAAACTTTTTTCATACGACCAATTTGCCCATTTTTGCACTCACTTCCATCCACCTCAACGAAGGCGTTGTGGGGGGTATCATGGTTGACCCCTTTGTGCAAGGAAGCGAAGCGGCGAAAAAAACACTTAAGATTCTTGAGGGCACTCCCCTTGCAGACATCCCCATCTCCGCGCCTGAGGCCCAACCCATGTTTGACATGGAAATGCTCATGAAGCACTCCTTACTCATCGAAGCCTTGCCTAAAGAGTCCTTGCTTGTCAACATGCCCGTTGGATTTTTTGAGCGCAACAGAGAACTTGTCAACAGCGTGTTTACCCTCTCTCCTTTGTTGGTTTTTTTCACCATTGCCTTGCTTTTTGGGTTGTATAAAAAAACCGTGCTTGAAGAACAACTTCGCGCCCAAAGTGAGCTAGATAGCGTCCTTTTAAATACCATCCAAAGCCCCATTTTCTGGCGTTCACACGAGGGGGTTTTGCTAGGCTGTAACCGCGCGTTATGCGCTCTTTTAAACAAGCCCAAAAAAGAGCTCATCGGCCACCATATCACCCAAGTGATGCCTATTTTTTGCGAACATATTCGCGAAGAAGAGGGGGATTTTAAAACCGATATTGAACTTTCATACCTCGATATTGATGGCAAGCAACGGGACCTCATGGTGCGCCGAAAACGCTTTGAGCGGGGTGTTGTCACCATTGTCACCGACGTGACGCAAAAACGCCAAATAGAGCTCGAATACAAACGCCATGAGCAGTTTGTCTTGCAACGTTCTAAGCAATCCGAAGTAGGAGAAATGCTCGCTTCCATCGCCCACCAGTGGAAAACGCCGCTCATCGAAATCTCCGCCATCGCCCAATCCTTGGTCTATGCACGCAAAAAGCATGCTATCTCCCAAGAAGAAGCCAAAGGCTTTTCCAATGACATCATGGAGCAAGTCTCCTACATGACCCAAACCATCGATGATTTTCGCTCGTTTATCAAGCCTTCCACCAAGGCTGTCATGTTCAGTGTCAAAGACGCGGTGGAAGATATCTTGAAAATCCTCAGCCACACGCTAAAGTACAATTACATCGCCACCACCTTTACATGTAAAGATACCGATTCTGACCTAAGCACCTACGGCTATCCCAATGAATTTAAACAAACCTTGCTCAACATCATCAATAACGCCAAAGACGCCATCATCAAGCAGCGCATTTTAGGCAAAACGGCCGAGGAAATCCGCATCTCCCTCTCCCAAACAGCCCACAACACGATTTTGAGCATCGAGGATGATGGAGGCGGGGTAGAACCTGAGAGTTTACCCCACGTGTTTGACCCCTTTTACAGCACCAAAGAACACGGCGATGGCTTTGGGCTATACATGGCCAAACTCATCATCGAAGACAAAATGCAAGGGCGTATTGTGGCAAGCAACACAGACACGGGGGCAAAAATCAGCATCTATCTTGCAAAAAATGCGTCAAATGGTTAAAATTGCCCCATGAAAATACTCCTCCTTGAAGACAACGAACGCTTAAGTGCTTTAATCATCGAAGCGTTGGACCAATCCCGTTACCACGTAGACGCCTTTTGTGATGGCAAACAAGCCCTTGAGGCCATTGATGATGGGTACGATTGTTTCATCCTTGACATCAACGTGCCGGGCATGGATGGGCTTACACTCTTAAAAGAGATTCGCTTTTTGGACAACCAAACCCCTGCCATTATCATCAGTGCCAATATTGAGCTTGAAACCATTAAAGAAGCCTATTGCGATGGGTGCGATGAATACCTCAAAAAGCCTTTTTACGTGGATGAGCTTGTCTTTAAAGTAGACAAACTGTGCAAGCCTACCCACACCAAACTGCGCTTCTCAGAAAGCATTCTTTTTGATACGCACACCCAGCTTTTGTACGAAAATGGCGAAGAGATTAAACTAGCCAAAAAAGAGATTTTACTCCTTAATCTCATGGCAAAACACATTGATAAAATCGTCACCTTTGAAATGATTGAATGTTACGTTTGGGAAGGGGAGCTTACCAGCCTTGAAAACGTCCGCGCCCTCGTCAAACGCTTGCGCAAAAAACTCCCTCCAGAGACACTACTCTCTCAAGGTGGAATGGGTTACAAACTGCGTTACATGTAAAAGGTATTGCTGTAGATTTTTTAAACATAGACCTGCGTCGTTTTTAATCCAATGAGGTTATAATGTGACCCTATTTTGTCACAAAAAGGGTCCTCATGCGCTACCTTCAAGACCTAGAAACCCTGTGCTGTATCAATTCCTACACCAAAAATAAAGCGGGTGTAGATAAGGTGGGCCAACACATGCAAGCGTGGCTTGTCCCTTTGGGATTTAACGTGACCACCTTTGCAAGAGAAACCCTAGGAAACCATCTCTTGTTTCAAACCCCCCATAAAGAGGGGGCAAAAATCTTGCTTTTGGGCCACAACGACACGGTCTTTCCGCCGCAAACCTTTGAAACCTTTGCCCACGATGACGCATGGGTCTATGGCCCAGGGGTTTGTGACATGAAAGGGGGCAATATCGTCGCTCTTGAAGCCTTGCGAGAAACCCACAAGCGCTTTGGTACCCTTTACAATGTGGATTTTTTCCTTGTGAGTGATGAAGAAACAGGCAGTGATGATAGCAAGGCGTTGACCTTGGAGTTGGCTAAAAACTATGATTATTGCTTTGTGTTTGAAGCAGCGGGCAAAAACCTCGAAGTGGTCACAGGCAGAAAAGGGGTGGGAACATACACCTTACATGTAAAAGGCAAAGCCGCCCACGCAGGGGTGCGTTACACTGAGGGCATTAACGCCAACCTAGAAGCCGCTTACAAACTCCAAGCCCTCACCGCCCTTACGAACCTAGAAGAGGGCACAACGGTCAATGTGGGCACTATCCAAGGGGGCGTTGGCGCCAACACCATCAGTCCCCATTGCGAGATGCTCCTTGAAATCCGCTTTTCCAATGAAAAAGAAAAACAGCGCTTGCTCCACGCCCTAGAAGAGATCACCAACCATGCCTTTGTGCCAGGGACAAGCGCTACATGTAAAGGACTCATTCAGCGTGACGTGATGGAGCCAAATGCTGCGCAAGCGGCCTTTATCCAAACCCTCGAAACCCTTTGCCAACATCCTATCCCCACCGAAAAACGCGGAGGCGTGAGCGATGCGAACCACGTGGCTTCTTGCGGCGTGGTGACACTGGATGGCATGGGGCCTTTTGGAGATGGGGACCACACGGTACACGAACGGGCTCTAAAATCAAGTTTTGACCAACGCATCACCATGATGAGTCACATCCTCGCATGGCACCAAGAACATCAGGAGTTCAAATGAAAACGCGCACTATTGGCATGTGGCTTTACCAAAACAGCGGCGGCGAAGCCATTCAGAAAAAATTGGTCAAACAACTCAAAGAGCGGGGAATCGAAGTCATCACGGGACTGAACCTGCGCAATGCTGTTGCAAAAAACGGCACCATTTACTGCAACAGCGATAATGGCAAAGGAAAAGCGGTCAAAATGAACAAACTTGACCTCTTTTTCTCCTATAATGCCGGAGAGCAAACCCAGTATCAAATGTTTCTCTACAAAGCCCTTAACCGCATCATGCCTACTATCAACAATTACGAAGCCTTTGAACTCACTGAGGATAAATTTCAAACCTCTTTTTTACTGCGCAACCACGGGGTTTTGACCGCTGATTACAGGCTCTGCCACCGCGATGATGGGCGTTTTTTGTCAAAAATTCTCAAAAAATGGGACAAGATGGTCTACAAACCCACCGACGGCTGGGGTGGAGTAGGGCTGACGAAGATTGAAAATGAGGCCAGTTTGGACATGCTAATGCCCTTTTTAAATCAAATGGATTTGCGCTTTTTTTACGTGGAAAAGTTTATTGACTACGACAGGACCGATTACCGCGTGGACATCGTGGACAATGCCTTTGTGGGATGCTACGGGCGAAAAGCCGGCGGAAACGATTGGCGCACCAACATTAGCAGTGGCGGGAGCGTCTTTTTGCGCGAGCCTGAACCTGCCGTAATCGAACTGGCACTAAAAGCCGCTAAAATTACGGGGCTAGAAATCGCGGGAGTAGACATCATCTATGACCGCAAAAAAGAAGAGTACGTGGTGCTAGAAGTCAACGGTATCCCTGCTTTTGCTACTCCTGAGCAAGAAAAGGTAGGGTTGGATTTTAATGGCAAAAAAATTGAACTCCTTGTTGAACTTATCGACAAAAAAACACAACACTAGGAAAACGCATGGCACGCAACAGTAAATTACCAACGCTTGGGCTTTTGTATTTGGATTATGTTTTACAGTTTTTCGACACCTCCAACTTCAAAGGCTGGCCCGATAAAATCGAAAAAGTCACCTACCATTGGGGAAATGATAAAGAGCGTCTTATTGCGGAGATTAAACGCAAAAAAATCGACGTGCTCATCGGCAACATCCCCGCGACTGCCTATGAAACCTTTCGCGACATTAGCCTCGCACTTCCCAATGTGCGTTTTGTGCCCTCTTTGGATACACAATTTGCCAACAAATCCAAAGAAAACGTCACGCGTTTTGCGTGGAAGTACAAGATTCCCGTGCCTAAAACCCGCATCTTTTACAACCCCGAAGAAGGTGAGGCGTTTTTGAAAAAAACCCACTACCCCAAAATCATTAAAAAATCCTACGGGCCTTCTAATTATGGTGGGTATTTTGTCCACAAGGTTGACAACGTTGACGAGGCCATGCACCTTTTAAAAACTAAAAAATACTACCCCATGTATATTCAAGACTTTATCCCCATGGAAGCAGACATTCGCGTGATGCTCATCGGACACAAGCCTGTGTGTGCCTTTTGGCGGCGTCCACCTGAGGGAAAATGGCTCACCAACACCTCCCAAGGAGGCACGATGGACTACCACGACGTGCCCAAAAAAGTCCTTGATTTAGCGGTACGCGTCAGTAAAGCGGCCAAGGCAGAATACTGGGCATGTGATGTGGCTTACGGAAAAGACGGGAAAGTGCGCATCCTTGAGTGTGCCACGGCTTTTGCGGCCTTTCCTTACATCCGCGATTGGATTGGGCAGTATTTGATGTGGAAATTTAGCAAGGGGCGTTTCCCTAAGCCTCACATTCCAGTGTACAACTGGGAAGAACTTAGCAAAATCAACAAATCTTTGCTGCGCACCATGCGCCACATCACCTTTGGCACCTACAGCCCTAGTTATGACGGGGAGTACTTTGGGCAACAGAAAAAAGCCCTTGTGGATGGCGAATACTACTTGCACGCCCTTGATGAGCGCTACACTATGCAAGACACTCCCGAAACGGGAACGCAGGAGTGGCCTAGCCAAACGTGGAACTACCAAGGTAAATTTACCCTTAAAACCACACACTCCACAGAAGTTGTCTCTAGCGTAATCAAGCGCAGCGATGAAGCCCAAGAATCACCCCTTTTGCCCAAAAAAATACTGGGCAAAAAAGCCCTCAAAAAATTGCTCACCTCCATCGAAGGGGTAGGGGAGAAAAAATTTAACCGCATCCTAGACGCCTATGGCAGTCCTGAAGCAGTAGCCGAAGCCCTCAACCAAGGGGGCACCTCTCTTGAACACATTAAGGGATTAACCACTAAAATACAAAAGAAAATTCTTACCCTTTGGGAAGAGTGGCACCAGAAAGGCTAACCTAAACTTAATGAAAAAACAGTACCGATCTTACGAACAAACCTGTGAATTTTTAAAAGAATGTGTACGACGCTATCCTAGCTTAATCTCCCTAGAATCCCTGGGTAAAACCTGGGAAAATCGTGATATTATCTTGGCTAAAGTTACTTTACATGTAGAGCATGCGGATTTAAAACCCGCCTTGCTTTACACGGGCACTATTCACGCTAGAGAGTGGATAGGCAACGAGTTGGGGGTGAGTTTCATTGAGTACTTGCTAGGCCACTACGACACCAACCCCATGGTCTTAGAAGTGCTCACTAAAAACACCCTTTACATCGTGCCCTGTCTTAATCCCGATGGGTTTGAGTACAGCCGCAAGCACTTCTCCTTTTGGCGCAAAAACCGCCGCAACAACGGAGATGGTACCTTTGGGGTGGATTTGAACCGCAACTTTAGTGTGGGGTTTCAAAAAGTCTCCGACACTTCCTCTAACGTCTACAGCGGCCCTGCACCCTTTTCAGAGCCTGAAACGCAGGCCATCAAAGCCTTTGTAGATGCCCATGAAAACATCACCATTGCCCTTGATTATCACTCCCAAGGAAACGTCTTTTTTCCTGCGCACAAGTTCAACCACGAAGCCGAAATCGAAGGCACAGACTTAAACACCCTGTGCGCGAACATGAACTACCACATCCGCAAAGCAACAGGGCGAAAATACGGCATCCACCGGGGAAAACCGCCCAAAAAACTCATCAGTGGGAGTGGGCGAGAGTACTATTACAGCAAAGGCATCATCGCTACGGTGGTGGAAGTAGGCACGCGCAATATTCCTGATTTTATGCAAAACATGCGCGAGAGCATTCACGAAAACATCCCCGCACTCCTTTACGCCCTAAGTGAGGCGCACAACTACTCCGCCAACGCCCCAAGGCGGCCTGAGAATTTTTTGCTTCAGCACAAAACCTCCCAAGAAGTCACGCTGGCGTGGGAATACCCCTGTAAAAAAGATATCTATTTTCAACTTTTTCGCAACACCGAAAACAAAGAAGCCTGCAATGAAAGCTCCCTTGTCGGGGTGACCAAAAACCACCATTTTACAGACATTGAACTCTCCAGTGGGACGAATTATTTTTACTACATTCGCGCGGTGGATAACATCACGGGCGTCAAGTCGGCTTTTGCCCCCAAAATGCGGGTGCAAACCTTGCTTGATTCCACGGAATTTCACCGCACCATCTTCCCCACTCCTAGCGACGTGGGCTACACGGCAGAATTTACCAAAGAGCAAAACCGTGCCCATTTTGGACGCAATTCGCTTTTTATCGGCATCAACGAAACCAAGGGCATTAGCTACGGGGTGATTGATTTTAAGCTTGACACCTTGCCGCAAAACGCCATCATCAAAGAGGCCTACCTTTCCCTCTACCCCCTTAACCGCGTCAATGCCAAGATAGAAAAATTTGGCGAGTGGTCGGTTTCTCTCATCGACCGCGAGAGCGTTGGGGACATCACCGACTTTGACCACATCAGCCAAAGCACCGTGATTCAAACCATCGGCACCACGATGCCCTCAGAAACACTCACCCAGGGCATCTGGAGCCATTGGAAATTTAACGAATACGAACGTCGCTTGCTAGAAGTGCAACTTCAAGCCCATAACGCCCTTTTACTCAAAATCAGCGGACCTACCAAACTCCCCTTGGGGCGGGATTCGCAGATGATGATGTTTGACTTGGGGTATGGAAATTTTGGCGGCGGAATTCACTACCGTCCTAACCTGTTTATCAAGTACACTTTGCCAAGCCAGTCCCTTCAGATTCCCGCAAGCACCCTTGCTACGGTGGGCTCAGACTGCCTAGACACCCAGCAGCTTTCCTGCGGATTTGACAAAGAAAGCCACAAGATTTACGGTTACATGGAATTTAGCCTAGAGACCCTTCCTGAGCCCGACCAAACCGTCATCACGGGAGCGTACATTAGCATCAAGAGCCGCAACCGAACACGCACCAAAGAAGACATCCGCTACAACGTGGAGTTTGTGGACATCGAAGAATTAACCCATGCTAACATCAAAGCCAGAGAGCGCATCGAATTTATCGGTTATGAGGTGAGCCGAGCCGATTTACAAAAAGACAAGTGTCACCATTTCATCTTCGATAGCTATTCGCGCCAAAGTTTAGAAGAGATGCACCGCCAAGGCCAAAAAAGCAAATTTGTCATCAAGCCCACCTCGGCTATCATCAAAAACCACCTTGTCATGTGGGACAAAGACGTCACCTTGACGGTCGAATACATCCCGCGCCGCAAAAGCCCGCCACCCATGGCCACCGACCTCAAAGTTTCTAACGAAGGCGGCAAGATTAAGCTTACATGGACAAACCCCAAAGAAGAGGGGTTTGTAGGCGTTTACGTGGTGCGCAATCGCTTCCACCCCCCGACCAATCCCTCCGATGGGGACAAGCTCTACGCGGGTAAGGACAACTACACCTACGACACCTTTGGCACACCGCAAATAGCAAAATATTTTGCCATTTTTAGCTACGACGATGTGCCAAACTACAGCGAACCGCTTCGGGGAGAGTGGCACATCTAAGAAGACAAACCCTTTACATGTAAAGCGCAATTTTGTTCTATTTCTAAGAGCAAGATTGCGCTATAATGCGCGCCATGAGAGCCTCACTACTCAACAACACGGTTTTTGAAAACATCACCGACTCCAACGGCGCTTTTACGCGCCATTTTCACAACACGTACACCATCGGGCTCACGCACGCGGGGCTGTTTAAGTCTACCAAAGAGCGCACGTCTTGCAACGCCTACGCTTACTCTACGCGCATCATCAACCCCCAAGAAGTCCACTGCGGTGACTCTTACGCGTGGCAATACACCAACTTCTACCCCCAAGCGGAGTTACTTGTGGACATGTACGCGCAACTGTACGGAGAGCGAAAACTCCCCTTGTTTGCCCAACACATCGTGCAAGATGCGCACCTGTACACGCTGCTTAAAGCCTTTTTTCACAGTGTGTACGCCTACGAAGCGCCCATGGAGAGCGAAACCAAGCTCATCCGTGCCCTTTCGTACCTCATCCGCACTTACGCGCATGTGAGCGTGGCAGAAGTGCCAAACCCAGGCGATAAAACCGCCATCCACACAGCAAAAACCTACATCCAAGACAACCTTAGCGAAGAGATTTCTTTGGATGACCTTTCCACGCAAACGCACCTGAGTAAGTACCATTTTTTACGCGTGTTTGCCAAAGACACGGGCCTCACGCCCCATCAGTACATCATCATGGAACGGGTTTCTCGCGCTAAAGAGCTCGCCTTGGGCGGTCACTCCTTGGGACTTGCAAGCGTGGAAGCGGGCTTTAGCGACCAGTCGCACTTCATCCGCAGTTTTCGCAAGATGTACGGTTACTCGCCCAAAGAACTTTACAACAAGCGCAATTTTATTCTATACCCTCCGCACCATTCTCGCTAAACTGCGCCCAAAAACAAGGAACTGTATATGGAACAAAAAAACACCCTCTATGGCTTGCTTTTTCTCGCCATGATTTGTTGGGGCGGGTCGTGGGTAAACATCAAAGTCTTAAGCGGGTACATCGGCGCGTACGATGTGGTCTTTTTTCGCTACTTTATCACCGCACTTAGCATGGTGCCCATCATCTTATACTTGAAAAAATCTTTTGCCATCGACCTTAAGAGTTTTGGCCTTGTGGTGCTCACCTCGCTCACACTCATCGCCTACATGAACTACTTTTTTTTAGGCACCAAGTACGGCACCGCGTCCCTTGGCGGGGCGATGGTGACCTCACTCATCCCCATCAACACTTTTCTCATTCTCGCACTTTTGCGGGTGCGCACCATCACTAAAAAAGACCTCTTTGCCCTCATCTTAGGCGCTGTTGGCGTACTCACTATGCTCGATGTGTGGCACTTTGACATGGCGCAACTTAGCGCGGTGCACAACCTTTACTTTCTCATCGCTTCACTGTTGTGGCCTGTGCTTACCATCCTTAGCTCCAAGGCGACCAAGATTTCGCCCATTGTTTTTACCTTTTACATGTACGTCATCACCACGGCGGTGGATTGGGTGTTTTTTGTGGACGTGGGTGCCCTTGATTTTTCCACTTATGATGGGATTTTTTGGCTCAACATGCTCTTCATCGCCTTTGGCGCTTCGACCTTTGCCAATACGATTTATTTCCTCGGCATCGAACGCTTGGGCGCTAGGGAAGTAAGCTCCTTCATCTTCCTCGTCCCCTTCGCCGCCATTAGCCTGAGCATCCTTTTCCTAGGCGAATCCATCAGCCTCTCACTCGTCATCGGCACGGTGCTAACGCTCTTTGCGGTGAAGCTGTTGAATAACATCAGCTTACGACGGAAGAGAGTGAAGGGGTGAAGAGGCTTTACATGTAAGGCTAAATTTAAACCATTTGATACTCATCTTGTCTTTTTGTGGGGTATCGGGTGGTTTTTTCTTCGTTATTGACTTCTTGAATTAAACGACACAATGACCATTTAATACTTTTTTTAGCTACTTAAACGACAATGTGTTCAAATAACGCCCTGAACGTTTTTAAATGGTCATCGAAATTTTGATATTTTTAATAGATTTGGGCAAAAAATTAGTCAAAATATTGCGTTTTGAACTATTTATGAAAATAAACGAACATTTTTTATGCTCATTTATTTGAGTATATTGGGCTGTTTTATATATAATGTTCGTTGAATAAATAGTTATCTCGGACGCTACGCATCCGAGATAA
The DNA here is from genome assembly GCF_059415125.1 of Sulfurospirillum sp. HTRB-L1. NCBI lineage: Bacteria > Pseudomonadati > Campylobacterota > Epsilonproteobacteria > Campylobacterales > Sulfurospirillaceae > Sulfurospirillum > Sulfurospirillum sp. HTRB-L1. The sequence continues at coordinate 110,771 of NZ_JCAHZR010000001.1, forward strand.
CGGTGGCGCGGGCTGAACACCCGCTTGTTATCTGCTGCTTCGCACCAGATAACAAGCGGGTGAAACGAGCACCCAAACAAAAAATTAAAATTTTTTATTCGGCTGTCGTTTACCCGCGCCACCGTTAGTATAGAAAGGAACAAAATTGATAACTAAACTTAAAAAGTCGGTACATATATTTTTTAAATCATCATTAAATTTTTTAAGCTATACTTTTAAGACATTAAAATTATTATTATCTAATATTTTTTTAATATTTAATACAAAAACTTTATTGTCAAACCATTTAAAAAGCTACAAAAACTTAAATGAAATTACCGAAAAGTCTGTAGAACAAGTTTATAGCAGATATACAACATACCTAATATTATTATTTATAAGTATTATAATGTCTGGTATATTTACTATTTTTTCTTTTTATACAATTGGCATAATCTTTTTTATGATATTTATGATACTTATTATATTTGTTCCAAGTTTATTTATTTTTCACAGTTCTCTTTTAAGTTCATCAAGACTTTTGCTGTTAGTTATATCTTACTTATTTACAGTAATATCATTTGCCTTAATTTTTTATATTATACAAATGTTAAGTATAGATAATATTCAGGATCCAACATTAGTTGCATTTAAAATTCCAAACTATGAAACATTGGAAGAGATTAAAAATTTTAATAATCCTTTCTCATTTTTATACTTCAGCATAGTTACTATTACAACACTTGGATATGGAGATATTACGCCGCTTTCGATTACAGCCAAAATTGCTTCATCACTTGAGGTAATCCTAGGTATCACATATGCCGTATTTGGTGTTGCCACATTATTTTCTAATAAAGAGAATGATAAAGAAATTGCAAGGCATATAGAAAAAATAATTGGCTGAAAAAAATACTAACAATTACTAGTTGAGAAATATTTGACCCTGCGGCTCAAATATTTCTCAACTCAAACGTTATGTATCTAAATGTACTTAAAAATAGGATATTAAGTGAAAAGACCTGATCAACATATTACAGAAACAAAGTCACAAAGAATATTTGAAAGCATTGTACCTATTGATTGGGTATGTCGAGATATTAAACCAGATTACGGAATCGATTATTTAGTTGAAATATTTGAAAATGATGAATCCACAGGAAAAACATTTTTTGTCCAACTTAAAGGTTCAACACAAGCTATAAGTAATAATACTTTTGAAAAACAATTTACAATAGATAATCTTAAATATTACAACTCATTAACGCTTCCAGTACTTATTGTATGTGTATCTGTTAATACTCAACAAGTATGGGGAATATGGTCAAATAATTTATTAGATTCTAAAAAAATAAAAGATGATCAAAAAACACTTACTCTTTCACTAGATGAAAAATTTATCATAGATGAGATATTTTTCCAAAATATCTCAAGTAAGTTAGATACTTTAAATAATGTTGGTATTCTAGTTAATACTAATGACGAAAAAGGAAAACTTTTAAATAATAATATATTAAGTTGGATAGATGAGTTCTATTCTGATACAGTATCAACTACATTTAATAATTTACCAAATCATTTAGAAATAGATTATTCTATTAGTGAGAGTGATAAAATCAACATTAATATTATTATAGATGCTTCTTCTAAAAAAATAATAGTAGAAAATATCACTATTGATGAACCATTTCTACATAAACCGAAATTTGATAAAAGTATTGTAAATGATTTTAATAAAGATATATTATTTGCGATTGCAATAGGATTAGCAAAATATGACATCAAAGGCTCATTAGGTATTCTAATCCATATTATAGATAAACTAGATTTTAGTAATCACGATAAATATTTTATGTTAGATCCATTAGGTTTATTGGCATTATCTAATGCAAAAAATGAATTATTTTTATTTAACAATCTTGTGAAAAAAATCATAGAGCTAGATTTATATGATTTATTTTTCTTTTTTGATTTATCCTATTTTACTATTAAATCACCAATATTATTAAATTATAGAATTGAAAATCTGAATAGTATTATTGATAAAAAAATTGAAAATGGTTTAACTGGTACTTGTCATTATAATTTAGGCAATATTTATAGAGGTATGACAAAACAAAATGAAGCAATTTATCATTATTTCAAAGCAAGAAAAATATACCCAGAATATTTAAAAAGAAATTATTGGTGGAAAGAAGTTGCTGGGTTATTATTTTCAAAAAGACATTACTATTGGTCTGAGTTATTTTATAAAAAATCTTTAGAATCCTTTACTAAATTAGATAAAGATAGCTATGTAAGGATGGAACGAGATACTTCACAAGAATTACATTTAGTAAAAGCACTAATTGGTGATTGCTTATTCTTTCAAAGTAAGTTTAAAGAAGCTAACATTTTTTTTGAAGAATATTTAAAGTCCAATAAAAATCATTCCGAGGAATGGGTACTTAAAAATATAACTTGTATTGAATTAATGGATAGTGAGCTTAATAATATTAAATTTGATAGAAAAGGTTCTATGAGATTATTTGAAAATGGTTATAAAGAACTAGATACTAAAAAAGTTATAGACATATATGAAAATGCATTAAAATTAAATCCACTTAATGGACTAGTATGGTTTAATCTAGGCAGTGCATTAAACAAAGAAAACAAATTAGATGGAGCTTTATTTGCATATTTAATCACTGGATTAATACAAGAAGGGGATACAGAGGCTCTATTTAATGCCTTAATGATAGCTATGAGTATTAATCAATATGCTTTAATGCAATCTATTTTAATATATCTGACCGAAAGATACGGTGACTTGATAGTCAATGACTTCTCTGATTATATAATGAATAATGGGTTATCCTTATCATCAGGGATTATGTCTATTGACGATAAAAAGTATTTAATTGATATGATTAATAAAATGTTTGAGATAACTAAAAGTATAAAAAGTACATAACAAAACGATAAAAAAGGTGACAGGCTACTTTTAAACCAAAAAATAAAAAAGGTGACAGGCTACTTTTAAACCAAATTAACACATCTGCCTACGTGAAAAGAAAAACATAGTTTATTTTTTGGGGTAAAAGATAACAAGCTACCTTTAGCCCAAGCCTTACATGTAAACATTCCCAACCAAATCACACATAAATCAGTGAAATTATATGGCAAATTAACTATAATATTTGCATGTAAATTCACAAAGGATTTAAGATGATAGTAAAATACGCTCCTGATGAGCTTTTGTCTGTTACGGACTTTACAAAGAAAATCGCCACTGTTTTAAAGGGAATAAAAAACCAATCAATGGAAAAAATTGGGATTTTAAAAAACAATAAACTCGAAGCCGTTGTCATCTCTACCGACGAATACGAAAGACTCAAATCACTGGAGGAACTTTTTGACCTAATCGAACACAAAGAAATCTACGAAGCCATTAAATCGCGCCAAAATACACCCACAGCATCCTACGCCTCCCTCAATGAAGTGGCTCGCAAGTTCAACATTGACACGAAAAAGCTTTGATGAGAGATGGAAGTCTATAAAGACGCTCTAAAGAGAATTTAAAAAAAGCAACAAACTCCTTTTAACCAAAAAAAGCCCAAAGAAGCCTTACATGTAAAGGTTGCTATAATCCAAAAAACCTTTACATGTAAAGCGAGAGAGACGATGGATATTGGCACTAAACAGGTAAATCCATCGGTTCACACTTCCGCAAAACTGCTCGCGCTCAACAAACCCAAAGGCTACCTAGTCACACGTTCGGATGACCTTGGGCGAAAAACGGTCTATGACCTTTTGCCCTCATGGGCGTATGCGCAAGGGTGGATGCCCATCGGTCGCCTTGACTTGGAGTCTAGGGGGCTTTTGCTCTTTACGACCGAGGGGAAAATCAACAACGCCCTGACTAAGCCAGGAAGTTGCATGAAGGTGTATGAAATCTGGGTCAGAGGCCACGTGAGCGACGCACACATAGCGCAGGCTTTACAAGGCGTAGAGACCCCGCAAGGCTTACTCAAAGCACTTGAAGTTGAAAAAATAGGCACAGGCGGCGCAAAAACAAAGCTCCGAGTGAAAATCGACGAGGGTAAAAACCGCCACATCCGTCGGCTTTTTGGCGCGCTTTGTGATGCCAAATTTGGAACACCTCTAAAAGTCATCGCCCTTGAGCGCGTGAATATTGGGAGTTTGACGCTTGATCTTGAGCTTGGCAAATGGCGTTTTCTTTTGCCTGAAGAAGAAAAGGCGCTCCTAAAAAACCTTTACATGTAAACCCTTTCCACCACCAACTTTTTCTGCATAAATTTTATACAATTCACTGTTCTATTTTGTTTCAGATGCTACTAAAATAGCTGACATGGAAACAATGGAAAATATCAACCTACTTTGGATCATTGTTAGCGCATTCTTGGTTTTTCAAATGCAGCTTGGCTTTGCCTTGATAGAAACAGGCATGGTGCGGGTAAAAAACACCATCAATGTGGCCATGAAAAACCTCATAGACACCGTTTTTGGGCTTATGTTTTTCTGGCTTATTGGCTACGGGCTTATGTTTGGTTCTGATTTTTCTGGCCTTATTGGCACAGACCGCTTTATGATTGATGGGAGCAATCTTAGTGAAAATGGATTGTTCTTTTTTCAAGCAATGTTTGCAGCAACTGCCGCCACGATTATCTCAGGGGCGGTTGCAGAACGCATCAAATTTAATGCCTATATCGTTGTGACTATTGTCGTAACTGCGTTTATCTATCCACTTTTTGGGCACTGGGCTTGGTCTGAAAATGGTTGGCTTAAAGAGCTTGGGTTTAGGGATTTTGCAGGCTCGACGGTTGTGCATTCTGTTGGGGCTTGGATTGGCCTAGCTGGCGCGATTGTGCTTGGCCCGCGCCTTGGAAAATTCAAACACGCACAAATCAAATACTTCGCCCCTAGCAATCATAACTTCATCGTTTTTGGGGTCTTTGTTCTCTTTTTTGCTTGGTTTGGGTTTAACGCGGGCAGTCTTTTGCGTTTTGACCCGCGTGTTACTTCCATCCTTTTAAACACCACGCTAGGCGCTGCCTTTGGTGGGTTTGGCGGATGGTTTATCTCTCTTATCTACAAAGAGAAGGTAAGCGTTGAGATTTTTGCTTTTGGCGTTATCGCAGGGCTTGTTGGCGTGACCGCAGGATGTGACCAATTTGATGCAAAAACTGCTGCTTTTGTTGGGTTCGTATCGGTGTTTGTGATGCATGTTTTTGACCTTCTCTTGCTGAAAAAATTCAAAATCGATGACCCCTTAAGCGTTGTTGGTGTGCATGGCTTTGCGGGAGCATGGGGCACGTTGGCTGTTGGGATTTTCGCGGCTTTGCCCCAAGAGACAAGCCGTTTGGAGTTTATAGCGATTCAATCCGCAGGAATACTCAGTGCTTTTGCCTTTGCTTTTACCTTGGGGCTTGTGCTTTTTCTCATCCTTGCAAAATATAATTTTTTGCGCGTTCAAAAACGTCACGAAGTCATTGGCTTGAATGTCAGTGAGCACAATGCGAGACTCCCATGGGTTGACACAATCGAAAGCATCATTAAGATTATGAAAACAGGTGACATTAAACACAAAATCCATGAAGAAAGAGGCACAGAAATAGGGCTAGTGGCGAAGTTTTTTAACTACCTTTTAGAAATCATGCGCCAAAAACAGATAGATTTACAAAACTCAAACATCCAACTGCGCTCCAAAGCAGAGATAGACCCACTCACCCAGACCTTCAACCGAAGGGCTTTGCTTGAAAGGCTCAAAAACAAGAACCTTTTTCATGCAAATTATTCTGTGGTTATGATTGATATTGACAATTTCAAATACGTCAACGACACCCATGGGCATGGGGTTGGCGACATGGTCTTAAAAGAATTGGCCCAAATAGTTAAAACACTCATACGCGATAAAGATATTTTTGCAAGGTGGGGTGGAGAAGAATTTGTGATTTTAATCAACACAAAAGAGATAAACGAAGTGGAAAAAATAGCCGAGAAAGTACGCCAAAAGGTAGAATCTACATCCTTTAGCACCGTAGGAAATATCACTGCTAGCTTTGGCATCAGCAGTCCAAAAAACAGCGCAGAGAGTTTTGAAACCGTCCTAGAACATGCTGACAAGGCCCTGTACCAAGCCAAAGAGCTAGGAAGAAATCGCGTTCACAGCTGGTAAACACGACACGGCCCATCCCAAAAAAGACCTACTTAACCCCCAAAATCCAAAGCTTTTCCTTTCTTTTAAAATCTCTTACATGTAAGGGTTTTCCTCTTGACAAAAGTATTCCAAAGAAGTATTATTCCGCAAATGAATGACCGTCAGTCATTAAAGGAGAATTATGGCACGCATCATCGATAAAGAAGAAAAACGCAACGACATTGCCCGTGCATCCATTGCGCTTTTTTGTGAAAAGGGTATCCAACAAACCAGTATGGACGCCATCGCCAAAAGTGCAGGGGTGGCCAAAGGGACGATTTATCTTTACTTTAAAAATAAAGAAGAGATTATCTTTGCCATTTGGGACATGATTATTGAACGCCACCACGAGGCCTATGCCAAACGCATCACAGATGCCATGTCTGCTAAAGAGAAGATCTTAGATTTTTTCAACTTTGGGGAATGCGCGGAGGAAGAAGACAAAGAGCAAATTCTTAGCCTTTATCAGCATTTCATCAGTGCGATGCTCATCGACAAAACAGGGCTTTACACGGCGTATTTTGAAAGTTTTTTTCAAAAAGATTTTGACTTCATCTCCGCAAGTCTCCACGAGGGTGTGGCAAAAGGCGAATTTACCATCGAAAACATTGACCTCCTTACCACGAGCATTATGCTCCTAATCAAGGGGTTTGTAGTGCGCGCAAAAGCCTCCAATATGGGCTTTTACGAAGCACAAGCTATTCTCATTAAACACATTACCTTTATCTTAAATCAATGCACAAGGCGTGTAGCATGAAAACACTTTCCCTGATTTTATTGGTGCCGCTTCTGGGTTTTGCTTCGGGCAATCTGGGCGAGCTTTTAACCCTGGCGGAGCAAAACCACTATGTCCAATCTTCGCGCTACCAACTCGAAGCCGCGCAAGAAAATGCGCGCGCAGTGAGAAGTAGCTATTTGCCTTCTCTTAGTTTAGGAGCAAACCAAACCTACAACAAAGAAGAGAACATGCTTACCCCCGAAAAAAGCCGCACAGGGTCCGCAACCCTCTCTTTTACGGTGTACGATGGGGGCAAAAGAGGAGCGCAATTTTCACAACAAGACGCTCTTATTAAATCGGCCACATTTTCACTCGCATCGGTGCAAAACAGCGTCTCCCTTGATGTTATCTATGCGTATTTTAACTACTTAAGTACGCATGCAAGCCTCGAAGCGACCGAGCAAAAAAAGGAACAACTCTTAGCAGAGCGTTACCGTTTGGAAAAATTTCTCAGCGTTGATGTGGTCACCGAAGATGAACTCCAAAAAATCATCTCTACCATCGAGCAAACCAATGTTGACCTCTTGACCCTCAAAAACACCCTCAACAACATCTTAAACACCCTAGAATACCTCACGGGAGAGCGCGTAAGCGTCGCCCAAGGTTCACGTGTTTTTTTGAAAGAAGCGCAAGAGGGCAAGCGTTTTGACATCTTGGCCCTTGAACACAGCGTTCAAAGCACCAAGGAAGAGACGAGCATCGCCAAATCAGCCCACTTGCCTACCATCACCCTTGAAGACACCTACTCGCGCTTCAAGCACGACTACGCCAACAGCGCGTGGAGGAGCGATCAAGACAACCAAAACACCATTCAGCTCTCCGTACAATGGAAGCTTTTTGACTTTGGGGCAACCACTGCACGCGTGCAAGCCGCGCAAAAAAATTATCTGGCCAAAAGCAGTGAATTGGCTTACGAAAAACACAAAGCCAAAGCAAGCTACCAAAGTGCGTACAACAGCTACCAAACTGCCCTAGCTAAAATCGAAGCAAACAAGGCCAAACTGCACGCTTCTTCCATGACCTACGCATTGGTCAAAAAGAAATTTCAACAAGGCATTGTCAACAATGTCACCTACCTTGATGCCCTAAGCGAGAGATTTAACGCACAAGCACAACTCCAAACCGCTTTAAACGAAGTGGAATACCAAAAAGCCGTCCTGCTGTATGAAATGGGCGAAGAAATCAAAGGAGCTATTCAATGAAAAAAGTTTTTCTAGCTACGTTATTAATGTTTCAAGCCCTTGTTGCAGGGGAAGTATACGCCACCTTTGATGTGGTAAGCGAGCGAAGTTCGGAACTGGGGCTTTCCCTTTCTGGGGTTGTAGAGCGTTTACATGTAGACGTGGGCGACAAGGCAAAAAAGGGCGATTTACTTCTTTCTTTGCACAACGCCGAGGAAAAAAATGCCTATGAAATCGCCAAGAAAAATGCCGAACACGCCCAAAAAGTATACGACCGCTACGCTCAAATCGCCGATGTTATCGACAAAGAGAAGATGGACAGTTATCTCTACGACAAAGATATCAAGGCCCTAACTGCCCAAAGCAAGGAGATTGTGTACAAAAAAACAGAACTTCGTGCCCCGTATGATTTGGTCGTCACAAAGAAAATGACCGAACTTGGCAGTATTGTCCTAGGCTCTCAAACCAAACTTTTAACCGTAGAAAGCACGCATGACATTAAACTGGTGCTTAGGTTCGATGAAAAATACTGGCAAAGCGTCAACGTGGGGCAAAAATTTGTCTATCGCGTTGATGGTAGCGAGGAAACCTATGAGGGTGTGATTAGCAAGATTTACCCAACCGCACTCCCAAGCACCCGCGAAATGCAAGCCGAAGTTAAAGCTAAAAACCTGCTCCCAGGACTTTTTGGCAACGGCACTATCATCGTGGAATAGCCCATGTATAAACTCGCCATCAACAGACCCATTACCACGTTAATGGGCGTTTTGACCTTTATTGTTTTTGGATTGATGTCTTACAACACCATGCCCATCAACCTTTTTCCCAATGTTGACTTTCCTGTTGTCACAGTGCAAACCACCTACAACGGCGCAGACCCTTCCACGGTAGAAACCAAAGTTACCGATAAAATCGAAGAAGCCGTTTCAGGGGTAGATGGCATCGACAAGCTCATGTCCACGAGTTATGAGGGCTTTAGTGTCGTTACCATTCAGTTTGAGCTCTCCAAAGACCTCAACGAAGCGACCAACGACGTGCGCGATAAAATCGGAGCACTCGACCTTCCCAGTGAAGTCGAAAAACCTGTGGTGAAAAAACTGGGAGCCTCAGGCGCAGTCATTAGTCTTTTTATCGCCGACATGGGCGATGATAGCAAGGCACTCATGCGCCTTGCCGATGAAAAACTCAAACCCCAACTCCAACGCATCAAAGGAGTCGGGGAGGTGACCGTTGTTGGCTACCAAGACCGCGAAATTCGCATTTTTTTAGACCCTTTTTTACTGGCAAAATACGCCTTAAGTGCCTCGGAAATTAGCGCCATCATCGCCAAGCAAAACATCAAGCAAGGCGCTGGAAAGATGATTAATCAAACCCAAGAAATCATCATCAAAGCAGAAGGGGATGCTAAAAGCATTGAAGCAGTGGGTGAAATCTTGGTAAAACCTGGCGTGAGGCTCAAAGATGTCGCAACCATCGAAGACGGTTTGAGCGATGCAAAAAGCTACTCTTCTTACAACGGCCAACGGGGCGTGACATTAGAAGTCAAGAAAATTGCCGGCGAAAACTCTTTGACGATTATTAATGGAGTCAAGCAAACCCTTCCTAAACTCCAACACTTAGCGGGCGAGCAGTTTGAGATTAAAGTACTGCAAGACCAGTCTGAAAAAATCATGGTCAATATTGACAATGTCCGCTTTGACCTTATTTTTGGGGCTTTTTTGGCCATTGCCATCGTGTTTGTGTTTCTTAGAAACGTTACCGCGACCCTTGTTTCGGCCCTTGCCATTCCCACTTCAGTCATTGGAACCTTTGCCATCATTGACGCCCTTGGCTACGACCTAAACCGCTTAACGCTCATTGGCTTAACCCTTGCTATTGGTATTTTTATTGACGATGCCATTGTGGTCATTGAAAACATTATGAAAAAAATGGAAGAGGGCATGGAGCCCTTTCGCGCCTCCTTTGAGGGCATTAAAGAGGTGGCTTTTTCCATTCTGGCCATCTCCGCCGTTCTTTTAGCTGTTTTTGTTCCTGTGGCGTTTATGGACGGCATCGTAGGGATGTTTTTTAACTCCTTTGCCATGACCGTAGCCGCGGGCATCGTCATCTCTTATCTTGTGGCGGTTATGCTCATCCCAAGCATGGGCGCGCGGGTTTTAAGTGCCAAAGAAAGCAAGTTTTACTACGCCACAGAACCTATTTTTAAAGCCATCGATAAAAGCTACGTGGCACTTTTGCGGGTTATTTTGCGTTTTAAAGTGCTGACGATTCTCGCAACTGTTGGTATTTTAATTGCCTCGACCACGTTAAGTGTGGGGATGAACTTTTTACCCATGCAAGACAACAGTGAGTTTCAAATCACCATCAAAGCACCCGTGGGCATCAACCTAGAGACCATGAAAGCCAAAATAGCGCCCATCGATGCGCTGCTAAAAGAAGATGAAGACATCATCTACTCGATTGCTTCCATTGGCTATAACGCCGCCCAAGAGATTCACAAGGGCAAAATTTACGCCAAACTCAAACCTGTGGCAGAAAGAAAAGGGCGCACCCAAGAGCAGATTATTCAGTTTTACCGTGAAAAACTCAAAGCCTACGAAGAGATGACACTACTGGTTGAAAAGGTGGATGATTTTGACACAGGTGGCGCCACGGCACCTGTACAAGTGGTCATCACGGGCGATAGCCTTGATACGCTTGATACAATCTCTTTTAAACTCATGGAAGTACTGCACAAAACCGAAGGGATTGTGGATGTTGATAGAGACTACGAGAGCGGAAAACCCGAAATCAAAGTCTCCATTTTGCGTGAAAACGCCCAAAGAGTAGGGGTAAGCGTGCAAGAAATCGCCTCAGTTTTGGCTTCTGCGTACTCCAGCGACGGTGCTGTTTCTTACTTTGAAGACAATGGCCGTCAATTTGACATCACCGTACGTTATGGTGATGATTACCGAGAATCACTGGAAGATTTAAAAAAGCTCCAAGTGCGCAACAGTGCGGGCGATTTTGTGATGTTAGAGGGCTTGCTTAACCTAGAAGAGAGTACAGGAACCGCTTCCATTAACCGCTTCGACAGGGAGCGTAAAGTACTCGTCACCGCCAACACCTTCAACACCTCTTTGGATAAAATCGTCTCCGTGGTTAACGAAGCGATGCCCCAGTTTTTACCAGAAGGGTATGCGTACCGTTACACAGGTGACGTAGAAAATCTCGAAGACACCAACAAAGCCTTTGGGGCAGCGGTGTTTTTAGCGGTTATTTTGATTTACCTGATTCTAGCCGCGTTGTATGAGTCAGTCATTCAGCCTTTTATTATCATGATTTCCATGCCGCTCTCCTTTACGGGCATTATTTTTGCCTTGTATTTGAGTGGAAACTCTTTTAGCTTGTTTGTCATGATTGGTATTATCTTGCTTTTGGGCATGGTGGGCAAAAACGCTATTTTGGTTGTGGATTTTGCCAATCGCGCCATCAAAGAAGGTAAGGGCATCGACGATGCGCTCTTTGAAGCAGGAGAAAAACGCTTGCGTCCTATCCTCATGACAACCTTTGCGATGATTGGAGCGATGATTCCCCTTGCCTTTGGAGGCGGGGCGGGGCACGAGAGCAATGCGCCTATGGCGTTGGCAATTATTGGAGGGCTTTTAAGCTCCACCATCCTAACACTTCTTGTGGTTCCTGCTATTTACAAATTTATGTACCCACTCGATGCGTGGCTACGCCGATGGTATGAAAAAGGAGTGATTAACTAACCTTCTTTCCTGCTCATCATCCCAAGATGGTGAGCAGGTTTTAAACAGAAAAATGCCTCAAAAGCGCCCAAACTACGAAAATACTGCCAGCTTTTTTTACAGAACCTCTCTTTGATATTAAAAACAATTATTAAAACACTTATCATCTTTTCTCTTAATCCTTTATGGACTACAGTCTCAAAAGAGATAATTTTTATCTTAATTACTCCACACAAAGAAAGGTATAAAAATGGCATACTCAAAACCAACTTACAAACCCCGTTATGAAAATTTTATTGGTGGCGAATGGGTTCCACCAATAAATGGCGAGTATTTTGACAATCTTTCCCCAGTAGATGGTGAACTTCTTACTAAAATCCCACGCTCTAGCACTGCCGATGTTGACCTAGCGGTTGCGGCGGCAAAGAAAGCTTTTGCCTCATACAAACATACCTCAGTTGTTGAGCGCAGCACCCTTTTAAATAAAATTGCTGATGCTATCGAGGCCAATTTGGAACCTCTAGCCATCGCCGAAACCCTTGACAATGGCAAGGCCGTGCGCGAAACCCTCGCGGCCGACCTTCCCTTAGTGGTGGACCATTTTAGGTACTTTGCCTCTGTTATCCGAAGCGAAGCGGGCAGTGTAGCAGACCTTGATGAAAATACCATTTCCCAAGAAATTCACGAACCCTTAGGTGTTGTGGCGCAAATCATTCCGTGGAATTTTCCTCTTTTGATGGCAGCATGGAAGATTGCCCCTGCGATTGCGGCGGGCAACTGCGTTGTTCTCAAACCCGCAAGCGCCACACCCATGTCTATCTTGCTTTTGATGGAAACCATTCAAGAGGTGCTTCCAAAGGGCCTCATCAACATCATTAACGGCGCGGGAGGAAAGATTGGCAAGCACCTTGCCACCCATCCTGATGTGAAAAAAGTTGGCTTCACGGGCGAAACAAGCACAGGCCAACTCATCATGCAATACGCAACCGAAAACATCATCCCCTCAACCCTAGAACTGGGTGGCAAATCGCCCAATATTTTCTTTGAATCCATCATGGAAAAAGACGATGCCTTTTTTGACAAGGCTATCGAGGGACTCGTACTTTTTGCCTTCAACAGTGGCGAAGTGTGCACATGCCCTTCCCGTGCACTCATCCAAGAATCCATCTACGAACCCTTCATGAAGCGCGTACTAGAGCGCGTTAGGGCCATCACCCAAGAAAACCCTCTCGACCCTACGACCAAAATGGGAGCCCAAGCCTCTTTAAACCAAAAAGAGAAAATCCTCGATTACCTGCGCATTGGAAAAGAAGAGGGTGCGGAGTGCCTCATCGGGGGCGAAGCGTACGAAAACAAGACTTACCCCAAAGGCCATTACGTCAAACCGACTATCTTTAAAGGCCACAACAAAATGCGCATCTTTCAAGAGGAGATTTTTGGCCCCGTGCTGTGCGTCACTACCTTTAAGGACGAGGACGAAGCCCTTGCCATCGCCAATGACACCATTTACGGTCTAGGCTCAGGTGTGTGGTCACGAGACGCCCACCAACTTCACAAAATCTCTCGGGGCATTGAAGCGGGACGGGTGTGGGTAAATTGTTACCACCTTTACCCCTCTCACGCTTCTTTTGGCGGGTATAAAAAATCAGGCATCGGCCGCGAAACGCACATGATGATGCTCAACGCCTACCGCCACACTAAAAATATTTTGACTTCCTACGATAAAAACAAATTAGGGTTTTTCTAGCCACTAAAGAGTGCGGGCCTTCGCCTGCACTCCCTCCAAAGGAGAGATCATGCAAGTCCAACGCCTCGATGCAACCGCCGAGGCTCTTGAGGTCGTCGAAAAACTCAAAAGCCAATACGGCGAACTCGTCTTTAACCAAAGTGGTGGCTGTTGCGATGGCACAGCACCCATGTGCTACGAAAAAAAAGATTTTCACGTCCCTTCTCTTAGTGTCAAAATAGGCGAAATTAGGGGGTGCGAATTTTACATCGACAAAGACCAGTTTGAATACTTTCGCTATTCGCAAATCCTGCTAGATGTCAAAAAGGAAACCGCCGCTTTTGGCAACTCCTTTTCGCTAGAAATTGACGAAGGCTACCAGTTTATCACGCGCTCTCGCATTTTTAGTGATGAAGAAAACAGCCAGCTTGCCAAACAAGAGGGGAAACAAGCCAACTAAAAAGCCTTACATGTAAGGCTTTTTAGCTAAGGTACTAGCGGGTAGGATTTAAAAAACCCTTTAAGCTCCTCGTAGGGCAGGGGCCTTGCAAACAAATACCCCTGAAAGCGGTCACAACCAAAGGATTTTAAGAGCTTTTCTTGGGCGTGTGTCTCCACCCCTTCGGCCAACACGTGCAATTCAAGGTTTTTACCGATGGTGATGATATTTTGAATCATCTTTTGCGCTGTCATGTCCTCTAGTAGGGTGTCGGTGAAACTTTTATCAATCTTCAACTCATCAATAGGCAAAGTACGAAGCATGTTTAAAGACGAATACCCTGTTCCAAAATCGTCCATCGAAATACCCAAGCCCATTTCGCGCACCTTATGTAAGAGCGGCAAAACATACTCCATGTCTTCGATAAACAAGCTCTCTGTAATCTCCAAGCACAGCGAAACGTGGCTAAGTTTGTGCCGGTGTATTTCATGGGCAAGTTTTTCTAAAAAGTCTTTTTCCATGAATTGCCTCACGGAAATGTTGATGGACACTTGAAAAGAAACGCCCAACTCTTCTTGCAGTCGCCTCATCTCTCCAAGGGTTGTTGCCAAGATAAACTCCCCAAGCCGTGGCATAACACCCGCCGCCTCAGCGATGGGAATAAACTCCGCAGGCGACACAAACCCAAGCTCAGGGTGTTTCCATCGCACTAAGGCTTCCACGCCATACAGATGCCCGCTTGCATCAAATTGAGGTTGATACACCATAAAAAAATCACGATTATCCAAGGATTTGCGCAAAGCTTGTTCAAGGCTAATGCGCCCAAGATAACGCTCTTGCATAGAAGGTGAAAAAAGCCGAACACTGTTTTTGTATTTTTTGGCCTCATGCATCGCAATATCAGCAGCCCGCAACAGCATGTCCAAGGTCGTGCCGTGCTCAGGGTACTTGGCAATGCCCACACTCGCTCCAATAATAAAACTCAGTTCATCAACATGGTAAGCCAAGGCGTTTTCCTTTAAAATACGCTCCGCATGCTCCAACACTTCCTCCGCTTGTGTGCGACGGGTTAAGATGATAAATTCATCGCCCCCTTGGCGGATAACCACGCTGTCTTTTCGCACCATAGACACAATACGCTTGGAAAATTCCACCAACAAGGCGTCTCCATAATGGTGCCCGAAACTGTCGTTGATGTCTTTAAAATGGTCCATGTCCAGATAATACAGGCTAAAAGGTGGTGCGCCCTCGTAAATCCAACGGTGTATCTCTTTTTTGAGATAACTACGGTTAGGTAAAGAAGTCAAATCATCATGAGTAGCTTGGTAAATAAGGTCATTGCGTCGTTGTTTTTCTGCGGTTGCGATGATTTTAAAAAAGACAAATAAAACACCTTGCAACACGAGAAACACGAGAAGATAGACAAGAAAACTCTCAGAAAACTCTTTCATAAGTTGCTTGTGGTTGGTTCGAGAGAGCACCCAAAGCTCATAGCGCGGGTCGTACTTAATCGCGATTTGCTCCAAATCACCCCCAATTCCAAGGGTTTCTAAAAGATAAATGTGGCGATCGGTTTTAATGGTCTCAAGAGAAACGCGGTAAGTTTGCATAATCTCTTTGACAATCCTATGCAAAAATGCCTCAGGAAGAGGGGAGTCGTACATCTCCTTTGGTGTTGCCTGAGTCGAGGAATGGTACTGTACAAACCCATCACGATCACGCACAAACGTGACTTCATTGTGTTCTCCCAAAGAAAGCTCTTCTGCAAAAAGTTTAAACGCCCCTTCGATGCCAAGTCCTGCGGTCATAACCCCCAATGGTTCGCCACCTCCATTGAAAATGGCTTTACGAATAGGAATACCCCAACGCCCGCCTCCAGGAATAAAATACGTCCGCCCAAGCACCATTTTGTCTTGGGTTAAGGTGTAGTCAAAGGAGTCTTGCGTTAAGGGGCTTTGGCGCAGATTGGGAAGTTTTGTTTTATCAAAATGGGAGTTTACATGTAAGTAGGTGCCCTCAGGATTTGTAAAACCATAAGCAACTACAGAAGGGTTAAGGGCCAACAACGCATCCAAGAGTTGTGCATTTTGCTCTTTAATGAGCTGGTGCCCCAAGATATTGAGAGAAGTTTCTTGTGAGAGGAGCAACGCGTGCATGGCGTTGGAGACAAGTTTGACTTGGTTGGTTTGATCAGCGGCATATTTTTCGTGGATATTTTCCCATTTAGCGTAAGAAACATAGCCCAAAAAGAAAAGAGCACCCCCAAGAAGAACATAAAATATCGTCCAAATATTTTTTTGAAGCACAGCCAAAAAAACCTCCTTGTTTTATTCTAGCACTATCGTAACACTATCATAGCACTTTTTTAGTCACCAAAGACAGCAAAGGTGGCACTTTTGTTCACTTATTGGAAATTTTGGAACCCTTTTATCTCTTTCTCATTGAGACTGAGTTAGTATTGATTTTTCATACAATATCACCGATTTTCAAAGAGTACCACCATGCTACATTTTAGAAAAATTCAAATGCTGCCTGCACGTGAGCAAGTCGCTTCCATCTTGCGCTCCGCCATTTTGACCGATGAAATCAAAAAAGGGCACTCGCTCACCCTTGATAGCGTAAGTGAAATGGTCGGTATGTCCCGCACGCCTGTACGTGAAGCCTTTCACATTTTGGCTACTGAGGGTTTACTAGAACTGCGCCAAAACCGCTGTGCCATCGTCAAGGGCATCTCTATCGACGCTATTAAAGACCATTACGAGATGCGTATTTTGCTTGAAACCGAAGCGGTACGCCGCGCATGTGTGCGCATGGACGAACAAGTGTTAAATGCTTTAAAGGAAGTCTGTGCCCAAGGGGAAGAAGCACGCAAAACGGGCGATACCCACGCCTTTAGCATGGCAAACCAAGCCTTTCATATGGTTTTTTGGGAAGCCGCCCAAAGCGAAAAACTCAAATCTTTCCTCTCGCTTTTGTGGAATGGACTCTCCATGAACCACCGCGCAAGAGCCCAAGATTATGCCGATGCCTCACAGCACGAACACGAAGAGATGGTCAATAAAATTCTCGCTAAAGACGACGAGGGTGCTTGCGAACTGATGCGCAAACACATCACCCGTAGCATGAACAGCACCCTCATGAACTACGACGCCCAAGAGAGCTAACACGTTTACAAATGATTGATAATGCTCGCATTGTAAGCCGCACCAAAGCCATTGTCGATATTAACAACACTCACGCCACTTGCACAACTGTTGAGCATGGAGAGTAGCGCGGCGATGCCGCCAAAACTTGCGCCATACCCCACACTGGTGGGCACGGCAATCACAGGCTTGTCTACCAGCCCGCCAATGACACTTGCCAATGCACCTTCCATGCCTGCTATCACGATGACCACCTTGGCTTTTTGGATGGTTTCAAGCCGTTCAAACAAACGGTGAATCCCCGCAACACCCACATCTACAATCTTCTCTACCTTGTTTCCTAAAATCGTTGCCGTCTCGTACGCCTCTTCGACCACATACAAATCCGAGGTTCCCGCCGCCACGATGACGATGGTGGAGGCGGGGATGGGCACGGCAAAACGCTTGATGGAAATCGTGCGTCCCATGGGGTTATAAAACGCGTCTTTGGCAATCTTTTGCACCGCGTCAAAGGCTTCCATCGAAGCCCTTGTGACCAAGATATTGCTCTGGCACGCTAACAAGCGTTGGGTAATTTCCCCAATCTGCTCGGGGGTTTTACGCTCTCCGTAAATGACTTCAGGATACCCCTGACGCACCGCACGATGGTGGTCGATTTTAGCAAATCCAATATCTTCAAAAGGAAGCTTTTTCATCTTTTCCATGGCTTCTTCGGTGCTCATCGCCCCACTTTGCACCGCACTAAGAAGTGCGCGCAATCCCTCATTTCCCATCATGCTTCCTTTTTTTTGGGTCTTTTAAACTTCACACACCTTAGGTACTGTGATGGAACCAAAGGGCAGGACAATAATGCTAGCATCTTCGCCTTTTTGGGCGATCGCTTCTTCGAGTGCAACGGCAAGGTCATGGTAAGGCTTCAAATGCACCGCGCGCATCTCATCATCACTCAGGTCACTCACCGCCCAACTCTGGGCCCACAGGTTAATCTCCGCCATTTTTGCGGCCTTGTGATAGCCAAGTTTGTACCCTTCTTTAATTTTTTCAAGCACCGACCTCGCGCACGGCGCAGAACTCATCAATTTAAAAAATCCTTCCTCACCAATGCCCGTGCGGCACTTGGCCACCATGATTAAAATGCCGTCTTTATTGAGGGCCAATTTGCCGTTATCTAGGGCTTTTTGGGACTGGTAAAGGTCGATGTCCATGGGGTAGGGGGCCACAGAAATGACGATGTCTGCTTTTTGAGGAATGTTCACGCAAAAGACTTCATCGGCTTTGTCGATGGCGGCATAAAACGAGTCGCTCAAATCTCCCGTCTTGAGTGCACAGATATCGTGGTCACTATCAAGCACGGTCATGATGGCAAATACATCTATTTCCTTCAACACACTCATGGCATCCATCATGTCTTCGTGCACAGGGTTGCCCTTAAGAGAGAGGGCTTGGGCATTAGCATGCAAGGCTAAAAGGTGGTTTTGCTGGATGGTTTCAAAGGCCGCGACTCCTGGCAAAAAGGCTTTGCGCCCTCCTGTATAGCCCGCAAAATAGTGGGGTTCCACGGAGCCGATGACACACACTTTTTTTGCCTGCGCAACCAGCTTGTTTAAGTACATTTGCGTGCCATTGGTGGAGGTGCCCAAAAACACCATCTCATCTTTGCGCGAATCATGGCTCCACAGGCGATTTTTCGCGAGCAAATCCTCGTAAATATCCTTGCCTAAAATAAAATGCCACTCTTCTTCCGTAGGTGCTCTGTGGCACCCCGTGGCGACGATGAAAAAGAGGTCTTTGTCTTTGATTTTAGGGTAAATGCGCGCTAGCACTTTGGCCGTGGGGGTAGGGCGCGTGCCATCATTAACAATGAAAACGATGCGCTCATCGGTTTGAACAAAGGTGTCAAAATCCACTTGGTTATAAGGAGAAGCTAGCGCCTCGTCAATGGCGCGGTTGTAATCAATCTTTTCTACCGCGTTGGGTCGGTACACACCAACAAGTTGTTCATCACGAACAGTGATGTCAAAAAAATCCGCTTTGCCGTAGGGAATGCGTAGCTCCATGTTGTATCCTTCATATTTAATATTTTATCACGGATTAAAGTTTACTCTTGAAAGACTTTGTTTTTAATAAAATAGTGTGCATTTATTTTTTAAGTTTTAGGGAAGATGTTAAGAAAAAGAGGGGGTTGTAACGCGCTAAAAACCTTTACATGTAAAGGTTCTACATGTAAAGGTTTTTGCAAAAATCAAAGCTAATCGCGCCCTAGCATCTCGGTTGCTTCGGTGATGATCATAAACGCGCTAGGGTCGTGTTTGCGCACAAGGGCGCGTAAGGTTTGCAGTTTGCCTACTTCCACCACAATGAGGATGATTTTTTTCTTCTCACCATAGAGCCCATCCCCTTGGATGACCGTGCCGTGTTGCCCTAGCTCTTCACGGATGATTTTGGTAAATTCTTCCACCTTGTCGCTCACCAAATGAACCACTTTTTTATCCAAACGTCCCGTGAGCAGGGTGTCAACAATGCGCGAGGTCACGTAAATGCTCACCACGCTCCACAGCACTTTCGTACGGTCTTCAAAGATAAACAGCGACGCGCACAACACCAGCGCGTCTAAAATAAGCAGCACTTGCCCTGCCTTAAGCTCGGTCTTACTCGCCACGATTTGCGCGATGATGGTTGTCCCGCCTGCGGAAGTATTGCTCTTAATAATCAGCCCAAGCCCCACGCCAATAAACACACCCCCAAACAAGGCCCCAAGGGGTGTATCCACCACAAAAGGGGGCATGTGCACGACCTTGGCCAACACATCGATGAGTACAGAAACCAGCCCAATCACCACGATACTGCGCACCACATACCCGCGCCCAAAATAGCGAAATCCCAGCAACAACAACGGCACGTTAATGAGCACCATCCACGTTCCCACGCTCATCCCGCTTGCATAATGCAACAGCAGGGCAACGCCCGCCGTACCGCCTGTGAGGAGTTGGTTGGGTACAAAAAGCCCCACCACCCCAAGGGCAAGCATCACACAGCCAAGGGCCAATCTGCCATAGAGTTTCATTTTACCTCTCCATCCACGTACATCCACGCGCCTTTGTAGCGTTTAAACCGCGAATGTTCTTCGTGAACGCCATCCTTACCTTCCTCTACGTACGTGGCGCGAAAACGCACCTTACCCACCTTCTCTTTTTCTCCCCCTTGCCAAACATCCAACACTGCTAGACTCGTCCACACCAAACGTTTACATGTAAGGCGCAGTTCTTCTTCAAGGGTTTTGGTACGCGTCGTGGGGTGTGTTGTTGCTAGGAGGTAGGGTACAAGTTTTAACGCAAAAGCACTGTAGCGCGAACGCATCAGTGCCTCGGCCGTGGGCACCTTGCCTTGCACATGAAAAGGCTCACAACACTGCGCGTAAGGGGTTTTGCTCCCGCAAGGGCAGGGGAAAGAAGCACTCATGCCTTAGCCTTTCCCAAAAACAGCGAGAGGTAAATCCCTGCCCCAATGAGCACCGCACCGCCGAGGTGGTACATGTAAAAGCGTTCGCCTAAAAAGAAAAAGGCCAAAACTGACCCAAAAACGGGCATGAGGTGAACAAATTGCCCGCTTTTTTCAGGTCCAATATGGGCAATCCCATAATGCCAAAAGTGGTACGAGAGCAAGGAAGGCAATACAATCGTGTAAGCGATGACGAGTTTGGCATTGAGGCTAAAACTAAGCACGTCTAACACTCCGTACCCCATCTGCCAAAACACTCCATAAAGCATCGCGCTTCCTAAGAGCACCGTCGTGGCAAAATACCCCTCGAATCCCGCAGGTCGAAACCGTACCAATACCGAGTACAACGCCCACATGCACGAAGCCACGATAACCCAAATGTCCCCTTTGCCAAAGGAAAGGGTGATAAGACGCTCCCACTCTCCATGCAACGCCAAATGCACCACACCCGCCATAGAAAGCAAAATCCCCGCTACTTGAAGGGCGCGCACCTTGCTTTTTAAAATCACCACCGAGAGCAACACAATGGTAATGGGCGTCGCGGAGTTGATGAGCAGTGCGTTGGTTGCCGTGGTGTCTTGAAGCCCCACGTACAGCACGGTATTAAAGGACGTCACGCCTAAAAAACTCAAAAGTAGCAGCATCCAAAAATGCCCTTTTAGCGCCCCTAATACCGCCTTGCGCTCCCGCATCAGGTAAGGCAAAAGGAGGATGAGCACCCCTAGCCAACGGTACATGGCCAACTGCACAGGCGCAATCTCTTCGTGGATAAACCGACCCAAGATAAAATTTCCCGACCAAAACAACACACACAACACCAGCAATACATAGGGTTTTGTTGATTCATTCCACATTAAAAGCCATCACTCCTTAAAAAATAGTGTGTCACTAGGCCTTTTGCGTCACCCGCAAGAGAGACTTTATCTGGGTGGGTCAAAGCTTCAGCTTTGGGGCACCCATTGTGGATAACTCGTCTCGAAACAGGGTGATGCAAAAAGGCCTAAGCACCAAAAGGTGCTAAAACAGTCCTAACCGTTCCACTTCGCTCAAACAGCGGTGTTTTTCAAAGCACTCTTTTTGCAAATGGGCAGGAGTAGGGTGCTCTAGCAACAGTAGCAATTTTGGCACGTACGCTTGCGTTCCAAGTTGGGCAAAAATACCCATCGCGTCCATCTCGCCAATCCACCCTCTAGCATAAGAGCGCAAAATCTCAACCTTTTCTTTCCCCTGAAACATCCCATCCAGCCCATGGCGAATGGCATTCCAGCGGTTTTGTTCTAGCATTTGTCCATGAAGCCATTGGGCGCTCTTGCACTGGGCGTACGCGCACAACGCCTGAAACAGCACGCTTAAAAGCTCAATGCGCACAAAATCATTGCTCGCATCGCACGCACGCATCTCAAGAACTCCAAGGGTTGGATTAATGCGCACTTCCCACATCACGTCACGCAAACTTTCGATGGTCCCAGATGCAACCAAGGCGCGGTAGAGTTCGCCCATCTCATAGTACTCTTCAAAATACCCTGGCAACCCCGCCAGTGGCAATTGCTCAAAAAGTTTACTCCGATACCCCAAAAGCCCCGTCTCTTCCCCGTCAAAAAACGCCGAATTTGCCCCAAGAGCGATAAACACAGGCAGGTATTCTAGGGCAACATTGTACGCGCGAAGCGCGTCGTCGGAACTGGGCAAGGAAACCTGAAGGTGTAATCCACAAATCGTAAATTTGCGAAGCAAAATCCCATATTCGTGGCTAAAAGCACGGTAGTGCAGCGAATCTACCAAGCGCACATCATCGCACGGAAGCGCATGCACACCTGAAGTTGCCACCACAACACCAAGCTTTGCAGCGCACTGGGCCGTTTGACGCACAAGGGCTTCTAGGGATTGGCGCACCTCTAAAGGCGAAGCGCACAGGGGCGTTGTAAGCTCAAGCAAAGACGCCAAATACTCAGGGTGCACATGGGGCAAAACCTCCAAGGGCAGGGCGTCTAACACCAATGGCGCAGCACTCACGAGGTGCATGTCACCCTCTTCGTGCAAACGCACCTCAAGTTCGGCACCAAGTGTATAAGCCGCTCCTTCTTTCCACGGTAAAAAGTCCATGCCACACCCCCTAAATGAGAAGAAAATTGTAACGACATTTAAAGGCAAAAGCAACACCTAAGGAAAGGGTGTGGTATCATACCCAAATGAAAACACTCTATTTTATTCGACATGCAAAATCTAGCTGGAAAGACGCACAGTTGAGCGATTTTGACAGACCGCTAAATAAGCGAGGTAAAACGGACGCACCTTTGATGGCTAAGCGTCTCAAGCGTCACAATGTCACCCCTGACATCATCCTTTCTTCTCCCGCACTTCGGGCTAAAAAAACAGCTCAAATCATCGCTAAAGAGCTAGAGATTGAAGCTATCACCTACGAACCCTTGTTGTACGAGAGCGCATTTGAAACCTATCTTGAGATTCTTCGCGCCTTGCCACCCACCGCTCAAAACGTTTTTATTATCGCCCACAATCCCGAAATCACCTACGCGTGCGAGCTCTTAGCGGATGCTATTTTTGGCAACATTCCCACGTGTGGTATTGTTGGACTAGAATTAACGGTCGAGACATTTCAAGAAGTAGGGGAGGGATGCGCGCGCGTTCTTTTCTTTGATTACCCCAAAAAACACCGCTAAACCCTTTTCCTTAGATATTTTTACAAAACTCCCAACACACCCCAGGGAGTTTCTTTACATGTAAGGCTTTTCTTTACATGTAAGGCTTTTCTTTACATGTAAGGCTTTTTCTGAATTCACCCGTTGCATTTTGACCTCCACCTGTTTCTCTCCCTATACACACAATCTTGCCTCCATTCCTCTGTAAAATTTTATGGATAAATTCCAGCTTTCCAAAAGGTAAAACCCACACCAATGCCCATGGCGCAATCCTTTGCGCTGTAAAAACCAAGACCCAAAAGAGGGAATTAAAAATAGTTTGAAAATTACAGTTTTCAATACAAAATACGATTATAATGCGTATTTTACCTTTTGCAAACCCCTAAATCTAGGCATCTTCTCTTTTTAGTTAATTTTCGAGTTTTCAAGCTATGCTATACTTCCTTTTTTACAAAATACGTTTTGAAAGAATTCTAAGCATCAAGGCCTGCGCTGAGCAGAACCTAGTGTTAACGTAGTCTTTGGAGCTTTGCCCAAAGGCGTATTTAAAAGGAGGTTATGTGAAGTTTCCCCTAGATTGTGAAGAGAACGTTGAAAAATCTCTACTCTTTTGGCTTAGCCGTTTCGTCAAGCACAAACTCAATTCTCTCTCCAACAAAGAGCTTAAAGACCCCAAAGCCCTCTCCCGCGTCACCTTCGCCCTCACTAAAGGCGCGTCAAGCCTAGACGAGCTGGACACGTTGGTCAAAAAAGCACGCAACGCAGGACTCACAGGCATCAACACTTACTTTAACCCTTTAAAAAAAATGGTAGAGCTTTTGGGCTACCACCGCCTCTATTCCCTGAAGCAAATCGACGAAGAGCTCATCGCAGACTTTTTGGCTAGTGCTACAGGAGGCCTGAGTGATGCTACCAAGAAAAATTACCGCATCGCCATGCTGGGCTTTTTTGGCTACCTTGACCGCCAAAATGAGGATGAGGGCACCTCTCACGTCTTTGACATTCAGCTTAAAAACTGGGGGGGCGTGAGCGGAAATCGCGGGGAAAAACTGCCCGAATTCATGAACGAAGAGGAGGTAGAACGCTTTTTAAACGCCATCGACACCGCCGCGTTTAAAACCAACGGCGAACGCAACCGCCTCATTTTAAAGCTCATCGCCTACACAGGCATCCGCGTCTCAGAAGCCTTACATGTAAAGGTTCGGGAGATTACCCAAGAGGGTGATTGCTTTGTCTTGCGCATCCGTGGCAAAGGCAACAAATACCGCGTTGTGATGATCAAACAGCACCTCATTCGCCACCATTTGGCCGAAGTCATCAAGTCAACGCCCTGCAAAGAAGGTTTACTTTTTTGTAATCGAAAAGGTGCTATGATGACGCAAGCGTACGTGAGTCGCATCGTCGAACAAGTGCTGTTTCAAGCGGGTATCCGTAAGGCCAAAAACGGGGCGCACATGCTCCGCCACACCTTTGCCACCCTGCTCTACCGCAAACGCAAAGACATCGTTTTGGTGCAAGAAGCCCTTGGGCACGCGAGCCTCAACACGTCACGCATTTACACCCATTTTGACAACGAACGGCTTAAAGAAGCCGCCAGTGTGGCCAGTGAACTTGGGTCCCACCATTAAAACCCTTTACATGTAAGGAATGAAACCATGCCAACGTTGCTATTTGACGAGCTCAAAGATTTAAAAACAAAACTTGTCCAAGAAGAAAAAGCCCTCAAAAAAGTCGAAGATAAAAAGGAGCGTGAAATACGCTTAAAAGATGAGTTTTTAGAGTACATGAAAAACACAGGCGTTCAAAAACGCTAGGGGCTTGATGTTGCTAAGCAAAACTCCCAATACGGTTGATTTTTCAACCCTTGAAACCACCTGTGCCTATTTGCCCCAACAGCATGCAAGGATGCAGTACAAGTTCATCAAAGGGGCGGATGTCGCCCTTTCCACTGCCCTCACCCAGCGCGGTTGGCGCCGTTTTGGTGAGTACTATTCCAGGCCTCAATGCGCAGGATGCCAGGCGTGTTTGAGCCTGCGCATCGACGCAGAAAACTTTGAATTTACCAAAAATGCAAGGCGTGTCTTTCGTAAAAATGCCTCCACGCGCATCTACATCCGCCCTCCTTCTGTAACGCCTCAGCACCTCGACCTTTACAACCGCTACCATGCCCTCATGAAAGAAAAACGCGGTTGGAAACACTACCACCTTTCCATGCAAAGCTACTACGAACTCTACGTGGCAGGACACGGAACCTTTGGGCGGGAGATTTTGTATTTTGTCGACCAACAACTCGTGGGAGTGGATTTGGTAGACATGCTAGAGGATGGCCTTTCTTCTATCTACTTTTTTTACGACCCCGACTTTGCGCACCTTTCTTTGGGGAGGTATTCGCTGTATCAGCAGATTTTCCTGTGCCAAAAGCACCATTTGCGTTGGGTTTATTTGGGTTATTACGTGAAAGAGTGCCCAAGTTTACGCTACAAAGGTGAGTACACGCCCCATGAAATTCTCCAAGGATTGCCCTCGTTAAACCAAGAACCGCTTTGGCTTTAAAGTGGAACTCTTTTTGCTTTCTTTGTCACAACCAAAGGAGGCTATCCCATGCAACTGTCCTTTACCCCAGAAATGGTCGCCATCAGTGTTGAAGAAAGTGAAGTCTACTACCGTTTGCAACACAGCATTGACCAACATTTTCCCCACCGCGTTGGCCGCAAAGATAAGGTCATCGTTTTTGCCAAGGAAGAAGAGACCCATCAACGACGTTATTTTTTAAAACTCGTTGCCAAACTCTACAAAAACACCCATCCTGATGCTTCGCCCAAGGACATTGACGCCCTTAAAAATGCCCATTCAAAAACCATCAAACTCTCTTTGACACAAAAAAATCAACTGTTGCCAAACCTGCGTATTTCTGTAGTGTTTGATACCCCGCAAGCCATTATCTTTAACCTTGGTGAAAACAACCGCTTGTTGGTTAGCTACTTAAAAAACTATTTTAAAGACCACCTCATTCAATACCGCATGCGCACCCATACCCTCACCCTCTTCCCCAACAACGACACCACTTGCGCACGCTTGGAAAAACTCATGGGAGAGCGCAAACACATGGCGTGGTTTATCAGCTTTATCTACGACACACAAGCTTACGAAGCCTTTCGCCAAAACCTGCACACCCGTTTTGAGCGCAAACGTCGGTTTCACACGTTAGGAGGACTCTTGGAGGAGTATTTTGCCGCCCTAGGGTGCACCATGCAAGACTCTTTTTCAAAGGTGCGCCAACAGTACCTCACCCTTGTAAAGCTCTACCATCCCGACCGCCACCAAAACACCTCCAAAGAACTCGTGCTGCATTACCGTGAAAAGTTTGAAAAAATTCAAACCGCCTATGAAATGGTAAAAAATTATTATCAAGACAGCGAAGTGGCGTGCGCAACTGCGTAGGGGTTATTTGAAGGAGTAGAGTTTTTTACGCTCGCTTGAACCTGCGATGTTGAGTTGTTTGCGGTATTTGGTGATGGTGCGCCGCACCATCTTGACGCTAAATTTTTCCTCTATCATGCTCAGTAACTTTGAATCGCTCAAGGGTTTTTGGGCATCTTCTTTGGCGACCACTTCTTGCAAATAGGTTTTGATGGCCGAGTTGGACACATCCTCGTCAATCGCCGCGCTAAAAAACTGTTTTAGCGGAATCACCCCTTGGTTGCACGCGAGGTATTTATTGGCAATGGCACGGGAAATAGTCGAAGGGTTGCGCGCAAGCTCATCGGCCAAATCTTTGAGCTTCATAGGGCGAATCGGCCCGCCCGTAAAAAACTCATATTGGTACTCCACAATCATCAACCCCATCTTGTAGAGTGTCGCTTTTCGCATTTCAAGCGCGTCGATTAAATCCTTAGCATCTTTGATTTTTTGTGCCACAAAGTAATGGGATTCATCCATTCCTTGCGTATCAATAATGACATCCGGATAATAAGCGTCGTTAAGCTTCACCTCAATGGCACCGTTATTTTCAAACACAAACAAGTCTGGGACCACTTGCGTCCCCTCTTCAAAATACTCAATAGCAGGGGGCACATGAAAGCGGCGTATCACCCCGATGGCTTCGGAAAAGCTAGGCTCTCCCGCGTACACTTCAAGGTTTTCAAAGTCCTCAATCAGTCGCTTTGTGGATTGATAGAGCCTTTCATCCATCTCCAAATCATCCAACTGAAACAAAAACGATTCTTTAAAATCCTTCGCCCCAACACCCAAGGGTAGCAAATGAGCAAACCGCGCGCGCACCCGTTCCACTTCTTCTTCGCTAAACCCATGGGCCACCCACCACTTAGGCTGCGGGTCATAATACCCCTCATCGTTTATCTGTTCCACAATCTTAAATGCGATGTTTTGGGATTTACATGTAGGAAAAAGAGGAGGATTAATCTGTTCATACAACACGTCATACAACGAAGATTTGGCCAAGGTTAAGGCTTCGATAGCCTCGCTTGCAGAATTTTTTGCCCCCACTTGGTCAAAAAAGCTACGTTTGGCAAAACGCTGGCTCTCATCGCGTTCGTTTCCTGGCCGCACTTCAATCAACGGATTCGCCTCGCAAAACGGCTCCAACACTTCTTTTAAAGACTCCAAGTTAGATTGCAAAATAGGCAACCAACTGCGCAGGGTGTTGGAAAGTTTTTGCTTGGGTGCTTGCGAAACAGAGGTTCGAAGGGCCAGCATGTGTTAGTCTAAAAGCCTAAAAGATTCGCCAAGGTAATAAGTACGCACCAATTTATCGTGGGCCACTTCATTGCTCGTGCCACTGGCTAAAAGTGCGCCATCTTTAATCACATACGCACGGTCGCAAATGGCCAGAGTTTCACGGACATTATGGTCAGTAATCAGTACCCCAATGCCCAACTTCTTTAAGTCTTTGACAATCTCTTGAATATCACTCACCGCAATGGGGTCAACCCCCGCAAAAGGCTCATCCAACAGCAAAAACTTGGGCGTAATGGCAAGGGAACGGGCAATCTCGCACCGCCGCCGCTCGCCGCCGCTCAAACTCACGCCCTTGCGCCCACGAATAGGCTCGATGTTTAACAAATTTAGCAGCTCTTCCACCTTGGCTTCGCGGGCTTTTTCATCCTTATGGACAATCTCTACGGCCAACAAAATATTCTCTTCCACACTCAACTCTTTAAAAATGCTTGATTCTTGGGGCAAATAGCCAATGCCAAGTTTGGCTCGCTCATGCAGGGGCATGGAAGAAATGTTTTGATTGTCCAGATAAATCTGCCCGCCAGTTGCCGCAATGAGCCCGCAAATCATGTAAAATGTTGTGGTTTTTCCTGCGCCATTTGGCCCTAAAAGTCCCACTACTTCACCACTTTTGACTTCCAAAGAGATCTCATGGATGATAGGGGTTTTTTTGATGATTTTTGAAAGCTTGTCTACTTTTAATTTATGCATAAGTTACCTCATAATGGCGTTTATTCTCTTCAATCGTAATGTGCACACTCATAAAATCCAACCCAACCCCGCGCAACATGCGCACAAATTTTTCATCCGCCCATTCGATGACATGCACGCCAGGAAAGGTCAACTGCTCTAGCAATCCTTGGTGCAAAAACCCGTCCAAGCCCGATTGGTAGATATCATAATGAAAAAGCCTGTCTTCGTAATTTTGCAAAATAGAAAAGGTAGGAGAGGAAACGGGAGTCTTTACATGTAAGGCTTTGGCCAACGCTTTAACGAGCGTCGTTTTTCCCGAAGCAAGGGTGCCCTCCAAGAGCAAAATACCGCCCTTTTCTAGCTCTTTGGCTAAGACAGAAGCGACGGTATCGACTCCTTCAAGCTTACATGTAAAGGTCTGTTTCATAGGGAATTTGACACGTGCACAATCTGCGCAAGCTTCTCTTTAGCTCGTCCACTCTCGATGGCCATCTTCGCCATGGCAACGCCTTCTTTAAGGTCTCTCGCACTGCCTTCCACCCAAAGGGCAGCCGCGGTGTTGAGCAAGATGATTTCTTTCTTACCCCCCTGCTCTTCCCCTTCAAAAATCGCGCGCGTAATGGCCGCGTTTTGGAGGGCATCGCCCCCTTTGATGGCTTCAAAAGGGTAACGTTTTAACCCCAAAGTTTCAGGGTCAATTTCCAAAGACTCAATGCTCTCTCCAAGAACACGCACCCCATCACTCACGCCGCTAATACTAAGCTCATCCATCCCATCGCGTGAACTCACGACAAGCGAAGAAGGACTTTTGAGAAGGGAAAGGGCTTTGGCAATAGGCGTTAAAAAGCTCTGAGGATAAACGCCCAAAAGGTACTTGGTCGCGCCCGCTGGGTTGGTCAAGGGCCCTAGGATATTAAAAATCGTCCCATGGGGAATGCTTCGCCGAATAGGCATGATGTGGCGCATGGCGGGGTGGTGGTTGATGGCAAACATAAAGGTAAACCCGCACTCTTCAAGCATGGTTGCTTGGTGAATGTTATCAAGGTTTAGATTAACGCCAAGAGCTTCTAGCATGTCTGCACTGCCCGAATTACTCGTAATCGCGCGGTTTCCATGCTTGGCCACCACACAATCCAACGAAGCCAAGACAAGAGCTACGGTGCTAGAAATGTTAAAACTTCCGCTCTTGTCCCCTCCTGTACCCACCACGTCAATGACGCGATCGCGCAAGACTTTTTCCAGTGGAACTTTAATGGAATGTTCCCGCATCACACTTGCCGCTGCGGCAAGTTCTTCTTCGCTTTCACCGCGTTTGTGCATTTCAATGAGCACTAAGCGTGCTTCGTCTTCGTTAATGCGGTTTTGAAACAACAAATCAAACCAATGCCGCGCCTCTTGGTAATTCACCCTAGCTCCTTTACGTACGCATCTTGTTTGGATTTAGAGATGGTTTTCGTCTCAGGGATGGCTAACACCTCGTACGATACTGCTTTTTGCAAGTACGCAATGGTGATTTTATCCCCTACTTTGACGGCTTTGGCTGGCTTTGCCACCGCACCATTGATGCTAACCACGCCATTTTTGCACATGTCCTCAGACACCGCACGGCGTTTTGTGATGTTCACACAATTTAAAAATTTATCGATTCTCATGGGCGTATTGTAATGTAAAAACCTGAAAGTAGCAATAAAGGGAATGAAAAATGCTTGCACCCTCCTCCCTCTTTAGCACGCTCAGGGCTATTAATCAAATTTTCACCTAAAATGCGTTAGTATCGTGGGTTTATAATTTATTTTCAAGGACTGTCTATGAAACGTGAGGTAAAAAAAGTCGTTCTAGCCTACTCAGGGGGCTTAGACACAAGCATTATTTTAAAATGGCTTCAAGATGAATACCATTGCGAAGTGGTCACTTTTACCGCAGATATCGGCCAAGGTGAAGAGTTAGAGCCCGCACGCAAAAAAGCCATTGAACTTGGCATTAAACCCGAAAACATTTACATCGAAGACCTCAAAGAAGAGTTTGTACGCGACTATGTCTTTCCGATGTTTCGCGCCAACACCATTTACGAGGGCGAATATTTACTAGGCACTTCCATTGCCCGTCCCCTTATTGCTAAACGTCAAGCGGAAATTGCGGCCCTTACGGGTGCAGACGCGGTAAGCCACGGTGCTACAGGCAAAGGCAACGACCAAGTGCGTTTTGAAATGGGTTACCTTGGCATCAACTCCGACCTCATTATCATCGCCCCGTGGCGCGAATGGGACTTAAACTCCCGCGAAAAACTCTTGGGGTACGCCGCAAAACACGGCATCACTATCGAGAAAAAACCCAACAAATCGCCCTACTCCATGGACGCAAACTTGTTGCACATCTCCTACGAAGGTCTTGTGCTTGAAGACCCCAATGCCGAACCAGAAGAGGACATGTGGCGTTGGACCGCAAGCCCCGAAAACGCCCCAGACCAAGCCCAAACCATTGAAATTGGCTACGAAAAAGGCGACCCCGTCCTACTCAACGGCCAACGCCTCAGCCCTGCGTCCATGCTGCACGCCCTTAACGAACTAGGATGCAAACACGGCATCGGCCGCCTTGACATCGTTGAAAACCGCTTTGTGGGCATGAAAAGTCGTGGATGTTATGAAACGCCAGGGGGCACCATCATGCTTAAAGCCCACCGTGCTATCGAGAGCATCACCCTTGACCGCGAAGCAGCGCACCTTAAAGACGAACTTATGCCCCGCTACGCCAAGCTCATTTATAATGGTTTTTGGTTCTCTCCTGAGCGTTACATGCTCCAAGCGGCCATCGACAAGTCCCAAGAAGGGGTCAACGGCACCGTACGCCTTAAGCTTTACAAAGGCAATGTCATGGTTATCGGCAGAGATTCCACTACCGACAACCTCTTTAACGCCGATTTTTGCACCTTTGAGGAGGATGAAGTGTACAACCAAAAAGACGCCGAAGGGTTCATTAAGCTCAATGCTTTGCGCCTCATCATCGCAGGCAAAAACAAAAAACGCCAAGGAAAGTAATGGCCCAAACCACGCCTTGTGCAGAGGCTCTAGCCCAACACACCATCACCCCAGAAACCCTTGAAAAACTCTTACATGTAAGGGCTTTAGGAGAGTGTGATTTTTTGCTAGTGGACGTACGGGAAGCATTGGAGTTTTCGCAAGAGTGCATCGAAGGCACCGACCTTCTTTTGCCTTTTACCCGTGTCCATCTCTACCAAGAAGAGCTCGAATATCTCAAAACCACCCCCTTTGTGCTTTACTGCCATACAGGGGGACGAACCGACTACCTCATGCATGTCTTTGGACGCATGGGGTTTACCCAAAGGTGCCATTTACCTGAGGGTATCGACAGCTACAGAGGCAAGGTGGTCAAAAATGC
Organism: Sulfurospirillum sp. HTRB-L1; assembly: GCF_059415125.1. Lineage (NCBI taxonomy): Bacteria > Pseudomonadati > Campylobacterota > Epsilonproteobacteria > Campylobacterales > Sulfurospirillaceae > Sulfurospirillum > Sulfurospirillum sp. HTRB-L1. The sequence goes on from NZ_JCAHZR010000001.1 coordinate 142,928, forward strand.
CCCCCTTCCTAACCCACTTAAATAGACCAAAGGAGATATGATGAAAGTACTACTCATCAAAGACGTTAAAGCCCTAGGCAAGGCAGGTGAAATCAAAGAAGTCAAAGACGGCTATGGCCACAATTTTCTCATCGGAAAAGGGTTTGCCAAACTTGCCACGCCTGATGTTCTTCGCCAATACGAAGCCAAAAAACGCCGTGAGGCTGAAGAAGAAGCCGCGGAGCTTGAAAAACTCAAAGACTTAGAAGTCAAACTCAAAGACGTCACCCTTTCCATCAAGCGCCCCTTGGGTGCCAACGGAAGCTTGTTTGGCGCTATCACTAAAGACGAAATCGCTACCGAACTTGAAGCCCAACACGGTTTTGTGGTAGATAAAAAACACGTAGAGCTAGACAAACCCATTAAAGCAACGGGCAACTATGACATCTCTTTGAAACTGGGCCATGGCATTCACGCGCACTTTGCGCTCAATGTCATCGGAGAATAGCCGTGTTTGAAGCCACCACTATTTTGGCCTACAAAGGAAAGCAGTGTTCTGTCATTGGCGGTGATGGCCAAGTTACCTTTGGCAACACCGTCCTTAAAAGCAATGCCGTCAAAATCCGCCGCCTCCACGGAGGCAAGGTTTTGGCAGGTTTTGCAGGAAGCACCGCCGATGCGTTTAACCTTTTTGATATGTTTGAAAACTTTCTTGAACAACGCAAAGGCGACTTACTTAAAGCGGCTATTGATTTTTCAAAAGAGTGGCGCAAGGACAAGTATTTGCGCCGTCTTGAAGCCATGATGTTGGTACTTAACCGCGAACATTTGTTTATCCTAAGTGGCACAGGTGACGTGGTCGAACCAGAAGATGGCACCCTTGCCGCTATTGGCAGTGGAGGAAATTTTGCCCTCTCCGCTGCGCGCGCCTTACACGCCCACACTAGCCTTGATGAAGTCACTCTTGTTAAAGAGAGTCTCAAAATCGCCGGAGAGATGTGCATCTACACCAACACCAATATCCAAACTTTTATGCTTGAGGACACACCCGCATGACACCTAAAGAAACCGTCGCCTACCTTGACCAGTACATCATCGGCCAACATGAGGCCAAAAAAACCATTGCCATTGCCTTAAGAAATCGCCACCGACGCATGCAACTTGACAAAGAGATGCAAGAAGAAATCATGCCTAAAAATATCCTCATGATAGGCTCTACTGGCGTGGGAAAAACCGAGATTGCCAGACGCCTTGCCAAGATGATGGCCCTTCCGTTTGTGAAAGTGGAAGCGAGCAAATACACCGAAGTGGGATTTGTAGGGCGTGATGTGGAGTCCATGGTGCGGGATTTGGTATTGGCTTCGGTGAACCTTGTTAAAACCGAACACAAAGAGCGTAATGAAACGCGTATCCAAGAATACGTCGAGAACACCATTATTGAAAAACTCCTTCCCCCGCTCCCCAAAGGGGCTAGCAGTGAAAAACAGGCCGATTATGAGCGCAGTTTTGCCCGCATGAAAGAGCGTTTATTGCAAGGGGATTTGGACGAGCTCACCATTGAAGTAGAAGTCGCCCCCGCCCAAGGCGAAAGCCTTGACAATCTTCCCCCTGAAATGGTGAAAGTTCAGGAAAGTTTTGTGAAGATTTTAGGCATGGGAAGCAAACCTGTTAAAAAAGAGTTGAAAGTTAAAGAAGCCAAAGAAGCCCTAAAACACGACGCTGCCGAAAAACTTCTTGACCTTGATAGCATTAAAGCAGAAGCGCTTGAGCGGGCACAAAACAGTGGGATTATCTTCATTGATGAAATTGACAAAGTGGCTGTTCCTTCGGGCTCTAGTAGCCGACAAGACCCCAGTAAAGAAGGAGTACAGCGAGATTTATTGCCCATCGTGGAAGGCTCAACCGTGAGCACCAAGCACGGCTCCATCAAAACCGACCACATCTTATTCATCGCCGCGGGCGCCTTTCATGTCAGCAAGCCTTCTGACCTCATTCCTGAACTCCAAGGCCGCTTTCCTTTGCGGGTAGAGCTTGACAGTTTGGACGAGGAAGTGTTGTACCAGATTCTTACCAAACCCAAACACTCCCTTTTGCGCCAGTATGAGGCGCTGTTAAAAACCGAAGGGGTGACCTTGATGTTTGAAGAAGAGGCTATCCGCGCTCTTGCTAAAATCTCCCAAAAAGCAAACGAAAGAATGGAAGACATCGGCGCAAGACGCTTGCACACCATCATTGAAAAAGTCATTGAAGAAATTAGTTTTGAAGCCGATCTACACCAAGGCGAAACCTTACATGTAAGTGCCGAACTTGTGCATAAACGGCTTGATAGCATCATTGAAGACCAAGACACAGCAAGGTATATTTTATGAGCACAAAAACAGGATTTGTAGCCGTTGTAGGCAAACCCAACGCTGGAAAAAGCTCTCTTTTAAACTGGTTGATGGGTGAAAAACTGGCCATGGTTTCCCAAAAAGCCAACGCCACCAGAAAGCGCTCACTGCTTATTTCCATGCACCAAGAGCACCAGATTATTTTCATTGACACACCCGGCCTTCACGAAAAAGAGAAACTCCTCAACCAATTCATGCTTGAAGAGGCCCTAAAGGCCATTGGAGACTGTGATGTGATTTTATTCTTGGTTCCAGCAACCGATAGCATCAAATCCTATGAAGCCTTTTTAAAGCTCAACCCCAAAGCTCCCCACTTGCTTCTTTTGACAAAAACCGATCTCATGAGCCAAGATGATATTCTTCAAGCCATTGAAAAATATCAAGATTTTCAAGACCGTTTTATTTCATTGGTTCCTATTTCTATTAAAAAAGGAAGCGATAGGTCTTATCTTTTAGATGAAATTGTGAAGCATCTTCCTACGCATCCTTATCTTTATGATCCAGAAATACTCACCACTGACCCCATGCGCGAACTCTACCGCGAGTTCATCCGAGAGGCCATTTTTGAGAACATTAGCGATGAAATTCCTTACTGTAGTGACGTTTTAGTTGAAAAAGTGGAGGAATTGTATGATTTGGAAAAAATTTATGCTACAATCATCGTCGAAAAACAGAGCCAAAAGGGTATTATTATCGGAAAAGGCGGGGCTGCTTTGCAACGCATTGGAAAGCACGCTAGGATAATGATGGAAAAATTATGCCAAAAAAGAGTATTTTTAAAGCTTTTCGTAGTCGTCAAACCCGGATGGAGTCAAGACAAGCGAGCACTCAAGGAACTTGGGTATGAAATACGCGGTTGATCACAGTATCTTATCATGAATTTTTAGCAACTAAAGAGTAGGTTTGGACATGGCAACAACTTCTACAGATAAAAAAGGGTTTAGTACTATTGTATCCATTGATTTGGAATCCAAAAATGCATACCGGTTTGAACGCAACGAAATCAAACCGCACAACCTCGATAAATCTTCCAAAACCAACGAATTTTTTATCTCCTACATCTACGCCAAAGACATCATCTCATCCACCCTTGAGATGAGTCGCTCCATTCCTGATTCTGACTTACAAGATGCCGTGGAAATCAAAGCCTATGAAGAGCTAGGACTTGACACTGCCACTGAATACAAAATCACCTACTTTGAAACAGAGGTTAATGACACTAAAAATCGCCTTTTAAATGTATTTGCCATCAATGCCGAACTGGTGCGAGAACAATTTGGTGCCATTAAAGCCAAAACAAAATACATAGATTATGTTTCTACTGCCCCCTTTCTCGTGGGCGCCCTCTACCGCAAAAATATTCTTGAAAAAGAAGGGGTGCAGTGCTTTGTTTATCTCCAAAAAAACGATGCTTTTTTAACAATCTACCGAGGAGGTAGCTACCTTTACTCCAAATCCTTGCGCTACTCCCTAAAAGAAATCAGTGAAAAATTTTGCGAACTTTTGGGCGAACGCATTGATGAAGAAGATTTCTACCACATGCTTGCTGCAGAGGGAATGCGGCCTTCTAATATGGGTCATCAAAAATTCCTTATGCAACTTTTTGGCGAAATCTTTCTCTACATCAATGATGTGTTAATTTTTGCCAAACGCAGTTACGGTATCGAAGCCATTGATCATTTTTATTTTGGCACCGAAGTGGGCACAGTGGGCGGTATCGAAGAATACTCAAAAAGCTACATAGGCCTCGAATCTTACGACTTTAATTTCAATATTGCCATCAACTCCAAAGAGTGGTATGTTGACCAAATGCACATTTTGATGATTTTAACCTCGCAAGCTTATTTTGAATCTCAAGATGAATCAGAAAACTTTACCATCTTTAAAAGACCCCCTGCTTTTTCCAAGCGCCCAAGCGGAAAACTTGCGGGCATCCTAGCTGCCTCTTTGCTTCTCTCCTTTGCTTATCCGGCTTTTCAATACGCCTATGGGACGAAATTAGCGTACGATACCATGAATAAAAAAGAGGAATTCGCAACACTCAACCAAGAAGCTAATGCGCTTCGGGCGGTACTTGCAAAGCTTGCTGAGGAAAAAAAGGTGTTAGATGCAAAGTTCTCCCAACAAGACGAGCGATTGCAGTTTCGTAAAAAACTTCTCAACGAGATTCACGAAAAAAAGGTCAACTACCCCATGAAGGGAGTGATTCTTAGTGACCTTATTGAACTTATCAATAGTCGCGGCATTAGAGTTTCTAAAATCATAGAAGCCGAGGGGAAAATGACCTTTTCACTGCGTAGCCAAAGTGATAAAAAACTAACAGAACTCTTGAAAGATATCAGTGAGAAGGAAAAATATTCCGTTTCTACTGAAGAAATTATCAAAAAAGAAGATACTTTCTTTTATACTAGCGATGTCACTATAAAGGCACAATAATGGACGCACTTTTTGAGAGAATTGACACTTTTTTTGAATCTAAAAAAAGCAGTGAAGCAACTATTTTAATGCTTTTACTGGGTGTGCTTGTGGCTTTTTTGGTCTACACTTACGCCTTTCCACCCGCAGAAGCCTTTTTGAATAAAAACACGCGCGCTTTCAATCAAATCGCCACCAAAGTGAGCGAAGAGAAAAACTACCTTGCCTCCGTTACTGTTAATGGCAATAGGAATTATCATGTCGAGCGACTCAACCAAGAGATTGAACAAACAAAAATCAACCTAGAAAGAATCACTTACACCAACGGCTATGTCGATAGCAAACTCAAAGAACTCTCCTACCTTCTTTTTAATGACAAAAATTGGGCTAGTTTTTTAGATCAGATCTCTTTTTTGGCAAAACAATACAATGTAAAACTCCTAAAAATCAACAACGAATTTAAAGAACCTTCTTTGCAAAAGATTGAACAAGTGCTCACCATCTCCATTGACCTTAATGGAGATTTTGGCAACATTTTAAGATTTATCAATGCTATTGAGGAGAGTCAACTGGTTGTTGACATTTATGCAATGTCACTTGAAAGCGCACAAACACTTGATGGCTCACTAAAAATTGCTGTTTGGGGGATGAAATATTGAAACCATTACACCTGCTGCTAACCTCACTCCTTTTTCTTGCTACAACATTAAGTGCTAGAACACCCTCTTTGGCCGATGACACCAATGCGTATGAAACCTTATTTGAGACAATCAACCAAAAGCGCTTTGGACTCACGGAAGCAGCCATTAAAGCCACCAAAGATCCTTTCATCAAAATCTATTCTGACACAACGTCTAGTGAAGGAACAACACCTAAAAAAGAGACCTATCGCTTATATGCAATTTTTAATAACCGTGTAAAAATAAACACCCTATGGCTCGAACGCGGGGATGTTATAGGTGCCTATCGTCTTAGTGCCATTGGGGCCAAAGACGCCACTCTTGTAAGCGCAAATCATACTCTAAAATTAACGTTATCTGACAAAGGAAATAACAATGTTGCTGTCTCATTTAAATAGCAAGCTTCTAGCGGTCGCTGCACTTTTTATATCCCTTTCTTTTCCAAGTACCTCTTTTGGCGCTACCGAACAGTCTTGTGAGTTCAGAGTCTTTAACGTCAGGATTAATGAATCCGTTTCCATACGCGAAGTCATTAACCAACTCTCAAGTGTGTGCAGTTTTAGCACCATCGTCAGAGATCCTCAAGCCACCATCATTTTAGAGACAAGCCTTCAAGGCATCAACATTAAAGATTTAACCTTACATGAGATACTTGACCTCTTGCTTGAAGAAAATAACCTTACCTACGAATTTAAGCGCAACGTACTAAGAGTTTCCGCTCTTCAAACCAAAACATTCACCCTTGATTACATCACGTCTATTCGTCAAGGTGTTGCAACGCTCAATGCTTCTATCTCCGCCACCCCCACCGAAGAAGGAAGCACTCGCGACACAGCAAATGCTGCAGAAAATGAGATTCGTGTCACTGAAGAGTTTGATTTTTGGAACACCATAGATGCTGAAATTACCTCCATTTTAAACAGTGGTTCTGAAACCTACGCTGCGCAATCCCCCATTATCAATCACAAGGCCGGACTTATCACCATCACAGGCACAGCCCGACAAATTGAGCGCATCCAAGCCTACCTTGATGACCTCAAGCGCAGACTCCACCGTCAGGTTATGATTGACGTTTCTGTCATCTCAGTAGGCCTTAGTGAAGAACAAACCACGGGAATCGATTGGAGCAAATTTCAACTCAGCCTAAGCCATAATAGCAATAATGATTTAGACTACGTGGGAAGCAGTGTTTCAAATGCCTTTAACTCCAATAATTATGTAAAAAATATTAATGTTTTAAATAACATTTCTTTTTCGATGGAAGGACTCATTAATTTCCTAAAAAGCAATGGGGACACACGTGTCGTTTCAAGCCCAAAAGTTATCACCATGAACAACCAACAAGCACTTATTACTGTGGGGGACAACATCAACTACCGTGTTCCTGAAGACACAAGCGCTTCTGATGGGGACAACATTACCACGACATACAACAACTACTCAATCTTTATCGGCGTTCTTTTAAACCTTTTGCCTGAAATCTCCGATGAAAACAAAATCATGTTGCGCATCAACCCTTCAATCAGTAGTTTTAAATATTCCGATGATGACACAAAACAGACGGTTCCTCGCGAAGTAGCCCCTGACACAACAGAGAAAAAACTCTCCACTGTTGTCATGGTCAACAATGGAGATACCATCATTCTTGGGGGCTTAATCGAAAACACAAAAGGATTTGACCACACCAAAATTCCCCTCTTGGGAGACATACCAATCCTTGGAAGCGCGTTTAGAAGCACTAAAAATACCGTCACCTCCACTGAACTTGTTTTTGTTATTACCCCAAGAATCATCGGTGAAGAAATCTCCTACACCCAGACACTCAAAGACCTTGGATTTTCAAAGTCACTCTATGAATAACCGCTTTACCGAGATTAAGCAAATTTTTGTTGAGGGAAACGTATTTGACTACGTCAACCTCGACAAATCTACGCTTACCTATGAAAAACTTGTTCAATCCATCCTAAAACCACTAAAACTCATCTTGTTTTATGGAAAACCAGGTACTGGAAAAACGTTTTTATTGCGAAAAATTTACAATGATTTGCACAAAAAGCATCCCATCATTTTTTTTCCTCAACCTTTTTTTAATGAAGTCCAATTTCTCATGTCTTTGTATGAAGAAATCTTTAACGACGAAGCTCCGCAAATCAGCGGGTATGAACATTTTTTAAAGCTCTATAAAGAGCGTAGTAATGCCTCTTATGAAAAAGTGGCCGTAACGGTACTTTTAGATGAAGCGCAACTGTATCCTGATGAATTAATAGAAAAAATTCGACTTATGGCTGACACACGTTTATTTAAATTTTTATTTACAATTCATAAGACAGAAAAAGAAGATGTCTTGGCAAAAGAATATTTCACCACGCGGATTTGGGAAAGTATAGAATTGCCAAACTCGTCGGTGGCTGAGCTTCAGATTTACCTAGAAAAAAAATTTCTCTTTCACAATCGCTTTGAATACCTTGCCCTTTTTAAACCAAGTCAAATACGCTATATGTTTGAGTTAACAAAAGGCAATCTGCGCACGATTAATAAGCTTCTTTATAAAATTTTTGAAATCTATGAATACTATGAAGCCAACAAACCCACCCTTGCTAGAGGTAAATACGCCAACACGAAGTATATTCAAATGGCAGCCATCGATTCAGGACTCATCCGTGCTTAACGCCAATGACATCCAAAACCTTGAGAGCCGCTGGAGAAAATGGCAGATAAAACGCGTAGGGAAAAAAACTGGGCTCTTTGGTTTAGTCTGTCTTGTTCTCTTTGCTAGCGTGGGTCTTTATAACCATTTCAACCCCTCACTCGCACCAAAACAGACGGTTTCTCTTTTGGTGGATGAGAAGAAAGAGCCCCAAAGTGCCTCTTTTGGCGAAGGAAACGGTTCCTCTTTGGAAAAATCGCTCCCTCAACAGCCTTCTTTGGTTATTCAACCTCTTCCCCCACAAGAACAACGCAGGGACATTATCGCACCCCTTCCTCTTCCAACGCCTGAATATGTGCATCCTGAGCCAAAAGAAATCGAGCAAGCAAAGGTTGCGGCACCTAAAGTTGAGACCCTAGAGATTTCACCCTCTCGCATTGATATTGACTCTAAGATAGTCCAAAGGGACACTACGGCATATTTGAAGGAAAAATTTGACGCGACAAAAAATATTGTTTTTGCCCTTATGCTTTCAGAAGAGTATTTCCAACTCGAAGAATACAAGGATGCGCGCAAGTGGGCTTTGATTGCCAATGAAATTAACCCAAAAAACGAACGTAGCTGGATTCTTTTCGCCATGTCGCAAGCCAGACTCAACAACACCAACGAGGCCATACAAGCGCTTGAAGAGTTCCTAAAAGGCAACAGTTCAAGAAACGCTGAATCGCTTCTTGAGAAACTAAAGAAAGGAATATTTTAATGGGAAAGTCTCTGTTTGCCCTCTGTTTTTTAGCCAGCTCGCTTTTTGCGCTCTCCTTGGAGACAATTCGCACGTGGTACGCCCAAGGCGAGTATGAAAAAGTGTGTAGTCATGAAACAACAGCACTGTACGAAACCTACACAGACAACGAAGAATTTGTCAACATGTACGGCCATGCCTGTGTAGAAATAGACATGATAAGCCGTACGGTTAACCCCATTAACAAGCTAATTCGTAGCCCAGAAACACGGGCAAATGCTGCTTATTTTGCCACTGTGCTGTACCAAAAAAAGCTCTTGTACCATGCCTTTGTGGACAATGTTGACATCTCTTACGTGCGACTCCCACGAACGCCCCATATCCTTTCAGTTATCTTTGATAAATACGTTACGAACGATTTCATCAAAGAGGGCAATGTTTTTATTTTTGAAGAAAGCAATCAACTCTCTCACCATTTACATGTAAGGCTCACTAGCGATAATATTTACAAACTTATCGTGCAAACCTACAGTGGTGGCAAACTCATCAGAACAAGGGCATACTGGTAATGAGCGCTTCAACCCAAATGATGGTAAATTACCTCATTCGCAATCGCATCATCAATGAGGTTACGGCGAAAAAAATCGAACTACAAGCCGCTCAACATGAAAAAAATATTGGTGAAATACTTCTTGATGAGGGCTATTTTACTTCTGATGATTTGATGATGGTTTTGTCCGAGCTTTACAGAAATGGCTCTTTAGGAATAGAGGATTTAAACAGCGAATTTTCCATTGATACGGAAATCTTTTTAAGAAATTTTGCCAAAAGCCTTAATTTTGAATACATGGACCTTGATGCGGTGGATATCGACTACCGTATGGCCACCCGCGTGCCTTTGTCTCAACTGAAAAAGTACAAAGCGCTCCCCATTAAAGAAGATGAGATTAATGTCTACATCGCCCTAAAAGACCCCACTGATATCAATGCCCACGAGGGTGTTCAGCGTATTTATAACCGTAAGCTTGTTAAGATTGTCATCGCAGATCCCGCACAAGTAGACAAGTATCTTGTCAAAATGGAGCTGGGGGAGAGCATCAAGGGGCTAATTTCGGACATCCGAAAAGAACTCTCTTCAAGCGCAGCAGATAATCCCCAAGAGTCTTCGGGGATTTTAAAGCTCATTGAAATCATCCTCAAAACTGCCATTTTGGCCCGCGCCAGCGATATTCACATCGAACCAACAGAAAACAACTGCATTGTGCGTAGCCGGATTGATGGGATGCTTTCTGAGGCATTTATGTTTGATAAAGACATCTACCCTCCCCTTGCCTCGCGCATGAAGTTACTTTCCAACATGGATATCGCCGAGAAACGCAAGCCGCAAGATGGGAGGTTTTCCGCCACTGTTCTTGGCAAAGAGTACGATTTTCGTATCTCCGCCCTTCCTATCATGCACGGCGAATCCATTGTTCTTAGGATTCTTGATAAGTCAAAAGTGGTGATTAAGCTTGAAAATCTAGGGATGCACCCTAGAAACTTTGAGCGTTTTGCCAAAGCCATGAAATCTCCTTATGGGATTATCCTAGTGACTGGGCCCACAGGAAGTGGTAAAACCACCACCCTTTATGCCGCGCTTAATGCCATTAAAAGCATTGAAACAAAAATCATCACTGTCGAAGACCCTGTGGAGTACCAACTCAACCTCACCCAGCAAACCCAAGTAAATGAAAAAGCAAACCTCACCTTTGCCTCTGCCTTGCGCTCCATCCTGCGCCAAGACCCCGACATCATCATGATTGGGGAAATCAGGGATCAAGAAACCTTACGCATTGCCATACAAGCAGCGCTCACGGGCCACTTGGTTTTCTCCACCTTGCACACCAACGACGCCATTAGTGCCGTAACGCGAATTGTCGATATGGGGATTGAGCCTTATCTCATCAGTGGGGCCTTGGTTGCTATTGAAGCACAACGCCTTGTGCGCAAGCTCTGTCCACACTGTAAAACCAAGCTCAATCTTCCCAAAACGCTCCATGATCAAATCGAAGCATACCTGCCAGAAACGTACACTTTTTATAAAAACACGGGGTGCGAAAAATGCGCGCAAACAGGCTATTTGGGTAGGGAGATGCTTTCTGAAATTTTACCCATTAGTGAAGAAATTGCCAGCATGATTGCACAAGGAACCACGAAAGAGAAGATTCGCCAACAAGCCTATGCTGAAGGGTTTATTGACATGTATCAAGATGGAATTTTAAGAGCCTCACAAGGCATTACAACTATGGATGAAGTCCTAAGGGTGGCAAAATCATGAAATATTTTGAAGTAGAATACCTCTTCAAAGGCCAAAGAAACCGAAAAATCTTTAAGGCGCAAAACCGCAACGATGCGCTCACGGTAGCAAAGATTAAAAATCCTGGCATCATCATCAAAGTAATTGAAACCTCCCCTCCCGTGGAAGAACAATTCCAAGTCTACAAAGAGCGCATCCTAAACGCGCTGACCAAGCAAAGTATCCACACTCCAAATCTTATTGCCGCCATTAGGCAACTTAGCGTCATGACCAATGCTGGCATCTCCATCCATGACAGCATCAAAGAAGTGGCAAAAGCCACAGAAGACAAGCGCTTAAAAGCTATTTTCACGCAAGCGGATGATGATCTCAACTCTGGACTTAGCCTCACGGAATCCTTTGTCAACTTTAAACACCAACTCGGCGATGTATCGCTCGCTATGGTGGAACTTGGCGAAAGTACGGGAAATATGTCTGAATCTCTTTTTAAATTAGCCGAAATTTTAGATGAAATCTGGGAAAATCAACAAAAATTTAAAAAAGCTATTCGTTATCCCATCACTGTTCTTGTGGCTATTTGTATCGCATTTACCATTCTCATGGTCTATGTTGTACCTAAATTTAAAGATATTTTTGAAAAACTCAATGCAGAACTCCCTCTTCCAACAAAGATTTTACTTGGCATGGAACATGCTATTAATCAGTACGGATTTTATATCCTCGGTGCTATTTTGGGGTCTATCTTTTTTGGAAAATACATGTATGAAAACAACGAAGAGTTTAAAGCGGGGTTTGATAAATACATTCTCAAAGTTTACCTGATTGGCAATATTGTTTTTTACTCCACCATGAGCCGATTCAACCTTGTTTTTACTGAACTTATCCGCGCAGGCATTCCTATCGCCGATGCGCTAGATACTGCCCTTTTAACCATTGGCAATACCTACCTTAAAAAACAACTTGGCGGAGTAAAGATTTCTGTTCAACGTGGCGTCTCCCTTACCAAATCATTTCAAGAAACCACTTTGTACGAGGGAATGTTAGTACAAATGATTGGCGCAGGAGAGCAAAGTGGCAGCCTAGACAGCATGCTTGGAAAAGTCACCGATTATTTTAAATCTAAATTCAACAATATCATTGATAACATTGCAAGCTACATTGAGCCTATTCTTATTGGATTTATCGCAGGCATTGTTCTTTTGCTAGCCTTGGGAATTTTCATGCCCATGTGGGACATGGCACAAGCGGTGAAACACTAGTCCTTTGGGGCTAGTGTTTAAAATGGCCACACAGACTGGATTAGCTTTGAGCCCCACGGTTGGGTCGAAGCACGCTCAATATCCCCTTGGGTGGTATACATAATCTTAGCATCGGCAATAAATTTCGAATCGATTTGGTTGTATTGGGAAATATCGTAGGGGCGAATCACGCCACTAATTTGAACGATTTGCTTCTCTCCATTAAGCAAGAGTTCCCTGCTTCCCTCGATGAAATAATTTCCATTGTTCATTACTTTAATAATACGTGCGGAGATGGTGGTAGTAAAGCTTTCGTTGCGCGAGTTAGAACCGCTTCCTGTGAACGTATTGGAAGAGCCGGACTCAAACCCAATGTTGGTATATTTGTTAATACTGTTTGCAACACTTGCAAGGGATGAACCTGCCGCGTTGGCCGTGACAATACCGCCCCCTAGGTTGTCAGAATTTTGTTTGGAGACGTTTTTGCTTGCCTTGGAACTTTGGGTCAAGGACTCACTAATGACGACAGTGACGATATCATTAGTATTCATGGCTTTTCGGTCGGAAAATAGAGGGTTGTCGCCGCGCCCATACAAGCTCCCTGGATTTGATAGATTACTAACGGGTGCCCGAGGCGGGAGTTCTTCCACATAAGCAGGCGGGGTCATGTCAATGTGCGGATCTGCCATATGGTTTGCGCACCCCGTAAAAAGCAACGGCAACACTGCCAATGAAATTACGCCATATCGTTTCATACATCCTCCAAAAAGTTACATGTAAAAGGTTATTTATTTATCATAATAATCTGCTACGATTACACTAAAGCAAATAGAGTTCCACTATCACTCCTCAGTTACAAAAAGGAAAATTATGCAAACCAAAAGTCTATACATCGCCTCCCTAGAACCTGCTGCGGGAAGTTTAATCGTAGCCATGGGCCTCATGGAAATGCTCAAAGGACGCATGGAAAAAGTTGCCTTTTTCCGTCCCGTCATCCCTTCCAAAGAGAGTCCTGATGGGGATATTGAGTTTATGTTGGAATATTTTTCCCTCCAACAATCCTACGAAAATGCGTATGGTTTTAGTGTTGATGAAGTAGAAACCATGGTGGCAAGTGGGGATCGCCATGACCTCATGGAAGCCCTGATTGGCAAATTCAAAGCCTTAGAAAGCCAATACGACTTTGTCTTGTGCGAGGGGCTTAGCAGTTCTTCGCTCACCTCTTCTTTTGATTTTGATATTAACCTAGAAATTGCCAAAAACCTTGGCGTACCTGTTGTGAGCGTCTTAAATGGAAACGATAAAAGCCTGAAAGAAGTCTATGAAGAGATGCGCATTGAATCTACCACTATTAAAACGGAAGGCTGTACGCATTTTGCTACCTTTGCCAACCGTTTGAGCCAAGAGGTGTTCCTTGCCCTCAAAGAAAGCAAAACACTCAACATCCACCACACAGCCCCTATATTTTTGCTTCCAGAAATTCCCGAACTTGACTCGCCCACCATTGCAGAAATCAAAAAATACCTAAAATGCGAGATGATTTTAGGGGGAGAACAAGACCTTAGGCGGGTGGTTAGGCAAAGTAAAGTAGCGGCCATGACTATGGAGCATTTTCTTGACCACCTTGAAGATGGGGACTTGGTCATTGTGCCAGGTGATCGCCCTGCAATCATGCTAGCCGCCATTGCCGCCAACTACTCCAAACTTTATCCCACCATCGCAGGGATTTTACTTACCGGAGGGTTTGTTCCCAAGCAGGCCATTTTGGAACTTATCCAAGGTATCGCACACTTTAGCAGTATTCCTGTACTAACAAGCACTAAGGACACCTTCAAAACTGCCATGGATGTCAACAATGTTCCCGCGCGCATCACCCCCCAAAGCAAGCGAAAAATAGCTCTTGCCATGGGTCTTTTTGATGCCAATGTTGACAAAGTCAAAATCGAAGAGAAAATCAAAACCTCTAACGCCTCCGCGGTGATTACTCCTATTATGTTTGAGTACAGCCTCTTTGAAAAAGCCAGAAGCAATAAAAAAACCATCGTCTTGCCCGAAAGCGAAGATGAACGGATTTTACGCGCCGCAGAAATTCTCATGCGACGCGATGTGGTCAATCTCATCCTTTTAGGCAATGAAAGCGAAGTCATGCACAAAGCCATGACCCTAGGGCTTGACCTTAAAGGCGTGCGTATCATTGACCCTGCCACTTCCCCACTAAATGAAGAATTTGTCACTGTTTTTTATGAACTTCGTAAACCCAAAGGGTTAAAACTTGCCGCCGCCAAAGATGCCATGGTGAGTCCAAACTATTTTGCCACCATGATGGTTTACCTTGGGTACGCCGATGGCATGGTTTCAGGCGCCGTACACACAACCGCCGACACCATCCGCCCTGCCCTCCAAACCATCAAAACAAAGCCCGGTATCTCCGTGGTTTCAAGCGTCTTTTTCATGTGCCTTGACACCCGCGTTTTGGTATACGGTGATTGCGCGGTCAATCAAGACCCCAGTGCCGAAGAATTAGCACAAATTGCCATCTCTTCAGCACAAACAGCTAAAGCCTTTGGGATAGAACCCCGCATTGCCATGCTTTCTTATTCCACAGGAGATTCTGGCAGTGGAGACGAAGTAGAAAAAGTGCGCACCGCCACAAAACGCGTCAAAGAGCTTCGCCCTGACCTTCTCATTGAAGGGCCCATTCAGTACGATGCTGCCATCGACCCACAGGTTGCTAAAACCAAACTTCCCAACAGCAGCGTCGCAGGACAAGCCACCGTGTTTATTTTCCCCGACCTTAACACGGGAAACAATACTTACAAAGCCGTACAACGCTCCTCTGGCGCCCTTGCCATTGGCCCCGTGCTTCAAGGACTCAACAAACCCATCAATGACTTAAGCCGAGGGTGCTTAGTAGAAGACATTGTCAATACCGTAGCCATCACTGCCATTCAGGCCCAAGGAGACCATGCGTGAAGATTTTAGTTCTTAATTCTGGAAGTTCGTCCATCAAGTTTCAACTTTTCGATATGACCACACACAGCGTTCTGGCCTCAGGAATGGTGGAACAAATTGGCGAGACGCACTCTCACGCAAAACTCTCCATGCACACGGGTGAAGAATTTAGTGCATCAAACCCTATTGCTACCCATGAAGACGCGCTTGGAACCATGAACGCTCTTTTTACACAATCTGGGCTTTTAAATTGCTTGAGCGAACTCGATGCCATCGGCCATCGTGTCGTACACGGCGGTGAGTTATTTTCCACACCAACCCGCATTGATGCGGTGGTACTTGAGGGCATTAAAGCACTTTCGCCTCTCGCACCCTTGCATAACCCTGCCCATGTTGTGGGCATTGAAACTGCCATAAGACAAAGCAAAGGTGTCCCCCAAGTGGCTGTGTTTGACACGGCATTTCACCGCACCCTTCCCCAGCACGCTTACATGTACGCCCTGCCTTATAGTTTGTATGAGTCTTTACATGTAAGGCGTTATGGGTTTCATGGCACCTCCCACCATTTTGTCTCCAAAAGTGCAGCGGCTCATTTAAACATCCCTTATGAAAACTTTAATGCCATCTCTTTACACCTTGGAAATGGCACAAGTGCTACGGCCATTCAAGGAGGCAAAAGCGTAGACACTTCCATGGGAATCTCTCCCCTTGAAGGACTCATCATGGGAACACGCAGTGGGGATCTAGACCCCGCGATTTTGTTTTACCTGTACCGGGAAAAAGGCTACACTATTGCCGAACTTGACACCTTGCTTAACAAGCAAAGCGGTCTTAAGGGGATTTGTGGAAACAACGACATGCGAGAGATTGGATTGATGATTGAAAACGGAGACGAAAGAGCCGCCCTCGCCTTTGAGATGTTTGCCTACCGCATTAAAAAATACATCGGTGCTTACAGCGCTGTTCTTGGACGCGTAGATGCACTTATTTTCACGGGCGGGATTGGTGAAAATGATGCTAAATTACGGGCAAAAGCATGCGAGGGGTTAGAAAACCTTGGTATTTGTATTGATACAACAATCAATAACCAACGCTGTAAGGTTGTCACACCCATCCACACCCCAAATGCTTCCGTGGCGACCCTTGTGGTGCCCACCAATGAAGAGCTTGAAATCGCCCAACAAACCCAGGCGGTCTTGACTAAATAAAACTGGGTGCATCGTTTGAAAACAAGATAAGATCCCCTGCCCTTGTATGCGTAGCAAGCAAGGACTCCATCTGGGATTTTTCTTTCAAAAGGTGCACTTGGGGCTTTTTTAACACGGCCATCAGCGTGGCTGCATTCACTTGGCCCGTAACCATTACCACATCAAACACCTCGTTCATCACCTGCGCCAAGGCGGTATTTTCTTCCTTGGTGCTCTCAATAATGCCAGGCGTAACAAGCACTTTGCGCCCTTGGTATTGGCGCACCAGTTCATAAGATGCGCGCATGCCTTCAAAGTTCCCATTAAAGCTATCATCTAAAATGATTTTTCCGCCCGCGTCCATGCGGCACAAACGGTGAGGCACGGGCTCCAAAGAGGCGATTTGTTTGGTGATCGTTTCAAAAGAGAGTCCAAAATGCCGCGCTACGTGGATGCAAGCAATCAGATTGGTCGCGTGAAATGCACCCAAAAGTTTGGTCTCAAACAGCCGTTTTTCCCCCTCAAATACCGCTTCAAAACGGGTTCCCTCAAGGGTTGCTTCTACATGTAAACATTCCGCGCCAAAAACACTCACCCTCTCACTAGGCACCGCCTTGGTGCTGTGGTGCACAAAGGCTTTTTCAAGGCGCGGCGAATAGACCAATTCCATCTTAGTATTGCGCACTGCCTCAAGGGTTTTAAAATACTCAATATGCTGAGCCCCCACTTCGCCCACAAGCGCCACATGGGGCTCCAAAAAGCGGGTGATTTCCAAAATATCGCCCGGTTCCCTAGCGCCCGCTTCGGCAATATACACCTGCGCCTTTTCAGGCAATGCAGTGTTAACATCTTGCACCAACCCGCCTAGGGTATTGACACTGCGCGGGGTGGCGTAACACACAAAGGTTTCGCCTAAAATGTGCGCGAGGAAGTTTTTCATACTCGTCTTTCCATAACTTGCCGTAATAGCAACAATTTTCAAAGAAGGACGCGCAGCAAGTTTGGTTTTTGCTTTTTTATAAAAGCCCTGAAAAAGGAGTTTTTCGTACGCACTGCTTAGTACAACCGTCGCAATAAGTGGCATCAAAACCCCAAATTGCTCGCACGCAGCCGTGGCCAAACACAACACATCTTGAAACAGTGTGGCAAAAAACAAAAAGGCAAAAAACCGCTTCACGCGCGCGGTGAGCACCA
The DNA here is from genome assembly GCF_059415125.1 of Sulfurospirillum sp. HTRB-L1. Classification (NCBI taxonomy): domain Bacteria; kingdom Pseudomonadati; phylum Campylobacterota; class Epsilonproteobacteria; order Campylobacterales; family Sulfurospirillaceae; genus Sulfurospirillum; species Sulfurospirillum sp. HTRB-L1. The sequence continues at coordinate 160,645 of NZ_JCAHZR010000001.1, forward strand.
AGGGTTTGTCAAGTTTTCGCGCCCACAAGACAAGCATCGGGAAAAAAGCCACAATCACATAAAACCACACATACACGCCCGCCGCATAATAGGCAACCACGGGAATGATGAGGAAAAAGACGTGCCATTGGGGTTTGTGAAAGTGCAACGCCACGCGTTTGATGCGGTAATGGTACCACTGTAACGCAGTAACAAGGTAATACCCAAGCCCCATCACAAATACAAGGTGCAAGCCAAGCCATAGCATCTGTTTCATCACGCCTCCTTCAGGGCACGTTCAATGCGTGCACCGTGTAACATAAAGAAAAAATGGTCACCTTTTAAGGGATAAAACCTAGCGTTTTGCATCAACCGCGCAATCTCTTCCCCGCTTTGCAAGGGCGTTGCCTTGTCCTCTTCCCCCCAACAGACCACCGCGCGTCCGCTGTAGGCGCGAAAAACTTCACGCATGTCTTCGTTGACCACTTTTTTGAGTGTTTCGTACATCACCGGTGCCATGCCGTGCACATCTTTGGTGGCAAACAGACGGTAAAAACGCCCAAGCCCCAAACGTTTTAGAGCCTTAAATACGGCGATTTTACCCCGCACCCACAAAGATTTGGGCGGCACAATCCCCGCACTACTTAACAAAACCAAGGATGGCGGGTTGAGCAAAGTGGCGACTTTACCCCCAAAAGAGTGGCCCACAATCACCGCAGGCGTTACATGTAACGCTTCCAAAAACGCCTCTACGACCTGAGCGTATTCTTTGGAAGTTAGCGGTACATGTAAAGAAGACGCACCAAAGCCTGGTAAATCAAGATAAAGGTGTTGGTACGCTTTAAACACGCCACCAAAGGCTTTTTTCATAATCTCTTTATTGGCTCCCCAACCGTGCAAAAACACAATGGTTTGCTCTTGCTCGGGATGAAGGATTTCATACCCAATCTCATAGTCCACTCCGTTTACATGTAAGGCCCGTTTTGCCATCTCATGCTCGCTTGGTTTTGGCGTAGATTCTCTCTAAAATCTCCACGGCTTCTTGCATACGTTCGTACTCTTGCATGTTTAAAAGCACGGCTTCAAAACGGTTGTTTTTGACAATGATGGCGCGTTTGCGCTTGCCCTCACTGACTTCTGAGACAATCGCGCTAAAATTGCGCACCATTTGGGTTGCTGTGTACATTTCTTCTTGTGAATAGGCGCCCATGGCTCTTCTTTGTGTAAAATTTTATGTAAAATAATAGCGGGAGGCGCCTTATAGGGAGCTTGGAGAAGGGACTAACGCAGTGTGTTAGTCCCTTGGAGAGCCACTAAAGTTTCCCTTTAGCAGCGTGAATAGAGTGGATATAGTGGTACGACACTGCGGCTTCTTTTGGGGCAGGCAAGGCCTTGGCCAAGCGGTGCACAAGCCCGTCAAAGTCTTCAAAAAGGTAGTTTGCCATACTGCCAGGATTGGGATTGATTTCATTTAAAACCACCTCTCCTTCAACCATGAAAAAATCGCACCGAATCAATGCCCCTTGAAACAAAGGCATGTAAAGAGCCTCAAAGGCTTCTTTTAGGCGTTTTTCCTCTGTAGGCTCAAGGGTCGCCTTAGAGACGGTGGCGGTTCGGGAAAAGTCTAAATACTTTTTATCAAAGTCCAATAACTCCCCTTTTTGCGGAGCTTCAATGATAGAAAATTCCACACCTTGTGCGGTAAAACATCCTGCAAGGTTGTATTCCCTCACCCCTTCCACAAAAGGCTCAACAATGACCGTGTCGTCGTATTCAAAGGCTACATCCAGGGCGTATTCAAGGGTTTTTTCACTGCGCACCACGCTCACGCCAATGGAACTGCCAAGACGCAAGGGCTTGATAATGAGCGGGTACGCAAGGCTTGGGGTGCGTTGCTGGGGCGTAAGAAGCTCGTAAGGCAAGGTCTTTACCCCACACGCTTGCGCCAGATGCTTGGTCCAAAGCTTGCTATAACTGAGCACCGACGCTTCTAGGCGTGGCCCAATAAAAGGCACACCAAAAAACGAAAATAATCCCGCCAGTTTGCCATCTTCTCCATCAGCCCCATGAATGAGGTTCAGTACCACGTCGCAAGAGATTTTTTTTGCACCAAACAACCCCTTACATGTAAAGCCCCCTTGTTCCAAGGTGAGTTTGGGGTCTTTTTTGTAACTTCCATCCGAAAAACGCTTAGCATTGATAGCATTGGTCGGGATCAAATAAAACTCACGGTTTGCGTCACAAAAAATATAAATCAGTTTACATGTAAGCACTTTTTTAAGCGCAATAGCACTGACAATGCTAATCTCATGCTCATAGCTTTTTCCACCAAATACAATTCCTACTTCCACACAACTTCCTTAGCTTAGTTTTTTAAGTGCTTCTTTAATAAGCCCCGCCGTGTCCCCTGCGGTGCACGTACTGAGGACTTTTTGGATACGGTCTTTTTTGAACCCAAGGCTCTCAAGAGCCAAGGAAGCTTCATGGCCCACGCCCACACTCTCTTCCCCGTGGAGGGAAAAATCGCTCAATTCCACCAAAATACGCTTGGCGCTTTTTGGCCCAATGCCCGGCACCATCTTAAACGCGTCTATATTCCCATGAATCAGCGCTTCTGCAAACCCTTTAGGGGTGAGCGTTGAACACACTGCCATGGCGATAGAAGGGCCAATACCGCTGAGTTTGACCAAAGTTTCAAACATCCGCTGCTCATCTGGCGAAGCAAACCCAAAAAGCAGTTGTGCATCTTCACGAAAAACTTGGGTCGTGTGCAATGAAACCGTGCCAGAAGTTGCTAAAGTGGCACTGGTGTAAAGGGAAACGGCCACTTTATACGTGATGCCCGCAACGGTTTTAAGGTGCACATAGGTGGGTTCTTTGCGTACAACAACGCCCTCAAGTGCAACAATCATCGGTCTATCTGGCTTGAACGGTTGATTTTAAATTTATCATCCGAAGTTTGCACGAGTGTAATCATTTTGGAGATTTCATGATTTTTAGTGTTGTACTCCACCTCAATAGCGGGAGAAATAAGCCTAAACTTAATCTCATTGTACTCTTTCCACGGAGAGTGGTTGATAATTTTGGCAGAAAAAATCTTAGATTGCATTTGGTTGAGCTCTTCTTTGTAATCGTTGAGTTGAAATTTGTAATCTTTCATGGCTTTAAGCATCAAGTTGTACTCGTTCACTAACTGCTGATAGTCTTTGAGTTTTCCCATAAACGTCGCAGGTGGCTTTTGCCCTTCGGCTTTGAGTTCTTCGATTTTTGCCTTAATCATCTCAACAGATTGTTTGTTTTTATCGATGATATTTTTTTTGTTTTCTAACTGTTTTGGCAAACTGTCAAGGCTTTTTCGGGCTTTCTCAATCTTTTCTGTTAGTGAAGCGGTTTCTGTTTTAAAGGTCATAGCACTTGCGGGGTCCACAAGAAATTTATTATTGCTCCCCTTTAATTCTTGAATCTCTATCAACTCTGATGTTGTAATTTGTGCATTAGAAGAGAGGCTTTCGATGTAGATTTGCCGCGCAATAATCTCCCCACCAATCACCGATTTGACGCGCACCACATCGGCAATCACTTTGCCGCCTTCCAAGCGTTCAATGGTTACCTCTGTGGCCTCAAGCGTGCCCCGATGCACAGAAATATCTGCCGTATCTGCCCAGATTGTAGAGGTCATGTGGGTTTGGCCGCCAATGCGCACTTTTCTAGCGCGAATATTTGCCTGACTTCCCACATTGCCATCCACATTAAGCTCCGTGCTCTCCACGCTCATGCCCGTCCCAATGGCGTCTTTAAACGCATCGCTTTCTTTGATATTAATCGTAACGTTGCGGTCTAGTCCTGCTTCAATGGAGCCCGTGGTTTTAAAATTGATTTCATCAAGTTCCATTTGGTCTTGAATGTCGTACGTTCCGCCCGCTTCTTTGACATACCCGCTGCATTTAGCGATATACCGAATGGTCTTGTCGTCTTCTTTTTTGATGATATTCTCAGTGATATTAATAGTCGTTTGGTTGGTCACCTTTGGCTCATTCACAGGCAAATAGACCCCTCGGCATGTTTTACCTGGGCTTCCCTCTTGAGGCTTAACGTATTCCAAGATAACCTCGCCCTCGCCTACGGCTTCCAAATAACCCCTGCGCGAATAATCCACCCTGCCTTGCTTGTCTTCTGCATTTATTTTTTTCTTATAGTGAACAATTAAGGCGTCGTTGATGGGCAAAATGGGATCAATCCCTTCCATCACCACAAAGGTGCTGTCTTTTTCAACGATATTGTTAATGCGCACCGAAGCAGCAATCTTTTTCACCTCTTGACGCATGATGCCCTCACGAATACCTACAAGAATTTTTGCTTTGATTTTCTTTTTATTAATCGCTTCAATCAAACTATTTTCAAAATGGGAACTGTAGCGAATGTCAACACTCTTTTTAATGGTCACCACCGTCTTGGTAAGGTTTTTATTGGCCCCCAAGGAGATGGGCGGAAGGGTTGGCGTGGATTCGTCCTCGGTGCGCGTGTCGAAAATTTCAACCTTAAAGTGTTGGTCGATTTTGAGTTCTGGATTAAGAAAAAAATCATCTTCACCAAAAAGTGATCGCGCTTCCTCGCTCACCTCTTGCCACTCTTCTTCTTGCCCCTGGCGGTACAATGTGGTCACCTTGAGGATTTTAAAATCCACCACCTCCACACTAACGTGGTTGGCGGTTGCAACGCTTTTTAACTCTTTGGCAACGTCTTGAGTATCAATAATCATAGGAGAAAATGTCACGGGAGGAGTCTCTTTTTTGCTCTCTCCGCTACTTCCCTTGGTTAGCTTGTCAAACAATCCCACGGTGCTGCCTTTCTCACATTGTTTTAATCTGTTTTGTATTATGATACACAATTCATTAAAAGAAGGTAAACCTCTCTTGTTTTGGGCGTTTTGCCTTGTTTTTAAAAACCTTACTCAGGACACGGTTTGATGGTGATTCGCTCCTTTTTTACTAACAGTATTGGCATTTTTGTGTCAAGAATTTTAGGCTTTATCCGCGATATTTTAACCGCTTCTCTTTTGGGTGCCAATCTCTACAGTGACATCTTTTTTGTTGCCTTTAAACTTCCTAACCTCTTTCGCCGCATTTTTGCCGAGGGCGCTTTTACCCAAGCCTTTTTGCCCGCTTTTACCAAAGCTACTAAAAAAGGGCTCTTTGCCGCTAGTGTGTTTTTAAAATTCTTTCTTTTTCTCTTGGGCTTAACCTTACTGGTGATGGTTTTTGCCCCGTGGCTAACCAAGCTCATTGCCTTTGGTTTTGATAAAGAAACTATTGCCCTAGCAGCCCCTCTTGTGCGCATCAATTTTTGGTACCTCTTGCTGATTTATTGCGTCACCCTTTGCGCCTCAATGCTCCACTACCGTGGCCATTTTGCCACCACGGCTTTTTCAACAGCTCTTTTAAACCTTGCTATGATTGGTGCACTGCTCCTCTCAGACCCCCAAAACCCCCATCAAGTGGTCTGGAACCTTAGTTTTGGCGTCTTAGCAGGAGGAATCTTGCAAGCACTTACCCACCTCATTGCCTTGAAAAAATTTCGCCTTCTTAGGCCTTTTTTGGGAAGCATGACCCGACCCAAACGCACCGCCACTGAGCCCTCTTTTTACCGTAATTTTTTCCATGCGGTCCTAGGAGGCAGTACGGCGCAACTTTCTGCTTTTTTAGACACGTGGCTAGCAAGCTTTTTAGCCTTTGGGAGCATAAGCTATCTCTACTACGCAAACCGCGTGTTTCAACTGCCGCTCGCCTTATTTGCCATCGCCCTTTCTGTGGCTATTTTCCCAAGTATCACCAAAACCCTTAAACGCGATGGAGAAGCCAAGGCACGCCTTTTTCTTGAAAAAGGCTTTTGGATGTTGTGTTATTTGCTGTGCGTTGCAACCCTTGGGGGCATCATACTTGCTCCTGAAATCACGTGGCTTTTGTTTGAACGCGGCTCTTTTGTCGCTCAAGATACCTACAACACCGCATTAGTACTGCAAATGTACCTCATTGGACTATTGCCTTTTGGATTGGCGCGTCTTTTTTCTTTGTGGCTGTATGCCAACGACTTGCAAGCCAAAGCGGCTAAGATTTCAGCCATTAGCTTGGGGACAAATGTGGTTTTTTCTCTGCTGCTCATTGGGCCACTAGAAGCAGCAGGGTTGGCTCTGGCAAGCTCCCTTAGTGGCGTCGTTCTTTTAGTGCTCACCCTTTATGCTTATGGCACCCAAGCGTTTTTGGCTATAATGCGCCCACGAAATATCGCAGGATTAGTAGCCGTGTTGCTCGTCAGTGGCGCACTAATGTGGGCGATAAAGGAGAGTGTACGTGGTTATTTATGATTCAACGCAAAAAACAAAAGTCCCCTTTGAACCCATTGTTCCCAACAAAGCAAGCATTTACGTGTGCGGGCCAACGGTGTATGATGATGCCCATTTAGGGCATGCGCGCAGTGCCATCGCTTTTGACCTACTACGCCGCACCCTTGAGGCGAGGGGTTTTGAAGTCATCTTTGTCAAAAACTTTACGGACATTGATGATAAAATCATTACCAAAATGCACCAAAGCGGCCAAACCCTTGAAGCCCTCACCGAGTACTATATTCAACGCTACAAAGCCGATATGCGTGCCTTACATGTAAAAGATGCCACCTTAGAACCCAAGGCCACCCAAAGCCTACCAAGCATCGTACGGTTGATTCAAACCCTGCTAGATAAGGGGATGGCCTACACCCTTGAAGATGGGGTCTATTTTGACACCACAAAAGACACGGCCTATTTAAGCCTAAGCCACCAACACATCGAAGAAGCCAAGGCACGGGTCGAAGAAAACAGTGCCAAACACAATCCCAAAGATTTTGCGCTATGGAAGCGCGCCGACCAAGCGCCTTTGTTTGACTCTCCCTTTGGAAAGGGACGTCCAGGGTGGCACATTGAGTGTTCGGCGATGATTCAAGAGCATTTGGCGCATGAGGGCGCATACCAAATTGACATCCACGCAGGAGGTGCGGATTTGTTTTTTCCTCACCATGAAAACGAGGCGGCACAAACACGGTGCGCCTCGGGCCAACACCTTGCTAAATACTGGATGCATAATGGCTTTGTCACCATCAAGGGTGAGAAAATGAGCAAGTCTCTTGGCAACAGCTTTTTTGTCAAAGATGCGTTACATGTATACGATGGTGAAATTTTACGTTTTTACCTGCTCTCTACCCATTACCGCGCGGATTTTAACTTTAACGAAGAAGATTTGCGCGCGTCAAAGCGCCGCTTAGACAAGCTTTACCGCCTCAAAAAAAGGCTCTTAGGAACAGAAAATGCTCACGCAGACGCGGCTTTTAAAGAGAAGGTTTTAGAAGCACTTAGCGATGACCTAAATATTTCAAAAACCCTAGCGGTAATCGATGAGATGATTTTGCAAGGCAATGAAGCCTTGGACAAAACCCCTAAAGACAAAGGGCTCAAACAACGCCTTTTGTCAAACCTTGTGTGGATTGAAGAGGTGCTTGGCATTGGGTTGCACGACCCTGTGGCATATTTCCAATTGGGGGTAGATGGGGCACAAAAGGAGCACATTGAGGCACAAATTATACTGCGCCAAGAAGCCAAAAAAGCGAAGGATTTTGCCAAGGCAGACGCCATTCGTGATGGGCTTGCTAGCAAGGGGATTTACCTCATGGACACCCCCCAAGGCACCCAGTGGGAACAAGGCGAACCCCTTGCCCCCAAAAGCACCCAATCAGGATTTTAGCTTTTTTGAGCTACAATCCCGCCAAATAAGAGAAGGAAAGTGATGTACGATTTACTCAAAAAAATCATGTTTCAATTCCAGCCAGAAACGGCACATGACATCGTCGAATTCGGGTTAAGGCTTACGGGGAACTATTGCCCAGCACTCTTTTCACCCTTTGCTTCCACCTTTTTTGTAAGCGATGCAAGATTGGAGCAGCACCTCCTTGGCACCACCTTCCACAATCCCGTGGGTTTAGGGGCAGGGTTTGATAAAAATGCCACCATGCTAAAAGGCCTTACCGCCCTTGGTTTTGGGCATATCGAATTTGGTACCATCACCCCCAAAGCACAACCTGGCAACCCCAAACCACGGCTCTTCCGCTTTCCCAAAGAAGAGAGTGTTCAAAACGCCATGGGCTTTAACAACGAAGGCTTGGCCAAGGTCAAAAAACGCCTTACGGCCTTGTACCCCTTTGTCACACCTTTAGGGGCCAACATCGGCAAGAACAAAACCACGCCACCCGAAGAGGCGCTGGAAGATTACCGCCTTCTTATCGAAGGGCTTAAAGACCTGTGTGATTTTATGGTCATTAACGTCTCTTCGCCCAACACTCCCGGCCTTCGTGACCTGCAAAATGAAGGGTTTATTAGCGAACTTTTTACCCTAGCTAAAACACTCACCCAAAAACCCATTTTGCTAAAAATTTCTCCCGACATGGAGATGGACGCGGCACTGAAGCTATGTGAATGCGCCATCAACCACGGAGCCCATGGCATCGTGGCAACAAACACCACCACAGAATACACCCTGCTCCAAGGTGCGCAATCTTTTGGGGGCTTAAGCGGGCGCGTTTTAACCCAAAAAAGTGCCGCCTTTTTCAAACCCCTTGCGGAAGCCTTTTTTGGTAAAACTGTGCTTATTAGCGTGGGCGGCATTAGCGATGTGGACGATGCTTATGAGCGCATTTTAGAAGGAGCCAGTTTGGTGCAACTCTACAGTGCCTTCATTTTCCAAGGCCCCTCTTTGAACAAACGCATCAATGAGGGCATTTTAGCCCGCATGAACCAAGACGGTTTTCACCATATTCAAGAAGCCATAGGCGCTAGACGATGAGACGTTTACTGCTTGGCGCTTTACTATTCACAGGAGGACTTATGGCAAATTCATTGCCGCACTTTGAAACCAAAACCTTAAAAAACAACCTGCAAGTTGTTGTTATCCCCATGAACAATGGCACCAATGTCATCACGACTGACATCTTCTATAAAGTGGGAAGCGGAAGCGAAACCATGGGCAAAAGTGGCATCGCCCACATGCTTGAACACCTCAATTTCAAATCCACTAAAAACCTTCGCGCAGGGGAATTTGATGAAATCGTCAAGGGGTTTGGCGGGGTTAATAACGCTTCTACGGGTTTTGACTACACCCACTATTTCATCAAAAGCTCCACGGCCAACCTTGACACTTCTTTGGGACTTTTTGCCGAACTCATGCAAAACCTAAACCTCAAAGACGAAGAGTTTCAACCTGAGCGCGATGTGGTACTAGAAGAGCGCTTATGGCGCACCGACAACTCTCCGATGGGTTTTTTGTATTTTCGCCTGTTTAACCATGCTTTCATTTACCACCCTTACCACTGGACACCCATTGGCTTTAAGGATGACATTAAAAACTGGACCATTGAAGACATTCGCACCTTTCACCAAACCTATTACCAACCCGCCAATGCCATCATCCTTGTAGCGGGTGACATTGAGCCCTCAACGGTCTTTGAAGCGGCTCAAAAACACTTTGAAGCCATCCCAAATACGACGCCCATTCCTCAAAAACACGAGGTTGAACCACCTCAAGATGGGGCAAAACGTGTGGTGATTGAAAAAGAAAGTGAAGTGGAAATGGTCGCTATTGCCTATAAGATTCCCGATTTTAAACACCCCGACCAAGTGGCTCTTTCGGCCTTAAGTGAATTGCTCAGTAGCGGCAAAAGCAGTTACCTAAACGACCGACTCATCGACCAAAAAAAGCTTGTCAACCAAGTGTATGCTTTTAGCATGGACAACAAAGACCCCGGCGTGTTTTTGTTTTTAGCCGTGTGCAATCCTGGCGTCAAAGCGGAAGTGGTTGAAAAAGAGATTTTAGCTATTATTGCCGATGTTCAAACGGGAAAGATTAGCGATGCAGACATCGAAAAGGTTAAAACCAATACCAAGGCAGACTTTATCTACTCTCTAGAAAGTTCCAGTGGGCTTGCCAACCTCTTTGGGAGTTTTTTAGCCAAAGGCGACATCACCCCTTTGCTCGAATACGAAGAACGCATCAATACCCTCAACAAAGAAGAGCTTGCTAAGGCGGCAAATACCTACTTTATTCCCAAATATTCTACTACAGTAATACTACGAAAGGATTCCCATGAATAACCCTCTTATTGGCGCAATGACCGCATTGGTTACCCCTATTAAAAATGGCAAACTTGATGAAGTGGGGTACGCAAAACTCATCCAACGCCAGATTAACAATGGCATTGATGTGGTGGTTCCAGTAGGAACAACGGGCGAAAGCGCCACCCTTACCCATGATGAACACCGCCAGTGTATTGAGATTGCGGTGGATACATGTAAGGGTACCCACGTGCGTGTCTTGGCAGGTGCTGGCAGTAATGCTACCTTTGAAGCTGTGGGCTTGGCGCAATTTGCCGAACAACACGGAGCGGATGGCATCCTTTCAGTAACACCTTATTACAACAAGCCTATGCAAGAGGGGCTTTTCTTACACTACAAAGCCATCGCAGAGTCTGTAAACATTCCTGTGCTTTTATACAACGTTCCAGGGCGCACAGGGGTTGATTTGCTGCCTGAAACCATTTACCGTCTTTTTAAAGCGTGTCCCAATATTTACGGAGTCAAAGAAGCCACGGGTTCCATTGAGCGTTGCGTTGATTTGCTCGCCCATGAGCCAGCCCTTGCACTCATTAGCGGGGATGATGCCATCAACTACCCCCTTCTCTCCAATGGCGGCAAAGGGGTTATCTCCGTCACGTCTAACTTGCTTCCTGACCAAATTGCCACCCTTACCCATCTGGCACTCCAAGAGCACTACAGCCAAGCAAAAGCCCTTAACGACAAACTTTACAACATCAACAAAGCACTCTTTTGCGAAAGCAACCCTATTCCCATCAAAGCAGCATTGCACATCGCAGGGCTCATTGACACCCTTGAATACCGCTTGCCTCTAAGTGCTCCTAGCAAAGACAATATGAAAAAAATTGAGACCGTTATGGCTCAATACGAAATCAAAGGATTATAATGTTACAAGGAAAGACCCTCGTTATTAGTGGCGGAACACGCGGTATTGGACGCGCGATTGTTTTAGCCTTTGCCAAAGAAGGCATCAATGTTGCTTTCACCTATAACTCCAATGGCGAACTTGCCACGCAGCAAGCCTTAGAATTAGAAAAAGAGTTTGGCATCAAAGCCAAAGCATACCCGCTCAACATTCTTCAACCCGAAGAGTATAAAACCGTGTTTGAGGCCATCGATAAAGACTTTGACCGGGTGGATTTTTTCATCTCCAACGCCATCATTTCAGGGCGCGCAGTTGTAGGCGGATACACCAAATTTATGAAACTCAAGCCCAAGGGAATCAACAATATCTTTACCGCCACAGTGAATGCCTTTGTCGTGGGCGCCCAAGAAGCTGCCAAACGCATGGAAAAAGTGGGTGGCGGGAGCATTATCTCCCTCTCTTCCACAGGAAATCTTGTGTACATTGAAAACTACTCAGGCCACGGTACATGTAAGGCGGCTGTAGAGGCCATGGTGCGTTACGCTGCGACAGAACTAGGCGAAAAAGGCATCCGCGTTAACGCCGTCAGTGGCGGTCCTATCGAAACAGACGCCTTGCGTGCGTTTACCAATTACGAAGAAGTCAAAGACAAAACCGCCGAACTCTCCCCGCTAAACCGCATGGGAAAACCCGAAGACATGGCGGGGGCTTGTGTGTTTTTGTGTTCTGAAAAATCCAGTTGGATCACGGGACACACCCTAGTGATTGACGGGGGAACGACCTTTAAATGACACTCAATCTTCCCAATTTTCTCGCCCTACTCCGCGTCGTGATGGCACCCTTACTGTTTGTGTTTTTAGTGGAGCGAGATGCGGCGCTGTTTCAGGGCATCCACCCAAGTTGGTTGGATTTCTTTGCAGCGTTAATCTTTGTCCTTGCCAGTGCAACAGACTTTTTTGATGGCTACATTGCAAGGGGATGGAACCAAATGACAAAATTTGGTGCCATCCTTGACCCCTTAGCCGATAAAATGCTAGTTCTTGCCGCTTTTTTAGGGCTTATGATGATAGACCGCGCTAGTGGGTGGGCTATTTATCTCATCTTGACCCGTGAATTTTTCATCACAGGGCTTCGGGTGATGGCCGTGGGCGAGGGGCGCAATGTTGCTGCGTCCATGTCAGGAAAAGTAAAAACGGTGTTTCAGATGATTGCCATTGGATTTTTGATTATGAACTGGCCTCTTGCAACGCTGCTTTTGTGGGTTGCGGTCGGCTTAACCTTGTACTCGGGTGCTGAGTATGTCATCGGATACACAAAAAGTGAGGCTACATGCTAATTTCTCTACTCGTTCTCTCCTTTTTAATCTTCTTTCATGAACTTGGGCATTTTTTAGCCGCACGTTTTTTTGGCGTCAAGGTGGAAGTGTTTAGCATTGGATTTGGGAAAAAGATTTTAAAACGTCGCATTGGCGACACCGAATACTGTCTTAGTGCCATCCCTTTAGGAGGCTACGTGCAAATGAAAGGGCAAGACGATACAGACCCTTCCAACACAAGCGTAGACGCCGATAGCTTTGGGGGAAAGAGCCCTTTGCAACGCATCGCCATCCTTTTTGCAGGGCCTTTTGCTAACTTCGTGCTTGCCTTTTTGCTCTACCTTGCCATCGCCTCATTGGGTGTGCTTAAACTCGCCCCAGAGATTGGTGCCATTGGGGAAAACTCCGCCGCGGTAAGTGCAGGACTTTTGGAAAAAGACCGCATCCTTGCCATCAACGGCACGCCTATTCGCGCATGGGATGAGATTAAACCCATCATCACCCAAACCCAAGGGGCTGTTGAATTGCTCGTAGGACGAGGGAACGAATCTCTTTTGCTCACCTTAACTCCAAAACTTAGCCAAAGCCAAACCATCTTTGGCGAAGCCATCCAAGAGCGGCTTATTGGCATTTCCCCTTCGGGTGAAACAGTGACCCTGTATTTCAAAGGCGCAGAAGGCGTGGGATATGCGTGGCACGAAACCGTGCGGGCTGCGACACTGATTGTGCAAAGTTTGCAAAAAATGATTGAAGGGGTGATTTCTCCCAAAGAAATGGGCGGGGTGATTTCCATCGTACAAATCACCTCTAGCGCCGCAGATGCGGGGATTGTGGCATTGTTTATGCTCACCGCTTTGATTTCTGTGAACCTAGGCGTTATCAACCTCTTTCCTATTCCTGCCCTTGATGGCGGGCATATTATGTTCAATCTTTATGAAATGGTGATGCGCAAACCTCCTAACGAAGCCGTCTATGCCAAGATGACCTACGCGGGTTGGGGACTTCTTCTAAGCCTCATGGCCTTTACGATTATCAACGACATCTTACGCCTCTCAGGAGCGTACCAATGAGCCCGTATGAAACGTCCCTAGACGCTGTTTTTTCCCGCATTGAAGCGGTGCGCGCGCAGGTAAATGAACACCAAATCATCAAACTTGTGGCCGTGAGCAAGAGCGTTGAGCCCCAAGAAGTCGAAGCCATGGTCCACGCAGGGCAACGGGCTTTTGGGGAAAACAAGGTGCAAGAGCTTTCACGCAAAAACACTGCGCTGTCCACCTTGCCCATTGAGTGGCACTTTATTGGAAGATTGCAAAAAAACAAAATCAATCAGCTTATCGACTTAGACCCGTTTCTTCTGCATTCGTGCGACTCCTTGGCCTTGGCGGTGGAGCTAGACAAACGCTTACATGTAAAGGAAAAAACCCTCCCTGTTTTGCTTCAAATCAACAGTGCCAAAGAAGCATCCAAGGCAGGTGTTTTGCCAGAAATGGCAGTGGAGACGTACTTAGCCATTCAAGAAACCTGCCCCAATCTGCACCTTCGTGGGGTGATGAGCATCGGGGCACACACGGATGATGTCGCCATCATTCAAGAGAGTTTTGAAACCACTTATCGCCTTTACGAATCCTTGCACAAACACGGAGCGAAAGTCTGTTCCATGGGCATGAGCAATGATTTTGAACTTGCCGTGCGCTGCGGTTCTAATATGCTTCGCCTTGGAAGTGTTTTATTTACCTAGTTGCCACCCTTTTTACCGAGTGAGAAAACCCTTCTCACTCCCCTTCGTTCAAGATTACATGTAAACTATTTTTACACATCTTTTAATCAGCGTTAAGCGTACTATGTTATAGTAAAGGTTCCTATCCACCGTATGTTTGGACAAACCATTGAAACCACTACTCTTCACATTCTTTTTATTTTGCTCTTTCTGCTTACCCCTTAGCGCCTATGCTAAAGCAGATTTTCTCACCAAAGAAGAGCGTGAATATATTTCAAAATACCCTATTTTAAGGGTTTCAAACGATACACAACGGTACCCGTACAGCTTTTACGCAAGCTACCAACCCCAAGGATACATGGTCGATTTTTTACGCCTTCTTGCTTCTAGGCTTGAACTTGAGATTCAATTTATCAGCAACACCGCCCCTTCCCTCACCCATTTGTTTCACGAAGGGCATCTTGATATTCTCGCTCCCGTACTCTCCTCCTTTCCACAAGAAGAAAGCGCCCTTTTAAGTGATGCTGTTTTAAACATACATCATGCACTCATAACACGCGCAAACGCCCCCCTTACTCCCCAGTCTCTAGCCGGTAAAAAACTTGCCCTCTCCCAAGAAAACGGCAAAACTAAAGTGGCTCAAGAGCACTACCCTCAAAGCAGTCTTTTGATTTTTGACTCTTCCAAAGAAGCCCTCGAGGCTGTTGCTTTTGGCTTAGCCGATGCGGCCATTGAAGATTTTATGGTGGCGTGTTACATCATGAACCGTTACATGCTTGCCAATCTTAACGTCCTGCGCTTATACGAACCCCACTTAAACGACACGCTACACCTAGCACTCACCCCCGAAGCTGCGCCTTTGCGGCGTATCCTTAATAAAACAATGCGCGCCATCACAGAAGAAGAACTCTACGCCTTGCGCAGCAAATGGTTTCACGCCATTCAAAGCGACCACACTACCGCGCTAGACCTCACTCCCGAGGAAAAACAACACCTGGAGCGTCTGGGTGCTATCCGTTTGTGTATTGACCCAAGCGCGATGCCCCTTGAGGGCAATCAAGAGGGTAAACACGTGGGCATGTCAAGTGATTATATGCGTTTAATTGAAGAAAACCTTGGCATTCCTATCCAAATGGTCTCAACGCACACATGGGTGGAATCTCTCGAAAAGGTAAAAAGACGCCAGTGCGACATTGTTTCACTGGCGATGCCCACACCTGAGCGTCGACTTTATTTGCGTTTTACAAAGCCTTACCTGAGCATTCCTTTGGTGCTTGTCACGCGTCCTGAGGAAATCTTTTTTTCCAATGTTTCTGCCATCCATGATCGCCCCATTGGTATCGTTAAAGGGTACTCCCACGGGGAAATTTTACGCGTAAAGTACCCAAAAATGCACTTTGTAGAAGTGAAGGACATCCACGAAGGACTTTTTAAAGTACACAAAAGAGAGCTTTTTGGTTTTGTAGACTCCTTGCCTGTCGTGGGAAGCATCATTCAAAAAGAATTTGCCAATCAACTCAAAATTGCAGGTAAATTTGATGAATCTTGGGAGTTAGGCATTGGTGTGCGTAACGACGACCCTCACTTGTTTCCCATTTTTGAAAAAGCTGTTGCTTCCATTGATGCTGATGTGCATCAAAAAATCCTCAACAAATGGATTTCAGTGCGCTATGAGCGTGGTGTGGATTATGGATTTTTACTCAAAGCCTTAGGTGCCTTTGTTTTATTTGCCCTGTATCTACTGTTTCGGCAACGAGAGCTTAGCCGCCACAACCACCAACTTGCCCTACTTTCCGTAACGGACGTTCTTACAGGCATTTACAACCGCATGAAACTAGATGAGATACTCTCCCAAGAATACAACTATTTTCTTCGCTACAAACGCGACCTCTCTCTCATCATCATTGATATTGACAATTTTAAAAAAGTCAACGATACCTTTGGGCACAAGGTTGGCGATGCTGTATTGGTGCGATTTACACAGATTATCACCCAAGAAAAACGCACCACAGACATTTTTGGTAGGTGGGGCGGCGAAGAGTTTTTGCTCATTTGCAAAGAAACCGATGCCAACGGTGCGGAAATCTTGGCAGAAAAAATCAAAGCCACTCTCGAACGAACTGAATTTGAACACGTTGGCCACAAAACTGCCAGCTATGGCATCACACAGTTCAAGGAAGGCGATACTATCGAGTCTGCCTTCATTCGTGCGGACAAGGCGCTCTACTGCGCCAAAAGCAAGGGGAAAAATCGCATTTGTACCTTTTAGCCTTACATGTAAAGGTGTTGGTAGTACACGCTTAAGAGAATAATGCTCATTTTCCCCAACCCTTCTTCCACTAACAAACGTTCCTCTTTATAAAACAGCGTTTCACTTATCTGTTTGTGCAACTCAAGCACGTACCCGCTTGCTGCTTCAAAGGAGGCTTCCTTGCGCGTGTCAAACAACACAAACAATTCAATGGCTTCGCTCATCGAAGACAGATAAAGGCGAATCAAGCCGTACATTTTCTCTTCCACGGGCGAAAGAGCACTCTCAAACGCTTGAAGGGAGGTTTCTAGGAAGTGTTGCTTTTGAGGAAAATTTGCCCCCAATAAGGTGTGGATAAGGTGTTGACGCTTACGGCTTAACGCTTCAGGAAGCGCTTGATTGCGGTACCGCGCCAACAACGTGAAGGCTTGGTGCGTTTTTGCAAGGTCCACGGCTCCGTCTGCTTTTAAAAGGGCTTTGATTTGTTTACATGTAAAGCGTGTTTTAGCACACAACGCTTCTTTATCAAGGGCGTCAAGCACTGCTTGGTGCAGCGCCTGGGTTTCACTCTCTTCGCATTTGGCCAGTATTTCCAACAAGTAGTGCATCGTTTTTATCTCTGTTTTCATCCCCATCCTTACATGTAAATGCATTGAAGGGATTATAGCAAAGTGCCCTTTGAACAAAGGCTTTACAAAAAGACTAACGTGGGGTACAATGCCCTAATCTCACCCAAAAGGAGACCCCATGAGTCTACTGCTTTCCCCCGCCTCCATCGGCTCCCTCACTCTTAAAAACCGCATCGTTATGCCGCCCATGTGCCTTTACAGCGCCACCCATGATGGGCACGCCACCCCCTTTCACACCTTGCATTATGGAGCAAGGGCTCTTGGGGAAACGGGGCTTATTATCGTCGAAGCAACAGGAGTTGAACCCCGTGGACGCATCAGTGACAAGGATTTGGGCTTATGGGAGGATGCGCACATCCTTTCCCACAAAAGCCTCACAGACACGTGCCATTTCTTTGGTGCTGCCATTGGTGTCCAGCTAGCCCATGCGGGCAGGAAGTGCGAATGTGCCAACGAAACCCCCATCGCTCCAAGCGCCTTAGCCTTTAGTGACGCAGCACCCTATAAAACTCCCAAGGCTATGAGCCTTGAAGAGATTGAAACCGTGCGAAAAGCTTTTGTTCAAAGTGCCCTACGCGCACAAAAAGCAGGGTATGATGTGGTGGAAATCCATGGGGCACACGGGTATTTACTGTGTGAATTTCTCTCACCCTTAACCAACCAACGCCAAGACCACTACGGAGGGAGCTTGGAAAACCGTTGCCGCTTCTTGCTAGAGGTTGTCACTTCCATCAAAGAAGCCATCACCCTGCCTCTCATTGTCCGCCTCTCAGCCCACGAGTGGATGAAAGAAGGGTGGCAACTTGAAGACACTCTTATACTAGCCAAGGCACTTGAGAAAGCGGGGGTTGATGCCCTTCACATCTCCTCGGGTGGCAACCAAGCCGCACCCAACAACCGTCCGCACCTAGCCCCTTTGTATCAAGTGGGCGAAGCCAAGGCCGTCAAAACTAAAGTCAATATTCCTGTGATTGCAGTGGGGCAAATCTCCACACCTGCTGAAGCAGAAGCTCTTTTACTAGGGGAGGCGTGTGACTTTGTGGCCTTTGGGCGGGAGCTTTTGCGCAATCCCCATCTTGGCATTGAAGCAGCTAGAGTGTTTAAGGAAACGGGAAAAATTCCAGCACCCTACCTTAGGGCTTATCTGTAATCCATTACTGCGATGCAAAAAGTAATGGATTACATACATTGCTGCCCTAAAGTTCTTTTTTATGGCCTTTTGAAAAAGAGGCATTTCTAAGACAAGATGAGTATAATGCCGTTTTTTTAGACAAAGGAGTGTGTGTGGATTGGTCGTTTATTGTTTCGGTGTACATTAAGTTTTTCTTTTTAATGACGCCATTTTTTGTACTTTCGATGTTCTTAGTGATGACCAAAGAAGAAAGCAGTATTGCAAAAAAGAAGCTTGCTCTCCATGTCAGCGCCTCGGTGATTTTTGCATGCACTATTTTGCTTTTCTTTGGAAATTATATTTTTGACCTTTTTGGCATCACCTTGGATGCCTTTCGCATTGGGGCGGGGGCGCTACTTTTCTTGACTGCTGTTTCGCTCATTCAAGGGCCAAAAACCGACGCCCTCCCCAAAGAAGTCAACTCCATCGCGGTTGTACCTTTGGCGATTCCTATCACCATCGGACCAGGCACAATCGGCGCCTTGCTTGTGATGGGTGCGGGTATGGAAGGTGTGCACCAAACCCTTCAAGGCCTTTTTGCACTCATTTTAGCCGTAGGAAGCGTGGGGGTGATGCTCTATTTTTCAGGTGCCATCGAACGGGTTGTGGGGAAAAATGGCTTAACGGTGTTAAGTAAGATTACGGGGCTTGTCCTTGCTGCTTTGGCTGCTCAGATTATTTTTACGGGGATTAAAAATTTTTTAGAATTGTAAAGGGGTACAAACCCCTTTACATGTAAGGGTTAAGCAAGCGCTTCTTTGGCGTATTTAATGCCCAAATCAAAGGCTTTAATGTTTGATGCGTGCACTTTTTCAGGCACCTTAGAAAGCATGACGCTTTTTACTAAATCCTGATTAAGCACCTCGGTCATTTCAAGAGCAATTGCCAAGGCAACCACTGATTGGGTAATCACATTACCCACTTCTTCTTTCGCAATGGTAATGATAGGAATCTCATAAATTCGCCATTTCTTGCGGTCTTCCTCAGAAGGCTTCACAAGGTTTGGCTCTACAACGATAATCCCGCCCTCTTTTACGCCTTCTTTAAACTGATCGTAACTCACCTGTGCCGTAGCAAGCATAAATTCAATCTCGCCCTCGTTAGCGTAGGGAAATAAAATCTCGCCCTCGTCTAGTAAAATATCTACCTTGGTTGGCCCACCACGCACTTGGGATGTGTATGTCGAAGCTTTGACACCGTATCCACCGTCTTTAATTTTTGCAGCAGCCAAAATCTCTCCCGCTAAAATAACCCCTTGTCCCCCCACGCCAACAAATCGTAATTGACTTCGCATCCCGCCTCCTTAGAGCTTCACTTGGCTTTTTGTTTGAGCCGCTTCAATCACCTTTTGGTACCCTTTACAGTACTCAAGCTGGGTTGTATCGTGCTTTAAGATGCCTGTGGGAAACTTATTTTTTCGCTCTTCTTCGCTAAACTCATCGTATTTTTTCTTAGGCGTAATACGTCCTTCAATCCACTTAAGGTTTTGAATCGCATCGCCCATTTTGTTTTTTCGGCCCAAGTTAATGTGGCAGTTTGAAAAAATATCAAAAAAGGAATACCCTTCGTGCTTAAACCCTTCCACAAAGACTTTTTCAAGTTTTTTAGGGTCTAGTACCGACTCGCGCGCCACAAAGGTCGCTCCCGCGGCCTCAGCCAACACAGCCGCATCAAAACTCGGGTCAATGTTGCCATACTGCGCCGTCACTGTCCACATGCCCTGAGGGGTCGTAGGAGAGGTTTGGGAGTTGGTTAAGCCATAGATGAAGTTGTTGATAAGCACATGGTTCAAGTCGATATTTCTGCGGCACCCGTGGATGGTGTGGTTTCCCCCGATTGCTAAACCGTCGCCATCGCCTGTTACCACGATGACTTTTTTGGTTGGATTAGCAAGCTTAATGCCCGTAGCATAGGCAATGGCACGACCATGAGTAGTGTGAACCGTGTTGCAGTTAATGTACGAACTGGTTCGCCCACTACAGCCGATACCTGAAACCACGCACACGTCATCCATATCCCAACCCAATTTTTCAATCGCGCGGATAATGGATTTCAAGATAACCCCATCACCACAGCCCCAACACCACAGCGTAGGCATTTTATCACTGCGTAAATATTTGTCATAATTAAAGGCCATTACATCATCTCCTTAACTTTTGCTACCATTTCGCTAGGGGCAATGGGCCGTCCATTAGCCTTGTGCAAGGTTCCAAAATCATCCCGTTTCATCACACGCTGAATCTCCTCAAGGTACTGCCCCATGTTTAGCTCAGTCACAAAAATCTTTTTAAAGCGTGCCGAAATTTCACGCATACGCTTTTTAGGACTTGGCCACAAGGTAATAGGTCGGAACAATCCCGCTTTAATGCCCTCGGAGCGCAACTTCACCACCGCTTCTTTTGCAGCACGCGAAATACTGCCATAAGCGATGATACACACGTCTGCATCATCTAACATATACTCTTCATAGCGTACCAAATCTTCATGATTGGCACGAATTTTATTCATGAGTCGGCTGATGTTGTACTGGCATTGGTGTTCGTCTTCCGTGGGAAAGCCTGTCGATCCGTGGTGCAAGCCTGTAATGTGGTAACGGTACCCTTTAAAGAAAGGATTGAGGGTTGCAGGTTCTGTTGGACCCGCCTCATAAGGACGGTATTCTGCAGGGTCCCCCGTGAACTCATTGCGCTTAACAATACTCTTTTGAATCACTTCTAAATCTGGTAAAATCGCCTTGCCGTGCATGTGCCCTAAGGTTTCATCCAACAACACAAACACAGGAGTCATGTATTTTTCAGCAATATTAAATGCCCGTACTGTTTCCGTGTAAGCCTCTTCCAAACTACCAGGACACAAGGAGATAGACTCAAAGTCTCCATGGGTTGGGTATTTTGCTTGACCGATGTCTGCTTGCGAAACACGCGTAGGAAGACCCGTAGAGGGACCGCCGCGCATAACATTAACAATCACCAAAGGAATCTCTGCGATAAACCCAAGGCCAATTTGTTCTGCTTTAAGGGAGATGCCAGGTCCTGAAGAAGCCGTCATTGCCTTTGCACCGCTCATGGAGGCGCCAAGGGCAACAGAAATACCTGCAATCTCATCTTCCATCTGAATAAAGGTTCCGCCACTTCGTGGCAATAAAACACTCAAATCGTGCGCAATTTCACTTGAAGGAGTGATGGGATAGCCACCAAAAAAATTACATCCACACTCTACGGCAGCCTTAGCTGCGAGCGCATTGCCACTTGATACTACTTCTCTAGCCATTCCATTCTCCCTATGCGCTCAATTTTCGATAGGCATTTAGCTTAACAGCCTCAGCCCGTGCCTTTGCCTCATCGGTTAGTTTTGCAAACTTAAACTCTCCACGCTCAGCCACATAAATAGCAAAATCCGGACAGTGAAGTTCACAATCCCTACAGCCAATGCACGCAGTTGGTTCCACCACTTCGATCATTGATCCTAGCGTTGAACCAGGGGCCGCAACCATTGCTAAAACCCCCGCAGGACACAAACTTACACACACATCACACGCCTTACAGCGCGCAGTGTTGACCCAAACCGGAGTTTCCTCCGGTGCCGCCATGACGCTCATCCGTCTCTCCTTAATAATGTGATTACCCCTTGGGGGTTATCGTTTGTTTAAAACCTCAGCTATTTTTTTACCAATATCCGCAGGTGATTGAACCACACTCACGCCTGCAGCGCGGAGCGCTTCCATCTTTTCTGCCGCTGTTCCAGCACTCCCGCTCACAATTGCTCCCGCATGCCCCATGCGTTTGCCTTTTGGCGCGCTCTGTCCGGCGATGAATGCTACCACGGGTTTGGTAATATTCTCTTTAATAAAGGCGGCGGCTTGAATCTCTAAATCCCCGCCAATTTCACCAATCAAGACAATAGCTTCTGTTTGTGGGTCTGCTTCAAACATAGGCAAGAGCTCTTTATAGCTCAATCCAATAATAGGGTCTCCCCCAATGCCCACAGCCGTGCTAATACCAAAACCTTCTTTGCACACTTGATTCGCGCCCTCATAGGTCAAGGTGCCTGATTTTGAAATGAGGCCTACGGATCCTTTTTTGAAAATCATGCCTGGCATAATTCCAATCTTGCACTCTCCGGCTGTAATAATGCCAGGGCAGTTTGGTCCAATGGTTTTCATCCCTTTTTTGGTTGCATACGCCTTCGCCATTTGCATGTCACGCACAGGGGCACCTTCGGTGATAATCACCGCAAGAGCAATCCCTGCATCTGCCGCTTCCATCACAGCATCGGCCACAAACGCAGGAGGAACAAACACCATGCTCACAGTAGCACCCGTTGCGCTCACCGCTCCCGAAACTGTGTCAAATACAGGAAGATCAAGATGTGTTTGCCCTCCCTTGCCCGGCGTTACCCCGCCCACAATCTTGGTGCCATATTCCAAACACTGCTGTGCATGAAAACTGCCTTCTTTTCCCGTAAACCCTTGAACAATCACTTTGGTATCTTGGTGTACTAAAATGCTCATACGTTTTCTCCCTTAGCTGCAGCCACTGCTTTTTTCGCCCCATCTTCCAGGTCATACGCCGTAATAATATTGGCAATCTTGGCTTGTTTTAAAATTTCGGCGGCTTCTTTAGCGTTAGTGCCATCAAGCCTAACAACCACAGGAACGCGCACATTAACAAGTTTTGTTGCTTCTAAAATACCATTGGCAATGCGGTCGCATCGCACGATACCGCCAAAAATATTAACAAAAATGGATTTAACATTGGGGTCTTTAAGGATAATCTCAAAACCTTTGGCGACGGTTTGGGCATTGGCCCCGCCACCCACGTCTAAAAAGTTTGCTGGCGTACCGCCAACGTAGTTGATAGTATCCATGGTTCCCATGGCAAGCCCTGCGCCATTGACCATACATCCTACATTGCCATCAAGCTTTACATAACTCAAACCAAACTCGCCCGCCTCGCGTTCTGCGGGGTCTTCTTCGGTGATGTCTCGCATGGCGGCAATCTCAGGATGACGTCCTAGCGCACTGTCATCAAACCCCATTTTGGCATCTAGGGCAATAAAAGCACCCGAACCTGTTTTGACAAGAGGGTTAATCTCAATCATTTCCGCATCATTTTGCATGTATAAAGCATACAACGCTGAAGCAAATTTGATAAAGGCACCCACTTGCTCTTTAGGAAGCCCTAAGCCAAAAGCAAGTTCCCTGCCATGGTACCCTTGAAAGCCAATGCTTGGGTCAATGGCCACTTTGATGATTTTTTCAGGTGAGGTGGCAGCAACTTTTTCAATCTCCATGCCTCCCTCGGTCGAAGCCATAATAAGCGGCATCTCTTTTGCACGGTCTAATACGATGCCAAGGTACAACTCATCAGCGATATCTGCACCTTCTTCAATGTAGACCTTACCCACCACTTTGCCCTCAGGGCCTGTTTGATGCGTCACGAGTGTCATGCCCAAAATAGCTTGCGCGTGTTCTCTTACTTCTTCAAGGCTCCGTGCTAACTTAACACCACCCCCGAGGCCTCTTCCTCCTGCATGAATTTGAGCTTTTACCACCCAAACCGACCCGCCTAGCTTTTTAGCGTTTTCTACCGCCTCGTCCACACTGAAGGCAATGTAACCTTTTGGAACAGGTACGCCAAAACGACTGAAGACTTCCTTCGCTTGATACTCGTGAATATTCATCAAACCTCCTAGAGAGCCCTCACCGCAAGGCTTAGGCCTTAAATTGTCGATAACTGTAGTACGACTTATCTATCAAAAACGATACAAATCATAACTATAGTGAGAATTTACTGCAACTTTAAGGTTGGGAAAACACGGGGTTCCCACCCCTTTGTTCTGAAAAAAAGTATAACTTAATTTCAAAATTGTTTCAATTTTATTGGTTATTTATGACAACTTAACAAAGGGTGTGGGATTTTAGTAACACAATCTGGGCCGCAACTTCTTGGATGCTGCGTTCAAGGGCGCCAGCCTCTTGAGCATTTAGCGGTAACGCAAGGTGTGAGCTGACCCCTTGACGCCCTAGGGCAACTACAACACCTGTTACAATATCGGAGTATCCGTATTCGCCGTCTAATAAATATGCGCAAGGCATCATCTGGTTTAAATCTTTAAGAATCGACTCAATCATGGCACACACAGCAGCAGCAGGTGCATAATAAGCCGAAGTTCCCATCAAAGAAACAATCCTTGCCCCTCCTGCTCGGGTTGTTTCTATAACCTGAGTGAGTGCTTCTTCGCTCAAGATATCCCCAATAGGCACCCCTTTGAGCGTTGAAAAGCGAGGAAGAGGCACCATGGCATCACCATGGCCACCCAATACCAGCGCTTCAACTTGCCCCTCGCCAAACCCTGCCGCTTCGCTGATGGCATGTGCCATCCTTGCACTGTCTAGCACGCCTGCCATGCCAATAACCCGCTCTCTTGGAAATCCTGTGTGTTGCAAGGCCACATACACCATGGCATCCAAGGGGTTTGAAACCACGATAACGATGGATTCGGGTGCTACCCGCTTGATGTCAAGGCAAAGGCTTTTCATGATTCCAGCATTTTTAAACAATAAATCCTCGCGACTCATCCCGGGTTTTCGCGGACTTCCTGCGGTAATCACCACCACCGAGGCCCCTTGCAAAGCGTCCATGTCTTGCGCTACATGTACCACCGTACTCGAACGGGCAATCGAAGCCGCTTGGGTAATATCATAGGCCTTCCCCTGTGCCACTTCCTTAGCAATGTCGTACAAAACAACATCCTTGCACAGTTGGTTGAAGGCAAGCATGCTCGCGATACTTGCCCCCACATTCCCTGCGCCAATAATAGCTACCTTACTCATTGGTGACCTTAAAATGCCTCTAAAAGGGTGTTAAACGTCGCACTTGGACGCATGGCGCGGGAAGCTTTGTTTTCATCAAGACGGTAATACCCTCCCAACTCCACACTTGCACCTTGTGCAGCACTTAACTCTTCTATAATTTTAGCTTCATTTTCCGCAAGACCTTTCGCCAAGGATGACACTTTAGCTTGGATTTGTGCATCCTTGCTTTGCGCCGCCAATGCTTGTGCCCAATACAGCGCTAGGTAAAAGTGACTTCCTCGGTTATCAAGCTCTCCGCATCGGCGCGAAGGGGATTTATCTTGGTCTAAAAAGACCCCAACAGCCGCGTCCAAACACTCCGCCAAGACGCCCGCTTTGGTGTTTTGCTGCGTCGTGGCAAGATGTTCCAAAGAAGCGGCTAAGGCCATAAATTCACCCAAAGAGTCCCAGCGCAAATGGTTTTCTTTGACAAACTGTTGCACATGTTTAGGCGCAGAACCTCCCGCACCTGTTTCAAACAACCCGCCTCCGTTCATGAGTGGCACAATGGAAAGCATCTTTGCACTCGTACCAAGCTCCAAGATAGGAAATAAATCGGTATTATAATCCCGCAACACATTCCCTGTAACGGAGATGGTATCTTTCCCTGCTCGCATACGCGTCAAGCTCACTTTTGTCGCCTCTTCAGGGGAGAGAATCGTAATATCAAGCCCGTTTGTGTCGTGGTCTTTGAGGTATGTTTTCACTTTTTCAATCAGCACCGCATCGTGGGCACGGTTGGCATCTAGCCAAAAAATGGCAGGCATCCCACTAAGGCGCGCCCGCGAAACAGCAAGCTTCACCCAATCTTGAATCGGTGCGTCTTTGGTTTGGCACATGCGCCAAATATCGCCCTCTTCCGCCTCATGAGAAAAGAGCACTTCTCCCGCGCTATTTTTCACGGTTACGGTGCCTTGAGTCGGAATGTGAAAGGTTTTATCGTGAGAGCCATATTCTTCGGCTTTTTGCGCCATCAAACCTACGTTTGGCACGGTTCCTATGGTTGCTGGGTTTAAAGCGCCATGCTCTTTGCAGTCTTCAATGACCGCTTGGTATATGCGCGCGTATGAGCGATCAGGAATAAGGGCCTTGGTGTCTTCAAGTTTGCCCTCTTTGTTCCACATTTTTCCAGAACTGCGAATCATGGCCGGCATAGAGGCATCCACGATGACATCACTGGGTACATGTAAATTGGTAATGCCCTTATCTGAATCCACCATTGCCAAAGGAGCGTTTTCTTCTAAAATCGCTGCAATATCTGCTTTGATTTGCTCTTTTAACGCGGGGTCTAGGTGTTCGATTTTACTCATCACATCCCCAAAGCCGTTAGTAGGATTAATCCCTAGCGTGGCAAAGGTTTGCGCATGGGAGGCAAAAAGCTTTTGAAAATAGACCTTAACCGCAACCCCAAACATAATAGGGTCAGACACCTTCATCATGGTTGCCTTAAGGTGCAATGAAAGCAAGATACCCTCGTTTTTGGCATCTTCCATTTGGGTTTTAAAAAACTGCTCAAGGCTTTTAAGGCGCATGCATGTTGCATCAAGCACTTCGCCTTCTTGGACCTTCAACTCTTTTTTAAGCACCACGTGTTCGCCATTTTTTGCTTCCAAAACAATGCTTACCGTGTCCGCTTTTGGCATCACCAAAGAACGCTCGCTACCGTAAAAATCATCCGCTTCCATGTGTGCCACATGGGTTTTAGAATCCTTAGACCATGCCCCCATGGAGTGGGGATGTTTTTTGGCATACGCTTTGACAGACAGAGGTGCACGACGGTCGGAGTTGCCTTCGCGAAGCACAGGATTCACAGCACTGCCAAGCACTTTGGCGTAGCGTGCCTTAATGGCCTCTTCCTCGGGTGTTTGGGGAGATTGAGGGTAATTGGGAAGGGCGAATCCTTGGTCTTGGAGTTCTTTGATGGCGGCATTTAGTTGCGGGATGGAAGCGGAAACGTTGGGAAGTTTTATGATGTTTGCTTCGGGGTCTTTGGTAAGGTTCCCAAGTTCTGCTAAGTCGTCTGGATACGGTGTGTTTGCGCTTTGGGGGAAAGCAGACAAAATGCGTCCTGCTAATGAAATGTCCTTGGTGTGCACCTCAACCCCCGCAAGGGAAACAAACCGTTGTACAATGGGCAAAAAAGAGTACGTCGCCAACGCAGGGGCTTCATCGACTTTTGTGTAAATAATCCTAGACATGTGCAGAATCTCCTTGGTAAAATTTGGCACGATAGTAGCATCTTCCATGTAAAAACCACACTAAAGTGCCCAAGTAACTCAAAAGCTTAAACCTTTACATGTAAGGCTTACATGTAAAGGGTGGCTCACCTGCCTTGATTCATGGCGCGCTGGTGTTCGGCATAGGTTTTTGTAAAGGTATGCTTTCCGCTGGCCGTGCGCACAAAATAAAGGTACTCCGTCTCTTTGGGAAAAATAGCCGCACGCAAGGCTTCTTTACTTACCGTCGCCACAGGGTGCGGGGGAAGGCCTGCGTGCTTGTAGGTATTATAGGGCGAATCGTCCTCGCGGATGCGTTGTGGCGTGACTTTGGTGTTAGAATAGGGCCCATAATTTAACGTGCCATCCATTTGCAAACGCATGCCTCTTTTTAAGCGGTTGTAAATCACCGAAGAGACAAGGGGCATCTCCTTCACCGAACCTGCTTCTTTTTGGATGATGGAGGCAATAATCACATACCGATACCACCGCCGTTCGTTGTACTCTCCAAAAATCTTTTGCGCCAACGCTTCATGGGAAGCCTTAGAAAGAGAGACC
Source organism: Sulfurospirillum sp. HTRB-L1 (assembly GCF_059415125.1). Classification (NCBI taxonomy): domain Bacteria; kingdom Pseudomonadati; phylum Campylobacterota; class Epsilonproteobacteria; order Campylobacterales; family Sulfurospirillaceae; genus Sulfurospirillum; species Sulfurospirillum sp. HTRB-L1. The sequence goes on from NZ_JCAHZR010000001.1 coordinate 188,370, forward strand.
AGATAAAAGACCAAGTGACGCTCACCAATCCCCATGGGAATGTGGTACGTCTCAGGAGACAATACCCCCTCAGGATAAGGCGTAAAGCTAGCATAGGCTTCTTGCAAGCGGGCTTTTGAGAGGCCAAAATCTCGCGCAACTTGCTCAAAAAACATTTCCGTGGTTTCCCCAGGGATGAGCGTCAAAGGCACCATGGCAGCTTTTGCCGTGGTAAGTTTGTAGTAAAAATCCGCCCGCGACAGGCGTGTTGTTCCGATGTCAATCCAGCCCGATTGGGGCCACCCAAGAAGCGCAACAACATACTTGTCAATCTTGGATGAGAGGTTAAATTGGCGTTGTTCAAGATATGTTATAATCTGGCCTATCGTCCCACTGGGCACATACACCACGCTCGTGGTCGTCACTGGACGTGTAAGATAAAACAAAAGCGACATTAGCATGATCAGTATCACGTCACACACAATGAAAAAAATTTGGACGCCTGTTTTGGTGGTTTTTATTCTCTGCATCGCATTCCTAACAACTCTCTTTTACGGGATTCGGATTGATTCTCTCTCACTCGGAGGGGTTTATGTTGATCAATTGTACATAAAGCTACATAAAAAACTGATTGTCAGCGCGCAAGAAGTGCGCCTTAGCAAAGACTCTTCACAGGAAAATTCACGGGAAGAAATTGTTGCCATTTTAAAGTATTTGCCATGGATGAACCGCCTTTTTTACTCCATCAACATCGAAAATCTTCACTACGAAGACGAACATATTGTCCTGCGCTACCACCATGATATGTTTTATTTAGATTCTAATTACGTTACGATTGATGCTACCCTTGACCCCCTAGAGCGCGGGGCGACCATCGGGATTAAAAAACTCCTTTTAAAGGATTTCAACCTCGAACTCCAAGGAGGCTTAGACCTTGATGTTTTAACCCAAGCGGGGTTTTTTCAAGGAACCTTCACAACACATGGCATCTCAGGCAATGTTGCCCTCAAACTCGAAGATATGCTCCTTTCTTATGTGGCGCAAACCACCTCTTTTGAAACCCTCGAACCGTTCATGGAAGCCTTGAGTACTACGGTGGAATTAGAAAAAGAGATAGGCGAGTGGATTTACCAAAAAATCATTGCTAGCGCGTACCAAATCGACTCTCTTGAAGGGAAAATCGACCTCTTAAGCGGAGATTTCTTCCCTTATGAGATGAAAGGATTGGCACGAGGCAAGGACGTGAACGTCACCTTTGAGCCTTCCCTTCCTCCTGCGCACATTAAAAACCTTGGAGTAGAACTCTCCAACAATCAGCTTATTTTCCACATTGACGCCGCTTCCTACGAAGGGATTGACATTAGCCAATCAGAAGTCTACATCTACAACCTTTTAACGGAAAAAAATGGCATCGTCGTTACCCTTAAAACCCAAACGCAATTGGATGCGCGTATTCATCGCATCTTAGAAGCTTACGACATCAAGGTTCCCCTTTCCCAAACCAGTGGGATTACGGAGGGCACCTTGGAACTTGATATTCGCTTCTTACCCTACAGCCTTAAGGCCAAGGGCAATTTCATCCTTCATGATGCCACCATGCTCATCGCAGGGGTGCCTTTTTATTCACGTGGAGCAAACATTGCCCTTGAAAATACAACGTTAACCCTTCGTGACGCCCATTTGGGTTATGAGGACATTCTTGACCTTGTGGCTTCGGGTGTTATTGAAACCACAAAAGGCACGTTTGAGGGCAAGGGGACGATTGAACGCTTACATGTAGCCCATCAAGGAGAAGAGATTGTCTCACTCTTGGGCGTTTCTTCGCCATTGCGTTTGGATTTTTCAATCCCTGATGTTCTTGTCTTTATCCCCAAACTAGCCACTTCTTTACGTTTTGGCGAACATGAAAACCGCATCGCCCTTGAGCGTCTTGACCTACTCACCCCCCACTCTCCTTTTTTGCAAGAAAATGGGTTTTTAAAAGGAAAAACAACCATCATCACACCCGATTTTAAAACCTATGCGGTGGATTTAGACATCACCAAGTTGCACTCCTTGCTTTACCGCAACGGGCATCCTCTTGAAGCTGCCCATTTTACGATACATGCAGACCCCGCCAAAACCCTTGCCAACGCCGAGGGCTTCTCTTTGCACCAAACCTCAGCCCACCGTGAGATTTTTTTAGAAGGCTTGGATATTGGGTTGGACGGCACCTCTTCTTCCAAGGGGCAAACGCCCACTACTATTCATGGAAAAAACAGCCACCTGCTCTTGCTTGACCAAAACCAAACCCTTCCCTTTGTCGCCTACACACTCAAAAACTCCCCCGAAGGCACACACCTTGCTGGCACTTTTGAGCAAGGGGAATTAACCCTCGCCCAAACCCCAACCTCCCTTGAACTCACCCTCCTTGGTGCCAACGCCACGCTCATGAACCATTTTGCCAAAAAAGAGATGTTTGATGGGGGTAATTTTGAACTGACCCTAAAGGGCGAGGATGCAACGTTTTTTTCAGGTTCCCTTAGTATTCGCCAAAGCCACCTCAAAGAGATGGTTGCTTACAACAATCTCATTGCCCTCATCAACACCATCCCCTCTTTGGCGCTGTTTAAAGGCCCAGGGTTTAATGAACGCGGGTATGAAATCAAAGAGGGAAACATTGTCTTTAGTCAAAAAGAAGAGGTGCTAACCTTGCACGCTATTTACCTTGAGGGCACGAGTGCAGACATTGTGGGAGAAGGGGTAGTAAACCTGCGCGATGAAACCTTACATGTAAACCTTAAACTCAAAACGTTCAAAGACATCAGCAATGCCATTAGCCATATTCCCGTGCTAAACCACTTGGTTTTAGGGGATGACCAAAGTATTGCAACGGCCATCACCCTCCACGGAAAACTCGAAAATCCTGAAGTGACTACCCAAGTGTTGCAAGATGCGCTCTTGACGCCTTATAATATTCTCAAGCGCACCTTGCAACTGCCTTTCAAACTTTTTGATTAAGGAGTTGCTGCAAAATGTCCGTGAGTGCTTGCGGGGAATCCACCACATGGGGTGTAGAAGTTTCATACTCCCCAAACCCCCACGTGACGTAAACAAAGGGCATATTAGCATTTTGCGCTGCGTAGGCGTCTTTAAGGCTATCTCCCACCAAAATCGCTTCACGCGGGCTTACATCTAAGGATTCAAGAAGGCTAAAGAGCATCAATGGGTCAGGCTTGGAAGCCCCGAAAGTATTGGCCCCCACAATGGTTTCAAAGTAGTGCCCAATCCCGCAATGTGCTAACATTTTTTGGGCAAAAAAATCCGAAGCATTGGTAGCAACGGCTAGTTTCACTTCTCCGTGAAGAGCACGCAATACCTCATGCACGCCCGCGTACAGTTTAAGCTCATGGGTGCAGTGTTCTAAATAGTGCTCCGTAAACAGGGCTTTGTGCCTTGGGTCATACTCCCTAGTGCCATAAAACCGTAAGGGTAAATGCTCATCAGGGTCGTTAATAAACCGCACCAACTGTTCTGTGCCAATGTAAGGCAGTCCAATGCTTTGGCGCACGTAATTGATACTGTGGGTGATGCCCACACTGCTGTCCACCAGCGTGCCGTCCATATCAAAAATGATACATTTCATACTTTCAACCCTAAAATGAGCAAATCTTTTTCCTGCCCTTCAATCACCGCAATTCCTGGCAAATTGCCCCACTCTTTAAAGCCAAATTTCTTAAAGAGCTTTAAACTTGCATCGTTGTCTTTAAAAATAAACGCCAATACGTTTTTGATGGCAAATTCGGGAGCTTTTTCAAGGGCTTGGGCTAAAAACTGCTGTCCTAGTTTCTTGCCCCTAAAATTGGGGTCGATGTAAATGCTAATCTCCGCCGTTTGGGCATAGGCTGGCCGCCCATAAAAGGGCTGAAAGCTCACCCAGGCGATGATTTTCCCGTGGTACTCTTTGACCAAAATGGGACGTTCATGGGTGTGGGCATAAAACCACGCATGACGACTCTCCACACTCACCTCTGTCGTATCTGCCGTTGAAATACCCGTAGCCACCGTCGTGTTGTAAATCTTCACAATCTGAGGCAAATCCTCAAACACCGCTTCACGGTAAAAATCAATCATTGCATTCCCTTGTTACCCTACTCCATCTCAAGGCGCATGAGGTACATCTCCTCGCCATCCAAAATAGAAACTTCGGTGCTGTTGCACTTGGGGCAGTAAAATTCGTTTTTATCAAGCACAGATTCGCTCTTACATGTAGAACAATACAACACCAATTCTTGCAAATCAATCAAAAGTTCCGCACCATCACAAATCGTATCTTCTTTAAAGGTATCAAAGGCGCTTTGGAGCAAATGCGGCTCAATTCCACTAAGCTTACCTACCTTGATTTCCACTTTCAACACCCGCGTGGCGTTGTTTTTTTTCGCGTTACTTTCGCACAAGTCCAAAAGCGCATTGACAATCGAAAATTCATGCATTAGCAAATCCTTGGAAGGAGCTCTCCCTTGGGAGGCTCTAAAAATCGGTGGCTTCCCCAAGGGGTTTCAAGCACCACTTTTCCCGCATGCTCACCCACCACCGTGCCGATGTAACACGCTTTTTGGGTCTCTTTAAAGCGGTGCAATACGCTCAAGGTTTTTTCCACATCCGCTGCCTCGACACACAATACCATGGTGCCTTCATTGGCAAACTCATAAGGCTCAAAACCCAAGAGTTCGCAAATGCCCTTCACTTCTTGTGCTACGGGAATAGCTTTCTCGCTCACGGCTAGGCCCACTTTGGATGCCTCAGCCCACTCATTTAACACCGCAGAAAGCCCGCCTCTGGTGGCATCGCGCAACGCCAAGGGTTTGATGCCCGCAGCAAACAACGCCTCTACAGGCGCCCACAAGGAGGCACAGTCGGTTTTGAGTTTCATCTCCAAATCCAACTCTTCCCGTTTGGCTAAAATGCACGCCCCATGGTTACCCACTTCATTGGAAACAATGAGCGCGTGATTGGGCCGTAGGTTGTGCGCCGAGATGCCCTCGCACACAATCTCACCAATGCCCGTGGTGTTGATAAACAGCCCATCCACACCCCCTTTTGGCACGACCTTTGTGTCACCCGCGACAATCTTTACCCCGCTTTTTGCCATCTCTTCTTTCATGCTCACAACGATGGCTTCAAGCTCTTCTACCAAAAACCCCTCTTCTATCATAAACGAACAGGTCAGGTAAAGGGGTTTGGCTCCGGCCATCACGAGGTCATTGACCGTACCAGCGATGGCTAGCTTGCCAATATTCCCCCCTTCAAAAAAGAGCGGGCTCACCGTAAAAGAGTCCGTAGTAAAGGCGATGGGACCCTTTACATGTAAGGTGGCCGCATCTTCCATTTTTTCTAAAATTTCATTGCTAAAGTGTTTGAAAAACAGCCCTTTAATCAGTCCTGTTGTCTCTTCACCACCCCCGCCTTGGGAGAGTTGAATCCGTTTCATGCCACCCCTTTGTGGGTAAATTTTCCGTATTTAAAGTACGCCGCGCACGCCCCTTCACTAGAGACCATACATGAGCCCATGGGACTGGAAGGCACACAGGCTTTGCCAAACACCTTGCACTCATAAGGCTTTGCAAGGCCTTTGAGGATTTTTCCGCAAATACAGGATTTGTGGTCATCAATAGGCGTTTTGGGCAACACCCCATCAAAGACCTTTTCCGCATCAAGGTGCGCGTACGCGTCTTTGAGCTTAAGGGCGCTGCGTGGGATGTCTCCAATGCCCCGCCACCGAAAACTCTCCCGCTGTTCAAAGTAAGTATTGATGAGCTTTTGCGCAACAACGTTACCCTCACGAGAAACAGCTCTAGTGTATTGGTTTTCCACTTCGCAACGCCCCTCGTTAAACTGGCGCACGATTTTTAAGATAGACTCCATCACATCCACAGGCTCAAATCCTGCCACTACGATGGGTGTGTTAAACGCACGCACAATGGGCTCATAAATCTTCGTCCCTGTAATAACGCTCACGTGCGAAGGCCCCAAAAAGGCATCAATCTTCGCATCACCCCCTGCCATGATGGCTTCTACGGGCTCAGGCACCAACACGTGGTTGATGTGAAACAGCACGTTGGGGACGTTTTGCGCTATCACCATTTTCACCAAACTCGCACTCATAGGCGTCGTGGTTTCAAATCCAATAGCAAAAAAAACCACTTTTTTATCAGGGTTTTCTTTAGCGATTTTTAGCACATCCAAAGGCGAATAAAGTGCACGAATATCTGCCCCCTCAGCGCGCAAAGTTTGCAAAGAGCCCTTGCTTCCAGGCACGCGAATCATATCTCCAAGGGTGGCCAAGATAACCCCTTCTTGGGAAGCCAGCGCCAAGGCATGGTCGATGCGCTCTTTGGGCATGATACACACAGGACAACCCGGACCATGCACAAATTGAATCTGCTTGGGCAGGAGTTGCGGGATGCCAAATTTCATGATGGTATGGGTATGTCCGCCGCACACTTCCATGATGTTAAGGGGGCGTGTGACCTCGGCGTGAATGCTTTTGGCTAAGGCTTTCACGTGGGCGGGGTTACGAAACTCTTCAATCAGATCCATGCGGCCTCCCCATGATGCCCTCTTCGTGGTCTATTTCCCCCGTATCCATCATTTGCACGATTTCTTCGTAAATCTTCAAGCTCTCCAGAGCCTCTTCTTTACTAATTTTCCCCATAGCGTAGCCCACATGGATGAGCACATATTCTCCCACCTCGACTTTTTCATCAATCAAATCCAAGGTCACCTGACGACGCACCCCCATGGTGTCAACGGTCGCCATATTGTTTTCATCTATTTCTACCACTTTTGAGGGAATGGATAAACACATATTTTTTCCTTTAACGGCGTAACGCCTTTTTCATTTTAAGATAATTTACCCACTGGTCAATTCCCTTGCCCGACTTACTATCAATCTCGATAATGTCAACTTTTGGATTGAGTTTGCGCGCTTCTTTAACAGCGTGCTCAACGCTAAAATCAAAATGGGGCAATAAATCGCACTTAGTGATAAGCAATACATCTGCCGTGCGAAACATCACGGGGTATTTTGCAGGCTTATCGTGCCCTTCTGGGACGGAGAGCAACACCACGTTTAAGTGGGTTCCCACGTCATAACTAGCAGGGCACACCAAGTTACCTACGTTCTCCACAAAGACCACATCAAGGTCTTCAAGAGGCATGGCATGCAACCCTTCATGCACCATAAAGGCATCCAAATGGCACGCTTGGCCCGTTGAAATCTGATACGCAGGGGCGCCTTTGGCTTTAATGCGGTCCGCATCTTGATTGGTCTCCAAGTCACCCTCGATGACACCAAGCTTCAACGCACCCGTGTCGATGGTCGCTTCCAAAAGCGTCGTTTTGCCAGAACCTGGGCTACTCATGAGGTTTACCGCCAATACATTGTGGGCTTCAAAATGCTCCCTGATGTGCGCCGCTTCTTTGTCATTGGCGTCTAAAATCTTGGTGATAACTGCGATGGTTTTAGCATCATTAAGCTGAGGATTTGGGTGATGGGCATGGTGGTCATGCGTGTGCGCGTGGTCGTGGTGGCTATGGTCGTGGTGGTCGTGGCTATGGTCGTGGTCGTGGTGGTCGTGGCTTCGCGTGATAGTACAACCGCAATCTTTACACATGGGAAGTTCCTTTTTAATAAGAGTATTGTGCATCGAGGGACGAAAGAAACATTATAAACCGACCAAGTAAAAGCCCCCTTAAAAAAGCAAAAGCTTACTAATTTTTCGGAGTGAGTTGTGGTATACTAGCAAGATGAAATCAACCCCTTGCCTTCTTTGCAAACACACCCATTTTTACCCTCTCAAGGACGGGCGCCTAGAGTGCACAGCATGCAAGCACCGCTATTCTCCCACCAAGCGTGCGCAAATACTAGCACTTCTTGATGCCTTTTTGGCGCAAAGCTCCCCCCAAAACACAGCACACACATGTGGGCTTTCTCTCCCTACGGTTCAAAAGAATTTTGCCCATTTTCGTCACCTTTGTGCCATCCTTTGTGAGCGTGTGTATGAAACCCATGCGGGCGCTTTTTGTGAATACGAAGAGTACCTGTTTTTACCCCGCTCAAAACAGAAAAATCTCTATCAGTTGGTTGAAGGAATTGGTGTTATGGGGCTTAGTACGGGCAAGATTGTCTACACCCTTTTAATGCCAGACCACTTCCACACCTACGACGCCCAAATCCGAGCCAACCCCGAATTTATCCACACCCTAAGCAGTTATTATCAGTGGCATAAAATTAGCAAACTCAACACATCCACCACGCCACTAAGCCGTTTTTGGGTTTTTTTAGAGGAGTTCTTAAAAGGATTTTATGGGGTAAAACGCGAACATTTTGGGAGCTATCTCAAAGAAGCGGAATTTCGGTTTAACCATGACAAAGCAGCACAAAAAAGCCTGCTCACGCAAGCATGGAGAGAGCACGAAGCCAGAAGACTTCGTGCGAAAATGATTACGACGCAGGAACCGCCGCTTTTACGAGTTTAGAGAATTTAACCCCTTTAAGGCCGCCAATTTTTTGAGCAAAATCTTGGATTTTGTTGGCTTGTCCTTGCACCATAACCGTTTCAAGACAGTTATCATGGTCCACGTGGACATGGGTGTTACACATGATTTTAATTTTTGCGTCATGTTGAATGTCAATAATGCGTTGCACTAAATCATTTTGATGATGGGTATAAATCATTGTCAATACACCAATCACGTCAGAATTATCGTCTTTCCAGCTGTCTTTGACAATCTTCTCGCGAATCAAGTCGCGGGTAAATTCACTTCGTGAAGCATACCCTTGTGTGGAGACTTTTTTGTCAAGCTCAACCAACAGTTGTTCGGGAAGTGAAACACTAAAACGAATAACATTATCCATTGTTTTTTCCTTTTTTAATTAAGTTCTAGTAATATTATTGCAAAAATACTTAAAATGCAATAAGATTAGTTACTATTGTGCTAAATAAGTTGCGCCAACTGGCCTATGGCGATTGCCCCATCATTTGGGGTTATTTTTTGAGGAAAATACAGAGGAATATTTTCCCTTTCTGTCGCTATAATTAGGCGTTCAAGAAGGGTTTTATTTTGAAAGACCCCTCCTCCCACCACCACAGGAAGTGCTTCTTTTTGTGCAATACTAATAATACATTCAACAAGCCCATTAATAAATTTTGTGCTAATTAAGGCTTTATCGTCCTCTAGCATTGCCAAAAAAGCTTCCGCATATCCAATCACGCCCTCCTTACATGTAAAGGGGTACGCGTCTTTGCATTCAGGCTTTATGGCGCGCTCAATCAATAAACCACTTTCACCATCATAACTCACCTTATTTAAACCAAAAGTTAATACCGCTACGGCATCAAATATTCTTCCGACGGAGGAACAATAGGGAGAATTTAATCCTTTTTGATGCATTTTTTTCAACATCTCTTGTTGATTTTTTGGCACGGTTTCAAACATTTTTTCTACATGTAAACCCCAACGCTCTTTGGGAATATCCAAAAAAATGGAATATAAAATTCGCCAAATCTCTTTAATGCTCGCCTCTCCACCAAGAAGCCTAAAGGGTTTAAAATGGGCTACGCGCGCATATGCTTTGCCCTCGCAGCGCAAAAATTCCCCACCCCACATCGTCCCATCATCCCCATAACCCGTCCCATCCCAAGCCACGCCAAGCACGGGGCCCTCAAGGCCATGTTCAAACATCACCGCACGAATGTGGGCGTGGTGGTGTTGCACCGTGTGTACTGGCACACCTTGCGCTTTCGCCCAACGCGAAGTTGCATAATGAGGATGCTTGTCGCACACGATTGCGTCGCATTTTACCCCATAAAAGCGCTCTAGGGTCTCTAGGGTTTTTTCAAAAAATCCAAAGGTTTCTAGGGTGTGCATGTCGCCAATGTAAGGACTTTGGATGATTTTTCCCTCATGAAAAAGCGCAATAGCGTTTTTTTGCTCTGCGCCTAGGGCTAAAATAGTCTGCTTGCATTGGCTTTTAGTGTGGAAGGTTTGGGGTGTCAGCCCCCTTGAGGCGCGCAGCAAGACAGGCTTATCGCCCACTAGCTGTACCACAGAATCATCACTGGCGTTGACAATTTCGCGGTTATAATCCAAATACACATCCACCACGCCTGCCAATTTTTCGCGCAATAGCCCTGCAGTTTCTACGATAGGCTCGCCCGAACGGTTGGCGCTCGTGGCCACAATACACCCGTTTAAAAAGGAAAAAAGCCTTACATGTAAAGGCGTATAGGGCAAAAAAAGCCCCAGTCTGTCCGTGTGCGGCGCAATAATCTCTGGCAATGTTGACGTGGCACGTTTTTTGACCAAAACAATGGGTTTTTGGATGGAGCACAGCATCGCTTCTTCGTGTTCGCTCAAAAGTGCATGGACACGGACCATCTCCCTGTCTTTGCACATCAGCGCAAAAGGCTTTGTAGGACGGTGTTTTCGCGCGCGCAGCAAAGCCACAGCCTGCGCATTTTCCCCATCACACATGAGGTGAAACCCACCCATGCCTTTCATGGCCACGATTTTACCTTCGCGCACGTGTTGTGCCAACGCTTCAATAGCCCCATCACCTCGCACCAACTCCGCCCCATCACTCATGCGGTGTAGGCTAAGTGTCGGGCCGCACTGGGGGCAGCTAATAGGCTGGGCATGGTACCGTCTGTCAAGTGGATTGTCATACTCCGCTTGACACAAAGCACACATGGTAAAAGGCTCCATAGACGTATTGGGGCGGTCATAAGGCACGGTACGGACGATGGAATAGCGCGGGCCACAGTTGGTGCAGTTTGTAAACGCGTACCCGTAGCGGCGATTAGAAGGGTCGCCCATTTCTTGCGCACAATCCTTGCACAAGGCCATGTCAGGCAGTACTGCTGAGTGTTTTGCTCCCACATGCAGGCTTTGACGAATCTCAAAAACAAGAGAGTGGGCCAGGGGTTTGAAGGTTTTTTGCAACACATCGATGCGCGCAAGAGGAGGCAAAGATGCCTTTAAATCATGCTCAAACCTCTCAATTCTCGCCCCATCCCCTTCTACTTCAATGCTCACCCCCTCAGGGGAGTTAAGCACAAAACCTGTAAGGTGATGCTCTTGTGCAAGGGTGTATACAAAGGGGCGAAACCCCACCCCTTGCACCAAGCCTTCCACCACAAAGCATGCCCGTTTCAAGGCAAACGCCTAGGTGTCCAAGGGGAGTTCGCGGTTAAAGCATACCGTGTGAGAAACCCGCGCTTGGCGCGCCACCACTTCTGCCATCCGTCGATTAGCAAAGAGTCCGCCGCAAAACCCTGCGTGGGTTGTTTTAAACTCCTCTTTCATGCGATCAAGGGTGTCGGAGATAAAATACCCCAAGCTGTCCACATACCCAAAACTCAGCGTCAAGGCATCTAACTCCGCAAGATGGTAGCTCATCCCACTGCGCACCACACGCATGGCGTTTAAAGTGCCCTTAAGGGTTTCTCCCTCTAAAAGATAATCGATCCTTGGGCCCTTAAGACCACTAAAAACCATCGCGTTATCAAGCATCACTGACGTGGCTTCTTGTACCGTGGAGGCATACCCAAACAATACGCCCGCTACCCCCATAAGGGTGGCAATGCTTTTAGGTTCATCCGCAAGTGAGATGCCGCGCGCAAAGGCCACACGCTCGGGGTGCGCTTTGGTAAAATTTTCCACCAAACGCTCGCCACTGCCACCACTTTCTTTGATGGCATCTAAAATCGCCCCAATCGTGTCGGGAAATTCCACCTTCACCAAATCCACCATTCCAAGGGCTTCTTGGTAGACCATAAAGGCATCATCATGGTGTCGGCTGAGGTAAAAACATGCTACTGAGGCATCAAAAAGATGGTGTTCTTTTAAAAGCGCAGCAAAGTGTCCATGGGCTTTTGCCTCAAAGGCTTGGGCGCTTTTTTGGACAATAGGGTTGGTGTAGGTTTGACCAAAAGTGGGAATGATTTCCCCATTTTCTAGCACAATAACACCAATGCTTTCACGAAACGCACCCCCTTCATAAGTAAGCGCGTTTTCTTCCGTGGCTTCACAAGGCGTGAGGGCTACAAACTCCACACCCTGTTCAAAAAGCGAAGCGCACAGCAGGTACAGTACCAAATCATCTGCCATTTTTAAAGAGACAAACCGTACAGGCAAGATCTCCTTGGCGGCAAAAATAGCATTGATAGGAAGGCGTATAATGGGTTTCTCCAAAGAAGCAAGGGCCTTAATCTCGTCTTCTTTAATGACCACCATTTTTTCCACCACACTCAAATCACAAGGCACTACCACAGAGGTCTCGTCAAAAGCAAGGGCTTTACATGTAAGCACATCAAGACGCATCCAGCCGGTGGTTGTCTTTACATGTAAAGGATTTTCTTGCGCCATGCGTGCAGCGGCAAGAAAAATTTCTTTAAAAGAGGTGGTTTGGCTTGTCAAAAAATTTTCTGTTTTACAAAGGCGTAAAGGCCCCTGCCCTTGAATATTTTCGCCAAAAGCAGGAGGCGTAAAAGGATCGTACGTCTCTTGTGCACGCGCAAGCATGTGTGGCGTAAAAGGCAAAGCAACCTCACACGCAGGCCGTTCCATGCGCCCTTTACCAAGGGTTTCTGCTACCCTTACATGTAAGGATTTAAAATACAACGACAAAGGCAAGGCACGGCTTAAATGGTCTGAAAAATCAATCAAAACATCCTCTTCGCCCTCAACACACAAGACCACATCGCTGCCCTCGCGCTCAAGGGAAAAAGGAAGGGATTTTTCCTCTAAAGCCTGAAACAAAAAATTTTCCAACACCCCGTTATGGGAAACATAGTGAAACTCAAACGCTAGAATCATCATACTCTCTTTGGCACGCAAGATTGGCGACTTGCTGGATGGTCAGTTCTGGTTTTTCTACCACAACATCAAACCCAAGGCTGCGCATGTGGTCAATAAATGTTTTTTCCATCACCGTTGCACCTTCGCGCACGGCATTGGTCATCTCAAGGGTAGTGATAGAAATCACTTCAGGGATAATCCCAAGCACTTTGGTGCGCGGGCGATCACCCAGTAAATCCATCATCGTCAATGTTTGAAGCATTTCCACTTCATGAACACTGCCTTGCCATGTAATCGAATTGGGCACATCTTCAAAATCAAAGAAATACACGTCCCCAATTTTACCATCATTTGCATTCACACAATCAAAAATAATCACGTAATCGTACAGGGCAATGACGGGAATCAAACGTTCAGCAAGGGTGCCACCGTCGACAAAATCGACGGTGTGCTCAGGAGAAGTAAACGCATACTTTTGTTCAACCAGATGGCAAAGATGCACTCCGACACCTTCGTCGGAGAACATCACATTGCCTATTCCAAGGACAAGAACCTTCATCAACAACCCATCTTAATGATGGTCGTTTTTGGTGTATTTATACCCGCTAAACACAGCATCCAAGGCGCCTTCTTTGCCCTTAATGGAGCTAAAGATTGCCAAATAGATGTGGATTGGAGTAAAGATCAAAATCCCCCACATAGTGATGTGGTGAATTTGACGCACATTGGCCAATCCCCCCATCATGGCTTCAAGCGGTCGCATGAAATCATACAAAAACCCGCCAAGCCCTTCGTGGTACACGTGCACATACAAAATCAGTCCTGTTAAACAAATCAGAACAATCATCGCGTACAACCCAAGGTAAGCCATAAACTGGAGTGGGTTGTAAGCACCTCGCGTATGGGGATGTGGCCCCATAAACAAGTAGTATTTGATTTGCGCAATCCACACTTTGGGACTAATAAAATCCCAAAAGGAAACCCGCTCAAACTTGCTAATACGATCAAAAAAGAACAGGTACGTTTTAAAAATCGTCGCTGCGATTAGCACAAACCCTGCGATTTGATGCCACATTCTTACTTCTGCGTGCAAAAATAAAATGGGCTCACCCGAAGGCTTAGGGGATGCGAACACGTAGGTCAAATAAAACCCTGTGCCCACCAAGATAAACATCATAATAAAGCGTATCCAGTGCGTCCACCTGTAGCCAACTGAAAATTCATAAACTCTTGTGCGTTTTGACATTGTTTGCTCCTTAGCTTAGCAGCTAGTACCGTTTGGATTGACCTTATAGCTACTGATTTCGTTGCCTTTGGTGTCCATAACGTGTACCGCACATGCAAGGCATGGGTCAAAGGAGTGGATGATACGGATAATCTCTAAAGGCTGAGACAAATCTGCAATCTTAAGACCCACCAACGCTTCTTCGTATGGCCCGCGCACACCGCTTGCATCTTTAGGAGACGCGTTCCAAGTGGTCGGAACAACCGCTTGGTAATTTTCAATCACACCACCTTTGATACGTACCCAGTGAGAAAGCACCCCACGAGGCACGTTGCCAATGTAGCGTCCTTTGTACTCTTTGTTTTTGTCAATCACATACGGAGCACACGTGGACTGGTCAACCTTTAGGTTATTTATAAGGGCTTGGAACGCTTCCATACCGCTGTCAATAATCACTTTGGTTTCAAGCATACGGCACGCTGTACGTCCGAGTGTTGAAAGGGCTGCTGCTAAAGGTAGGCCTGTGTCTTTCAAGAACTGGTCGACAACTTTAACAACCCGTGGGTTGCCCTTGGCATAGTTCACCACGATGTTTGCAAGTGGTCCAACTTGCATTGGCTTGCCATCATAACGAGGGGCTTTGACCCAGGTGTATTTACCCTTAGCGTCAATGGCTTTAGAGTGCGCCAATTCGCCTTTGTCGTTGATGGTATCCATGCTCACAAAGCCTGTGTAGTTAGGGTTTTGTTTGCCATCATATGGGTGCAGTGGCTCGTTGTCCACGTACCACGCGTGTGTTGCCTCTTCGGTAATTTTACTCTCATCCACTTCAAGCACTTGGCTTAAATCGCCATTCATCACGATACCACTTTCAAAAATGGTTTCTGTCGCGCTTAGAGCAAACTCTTTATAAGTAAACAAGTTAGCGGTTCCAAGGTCATTTAAAACGCTCTCTTCTACCGAATATGCCTTACCTGCCATTACAACATCGGGGTAATAAGCACGGTTAATAAAATCAGCAACCTCTTGGTATTTCACCATAAATTCACCCAAACGTGCTGGGCTCATAAGGTCCATAATACATGTAACGCCACCAACAGTTAGTGACTGAGGATGGGGTTGTTTTGCACCAAAAATCGCCATCATCTGTGCAGCTGTTCGTTGAATGCGCAAGGCTTCCAAGTAATGAGAAAGCGCGATGAGGTTTTGCTCAGGTGTTAGGTGGTATGTTTTGTGTCCCCAGTATGCGTTCGCGAACGGCCCAAGGTGTCCTTTTTTAACAAAGGCGGCCACGCGCTCTTGCACGGCTTTAAGGTGGTCATGACCTGTTGCAATAGGACTGTCAGTGTATTGGAACGCAACCTCGGAGGCTTTTTTAGGATCAGCACTCAAAGCAGAAACCACATCTACCCAATCAAGTCCATGAAGTTGGTAAAAATGCACAGGGTGATCGTGCATGAACAAGGAAATGAGCATCAACGAGCGTGTTAGCACTGCATTAAGTGGCGGTTGGATGCCAAGGGCATTTTCCACCGCTTCAATCCCTGCTTTGTAATGTGAATAGGTACAAACACCGCAAATGCGCTGTACAAAGAAGCCCGCATCTCTAGGATCGCGTCCTTTTAAGATGGTTTCAAGACCACGCCATAGGGTTGAAGAAGCATAGGCTTCTGTCACCACGTTGTTGTCATCAACTTCTACCTCAACCCGAAGATGGCCTTCGATTCGTGTAATAGGGTCTACAATAATTCGCTTACTCATGGGTTATTCCTCATCTTTCTTTGAACCTTTAACTGCAGCAATCGCAGCATGCGCCGCAATACCTACAGCCGTTGCTGTGAGCAATGCAATACCAACTCTGTCCGCTGTCTTATCCGCACCTACACCGTAGAGTGTTTGGTAGAGTCTGCTACCAAGCGGTTCTTCAAATGGTCCCATTGCATCCCAAAAGTCTGGCTCACTACATCCGATACAACCATGACCCGCTTGAATCGGCCAAGAGGTATGTTGGTTGAAGCGTTCAATTGAACAGTTATTAAACGTGTATGGCCCTTTACAGCCCACTTTATAAAGACAATAGCCTTTTTTAGCGCCCTCATCACCAAATTGCTGAACAAACTCACCCGCATCAAAACGGCCGCGTCGCTCACAAAGGTCATGAATACGAATGCCATAAGACCATTTTGGACGGTTGTAGACATCAAGAGCAGGAAGCGCACCAAACAAGACATAGTGAAGCACTTGGCCCACAATGTTTTTCTCACTTGGAGGACATCCAGGTACATTGATAACCGTTTTTTTAGTGATTTTACTCATAGGTTGTGCGTTGGTTGGGTTTGGATAAGCCGCTTGAACCCCACCAAAACTTGAACACGAACCAATGGCAAAAATAGCGGCGGCGGATTCTGCGGCGGCGCGTGCGTGCGCTGCTCCTGTTGTGCCGTGTGGTCCAACGGTCAAGTAAAACTCACTTTGACCTTCTGGAATACCGCCCTCAACCATCAAGATAAGTCGCCCTTTGTATTTTTTGATAGCATTTTCAAGATTATGCTCTGCTTGCCATCCCGCTGCTGCCATCAATGTTTCATGATACTCAAGAGAGATAAAGTCAAAAATCAAGCTGTCAATCGTTGGCTCTGCGGTGCGAACCAAACTCTCACTACAGCCCGTACACTCCGCCATGTGCAACCACACAACCGGCAAACGATCGGTAAGTTCTGCAGCTTGGGCCATCAACGGCGTGAATGAAGAAGGAAGAGACAAAAGTGCTGTCATACCCGCTGCCCACTTCATAAAATCACGGCGATTGACGCCGTTTTCGTCCATCATACTGCGAATGGACTTATCTTCCCGAAGCTTCGGAAATTTCGAAAGCTCTGCAAGTCGCGCAGAAACCTTCTCAAACATTTCGGCATGTTCCATCGGTTACTCCTATGTAAAGTTTCATCACCCACCAAACAAAGCAATTTCATTCAATGAATGATTATTCATTTATATTAAATCCAATCTTGACACAAAGCACAATGAGTCCCAACTCTTTCCCATGCCCCTTTCGACAAAGAGGGTAAAAATGAAACATAATTATAAGACAAATTGTGTATTTTTTTAAACTTACTTTAATCTCATAGTGGTGAAGTTGTGATAAAATAATTCTCGCGTCAGCTTCCCTTATTTACGGGAAAAGGAGGGTACATGGTCTTAGCAACTTGGGTTGCATTAGCGTTAAGCGGTAGCGATATTAACGATTATCCTTACCTAAAACAACGCGTGCCTCGCCCTGAAAAAAAAGAGCTCACCATCAAATCAACTATCACACCTCGGGAGTTTAATAAAAAGGCAGATGCATACCAGCGGTGTATGAATGAAGGAAAAAGCGACAAGGAATGCAGGCATTTACTCGGCCCCACGTACCATTTTAATTTTGAAGTGCTTCCTCACTGAGTCGTGCACACCGAACACACATCGAGTCCTTTAAAAATCAAGTCGGCTTCATGAGGGTTTTTAATGCCCAAAAGTGCTTTTTGAATCACGGAAGGCTCTTTTTTGGTGCCATTTCCAAGGTTCCACACGGTGGGTGTAATGATGTCGTAAGCACATATTTTGCCCTTTTTCATCTCTACTTTGTGTATCAACGAACCACGGGCCGCCTCTACGATGCCCTGCCCTTTGGTGTTTAGCGTTTCAATGGGAAAAGCAGCTTTTTTACACGATGGTTCTTCAATACAAAGATGCGTAAGCAAGGTGCGGGTTTGGACTATCAAATACGCAACCTCCAGCACCCGCGCTAGCACCCGCGTGGGTAGGGCATCTTTGTATTTGCGGTGCATGTCGCGCACGAGCGGTTCTTTGTCTATCATCATGCGAGCCAAAGGGCCTGTTTCAAAATATTTATTTTTGTACAACGCGCTTTTAGAATAAGTGTAACCGTTTTTCTCAAAAAACGTATTGGTCAAGCTCTCCCTCACGTATTTTGGATCCGCTCCTACCACACGTGTTTTAAGGCATTTTTGAGCGCCCCCTTCATGTCCAAGGGCCAAAAACCGATCGTAGCTTCTTCCTAGTGTTGCAAACTCTTCACGCGCCAATACCTCAAAGACCCTTCCTAGTAAACCCGACCCTTGCCGTGCCCCTAGGGCAATCTCGCCCCCAACAACAGCCTCGCTACAGACACCAAACACCTGTGTCTCGCAAAACCTATCCACTTCGTCTAGCAACAAGCGCGCTTGCGCAACGTCCATGCGCGTTGGGTCACACGTTACCCCGCCCACCATCACATAACTCCCATGGGGCCATTGTCCGCTAAAGATAGCACCCATTTTTAAAATCTTGGCAAAGGCTTCTTGAGTAGAGAGCCAAAGTTTTCCCTTAAAATCAGCATCAGCGCGAAGACTCTCTTCATGTTTTGCCAATTCAGGCACGATGGAAACCATGAGCCATTTTAGGTGGTTTTGGATTTTCTCAGCATTAAGGACGATGGTACGAATCCCTTTTGCCTTAGCAGAAATCTCCAAAGGATACCCAATGGCCTCGTAGCAGCTCTCAAGGGCCAATACTGCCGCACTAATGTGGGCATGGGAGCAAATACCACACACCCGTGGCGTAATCACAAGGGCATCAAGGGGGTGCCTTTCTTTTAAAATCTCTTCAATCCCACGGTAATTAACAAAAGCGATTTTTGAATCAACCACCTTTCCTTGCTCCCAGGCAAGTTCAAGTTTTGCCTCGCCTTCGATCCTCGCTACAATCTCTTGGCTAATCCTCATCCATGAGCCTTTTTTCCAACCGTTCAATCTTAAATCCCTTGGCAACCCCTGCAAGAGCATAATACGCGCGTCTTGGAACCCCTACGGGCGTGGCGGGCAAGGACATGTACTTGGGTGTTAAAAAAAGGGCATGCTTGGGAAAACTAGGCTCTGTACATCCTAAACAGGGACTCCCCACGCGTGTTTTACTGCTGGTTTCGTTCCATAAGATTTTATTGCAATTGGCGTGTGTCATAGGGCCTTGGCATCCTTGCTCGTAAAACAAACACCCTTCTTTTGTGCCAAAGGTGTCACAATCCACCTTCCACTCAAAATACTCATTGCGCAAACATCCATGGTGAGCAAGGTACGCATAAATCTCCTTAGGACGATGCAGGGCATCAAGCTTTAGAGGTTGGCGGTGTTTTAACAACATCAATACCTCTGCCACCCACGAAGGGTGCACAGGGCAACCTGGAAGATTGATAAGAGGATGGCCTGCGGGGGTTTTGAAGGTTTTTCCAAAAAATCCGCCCTCTTTTTCTCCCCGAAAAAGAGCCCCCATGATTTTCTCAGGGTTGCGTTCTTTAAAAACGCCTCCAAAAGAGGCACAACTACCCACACATATGACGTGTGAAGTGCGCGCCACAAGGGCATCTAAGATGGTATCTAACCCCATCCCATAACGCGCAATAATAGAAGCATCGTGGCTCAACGCCCCTTCAATCACTAGCACATCAATAGGCACGCGTGCGTGCATGAGGGTTTTTAAATCAAAAGGGGTGGGTAAAAGGGGGTGGTACAAAAAGGAAAATGCTTCACAAAAAGAAGCATAATGGGCGTAGTTTAACAGCGAATGGCTGTTGCCATTACATGTAAGCCCCTGCACCCACGCAACGCTAAAGGTTTCGCTCACATCAGGCATCTTCTGCTTTCAAAGCACGGTAGATATTGTCCGCAATCTCATCCACATAGGTTAGCAGGCCTCGCGAGAGGGTATTTTCGCCTTTTAAAAAAACAAATCCGCCCAAATAGCCCATCAACAAACCAAAGGCAGTAAAAAAATCTTGGTTGCGAAGTTCGCCTTTGCGCACCCCTTCTTCAAAGAAAATCATAAGTTCTGTCATGAATTCACTCACACACAACATGCCATCACACCCGTCTTTGAAGACTTCCTTATTTGAAAGAAAGACACGCAAAAAGTAGTTTAAATGTTCGGGTTTTTTTTCCGCAATCAAAAAATAAGCTTCGACGATTTTTCGAATCTTTTCTTGGGAAGAAAGAGAGGTTTCGTTGATTTTTTGAATTTTTGCGGCAATCATCTTGGACGAATAGCGAATAATCTCACGGGCTAAGAGCTCTTTAGAGGTGTAATAATTATAAATATTCCCAGCACTCATGCCGATGGATTTTGCAATTTGAGGAATAGTGGTGGCATAAAACCCTTGGGTAGAGAAGAGTTTTAATGCCGCTTCCAAGATAAGTTCTGATTTATTATTGACCTTTGCCACAATCCTTGTGTCCTTTACATGTAAGGTTTTAAGGAATGAATCCTTTGGCAAAATTGTAACACAAATACCCAGACAGTCACCTTTTTCACCATTGCAAACGCGTTTTGCAAAAACCCTACTAAAAACAAAGCCCCTGAAGGGTTAACTCTTTTTTTAATACTTCCAGTGAAAAGGTTTTATCGTACGTGTGAAGCTCTTGCCATGTAGAACCCAACAAGACAGGCTTTGACGTGGTGTTAAGCTTACGCCGAATCCCATCTAAAATACGCAGTAAAATCGACTGCACACAATAGTACTGCGCCGCTGTTAGTCGTTCGCTCACTTCCACCAAACTCACATAAGGGGCAACCCGTTGCATTCTTCCATCCACCTCCGTCTCAAGCCAAATGCGCTTGGCATACGGATGCTGATATTCCACCCCAAACTGCACGACGAAAGAAAACTTGCGAAGTTTTTGGGCAAAGGTGGATTTGGGCAAAGGGTATTTGGCGTGTTCAAAAAACAAAAAGGTAACCCACAAAAAATACTCTTCAAGCAAAATCCCTTTTTGGTTGATTTCGTTAATCGTTTCTTCTTCAATCTCCAACTGTTCGCGCAGGTACTGCAAGTGCTTGGTGCGCCAATTAGGGGTTTTATCTTCTGCTTTTTTTTGCCATTCTATAAGGGTTGGACGGGGGATATTGTAGCGGTCTACAAGGGGTTTGTACGCGATTCTCACGGCTGCCTCCAAAGGTCAGGATTCATCACTTTAAAAGCTTAAAGCATGGAGTTCATGCTTTAAGCTTGAATGATTGCCTTTCTTGAAAGCAAATATCGTGCCAATTTAAACGCCCCAAGAGACCAAAAACTTACTCTTGAGGCACTGCTTGTTTCAGGGACTTGCGTATCTCTTTTTTTTGCTGTTTCTTTTTGAGCTTCATCAAGGTTTTTGCAAAGGCTTGCATGTCTTCGGTCGTATCCGCTTCATCCATGATTTCAACCCCCAAGACAGTCTCAATACAATCCTCTAGCGTTACAATTCCCTCGGTTTGATTGTAACTGTCCACCACCACAAACATGTGCTCACGCCGTTTGATAAACATATCTAGGGCATACGAAACGGGGATGTTTTCGTGAATGGAAAAAATCGGCTGCATGATGGTTTCAATCATCACATCTTGATTAATGATTGCTTTTTGAAAAATCTTTTTGGCCATCACCATGCCAATAACGTTATCAATACTCTCATCATACACTGGAATCCGCGAAAACTTATGCACCTCTTCTTTTAAGAGCACATCGCGCACACTCATGGTTTTCTCCACCGCAAACACAACACTACGCGGTGTCAAGATGTCGTACACCTTACTTTTGCTAAGCTGCAAAGTATTTTCGATGATGTCAGACTCTTTTTCATCAATAATTCCCGCATCCTCCCCCAAAAGTGCACTTTGCAAAAACTCTTCGCGGGTCATGTGGTGCCCTTGATGTTTTCCTGAAATTTTCTTAGTGATAAAAAGCGCAACCACTACCAAAGGGTAAGTGATAAAAATCAAAATGCGAATCAAATACGCAGCAGTAGGCGCTAACTCTTTCCAAAAAATCGCCCCAATGGTTTTAGGAATGATTTCGGAGAGAAAAAGAATCAGTAGCGTCAAAATGGCGGAAACATAAAACATGTATTCGATGCCAAAAAGCCGTGCTGCTTCGGCGCCCACACCTGCTGCGCCCACCGTGTTGGCAACGGTGTTGACAATCAAAATGGCCGAAAGGGGGACACTGATCTCTTTTTTTAATTTGAAAAGCATTTCACCCACCACAGGTCTTTCTTTTTTAAGCACCTGAATGTAGGAAAAGTTAAGTGAGAGCAAAATCGACTCAAGCAATGAGCAAAGATAGGAAACCCCGATGGCTAGCGCCATGTAAAAAAGAAGCAGTGTCATACCACACGCTCCTCAAAGGGTTTCAAAGGCTGGTAGGGTAAAAAGGTCCAATACGCGGTGACTTCCAAAATGCGCATGCGCATCTCCACAAAGCACCGCTTAGGCGATGAAGGTTCAGACATGGTAGTGTTTTAAAAACTCCTTTGTTACGGTAATTATTTTTCTCTCCCCCAATGAAGCAATCACTGCAGGGTCACAATCTGTATCTTTGGGCCACTCGCGTTCGTACCCATCAAGGGCTGTTTTATTGGTACCATCAAGGGCCATGTAGTCTTCTTCTAGGTACACATCACGCAAAGCATCCATGTTGTTCACCACGCGCCACACAAGCATGTAGGGATTGGCAACATCGTTACTCGCATGGTCAACAAAAACAAGCAGTTTAACATGTTCTTTCAGGACTTTCAAGGCCTCAAACACGTCACGCATGGGGGAGGTTTTCTCCACCCCAATAACACACACGGGTGTTTTTGTATGGGTTTTGTACTGTTTTACTGCTTTAATCTGAGGAACGAGTGCCGACATTTTAGCATAAAGTTCCCCATCTTGCAGTATCTTTTTGTCTGAAAAAAGAACATTATCCTGAGTACAATCAAGCCCCAGTTTTCCCCCATAGCACGCATTGGGCGAGGCATGGTCAAGGGCATCACACACCCCTTCACTGATGATCACATTGCCTACTTTCACGCGGTCAAGAATGTATTCAGCCACTGCGTCATACCCATTCAATGCGGGGGCATCAGCACCTAAAAAGAGGGCGTGTTTCACAAAACTCATCTGCCCTACTCCCCAAAACGCGTGCATAAACTGCTTGGCGTGGCCGGGATAACGGGTTTCCATCTTGGCTAAAATAAGGTTATGAAACACCCCATTTTCTGGCATGTCATAATCAATCAAGTCAGGTGCGGTTGTTTTAAGCAAGGGCAAAAATACCCGCCCTGTGGCCCAGCCCATGTATTTATCTTCCAATGGCGGCTTGCCCACCACTGTAGCCAAATAGACAGGGTTTTTTTTGTGCGAAATGCAACTTACCTCCATCACAGGATAAGGCTCTCTTAGGGTGTAATACCCCGTATGGTCGCCAAAAGGCCCTTCGATACGCAGTGCCGCTGGATCCACCCACCCCTCGATAACATAATCCACGTCTTCAGGTACGTAGATAGGGTTGGTTAAGGATTTGACCAAGCGGGCATTTTTTCCTTTGATAAGCCCATAAAGCATCAGTTCAAACACGCCATTTGGCATAGGGGCTTGCCCGCACCAAATATACAGCGGGTCTCCGCCAATGGCAATAGAAACAGGCATGGGCTGCCCTGCTTGTTTGTATTCGTGAAAAAAGTGCGCACTGTCTTTGTGAATCTGCCAGTGCATGCCAAGGTGTGTCTCATCGTACACTTGCAAGCGGTACATGCCAAGGTTGTGTTTTGTGCCATCCAAACTAGTCGTGTACACTTGCCCCATGGTAATAAAAGGGCCGCCATCCTCACTCCACGTGGTCAACACAGGGATGTCGTACAAATTGGGCTTTTCTTGCACCACCTCTTGGCACACGCCTTTAGAACTTAGGCGTTTGGGAAAGACATTTTTGAGATTGAAGAGTTGACCAAGCATGCTCATGGTGTTAAAAAACCCTTGCGGAGGCTTTACATGTAACAAATCATCAATCTCTTTAGCGACCGCGTCAGGCTCTTTGCCAAAAAACAAACGGGTGGCCTCGTAAGAACCAAAGACGTTCATCAACACCGGCACATCAAAGGTTTTACCCAACCGTTTACTTACAGGTTTGGTAAAAAGCAGGGCTTTGGAGTCGGGTTTTTTAACTTCCACATAGGCTGCGTGAGGGATTTCCAAGTCAATATCCACAGGTTCGTCGATAACCCGCAACAATCCGTGTTGTTTGAGTAAATCAATGGTCTCTTGCATCTTTCCCTCCTAGTCGTTAAAAATGACGGTCATGGCCATCGTTTCGGCTTTTTGAAGCAACGCCCGCGCGCCGCGTTCTACCATGCGTTTGGCCAAAACTTCGCCCACTGTAGCGTAGTCTTCTTTCTTACATGTAAGGCTTTCCTCAAGAATCTGACTCGCATCTGGCAAGCCTACCATGGCCTTTACGTGGACGTGTTCTTTTTCCAAGGTGGCATTCACGCCGATGGGCACTTGGCAGCCTCCTTCCAAGATGCGCACAAAATCCCGTTCAATAGTCGTCTCAACAATGGCATCCTCGTCGTTCAAAAAAGCCAACATTTCCCGAAGCTCTGGCGTGTCAACACTTTCAATGCCCAAAGCCGCCTGACCACTGGCTGGAATCATCCACGTTTTTTCAATAGGCGCAAAATAGCGCACTTCCTCTTGAAGCCCCAAGCGCACAATGCCCGCCGTTGCCAAGATGATGGCGTCAAATTCCCCCTCTTTAAGCTTACGAATGCGGGTATTGACATTGCCTCGCAAGTTTTTAATCACCAAATCAGGACGCTTGGTCAACAGTTGCATCCGACGGCGCAAACTGGTGGTGCCTACCACCGCACCTTGGGGCAAAGCGTCCAAGGAGGCGTATTTTTCTGAGAGCATCGCGTCGCGCGGGTCTTCCCGCTTGGTGAGTGCCACAAGAGCCAAACCCTCAGGAAACTCTGCGGGCACGTCTTTGAGGCTATGCACCGCCAAGTGCGCATTGCCACGCAACATCTCCTCTTCCAGTTCTTTAGTAAAAAGCCCTTTGCCGCCAATCTTGGCCAATGGTGTGTCTAAAATCTTATCGCCCTTGGTTTTGATGACATTAAGCGTTACATGTAAAGAAGGATACCGCTCCATCAGTAAGGCTTTGATGTGTTCAGCTTGCCATAAGGCCAGTTGGCTTCCACGGGTGGCGATGATAATGTTTTCCATGTTAATCCTTCTTGGGTTCTTTGCTGCGAGGCGATTCTTCAATGACCTCCACGTCAATCACGCCATCATCACGGTACGTGCGTCCATCAGGACGAGTAGCGGGTGGCGCGAAACGTTTGGAGACCAAGGTTGCCACGGCGCTAAATTGCAAAGCAAGCCCCAAAATGTCACTAAACACTCCTGGTGCAATGAGTAAAAATGCCCCAATAACCGTAAAAAGGCTGATTTGACTCAGTCCTTCGGGTGTCAGATTGCGCTGGGCAAGGGCGTGCAAACTTTGGGCAAGAGTGGCGCGAAAATTGGCTAAAAACAGTGCGCCCAAAAACGCTGTGCCCATAATCTCTACAAAAGCACCAAGGCCACCAAGTTGGCTAAAAACATTGACACTGATAAGGGTTTCAAAAAAAATGTAAAGGATAAAATAAATCACGCCAAACGCCTTAAAATCTCCGCTTCAATCACCCCAATATCCATGGCTTCTTTTTCAAGGGTTTTGCGGCTCACAAGCTCCACCTTGCCCTCCTTAAAGTCCTTGCCCACAACCACCGCGTAAGGAAAACCGATGAGCTCAAAATCGCTCATTTTAAACCCAAAGCGTTCGTTGCGGTCATCCAAAAGCACTTCTACGCCCTTGGCTTTTAAGGATTCATACAAAGAGACGGCGTAGGCCAAACTTTCTTCGTCTTTGGTATTAGAAACGATGATTTCAACGGCGTATGGGGCGGTTTGAAGGTTCCAAATACACCCTTTTTCATCGTGGCTTGTTTCAATCATCACCGCAATCAAACGGCTCACTCCAACCCCATAACACCCCATCCAAAAAGGCTGTGCTTTGCCGTTTTGGTCTAAAAAGGTCGCATTCATGGCTTTAGAGTATTTTTGACCCAATTGGAAAATATGCCCTACTTCGATGCCTTTGGTTACGCCAAGTTTTCCTCCGCACAAGACGCAACAATCCCCCGCCTCCACGGCCACCAAATCTTTAAAACGTGCGGCTTTAAAGCTAGCAACTTTAACACCCACCCAATGGTAGTCTTGCTCGTTTGCACCGCAAATAAGGTTAGCTTCGTTTTCAAGCTCTTGGTCGATGTAAAATTCCACGCCCTCAGGTAAGCCAATCGGCCCGCAATACCCCGCCACAAGCCCTGCTTTTTCGATCTCCTCAGGAGAAGCGTCTGCTAGCTCAAGGGCGCCGCACGCGTTTTGCGCTTTGGTTTCTTGCAACGCATCACACCCGCGTACAAAAAAGACCACCACGGCTTCTTTGTCTTGAAAAACAGCTTTTTTAATCACCGCTTTGATGGTATAAAAAGGGTCTACATGTAAATACTTCCCAACCGCTTCAATAGTGTTTTGATTAGGCGTGTGAAACTTGGCAGGATTGGCTTGTGGGGCTTCGAGGGTTGTGGTTTTTTTAGCGCGCTTTGCCGCTTCGATGTTGGCGCCATAGTTGCACCCATCACACACCACGATGTCATCTTCCCCATTGGGCGCTAAAACCATAAACTCTTTACTTCCACTGCCTCCAATGGCTCCACTATCAGCTTCCACCGCGCGAAACTCAAGGCCAAGGCGCTCCAAAATACGCGTATAGGTTGCCTCCATAAGGTTAAATTCACGCACCAAATCCTCTTGGCTCGCGTGAAAGCTGTAGCCGTCTTTCATGGTAAATTCACGTCCACGCAACAGACCAAAACGCGGTCTGGCTTCATCACGGAACTTGGTGGTTATCTGATACAAATGCAAGGGCAATTGTTTGTAAGAATTAATGCGGTTGCGCACCATGTCCACCACCACTTCTTCGTGGGTTGGGCCCAACACAAAGCCGTTTTCTTTACGGTCGCTAAAGCGCAACAGCTCTTTGCCAAACACACTGTAACGCCCACTTTCTTGCCACAAATCTGCGGGACTTACCACGCCCATTTGCACCTCTTGGGCGCCAGCGTTGTCCATCTCCTCTTTCACAACCTGACGAATCTTGTCAAACACAATTTTGCCCATGGGCAAAAAGTTGTACAAACCGCTTCCTACTTGTTGAATAAACCCTGCGCGGGTTAAAAAGATGTGGCTAGGAAGTTGAGCATCCTTGGGGGTCTCTTTTGTTGTTGGGGCGTAAAGGTTAGAAAATCTCATGCATGTTTCTCCAGTTGATAGTCGCATTGGTAGTGGTCGAGTTGTTTGTTTTCTTCTTCGTTAATGTCAAAAAAGTATTGAATGGCTTGAACGATGGTATCGGATTCTGGCTGTTCGGCAATGGCTTTAAGGTTTTTAGTAGGACGGTGCAAAAACGCGTTAAACACTTGATGCACCACGCGCATCACCGCCTCTTCGCTCTCCTTGGGAATGTACCCTTTTTTTGCCGCCTTGGCGACTTCTTGCATGGCGCAATTTTTGGCTTTTTCGCGGATTTCTTTGATGATAGGGTCAACGCTTAGGGTTTGCAACCACCTGAAAAACTCGATGGTCGAACGCCCCACAATACCATAGGCCACCTGGGCTTGTTCTTCCCGAAGAGAGACATTACGCGAAACGATTTCTTTTAAATCATCCACCGCAAAAACCTGCACATTGGCACGGGGTGAAAGTTCAATATCCCGAGGCACTGCAATGTCAAAAAAGTAGCGCGGGTGCTCTTGGTAAGAGAGCATTCCATCCGTCACAATGGGCTTAGAAGCGCCTGTGGCAGAAAAGATGAACGAAAAACGGTTAACGTATTCGCCTAAAAAGGAAAAATCATCCACCCGCACCTCTCCTTCCACACTCGCCGCAAGCGCATAGGCATTCGCAGGGGTGCGGTTAATGAGCACGACTTTGGCCTTGTGTGCCAACAAATGTTTCACTGCTAGGGTACTCATCTCGCCCGCACCAATCACCAACACTTCTTTCCCTTCTAACGACCCCGCAATCTCTTCGGCCTTGGAGACCGCGACGCTAGAAACAGAAATGGGGCTTTGGGAGATGCTCGTTTGGCTACGCACCAAGGCGGCACAGCGAAAAGCATGGTGCATGGCACGGCTGAGTTTCAATCCGCAAAAACCGCCCTCGTAGGCAAAACGGTAGGCATCTTTGAGTTGGCCCACAATCTGCGTCTCTCCAATCACAAGGCTATCAAGGGAAGAAGCGACGGCAAAGAGGTGGTGGATGGCGCCGTTGTCTTCGTACACGTCCACGCGCCCAAGAATGTCCTCTTTATCTACCTTGCACACTTCCACCAACTGGCTTGTGATGTGCGCTAACGCTTCTTTGCACTCTTTAACGCTTGTGATGATTTCAACGCGGTTGCATGTAGAAAGGATGATGGCTTCATTGACGCTTGTATGAACGACAATCCGACACAGCATGTCGCGCAATTTTTCCTGAGAAGCGAAAGAAAGCCGTTCACGAATCCCAATGTCGGTGTTTTTGTGCGTGAAACTCATCGTCATATAATGCATCAGAACTCTCTTTCAATCATCTGAATCACGACCTTATCTAGCCCCTCTACTCCAGTTTTAGCAATGGCATCAAGGGCTTTTTTACCCAGGTTTTTGGCATGGTCGATTGCGCGCACAAGAGCGCCTGTGGCGTGCATTTTTTCTTGAATCCACACCGCTTGATTGGGCGATAATGCCACGCCAAAAAGCGAAAGAAGCACCGCCTTGTCTTGTGCATTTAACGCCTCGTACATGTAAAGGTACGGCAAAGTTGTTTTTCCCTCAGCAAAATCATTCAAAGCGGGTTTTCCCAACGTCTGGCTATCTTGGGTGATGTCTAAAATGTCATCCACAACTTGAAAAGCAAGCCCCAGATTTCTCCCATACGTCGCAAAAGGTTCCCACGGTTTTCCCACAAGTTGCGCTGCTGCTTTAGCACTGGCCTCAATGAGCGAAGCGGTTTTGTTGTAAATCATTTGGTCGTACGCGGCTTTGTCGTAGTGAAACGCTTGGGAAAGCTCCACGTCTTGAAGTTCGCCAAGGCTTAACAAAGCAACCGCATTAGAAATTGTTTGGGCAACCGCAGAAGGAAGGGCACAAAGTTCAAAAAACCCTTTAGAATAGAGGATATCGCCTAGCATAATAGCGGTTTTGTTGCCAAAACGGGCGTTGATAGAGTCTACTCCGCGACGCGTAAGCGCATCATCAATCACATCATCGTGCAATAAACTTGCCGCATGAATCAGCTCCACGATGGCCGCTAACTTCACCGCATCAGGATGCGCGCTGGCAATTTTTAAAATCAACTTCGCCCGAAGCCGTTTTCCACTGGGAACACTTTCGTACAAAGCACACACCCGCGCATCGCCCAAGGAAGCGACGATTTCCCCCATCGTTTTTTCTACTGATTCAAGCACCTATTCGTTCCGCCTTCTTCTAGGATCATCAAATTCAATCAAAACGCGCTTTTGGCGGTCTTGAATGTACACTTCCAAAAATGCTACTTTTTTTTCCGCATCAAACCCTTCAAATACCAACCACAACTCCGCCTTTCCTGCAATCCTATTAGCTGGGTCAACAAGTAAAGGCTCCCGCACTGTCTCAAGGCCGCGGCGAAGGGAAAGGGTATGTTGTTTAGGAAACCCCCGAAAATGCGTGTGTACAATTAAGTTGGTTGTATCGTACAACGTCCAAGAAAAACGGTACTCTTCTCGCCCTCCATCTACCTCATCCTTAAGGTACTCAGGATAAACAAACACCCGTGCCCACTCGTCTTTTTCAAGAATAAAGCGGTACTGGTGTGCCCATTCAACTTTCGCGTAAAGAGGAAGGGTGAATGTTGCAAGAAGCAACCACTTCAAAAGGTTATTCATTTTGGGTTAAAATGTCTCCCACGAGGGTAATATACAAGTCTGTTTTTCCCGCCTCTAGCTCATCTTGGCGTGTGTACCTAAAGGCATGCACAAGGGATTCAAGGGATTCTTCTTCCCCTAAACGCTCACTCAAGAGTGTTTCTATGGCGAGATAGCGGTCTAAAAATACATCAAATTCACTCTCTACCACACTGCGGTTTGCATGCAACAATACATCAAAAAATTTTGATCGCGGGGAGCCCGAAAATGGATCGTTTTCATCTACTTTTAACATGTGTCTCCATTATGAAAGGTTGGATTATAGCACATCAAATCTTGCGTTACCCCAAAACACCACACCGTAGCGTCATGGCTTAAGGGAAGGGGGAAATGCAAGAAAAATGTTCACGAAAACCTTAGCGTGATTGTCTGAATATTTGGTAAATATGTTCTGATTTTTCCGTCTTTATTACTGCCCATAGGTGCGCTATTTTCTAAAAAATATTCATAGCTTTGGGGATTTTTAATGCAAAAAAAGCCCTTAAAAAGGTTGTTTACATAAAAAAATACATACTATTTTATGTACTGTTTAATACCCATCTTCGTAGATTTTTGAACGGTGTTTACTCTTTTTGTAGCTACTGCTTGTTTTGAGCTTTTGGATGGCATTCACTTCTTTTAGTAACAGTTCCCATGCCACTTCTGACTCACTGGTCTTTCCGATGGTTTCTAGGACAAGATTCACGTACTCTTCCAGGGCGCGGGTATAAGGAGAGTCCAGCCCCACACAAGGTACTTTACTTAGCACGGTATAGTTTTTTTGCATTCTGGCCACAAAAAGGGTGTAGTCAAAATCTTCGCGCTTTAACAGTGCGGCGGCGGATTTGACAAACCGCTCCAATGCACGCACGTATTTTACGCGCTGTTCTTTTTCTTGTATGTGAAAGGGTTTCAACGTTCTTTGCCTTTTGTTGCTTTACATGTAAGGGTGTTGCGCATTATACCATTCACTGGCTTCGTCCCCCTCTTTTCTCTAATCTTGACTACTCCTATTAATTTACTTGACATTGTCAAAGAACTTTACTATACTTTCATCAACATTTCAAGTTTTAGACAAAGGAACCGCAATGACACAAGAAACGCAAGCACTGCACACGGGGTATGATAAAGCAGCCTTTGGCGCCATGGCGGTGCCACTTTACCAAACCACGGCCTATGATTTTGGCAGCCTTGAAACCGCCGCTAACCGCTTTGCCCTTCGGGAGCTTGGGCCCATCTACACACGCCTTAACAATCCCACCACTGAGATTTTAGAATCGCGCATGGCGGCCCTTGAAGCAGGCTCTGCGGCCCTTGCCACAGCAAGCGGGCAATCTGCTATCTTTTATGCCATTGCCAACCTCGCCAAAGCGGGCGATAACATCCTTGTAGCAAAGAAAATTTACGGGGGCGCCACCACCCTCTTAACCCACACTTTTAAGCAATTTGGCGTCACCGCGAAGCTCTTTGATAGCGACAAGGCGGAGGATTTGGAAGGGTTGATTGACGCTTCTACGAAAGCGATTTTCTTTGAATCCCTCTCCAATCCGCACATCTCCATCAGTGCGTTTGACACCATCGTGCAAGCTGCCCAAAAACATGGCGTCGTGACCGTTTGCGACAACACCGTTGCCACGCCTATTTTGTGCCAACCTCTTAGCCTAGGCGTCGACGTAGTCGTCCACAGTGCGAGCAAGTACATCAACGGTCAAGGCACGGCTATTGGTGGCATCATCGCAGAGCGCAAAGGACTAAATGATTTGCTCATCAACAACCCGCGCTACCCGCAATTTAACGAACCAGACGAGAGTTATCACGGTCTTGTGTACGCGCAACTTCCTTTTCCCTTGTTCACCTTGCGCACCCGCTTGTCTCTTATTCGCGACATCGGAGCGGCAATCTCACCCTTTAATTCTTGGCTCCTCATTCAAGGTCTTGAAACCCTTTTTGTGCGCATCAAAGCCCACAGCGAAAGTGCGCTAAAAGTAGCGCAATACCTACACGAACATCCTAGTGTTACCCTAGTGGGCTACCCAGGGCTTCGTAGCGATGCCCACCACGCCAAACTCAACCGTTATTTTAAGCTTCCCCTTGCCTCGGGACTCATTCACGTGGAACTTGAAAGCGAAGCATTGGCCAAGCGCCTTGTTAATGAAACCAAACTCTTTAGCGTGGTGGTTAACATTGGAGATTCCAAGTCGCTCATCACGCACCCTGCAAGCACCACGCACCAGCAAGTTTCCGCCGCTGACTTGGAAGCTTCAGGGGTCAATAACCGTGTGGTTCGTCTAAGTATTGGCTTGGAAAACAGTG
Organism: Sulfurospirillum sp. HTRB-L1; assembly: GCF_059415125.1. NCBI lineage: Bacteria > Pseudomonadati > Campylobacterota > Epsilonproteobacteria > Campylobacterales > Sulfurospirillaceae > Sulfurospirillum > Sulfurospirillum sp. HTRB-L1. The sequence continues at coordinate 220,592 of NZ_JCAHZR010000001.1, forward strand.
ACGATCTCATCAACGACCTTGCGTCGGTATTAGGATAAGCCATGGCACTCATTTCATCCAAGGGCGCGTACGGACTTCGCGCCATGTACGAACTCTCACTCGCGCAAGAAAACACACCTGTGCAGATTAAACACATCGCTGCCAAAACAGGGTTGTCTCAAAACTACCTTGAACAGCTCCTTAGCGTCTTGCGGCGGGCGGGCTTAGTGGAAAGCATTCGCGGTGCCCACGGGGGTTATCACCTCGCCAAACCCGCGGAAGCTATCATTGTGGGGGAGATTTTGGAGGTTTTAGAAGGAGAACTTCAAATCCTAAACCAAGGGGGGCAAAACGACCCGCTAACCTTGTTTTATGAAACATGTCACGAGCGGTTGGTCGAGATTTTTAACCTCCCTCTTTCGGAATTGCAGCAGTATCACGAGCGCCTTTTAGGCCAACTTCACTACACGATTTAAAGGATAACCTATGCCTATTGCATCTAACATTACAGAACTTATCGGCAACACCCCACTGCTTAAACTCAACCATGTGAGCGACCACGCCACCATCCTTGGTAAGTGCGAGTTTTTAAACCCTACCCATTCGGTCAAAGACCGCATCGCTTACAGCATGATAAAAGCGGGGATTGATGCAGGAAAAATTGACAAAAGCACCAGCATCATCGAACCTACTAGCGGCAACACGGGTATCGGCCTTGCGATGGTGTGCGCCTCTTTGGGCCTCAAGCTTACCCTCACCATGCCAAGCTCCATGAGCATCGAACGGCGCAAACTCCTCAAAGCCCTTGGCGCGGAACTTGTGCTCACTGAACCCGAATTTGGCATGAAAGGGGCCGTTGATAAAGCCAAAGAGTTGGCCCTTACTACGCCCAATTCTTATGTGCCACAACAATTTGCCAACCCTGCCAACCCTGCTATCCACGAAACCACTACCGCCAAGGAAATCTGGGAAGACACAGAAGGAAAGGTAGACATTCTCGTAGCAGCAGTTGGAACAGGAGGAACCATTACGGGTGTGGGCAAGGCGCTAAAAGCCCGCAATCCCAACATCAAAATCATTGCCGTTGAGCCTAACCTTTCGCCTGTGTTAAGCGGCGGCAACCCAGGGCCACATAAGATTCAAGGCATTGGTGCAGGCTTTGTGCCTGAGGTGCTAGACACCACCATCTACGATGAGATTATCCAAGTTTCCTTTGAAGATGCCGTAGAAACCTCGCGCAATTTAGCCCAAAAAGAAGGCTTACTTGTGGGCATCTCTGCGGGTGCTAATGTGTGGGCAAGTGCCCAAATAGCCCAGAAAAACCCTGGCAAAACCATCGTGACCATTTTGTGCGACACGGGAGAGCGTTACCTTAGTACGGTTTTATACGAATAATCTTCCACGGAGCCTTACATGTAAGGCTCCAACACCTCACGCCACCCGTTCATTTCACACACCTTTTGAAACATCGCATCCACCCCAGCACGTAGCACAAGCGTCTCTTTTGCATAGGGATGCGTAAAAGTTAAGTCTACTGCGTGAAGCAACAAACGGTGGCACCCGTAATGCTCCCTTGCAAATTGATTATGCTCGCCACGCCCGTATTTTGTGTCGCCCAAGATGGGGTGCGAAAGGTGCTTCATATGGCGGCGCAATTGGTGTTTTCTGCCCGTTTGAGGACGCAACTCCACTAGCGAATAGCGCACCGTCTCAAACCCTCCCACCGCGTAAGCAAGTTCTACCTGCGCCAAGGGCGCAAACACCGTGATGGCTTCTTGGGCTTCTTTGTCTTGGCGCGCGTGTTTGTCCACGATTTTGTCCAGTTTTTCCCTCAAAGGGTGCACCACAACCCCTGCCTTGGCGACAAAACCCCGCACGATAGCAAGGTAGGTTTTTTGAGGATGGTGCTCCATAAACTGTTCTCCAAGGCGCCTTGCGGTGGATGCATCAAGGGCAAAAAGCAGCACTCCCGAAGTGGGTTTGTCTAGCCGATGCACTGGAAAAACATGCTGCCCAATTTGGTCGCGCACCATTTGCAGGGCAAAAAATTGTTCATGGCGGTCAATCATCGACTTGTGCACGAGCAAGCCACTGGGTTTATTGACCGCCACAAGGCAGTCATCACGGTAGAGGATTTCAAGTTCTTTATTGGCCCACATGATTGCTCCACATTATAATTACAACACTTTTAACCGTAGCATTGTAGCAACAAAATCGCCTTTCACAGCAGGGTTTGCATTCTTCCCCAAAAGTAATGTTATACATTTGAATTTACTTTTAAAGCATTGATACCGACATATTTGTGCCTATTTTATGCACCAAAGCCTTACATGTAAAGCCTTTTTTGTTTAAAAAACAACCAGTAAAATTGTCATCCTTGTGTTAAAATTGACCTTTTCACAAGGAATCACCATGGTCACAGCGCTCATCGAAGCCGATAGCATTCGTATCTTTTTTCAACCCATTGTCTCTATTCGCCACACCAAGGTCATTGGGTTTGAGGCACTAACGCGGGCATACGACGAACAAGGTGAGTTTATCGCACCAAGTTTTTTATTTAGCCAAGCCAAAAAAGAAGGGGCTTCTTTTGAACTTGATAAGTTTGTCCGCAAAAAAGCCCTTCAAGCCTTTGTTCCCCATTACCAAGCCGACACAGGGTTGTTTTTATTTCTCAATTTTGAATCCCACCTTTTAGACCAAAAGCTTGATTTTGATGCCTTTGAGTTTGATAAAATCGCGGCGGAACTTGGCATCCCTCCACGTAGTATCGTGCTTGAAATCAAAGAAGACGAGGTGCAAAACAGTCAGCATTTAAAGCTCTTTTGTGAACATTACCGCAACTTAGGGTTCATCATCGCCTTAGATGATTTTGGCGCAGGAAGTTCCACCTTTGACCGCCTTGCTATCGTGCGTCCCAACATTGTCAAACTCGACCGCTCCTTGGTATTTAACCTGCACCAAAACTTCATTCACCAAGAGGTTTTAAAAGCCATCACCAACATGTGTTTTAACATCGGTGCCCTTGTTTTGTGCGAAGGAGTGGAATCTGAGGAAGAGATTTTAAAGGCCTTGCGTTTTGATGTGGACATTTTCCAAGGCTTTTGGTTTGCCAAGCCCTCTCCCGCCTTCGCCCCTTCGTTGTTGCTGTTTGAAAAAATCCAACACGTGGGCAACATTCACTCCGAGCGCGCCAAGGTGAGTTTACACAAAAAAACACGGCTCATTCACATTGCCACCAAGCACGCCCACGCTATCATTGAAAAAATTTCCACAAGTACGCCTGAGGACTTGCGCGCCTACTTGCATCAAGCCGAAGACCTAGAAGCCATCTACCGCATTGACGCGGCCACGGGCTTGCAAATTGGCGAAACCATCATCGACATTTCAGGCGGATGCTTCTTTCAACCTGCCAAAGAGGGGGACAACCACTCTCTTAAAGAGTATTTTTACATCACCAAAGAGTCTCAACGCAAAAACTTCTTGAGCCAAAAATACATCTCCCAAGCTTCGGGCGCCATGTGTCGCACCTTTGCCCAAGTGTTTAAAAAAGACGGGCGAGAGCAAATCCTTTGCCTTGACCTCAAGGCAAGTGCGTTTTTGACAACCTCTTAAGATTTTTCCACGCGGCACTGAAGGGCTTCGTGAATGAGGGCCTTGGCGGTCTCCCTGCCCTCATTCACAATATGCCCTACCTCAAGGCTTTCTATCAACTTTTTCTCCTCAAAATCCGCCACCCGCACCACAAGATTAACGGACGCCTTAAAGCCCTTGATGGCTTCACATATCAAGCGTAGTTTGTGCTCATTGTGCACCGCCACAATCACTGCGGCAGAAGTTCCCACAGAAGCGGCTTCAAGGATGCTCTTGTGGCTAGCATTGCCAAAGAAAACAGGCTCATTGCGTGCACGCCCTAGTTGAACAAGGCTAATATCGTGTTCAATCACCAAGTAAGGAATATTGCGCTTTTTAAGGCGGTATACAACTTCTTGGCCCAATTTTCCATACCCGCACACCACAATGTGGTCTTTCACTTCCGAGGAGACCACCCGATACGCATCGGCAAAGGTTGCCGGAGCCAGAATATCGGCAATCCACCGCACGTGGCGCAGCATAAAAGGAGTCAGCAACATGGAGGCAACAACCATCATAATCAGTACTTGTGCCATGTGCGGGGGAATGATGGAATTGGCTCTGGCTAGTTCAAAGACCGCCAAAGAAAACTCCCCAACCTGCGAGAGGCTAATGGCGGTTTGCAAGGCAGTACGGCGGTTTTGATACAGGCGTAAAATCCCAAAAATAATCACCGCTTTAACAAGCATCACTACGACAATCACCCCAAAAATCACATCCCAATAGGCCGCCAACACCGCCATGTCCACTTGAAGCCCCACGGTAATGAAAAACAACCCCAAGAGTAAATCGCGAAAAGGAATCAAGTCCGCTTCAATCTGGTACTTAAACTTTGTCTCCGCAATCATCATCCCCGCGATAAACGCGCCCAATGAGTACGAAAACCCAAAGGCATGGGCAAGATAAGACGCACCAATGACTAAAAAGAGAAGGGTTGCCACAAAGGTTTCTTCTGAGTCTGTGGCCACTACATGCAAAAGAAGGTGGTTAAGCAGGTATTTTCCCACGATAAACAGCAACAAAAGCACAATAACCGCGCTAATGAGTGTCTCTTGCAAGAGCGCGCCAAGGGAGGTTGCCTTGGCACTAAAAATCGTAATCATCAACAAAAGAGGAATCACGGCAATGTCTTGAAAGAGTAAAATTCCAAGGGATTTTCGCCCATAGGTCGTGTGAATATCGCCGCTGTCGTTTAACACTTTCAACACAATAGCCGTAGAAGAAAGGGCCAGGGCAAAGCCGATGATAATGGCACTTTTTTGCGGAATCCCAAACGCATACTGCGCCCCAAGGGAATAGACACCTCCGCTAATAGCCACTTGTAAAAAGCCGTTCACAAAGACTTCTTTTTTCATGGCAATGAAGTGTTTGATGGAAAATTCCAGACCAATAGTAAACATTAAAAAGACGATGCCAAACTCGGCCACTTGGGTCAAATCTGCGTTGCCATGCAAGTCAAACACTTGCGCAATCACGGCACCCGTCGCGATATAGCCAATAATCGTGGGGATATTAAACCGTTTCAACAGGACATTTAACGCCACAGCCAATGCCACGGCGATTAAAAAAATACCTAGAAACGATTCCACGCACTACTCGCCAAAAAGAATGATTTCGTAGCTGTTTTTTCGTTTGACGAGGGAGTTTTGAGGGGGAACGGTGCCGCGCTGATTTACTTTAGAGACCTCCACGCGCAACTCTTCAATCAGCACCTCATACTCGTCGATTTTTTCTTTAAGTTGCAACACTACATCCACGCCCGCTAGGTTTACCCCCAAATCACGAGTAAGGCGCAAAATCATCTTGATGCGGTCGATGTCACGTTGGGAATACAAGCGCATTTTACCGTCCGTTCGAGAAGGCAACACAAGCCCTTCGCGCTCATACTGGCGCAAGGTTTGGGGGTGAATGCTTAGCACCTTGGCCACCACACTAATCAAATACACCGGCTCATCATACGTATGCATGTTATTCTCCTGGCAATTTTTCTTTCATGAGTTCGACCAAACCCGCATCGAGGCTTTCAACCGCAGGCAACGCGATGGATGCTTTAAGGTACAAATCTCCTTTTTCACCTGATTTTCGGTTGATGACGCCGTAGCCTTTGACGCGAAATTTTTGCTCTGGCTTGGTGTTTTGCCCCACCTTAAGGGTAATCTCTTTTTCTAGGGTTGGTACAATAATTTTCCCGCCAAATAAGGCCGTTTTCAAAGGAATGGCAATGCTTTTTTCCAAGTCATCCCCTTCGCGGGTGTATTCAGGACTTGGGGCAATTTCCACGCTTAAAAAGAGGTCACCTTTTTGCCCTTGGTGGCTTTTGCCTTTGTTTTTAATGCGCATTTTTTCCCCATGTTTGATGCCTGCGGGGATTTTAATATCAAAGCTTTCACCCCCATAAGAAACCGAATGCTTTCCTCCTAAAATCGCCACATTAAACGGAATAGTGATGCGTGCATTGACATCCAAATCAGGCTCGGCAAATTGTTCAAACCCACCGCCAAAATTGCTAAATCCGCCAAAGCTACCAAAGCTTGCCCCGCCACCGCGTCCAAAAATATTGCGCAAGATTTCGTCCAAATTGCCATTGCCATGGGTGTGGGCAAAATCGTGGAAATTTTGGCCACCAAACATGCTATCGCCGTGCCTGTCGTACTGGGCTTTTTTCTGAGGATCACTTAAAATCTCGTACGCGGCGTTGATTTCTTTAAATTTATCTTCTGCACCCGCGTCTTTGTTGACATCGGGGTGGTACTTGCGGGCTAACCTTCTGTACGCTTTTTTAATTTCATCTGCAGGGGCATCTTGACTCACCCCCAGTGTTTCATAAAGACTGCTACTCACCTTCTTCTCCTTGGCATAAAGCTGCTTAGTTTTATAGTTATTATAGTATAAAACTTTAGTCTATGTCAATCAAGTTTAAGGATTTTTTCTTTACATGTAAGCCTATTTTAGGCGGGTTTGTGGTTTACTAAGAGGTTAAAAATATTTACTTTGTATTTAACCAAGCGGTTTATACTTCCCAACATTAGATTTCCTCCATAACGCTTATTTTATGGGTTGTGAAAGAAATCTAATCTACCTTACATGTAAAGGACATGCCGATGAAACAACTTTTTTTAGCCCTCATACTAGGGGTTTCTCTTCTTTATGGAAGTGGTTCTATCGCCTTTAACGATGCACCTCCTGCCACCAAACGCGTCGCACCTTCTTCTGGCGAAACCATTCTTTCTTATCACGAGGCCATCAAAGACGCCAAGAACAGTGTTGTTAATATTGCTACTACCAAAACCGTCCAGCAAAATGATCAAATCCAAGACATGTTCAACCATCCCTTTTTTAGAGAGTTCTTTGGTCAAGGTTTTCAAATTCCCCAGCAAGAACGCAAAGCCAGCTCTTTGGGTTCAGGGGTGATTGTCTCAAATGATGGCTACATCATCACCAACAACCATGTTGTTGAAGGTGCCGATGAAATCGTCGTCTCGCTTATCGACAACAGCAAAGAATTTAAAGCCAAGATTATAGGATTAGACCCCAAAAGCGACCTTGCCGTGATTAAAATTGACGCCAAAGACTTGCAGGCCATTAAAATGGGAGATTCTTCTGCTCTGCTAGAGGGCGATGTGGTCTTTGCTATTGGCAACCCTTTTGGCGTGGGTGGCACCATTACCCAAGGCATCGTTTCCGCCCTTAATAAAACAGGGATTGGCCTTAACCGTTACGAAGATTTTATCCAAACCGACGCTTCCATTAATCCTGGAAACTCAGGTGGCGCCTTGGTGGATAGCCGTGGAGCGCTTGTGGGCATTAACACCGCCATTCTCTCTCGCAGTGGAAGCAACAGCGGTGTTGGCTTTGCCATTCCTTCAAACATGGCTAAAACCATCGCCAAAGCACTGATTGAAACAGGAAAAATCGAACGGGGCTACATGGGGGTTTCCATCGGTGACCTTACTAGCGACCTCAAAGAGGTCTACACCCACAAAGAAGGCGCATTGGTTTTAGGGGTTGAAGCAGGCGGCCCAGCCGATGAGGCCAAGATTAAACGCTTAGACCTCATTACCCAAATCAACAGCACCCCTATTAAGAATGCCAATGATTTAAAAAATACCGTAGGCGCTTTACTTCCTGGAGAAAAAGCGCGCATCACCCTAGAGCGCGACAATAAAGTCCTTACCACCAATGTCACCCTTGGCAATATGGATGCCGCCGAAAAAGAAGCAGCTGGAGTAAAAAGCTCTGGTATTAAAGGGCTCTCTTTAGGAGCGCTAGACGAAGAAAGCCGCTACCGATTCCGCGTTCCTCGAACCATTGAGGGTGTTTTGGTTGTTGAAGTTGAAGAAAACTCAGACGCTCAAAAATTTGGCTTTCGCCAAGGGGATGTGATTGTTCAAGTAGAACAAACCACCGTTGCAAGCCTTGAAGAGTTTACCAAAGCCATGAAAGAAACCAAGCGCGACAGAATTCGTGTGCTAGTAAGCCGTGGCGGTTACATCTCACCCATCTTAGTACGCTAAGATAGCTTTTGCGCCAAGCCATGCCTTGGCGCGCCCCTTTTGTGCTATAATTCACCCCAACCAAAGGAGTGGCATGACGCAGATTTTGATGATTGAAGATGACTTTGAACTTGCCGAAATCCTCACCGAATACCTCGAACAATTTGACATCAAAGTCACCACTGCCCACGATCCCTATCTTGGCATTTCCACCCTTGATACAGGCAAATTTGACCTGCTTATCCTAGACCTCACGCTTCCAGGCATCGACGGGCTTCATGTGTGCAAAGAGATCCGCAAAAAACATGCTATTCCCATCATCATCTCTTCAGCCAGGCATGACATTACCGACAAGGTCACTGCTCTTGAAAACGGTGCGGATGATTACCTTCCTAAACCTTACAATCCCCGAGAACTCGAAGCGCGCATCAAGAGTCACCTCAGGCGACACACCCTCATGCAAGCCCCGCAAGAGAGCGTTTGCGACCTCGTACTTGATGAGTACCAAATGAATATTGCCTTTAAGGGTGTGCCCTTGCACCTCACCGCAGCCGAGTATGGGATTTTGAGTTATTTGATGAAAAAAGAAGGCGGCGTAGTTTCGCGCGAAGAGCTCATCTACAACTGCGAAGCCATCAATGAAGAAACCACCAACAAAAGCATCGATGTTATCATCGGAAGAATCCGCCAAAAACTGGGTGAAAATCCAAAATCTCCCAAGCATATCCACGCAGTACGCGGCGTTGGGTATAAATTTCTCAAATGATTCGCTCTTCCATTTTCTACAGCATTACCTTTATCTTTTTTCTCTCCACGGCAAGTATTTTTTTGGCTTTCTTGTGGCTCATGGAGTACGACAAGCAAAACTATACCAGTGAACTCAATACCAAATATTCCATCGTCGCAAGAGCCACCTTGTTTCATCTGAATAATTTTATCACCAACGAAGAGCTTGACGCACAGGTAAATGACTTCAAAATGACCGAGATTAGTGACGCAGAAGAAAAGCAAAATATCATCGAAAACGCGCAAGTTATCGAAGAAATCCAAGCCAAGATTGGCAACAGCTCCATCCTGATTTACAATAAAAACCATTACCTCAAAATCGCCCACAATGGCACCATCTTATTGTTAAAAGACGACGACTACCAACCTTACCGCTACGACGTGATTCGCATCATCTTCGCCAGTGTCTTTTTGATTTTGCTCGCCACCTATATCTTCACTATTCGCAAGCTCAAACCCCTCCGAAAGCTCAAACAAGAAATCGATAAGTTCGCTAGAGGGGATTTGGAAGAGGTTACATGTAACAGCACAGGAAGCGATGAAATCTCCGAAGTTGCCCTTGCTTTTTACAATGCTGTAGGCCAAATCAAGGCTCTCAACCAATCCCGCCAGCTTTTCTTGCGCAACATCATGCATGAACTCAAAACGCCCATCACCAAAGGAAGAATTACCGCGGAGATGGTTACCCAAGAAAAGTATAAAACGCGGCTCATTACCGTTTTTGAAAAACTCGAAACCCTCATTAATGAGTTTGCTTCCATTGAGCGCATCACGTCAGGCATAGGCCTAAGTGACGTCAAAGGCTACCGTTTGGTGGATTTGATTGACGAGGCTGTGGATTTGGCTATGGTAGAATCCCAAAGCGTACAACGCAATATCTCAGAAGAAATCATCTTACATGTAGACTTCAAACTCTTCTCCATTGCGCTAAAAAACATGATTGACAATGGCATCAAATACTCCAAAGAAAAACGCGTCAAGGTTGTGGCCGATAGCAGCAGTATCCGTTTTATTAGCCTAGGAGACCCTCTTGAGCATCCCTTTGAGCACTACCTTGAACCTTTTGTACAAGGAGCCAACAGCATAAAAAGCTTGGGACTGGGGCTTTATATTGTTGATAATATCATTAAAGCACACGCCCTTTCCCTTACTTATCGCCATCAAAATGGCTACAACGTGTTTTATTTTGAAAAACTCGAAGCATTGATTGAAAATAGTGTACAATAAACCCACAACTCTCTTACAAAGGTGGTTCCATGCCAAGCGTCGTCTTTGAAAAGCAAGATATCCACTCTCTTCTTGAACACCACATCGCCCTTTTGGAAAGGTTTAACTTAATAGACGAAGAACCTTTTTCTCTTGTCTATTTTTCCTTGGCGAACGACCCAAAAATCGACTACGCCAAAATACTCCAAAATATCCTTCGTAAAACTGATGCCTTGTTTCAGGACAAAACAGATTTTATCATCTTGCTCCCCGGTACAGATTGGAACGGCGCCACAGAACTCCTAGCAGGCATTCAAGAGTTTCTTAGCCAACCCCCACACGACGCAATTGTCAGCTACCCAGAAGATGGCAAAAACGCCAAAGCGCTCATGCGCTCTTTGTTTGAAAGAATAGAAGAAACCCATGGCTTTGAAGTAAAAGCTCTTTTGGTGACACACTCTTAAAAATTTCGAACCGTGCAACATGTGGAGGCGGGCCCATGAAACCTATCGAACTTTCTTTGCGCAAATGCGTGACACCTGAATTTATCTTTGGCACGGGTGCAAGAAAACTTGCTGGATCTTACGCGCGCAATCTTGGCATGCGTCACCCTCTTTTGGTTACTGGCCCTACTGTCCGCAAAACTCCGTGGTTTAAAGAAGTTGTTATCTCTTTAGAAGCCGCACGTATTGACTACGTTGTTTTTGACGACGTTGTGCCCAATCCTCGTGATTTTAATGTTGCCAGTGGCGTTGCTTGCTACTGGGCAAACCATTGCGATGGGATTATTGCACTAGGAGGTGGAAGCCCTATGGATTGCGCAAAGGCAATTGGTATTGTTGTCGCCAACGGTGGCACCATTAACGCCTTTGAAGGAGTAGACCAGATTGTTCGCCCCCTTCCTCCGCTAATTTGCATTCCCACTACGGCAGGAACCTCTGCTGATGTTTCACAATTTGCCATTGTTGTGGATTCAACAAGGAAGGTCAAAATGGCGATTATTAGCAAGTCCATCGTCCCAGACCTCGCCCTCATCGACCCTGAAACAACCCTGAGCATGGAGCTTGATTTATCTATCAACACAGGACTTGACGCGCTTACCCATGCCTTTGAAGCGTATGTTTCCAATGCCGCTTCTACCATTACAGACATGTATGCCCTTCAAGCCATTGAATACCTTTTTGAAAGCCTTCCCAAGATGGTGTCCAACCCTGAAAACATGGAAGCTAGGGGTGCAATTATGATGGGAAGTCTTTTGGCGGGTCTTGCTTTTTCAAACGCCAGTTTGGGCGCAGTACATGCCATGTCTCATAGCCTTGGAGGACAAACAGATTTGCCCCATGGGCTTTGCAATGCTATTTTATTGGACCATGTGGTAGAGTTTAATTACCCCCATGCGGGAGAAAAATACAAACGCATTGGCGCAGCCATGGGGGAAAATCTTGGCAACAAAACAGACCTTTTAAGCGCCCTTCGTGACTTTAAAACTTCTTTAGGATTTGTAGCAACCCTAGGCAAAACAGGCCTTGCACCAACCCTGTTGCCAACCCTTGCTGCAACAGCAGCGAAGGACGCTTGTATCGTTACTAACCCTGTAGCCCCAACCCTTCAAGAGATTGAACGCATCTATGAAAAAGCTTTCTGAAACACCCGAATCCTTAAGGGAAAAGATTATTGGATTAGGGGAACACTCCATCCGAAAACACTACTACACGTCTTTGCAAGAACAGTTTGATGAACTGGAACGTTTCCGTGCTCTTTTGGATCAGTCTAAAGAGATGATTTTTCTTGGAAAAGATGGCTTTTTAATGGACGTCAATCAAACCGCCACCTCCTTTTACAAACTTCCTAAAGAGAAGATGCTCGGAAGTGCTTACGAAAGTATTTTTCCAACATGCATTACCAATAAAATCACATACCTTCTCAAAGAAGCAAAATACCACGATGCCCTCACACTAGAAACCCAAATCAAAAAAATCTCCATTGAATTTACGCTCCAAATCATTTTATTTCGTGATGCGCCCTATGTTGTTCTTTTTGGAACCGATATCACCAAGCGCAAGGAGGCGGAAGAGGAAATTCATCGGCTTGGAAATTACGACCCGCTCACCCATCTTCCCAATAAAAACATGCTCAACGAACGCCTTTTTGGATTAAAACAAGCTTGTTCTAAAGGCCAAGACTGCGGAACTACCTGCCATTATCTTGATGGGTGCAAGTATTCTGCACTTTTATTGATTGACCTTGACCATTTTAAAGAACTCAACGATACCGAAGGGCACAATCAAGGGGATATTTTTTTAAAAGAGCTTTCCAGACGGCTAGGAGGAATGCTCTCGCGAGGGGATTTTTTATGCCGTTTTGGAGGGGATGAGTTCATTGTACTCATGGAGTCTTTACATGTAGACCTTTCTCAAACTATTTCCCTTGTTGAATCTCTTGCGTATACCCTCAAAACAAGCATCAACCAACCCATTTCCCTAGGGCACACAACCCATTTATGCTCCTCGTCCATCGGTGCCGTAATTTTCCGAAAGGGGGAAGCGGGCGATGTGATTAAGCGAGCAGAGATTGCCATGTACGAGGCTAAAAATTCAGGAAGAAACACGATTCGTTTTTATGACCCAAAAATGCAAGAGGCTATTAAGCACAAAGTCTCTATCGAAACGCACTTAAAGCGCGCTCTTAAAAAGAATGCCTTAGAGCTTTACTATCAACCCAAGGTCAATACAACACAAAAAATTGTTGCCCTTGAAGCCCTGATTCGTTGGCATCATCCCGAACAAGGGTTCATTCCTCCTGCCGAGTTCATCCCCCTGGCAGAGGAAAATGGACTGATTATCCCCTTGGGCACGTGGGTGATTAAGACAGCCTGCCTTCAACTGGCGCGTTGGTCGCTTGATGAAAAAACATCTTCCTTAACAATTGCGGTTAATCTAAGCATCAAACAGCTCCAAAGCGAAAACTTTGTCGCCACCGTAGCAAGGATTTTAGAAGCAACCAAATGCCCCAAAGGTAAATTGATTTTTGAAATCACGGAGACAATGTTCATGGGGGATGTGGATACTATTGTTACTAAAATGCATCAGATAAAAAGCATGGGCATACGCTTTTCGATTGATGATTTTGGAACAGGGTATTCTTCTCTAAGCGCCATCAAAAAGATTCCCCTTAATGAGCTCAAAATCGACCAAAGCTTTACCCAAGACATCAAAGGTCAGGCTGATGAGGGCATCATTATCCACACTATCATTGGAATGGCAAAAAACCTTGGTCTTCGTGTTGTTGCCGAGGGAGTGGAGACCAAGGAGCAATTTACCTTCTTGAAAAATGCAGGATGTCACGTCTTTCAAGGGTATCTTTTTAGCAAACCTCTGCCCCTTGAGGCCTTAGAAAAAATACTCTAGCTTACTCGTTGCGTAGGGTTTCTAAGACATTAACCTCTGTTGCTTTTTTAGCAGGGTAGTAAGACGAAAAAGCCACCACGCCGCTCGCCCCAAGCACAATCAGCCAAAAATCTTGCATGGAAAGCTCCAAAGGAAGCCTCGCCGAACCGTACACGTCTGCGGGAAGGTTGATGATGTCAAAAGAGCCCAAAAGCCAAATCCCAAGGCCACCCAAACACACCCCAAGCAAGACCCCACTCCCGCCAATTACAACGCCTAAGATAAAAAAAGTGTGTTTGATTTCGCGCTTATAAACCCCCAAGGAAAGCAACAGCGCAATCTCTTGACGGCGGTTCATAACGGTCATAAGCAAAGAGCTAATGATATTTAAAGAAGCAACCAAAATGATGAGCATCAGCACAATAAACAACGCGCGTTTTTCCAAAGCAAGGGCAGAAAAAAAGTTTCCGTTTTGTTGCCACCACCCGATGGCACGCAAGTGAGAAGGTAAAATCCCTGCGAGTATTTCGATGTCTTTAAAAGGGTCCTTGGAGTACAAATGCACCCCATCGTACGTGCCCTCGGTGTAGCCAAGTATCTTTTGAAGAGAGCCCACTGGCGTGTACATGTAGGTCTTATCGTACGCCAAAAGACCCGACTGAAAGGTAGCTTTATGGGTAAAACGTTTCATTTTTGGCATCAAAGCAAGCCCGCCAGGTTCCGCGTGCGTAAACAGCACCATCAGCCGCTCATCAGCCTCCAACAAAAACTCGTCCACGATGCCTTTGCCTGCCAAAAGCTCAAACTCTTCAAGCACCACTTCCCCAAGACCCTCAGCAACAACGGAATTAATTTGCTTCTCTTTTTCCATGTCCACCCCAAACACAAGGGCACCTTCAAGCTTTTGGCCGCGGCGCAACATGACCTGGGAGGAGATGTAAGGACTGGCCTTAAGATGAGGCATTTTTTCCAAAATCGCCTCCACATCCTTTACATGTACGCCTCCTGGCATAAAGGTTGTCACCGTGAGGGGGTAATTCATGGTAAAAAGTTTACGTTGAAATTCTTTGTCAAAACCGTTCATGATAGCCATAGCCACAAGCAAGACCATCACGCCAATCGCCACACCCAAAAAGGCCAAAAAGGCACTGATGGAGATAAAGGGTTGGCTTTTGTCAAAGCGGAGGTATTTGGAAACCAAAAACCTCCTAATGTCGTGGTTCAATCCTTATCCTTAGGCTAAAATGCCGCGTTTTGGACCACTTTTTCCACAACACATTTTGTATTTTTTGCCGCTTCCGCAAGGGCACGGATCGTTACGCGGAATCTTTTTTTCCACTGCCGCTTCAGAAGAGACCGATTCATGCTCCAAGCGCGCACCTTCATTTTGTTGCGCCTCCATGCGTCGAATCATCTCCTCCATCTTGGCGCGCTCTTCTTCGGCCTTTTCATCACGCAAACGGATACGTTGCAAGGTTTTAATGCTTTCAAACTTAATCCGCTCTACAAGCTCCATAAAAAGATTGTAGCTCTCTTTTTTGTATTCAGTAAGAGGGTCTTTTTGGTTGTAACCGCGAAGGCCAATACCTGTTTTTAAAATGTCCATCTGGTACAAATGCTCTCGCCATGCGTTATCAAGCACTTGAAGGTATAAAATGCGCTCAATCTCATGGCGTTGTTCCGCGTCTACCACGGCCATTTTTGCTTCGTAGCTCTCTTTGAGTTTGGCTTCAATTTCTGTTTTTAACCCCTCATAATCAAGCCCTTTTAGCAACGCAACGTCCAAGGTGTATCCCATGTCGTTTTGCACTAAAGCACTCAATTTTTCCACATCGTACTCTTCTTTGAGTCCACCTTCAAAAATCTCTGCACGCAACAGTACTCCCCCAACATACTCTGCACGAATTTCTTCAATCTTTTCTTGAATTTTGTATTCAGGATTAAGCAAATCGTTGCGGAAATTGTAAATGGTCTTGCGCTGTTGATTGGCCACGTCATCGTACTCAAGCAAGTGCTTTCGTGATTCAAAATGGAGGTTTTCCACTTTCTTTTGGGCATTTTCCACTGCGCGTGTTACCATGCGCGACTCAATGCTCTCGCCCTCTTCAATCCCAAGCCGTTCCATAATAGCCTTAATACGGTCACTTCCAAAAATACGCAACAGGTTGTCTTCCAAGCTCAGGTAAAATCTGCTTTGTCCAGGATCACCCTGACGGCCCGCACGTCCGCGAAGTTGATTGTCAATCCGTCTACTCTCGTGCCGCTCTGTAGCAATGATATACAACCCGCCCAAGGCCTTCACTTCTTCAGTGAGCTTAATGTCAACCCCGCGACCCGCCATGTTAGTCGCAATAGTAACAGCCCCTTTAATGCCCGCATTTTGGATAATCTGTGCTTCTTTTTCGTGATTTTTGGCATTTAAAACGGAGTGGGCTATTTTTTCTTTTTTTAATAAACCATCCAGATACTCACTCTTTTCGATAGAAGCCGTTCCTACGAGCACGGGCTGTCCTAGGGCATTTGCCCGCTTGATTTCTTCGATAACAGCGGCAAACTTTTCCCTTTCTGTTTTATAAATCAAGTCATTTTTATCTTCACGTATTACCGTCACGTTTGTCGGAATGGAGATAACATCGAGTTTGTAAATTTGCGCAAATTCTGTGGCTTCGGTTTGAGCAGTGCCTGTCATACCTGCAAGTTTTTCATACATACGGAAATAGTTTTGAAAAGTAATGTCTGCCAACGTTTGAGACTCTTCTTGAATCGCCACACCCTCTTTTGCCTCAAGCGCTTGGTGCAAGCCTTCGCTAAAACGGCGCCCTTCGCTAAGGCGACCCGTAAATTCATCGACGATAATAACCTCATCTTCTTTCACCACATAGTCCACATCTTTTTCAAACAAATACTGGGCCTTCAGGGCTTGGTCGAGGTGGTGGGAGAGTACAGCGTTTTCCATGCTATAGAGGTTGTCTACCCCAAAGAGTTCTTCAGCTTTTGTAATCCCTTCCTCAGTCATCATAATGGTACGGTTTTTTTCATCAACCGTAAAATCACCCTGTGCGGGTTGCCCCTCCTCAGAAAGTTCTCCACGCACAAGCTTTCTTGCGACATCATTAGCGCGTTTGTAGCTGTCTAACGTGCGGTTAGTCGGCCCAGAAATAATAAGAGGAGTTCGCGCCTCATCAATCAAAATTGAATCCACTTCATCCACAATTACGTAATGGTGCTTGCGTTGGACTTTATCTTTAGCGTGGTATTTCATGTTGTCGCGCAAATAATCAAACCCAAATTCGTTGTTAGTTCCATACGTAATGTCGGCTTCATACTGCGCCTTGCGCTCGGCATCATTGTGCAACCCTGCCACAATCACTCCTACGCTTAAGCCCAAAAACTCGTAAATTTTCCCCATGTCTAAAGCATCGCGTTTGGCGAGGTAGTCATTTACAGTAACAACATGCACCCCTTTGCCCGTCATGGCATTAAGCACTACGGGAAGCGTGGCCACAAGGGTTTTTCCTTCCCCTGTTTTCATCTCAGCAATATTGCCCTCATGCAACACCAATCCACCGATGAGTTGCACATCAAAATGCCGCATTCCCGTCGTACGCTTACTGACTTCACGCACGATGGCAAACACCTCCACTAACACAGAATCCAGTGTCGCATTCTCTTCTTTGACACTCTTTTTCAGTGTCTCAAAGGCTTCTTTTAGCGCCTCATCACTCAATGCTTCGTAGCGACTCTCAAGGGCGTTAATCGCCTCAGCGCGTTTTTGATAACGTTTGATTTCTCGGTCATTTTGAGTCCCAAATAATTTTTGGGCGAAGTTTAAAAACATGAAGCTGCCTTACATTTTTTGGGGCGATTGTAACACACTTTACCTCTCCGTTTG
This sequence comes from Sulfurospirillum sp. HTRB-L1, assembly GCF_059415125.1. Classification (NCBI taxonomy): domain Bacteria; kingdom Pseudomonadati; phylum Campylobacterota; class Epsilonproteobacteria; order Campylobacterales; family Sulfurospirillaceae; genus Sulfurospirillum; species Sulfurospirillum sp. HTRB-L1. Next base: position 237,964 of record NZ_JCAHZR010000001.1, read on the forward strand.
ATAAAACCTGCTAGAATGCGCCAAAAGGAGAAAAGATGCGCATTTTTTGGTTATTATTTTTAGGATTGGCCCTCCACGGTGCCACGTTTGAAACCCTTTCAAGCACATTTAAACAAACGGTTACGTCTCCTGAGGGAACGGCCATCACCTACCACGGCACCCTTCATGCCAATGCACACAATCAGGCCCTTTGGTCTTACACGCGACCCATTGAAAAACAGATTTATTTTGACGATACCAGTGTTTTAATTGTTGAGCCAGATTTAGAACAAGCCATTAACACTTCCTTGCAAAGTACCCACAATTTAGCACTTTTTTTACAAGAAGCCGCTACCCAAGAACAGCGGATTATTGAGCATGAAGGCGTGGCGTACACGGTCTCCTTTCAAGATGCTTTGCCCCACACTGTCACCTACACAGATGCCCTTGAAAACAAAGTGGTCATTGAACTTTTTGATGTGGTCTTAAACCACCCCCTGCCTTTGGATATCTTTCTTCCTAGCATTCCGTCCCATTATGACAGGATTCGTCAATAGCCTAGGGGCGAGAAAGGCACAAGCCTTCGCGCTTTAACGCGGCCACAATCTCGTCTACCTTGGGATCATTGACCAATTTTAACGCATGAAGATAGACCGCGTCGATGTCTATCCCGTGCTCTTTGGCAGTAAACTCTTTAAGGGTTTGCTTCAAAGACTCTTTTCCCTTGGAGGTAAGCAAGTCTTCTGCAAAAAAACTGCCGATGACCACGTTGAGCGCGTCAACGACTTTAAAACTCTCGTCCTCCACATAACGCCCCTCAATCATCAAGCTCACGCTTACTTTCAAGGTCTCAAAATTGCCTTTTTTACTGTACAAATCGCTTTCAAACTGCTCTAAGTTCAACGTTTGTGCCCATAACCCCAAGGGGAGTAACCCCAAAAATAACCATTTCATTGTTTTCCTTTTTAATCCAAGCTCATGCTAGAATTTGAGGCATAAAACGCCCTCACCCGCTCATCCACGCGAATGCACCGCTCCACATGGGTACGTAAATCCCCTCGCGTGTAGCGCAACAATAAATCCTTAGGCTCTTTTGCCCGACTAATAGCCACGTAAAATTGGCTTGACTCAAAAATATGGTCAATGTCACACACCAAGGTTTCGATGCTCATGCCTTGGCTTTTGTGAATCGTGATAGCATAAGCCAGTTTCAAGGGAAACTGCAACACGCTTGCCATGGGCTTTTCTTGGATATCTCCGCCATTCATGTGCGGTTCGTTGAGCACAAACTCATGGCGTTCTACCTCTACGAGTGCTCCGTTTTTCTCAACCCAAATGGCATCTTCTTCGATTTCGCGCACAATGCCATGCTCGCCATTCATGTATTTGCCCCATTTATTGGTACAAAAAAGCACCCTTGCTCCCACTTTTAATTCCATAATTTCTTGCACAGGAAGGTTCTTTTTCCACCCTTCCAAACGCTTTACATGTAAGGCCAAATCGTGCAAGGTTTCTTTGGAAGGCAAGGTGACAAGCGGGGCATCAAGCTCACGCAATTTTACTCTATTCATGGCATCCGCCTCGGCGTTTCGGCCAAACAACACCGTGGGGTCTTTTTCCCACGCGTGGGTATTGCCCGATAGCGCACTTAAGTATTCTAGCACTTCCGCGCTATTATCCCCCTCGCGCACCCGCCCTAAGACGTGAAAAAAGTGCGGATTGCTTGTGCGCTTAGGCTGGTTTAGCACGAGTATTTTGGGCGCAAACACCTCCCACGCTGTGCTTTCAAAGGCATACAACGGATCACCAAACAAACTGTTAGTTGTGCGTTTTGAAACGGGCGGGAGTTGAAAAAAATCCCCAACAAAGAGCAGTCTTCCTGTAAAATTTAACTGGTCTAGGCGGTAGCGTATCATCTCCATCACCGAAGCACTCACCATGGAAATCTCATCCAATATCAAAAGCTCACACCGCTCCAAAATCTCACGCAACTCTTTCAAGCGGTGCTTGTTGTACTTATCGTTGCGCAACATCGTCTCGCTCTCGTTAGCAATTCCAAAAGCAAAAAAACTGTGCGCCGTTTGCCCGTTCACATGCACAGCACTAATGCCCGTACTGCCCAAAACCACCACGTTGTGCCCCACAGTACGATAATGGCGAATGAGCTCATACGTAAGGTAACTTTTACCCACGCCGCCGCCGCCTGTGAGAAATACATGGTTATTTTTTAGTTCTTCTTTGAGGGTTTCAAGCACACCATCTCCGTTGTTTTACTTTAGATACGCCTTTTTAGCTATGCTCCAAAGACTACGCTAACGCTAAGTTCTCCTCAGCGCAGGGCTCGCGCACCAAAGGTGCTTTGCCTTCTTTTAAAACACGTTTTGCAAGAAGGCTAATTTTGGTATTATACGCAAATAAAGAGCAAAAGGGGAGCCATGCGTGTCTTGTCGATAGTATTTTTAGGGGTTTTTCTAGGAGGCTGCACCTTGCTCTCTCCTCCTGTTTTTACCCCGCCTTCTTATACTCACGCCTTACCCAAACTCATGCAAGACGTTGCGCCCACACACACCCAAGGCGTTTGGTATGAAGAAGCATTTTTCATACCATGGACCCAAGAAAATCTAGGTATCACCAAAGAAGAAGCCCTGTGGCCTTGGCGGGTTTACCTCCCCTCCAAAGGCTACTACGGCGAAACCAAACAACCCAGACCACAAGCATGGTTTGACGCCTTGCATGAAGAGGCGAATTTTGACGCACTAGGTTCTCTTAACCAAAACGTCATCACCCTAGAAAACAGTGCTTTGCGCAACTTTCCAACCCACTTGCCTCTTTTTCGCTCCTTTGCCCAAGCGGGCGAAGGGTTTCCTTTTGATTACAACCAAAATACGCGCATTTCCCTTATGGCGCCCCTTAAACTCTCCCATTATTCCAAAGATGGCGGATGGGCTTTTGTGCTAAGTGATTCTACGTTTGGGTGGATTCCCTCTTCTGCAATTACCCCCATTGACCAATCCTTACAAGAAAAAATCCTGCACGCACCCAAAACTATGATTTTGCAAGACCACACGCCCCTTGTTTCGACGCGCTTTGAAACTTACGCGAAACTGGGGACCTTGTTGCCACTACTAGACCAACACACTGCCTTTAAGGTCGAGAAAGATTTACATGTAACGCCTCTTTATTTAAACCCCAAGCAGACCCAACCTTGGCCGCTTCCCCTAACCCCCCAGAGCCTTACACACGTCATACAAACCTTGATTGAGGAACCCTATGGGTGGGGTGGGCTTTTTGACCATCGGGATTGTTCGGCCATGACCAAGGATTTTTTTGCCTCTTTTGGCATTTGGCTACCGCGTAATTCTGCCGCCCAAAGAGACAGTGGCACTTACATCTCCCTCAAACATCTTTCTAACAAGGAAAAAGAAATCATGATTGCGCGCTTTGGAAAACCTTTTTTAACGCTCCTCTACCTTCCAGGTCACATCATGCTCTATGCAGGCGCGCTTGAAGATACGCCCATCGTGATACACAACGCATGGGGGATTAAAACCTCTCTTTTGGGCGTGGAAGGGCGTGGCGTCATTGGGAAAGCCATTGTGTCTGATTTACATGTAGGGGCCAATCACCCTTTGGTGGCCTCAAAAAATACACTGCTTTCTCGTCTTGAAGGGATGACGCTTATTGCCTCCACTTCTCCCAAGGAGCGCTTAATGCGCGCTTATCCTGATGCTATTGCACGCATCACAGACAACACCCTCTGGTTTCACGATGGTACACAACTTGTGTATGATGACGGTGTGGAAAAAGACGAGGTGACACTTTTAGAAAACCCTAGCATCAAAGACCATTTTTTTGCGCCCTACCCAACCCTGACTCCCCTTCAAACCCCCGCCACCGATCCAGGGCGTGCGAGGAATGATGCGTTTTTAAAAGCCCTTTATGGGCACACCAAAGAGGAAGTAGAATCCCGTCTTGTTACCGTTCGCTGGCTTCCAAGCCACGCCAACCAAGCCTTACGTTTTCATGGTGACCACGGAGCCGCCAAAGCCCTTCAGGCTGTTTCTGATGCACTAGACACCCTGCCTCCTGAACTTTTAGCTTATGTCGACAACCCCGCAGGGACATATAACTACCGCACCATCGCCAAAACTAACCGATTAAGCCCGCACAGTTATGGCATTGCTATTGATATCAACACGCAAAAAGGCGATTATTGGCAATGGAGCAAAACAGGGGCCTACCGTAATCAAATCCCCGAAACCATCGTTCATATCTTTGAAAAGCACGGGTTTGTTTGGGGCGGAAGATGGAAACATTTTGACACGTTTCATTTTGAGTACCGACCCGAATTAGTCAATCCATAAGCATTGCTATGGTACACTCGCGTCAGAAATATGGAGGCATTATGAAAAAGTTTGAACAACTGAAAGAAAAAATTTTGGAGTACGTGTTTATCCTCTCCAGACAGCCTATTCTTTACCGCGACTTACTTCGTGCCAATGCCCTTTATAACGAAGGAATGCACGTAGACCCAGCGGTATTAAACTTTCGCACCAACATTAGCAATGCCTACATTATCTACGCCATTTTATGCGCTATCGTTCTTGTGCCCATTACCGCTGTAACCCACGTTGTATTGGTCAATCTTGATTTCCATATTTCGATTATTGGCACCATTTTTGCCACGTCTTGTGTCTTTGTGGGCTTTCAGTTTTTTCAAGATTGGTTGCGGGATGAAATGACTTCGCGTCTCATTAGACAAGCATGGAAGATACATTTTCCCCACTTTTCCTATGAAAAATACAGCGAAAAAGTTGAAGCTATTTACCTAGAGCTCAAAAAAAATGAAGTGCCTACGAAAGAGTGGGAACACTACGTCCTAGACCGCCTTGTAAACGTCTCGCCCCAAAGCTAACTACTCCAAAGATAACACATCTAACACTTGATTTTTAAAGCGCATGGACTCAATCCCAAGGCGCAACTCTCTGTTTTCTTCTAACAAAATTTCATACTGCCCGTACAATCCGCTAATATCGCGACTGATGTAATAAATTTCGTTTTTAATGTAGATTTTTGGAAGAAAAATGCCCAAGAAAAAAAGCATTGCCAAATACACAAGGGCCAAGGTTTTAAAATCGAGGTTTTTTTCCCTTTCTTGCTCTTTGTCGTATTCACCAAGAAGCTCTTCGCGGCCCTCACCCATGCGCCCTCTTTTGTTCAATGAAAAACAAGCGCAGTTTTGAACTGCGTGAGCGAGGATTGCGCTGCACTTCTTGGGGGCTTGGCTCAATGGGTTTTTTTGTGAGAATTTTTCCAAGGGAATGGTTGCCACCGCATTCACAGCGTGGCACAAAGGGGTTGCAAATACACTCTTTTTGCCACAGTTTAAAAGTTTGCTTCACGATGCGGTCTTCTAGCGAATGAAAAGAAATGATACCCACCACACAATCACTCAATCCTGCCGTTTCGATAGAGTGTAAAAGTTTTCCCAGTTCGCCCAGCTCATCATTGACCTCAATGCGAATCGCCTGGAACACCAAAGTGGCAGGAGAAACCTTTCGCCCTTGGCTTCGCCCTCGGCCAACAATCTCCGCTAACACCTTAGCACTCGTAATGGGCCCAATCTCCCGTGCCTTGCAGATTTTCTCCGCTAACACACGCCACTGGGGAAGCTCACCATACTCACGCAATATCTCCTCAAGCTGTGCTTGCGTGTACGTGTTCACTACCTCATAAGCACTCAGCGGCATGGTTGTATCCATGCGCATATCTAGTACATCTGACTCAAATCCAAATCCACGCTCAGGTCTGTCCAATTGAAGAGAAGAGACTCCAATATCCGCCAAAATCCCCTTTACATGTAAAGGGTCAATGTGCGAAATAACCGTAGAAAAAGGGGCATGGAGTATGCGAACCCTCTCTCCAAAACGCGCCAAGCGTTTTTGCGCAAAGGCTACTGCTTGCGCATCTTTGTCACATCCCACAAGGGTGATGCGGGGATTTGCCTCCAAAATCGCTTCGCTGTGCCCGCCATACCCCAACGTACAATCCACAACCACCCCTTCCTTAAGAGCAGAAAAAGCGTGGGTTACTTCCTCGAGAAGTACGGGTATATGGGGGATGTTCACAGCCAATCCTTTCAGGGCATAAGTGGTGGTATAATACCCAAACACAGATTTAAAAAGGTTAAAAATGATTGAAGAGTATCTTGCTGGTCAACTCAAAGACATCTCACTCTCCATGTTCCGCAAAAACTTTTTTGGCATCTATCACGGCTCCATTTCTGCACGCGTAGAATACAACCGCTTTATCATCAACAAAAAAGATGCTATTTTTGATGGGTTAAAATCTTCGGACTTGATTGAGCTCTCAAGCAAAAAAGATTACCGCTGGAACGATGCGAGTATTGATGCAGACATCCACCTTAACATCTACAAAAACATTTCCGAAGCAAAATATATTTGTTACGCCATGCCTCCTTTTACCACCGCATACACACTCACACACAGCATTATCATACCAGAGGATTATTTTGGGGCAATGCAATTTGGCACTATTCACGTTTACGACCCCAAGCAGTTTGAAGATTGGTACGAACGTGCCGATGTGGAAATTTACCGCTACATGAAAGAGCAAAAAACCCCTATTGTCGTCATTCGAGGATACGGCGTGTACGCCTATGCACGCGATATTCATCAGATTGCTAAAAATATTGCCGTACTTGAAAACAGTTGCAAACTCCTTCACCGTGCCAATGAACATCGCATTTAATTTTTAGCACTAACAAACAACGATTTGTTTGTTAATTATTTTAAAAAAGTGCCGATTTTATGGTCGTTTAAAGACAAACGAAGTAAAATCATACGTTTCAAGAAAGCTAACCGAAAAAAAGGAAAAGAATGATCACGTGGATGCAGCGTCACAGAAAATACCTCGTTATTACCATATGGGTCAGCGTCATAGCGTTTGTTGGTGCTGGATTTGTTGGATGGGGTGCGTATGATTTTAACACCGACCGCTCCTCTTCTGTTGCCAAAGTAGGCAATAAAAAAATCACTATCACTGAATTTCAAATGGCCTATAACAACTATTTTTCTTACTACAACACCCTCTTCAATGGCCAACTCACCCAAGAACGTGCAGAACAAATGGGCCTAGATAAGATTGTCTTAGAAAACCTTGTCAACGAAGCCTTGATGCTTAATTACGCTGAAGATTTAGGCCTTGTCACCCTTGATAGCGATGTCAAAGAGATGTTGCTTCGAGATGAAAACTTTCACACAAGCGGTGCTTTTGACAAAGACCTCTACTACCGCCTCTTGCAAAATGCTGGCATTACGGCTAAAGCCTATGAAGAGAGCTTGAAAAAACAAGTGCTTCTTGAAAAACTCAACGCCATCATCACACTGCAACCCACTGAGCAAGAAAAAGAACTTTTTGCTTCTGCTCTTTTCATGCAAGACAAACTCAGTGTTCAAGTACTTCGCTTAAACGCTAACGAAATTCAAACCAACGATGAAAATTTAAGAGCTTTTTGGGAACCTCAAAAGTCCAACTTTCTTACCCCCACAAGCTACACCATCGACTCCATCTTTGTGCCTGCCTCCACTGAAACAGCCAGTGACGAAGCGTTGCAGCTGTTTTTTGAAGAAAATAAATTCAACTACCGCTACGAAGATGGGCGCCTAAAAGACTTTGCGGATGCCCTTCCTGAGCTTCGCCACGATGTTGCGCTAGATATGGCGCGCAAAGAAGCCCTTAGCACCTACCTTGCCTTTAAAAAAGATGAAGTTAAAGCGGAAAAAACAGAGACATTATACGAATCCGACAGTTTCTTTGAAGTTGAATTGCTCAAAGAAGCGACCATTGGAGATGTTTTAAAGCCCATTGCAACAGACGAAGGCTACATGATTGTCAAGCTTGTTTCGCTCAATCCTCCCATGCCTATGAGCTTTGAAGAGGCAAAACCCTTCCTCAGAGAAACCTTTGAAACTGAAAAAACCCAAGAACTGCTTACCCAAAAAGCCAAAGAGCTTGTAACTTCCTTTACTGGAGAGTCTATTGGTTTTGTTACGCGCGACAGTATTGTGAACATAAATGGCTTGAGTGAAGAAGAAGGTAGCTTGTTTCTCTCACGTGTGTTTGATAACAACCAAAAAAAAGGTTATGTCGTTCTTGACGATAAAGCCGTTGTTTACGAGATTTTGGAACAAAAATTGCTTGACCAAACAAAGTTAGAACAGTATAACAAACTAATAGAAGAGCATGTTTACCAAGTGAAAAACAACGAAGTAAACCAAGCCCTTGCCGAAGCGCTCAAAAAGCGCTACAAGATAGAATATTTTTACAAAGGAAACTAATTTGAGTACCACGTATTTGGGCATCGATATCGGCTCCTCTCAAATTTGTGCTGTCATCGCTGAAAAAGATGATGTAGGCATGAAGGTTCTAGGTGCGGGCGTATCCAAAGCACAAGGACTCAAAAAGGGTGTTATTACCAATATCGAACTAGCCTCAAAATCCATCAAAATGGCGCTCAGCGATGCCAAGCGTGTCGCGGGAACCCATTATGATAAAGTCATTGTTTCCATCTCAGGTGCGTACACAAAAAGTGTTGATAGCAATGGGGTGGTTAATGTGCCCAATCACGACATTGGCATTCGTGAGATTAACCGTGCTATGCAAATGGCAGACCACAATGCCAACATTCCCCATGAATACGAAAAACTTCATGTACTTCCGTACAATTTTAAAGTTGACGAACAAGAGCATATCGAAGACCCCTTGGGCATGAACGGCTCGCGTTTAGAGGTGCAAGTACATATCATTACCGCGCAAAAATCTTCCCTTAGCAACCTCAGAAAAGCCGTTAAGTCCGCAGGTGTTGACATCGACAATATCGTTCTTTGCGGGTACGCTTCGGCTATTGCGACGGTCAACGAAGATGAAAAAGAACTGGGCGTTGTTGTCATTGATATGGGCGGGGCTTCTTGTAACATGGTGATTCATTCAGGAAACTCTATTCGCTATAACGATTTTCTAGGCGTAGGCTCTTCCAACATCACCAATGACCTTTCCATGGCCTTGCACACGCCTCTTCCTGCTGCTGAAAATGTCAAAATCAATTACGGCACCTTGCATGCAAGCTCAAGTGAACTCATTGAACTTCCTGTTTTGGGAGATGAAAATGTTACCCATGAAGTTTCCCTTGACATCATCTCTAACGTTATTTACGCACGGGTCGAAGAGACACTCATGATTCTTGCTAAAACCCTTGAAGATAGCGGGTTTAAAGACCAAATTGGTGCGGGCATTGTTCTTACAGGTGGACTAACAAAACTCGAAGGTATTCGTGAGCTGGCTACTGCTATTTTTGACAACATGCCCATTCGCCTCGCTAAGCCAAAGGAGATGGAAGGCTTGTTTGAAACCTTACGAGACCCAGGACACGCAACAGCCATCGGACTTGTTATGTACGGCGGTGGGGCTTTTACCCCCTATGAGATTGATTCAAATAAAAAAATGCGCTACAAAGACGAAAGCATTGAACCCAATAAAAGTGTTCAACGCGTCCTAGAAGAAGAGGATTCCATGAAACTTGACGAGCCAGAATCCGTGGAGTCAACCAAAGATAAATTAGCACGGATTACGGACCTTGGCCAAAAAGCAAAAGGCGATAACGCCTTGGCTAAATTTTGGCATCGATTAACACAACTATTTTAAGAGGAGTACGGGACATGAGCGGGTTTACTGTTGAAGAAACGAAAAGCGTCTACGGCGCAAAAATCAAAGTAGTTGGCGTTGGTGGTGGTGGTGGAAATATGATTAATCACATGGTGCGCGAAGGCGTTAGTGGGATTGATTTGATTGCTGCTAATACCGATGCACAAGCCCTAGAACACTCCCTTGCCTACACTAAAATCCAACTGGGCGAAAAACGCACCAAGGGATTGGGCGCGGGTATGATTCCCCAAGTTGGCAAAGAGGCGGCTGAGGAGAGTTACGAAGAGATTAAAAGTGCCCTTGAACATGCGGACATTGTTTTCATTGCTTCAGGTTTTGGTGGTGGAACAGGCACAGGAGCCGCTCCTGTGGTAGCACAAGCGGCCAAAGAAATTGGTGCGCTCACGGTTTCTGTCGTCACACGTCCTTTTATGTTTGAAGGACGCAAACGCCTCAAACTTGCCGAAGCAGGACTTAATGAGCTTCGCAAAGAGAGCGATTCTATTGTTGTTATCCCCAATGACAAACTCCTTACCCTCGTAGATAAAAACCTTGGTATCAAAGACAGCTTTCGCATTGTCGATGATGTATTGGCGCGCGCGGTTGGCGGTATGAGTTCTGTGGTACTCTCTTCTAGCAATAGCGACATCAACCTTGACTTTGCCGACGTGCAAACCGTCATGAGCCATCGCGGCATGGCCCTCATGGGCGTGGGCGAGAGCGAAGGACAGGGCGCGGCGATTGAAGCGATGAAAAATGCTATCGAATCACCGTTGCTTGACAACATGACTATCAACGGAGCCCTAGGCGTGTTGGTACATTTCCGTATTCACCCCAATTGCCCACTTAATGACATCAGTGAGGCCATGAATGTGGTATTTGATGCAGCGGATGAAGATGCCCATGTTATTTTTGGCACTACTACCGATGAAAAAGTCGAAAACAACAAAGTGTGCATTACTATCGTTGCGACAGGCTTTGAAAATAAACTCGAAGAAGAAGAGCGCGGACTGAAAAAACTTGACCAAACCCAAGAGGTAGTCAAGCGCGAACGTATTCTACGGATGAAAAAAGTGAGTGGCGGGTACGAATCTCAAGAAGACTACCTTGACATCCCTACCTATATTCGCCACCAAATGGACTAACACACCCAAACTCCTCGAAGAAGTGGGCGTCCCACTCACTTCTTCACCCAAATCCTTCTTCCAAACACAACCACCTGCGCCATTAAGAGTACTTTTACCATCCACTCACTTCCCTTATGCATGGAAGCAAATAATTCTGTTTGTGTTGCCTCGGGCCCTACCGCTTGCGCTTCTACGATAAAGGGTGTGTAGTAAAAAATAAACATCATCGCCGTGTACACCACAATCACCGTTGCACCAAAAGCCCATTTGTCGCCCCTTCCTTGCTTGAATGCCACAACTTCATACAGTGCGCCAAACAAGGTTACCACCAAGAGCGCCATGTTAAAACGCAAAAAAACTTGGGTCATCAAGATGCCACTTTGGTAATGGCTTAGCACCCCTTCTCCCAAAAAAAGAGCGGGGTTAAAAATTACAGGAGCCATCATCACCCCCACAGCCAACTCCACACCAACCATCGCGCCCAAACTTAACAGATACACGACAAACAGGGTTTGTTTCATTCTTCTTCCTTTAATCTTGCGCTAAATCCACGGTCTAAGCCCGCTAAATCTTGGTAAAATCTGATACCTTTTGCGCCCACATGCGTGAGTGCTTGGAGCATTGAAGCACGCTGGTCGTAGCCCATTTCGCAAGCAATGTTGGCAACAGTTGCCTGCGAAGCGCGCTGGATGAGTTCTACTAACATCTCATCCCCTCGCTCACCCCCAAACAACGCCGTGTGCGGCTCGCAAAGCACATGGGTTTCCAAAAGCTCCTCTTGTGCAATGTAAGGAGGATTCGATACTAACACGTCAAATGCCCCGCTAACCCCATCAAGATAGGCTGCATGCACCAATTGCACGCGCTCTTGCACCCCAAAACGCACACAATTTTCCTGTGCATTTGCCAACGCTGCAGGGGAGATATCTGTAGCAACAATCTGAGCCTTAGGTAACAGCAATGCTAACATCACCGAAATCACCCCGCTGCCCACCCCTACTTCCACAATCCTAGGCGCATCGTGTCCTTTAAGTAAGGCAAGCACTTCATCCACCAAAAGTTCCGTCTCGGGCCGTGGCACCAAAACCCCTTTGTGAACGCAAAAATCCCTAGAGTAAAAGGACGCATAGCCCAAGATGTATTCTAAAGGCTCATGGTTTTGGCGTCGCGCCACAAGAGCAAAATACCCCTGCGCCTCCTCCAACTCATCCTCTTCGTGCAGCAAAAGCCACGGTCGTTCTTCTTGCAAATAGGCACACAGCAATAAGGCGGCTTCTTTTTGGGGATTCTCCACCCAAGAAAGGCACTGCCTTGCCTGAGCCAATGCCTCTTTAATCCGCACTACTCTAGCCTTTTTAACCGCTCAATCAAAGGCGGATGGGTGTGGTAAAAGGCAATCTGCAAAGGGTGCGACATGGGGAAGCTTTTGTTTTCATCGGCCAGTTTCATGAGGGCGTTTTTAAGGGCTTCTTTGCTTTCGCACGCACTGCCGTACGCATCGGCAGCGTATTCGTTACGGCGGCTCATAGCTCCTAGAAGCGGCATCATCACGAAAGAAACCAGCGGCGAGAGCAATAAAAACAACGCGATAGTGCTGTGTGAACCTTTGCTTACATGTAAGGCCTCGTAAAGGGACGCGGGCAAATTACCAAAAAGTCCAAACATGACTAGCAACATGAACGCACTCATGGCAATGTTTTTGAGCATATCTTTGTGTTTGAAATGGCCCAATTCATGCCCAAGCACGGCCAAAAGTTCAGGTTTATTCAGCTTTTCCACCAAGGTATCAAAGAGCACCACCCGTTTTGATTTACCAAGGCCACCAAAGTACGCATTTAGCCGCTTATCGCGCTTGCTCGCATCCACCATAAACACCCCGCTACTCTTAAGCCCTGCTCGCTTTAAAAGGGCTTCGATAGAAGCAGAAAGCTCGGCATTTTCCAAGGGGGTAAAGCGGTTAAAAAGGGGTGCGATGAGCGTAGGGTAAATCATATTGACAAACAACACCACCGCAAAAATAGCCACAAACCCCCACAACCACCATGAGGCAAAAGTGAGAATAATCCACGCCACAAGAGCGATAACCGCACCACCTGCTACAAAGAAAAGAAGGATGGCTTTGAGTTGGTCAAGGGCGTAGGTTTTAGCATCAATGGTGCTAAACCCGAAGGCTTTGTCTTTAAAAAAAGTACTGTAAATATCAAAGGGGAGCCCCACAAGGTAGTTTATTCCGATGAAAGCATACACAAACACAACACTCTCCCACACGCCGCCATCTGTGATGAGCCACCCTTCAAGGGCGCGCAACCCGTACCCCACCCAAAATAAAAACAGCCCGTATTCCATCAATGTACTCACCATCCCAAAACGTTCCGAAGCAATCTTATAGCGCGCGGCTTTGAGGAAATTTGACGGGGAGAGAATCACCGCATTTTCGTGTTGCGCTTTTGCCACGAAGCCTATCTCTTGGGTTGCGATATAAAGCTTTATGAGCACATAAACAAAGTACAAGGTTCCTAGCATACTCAGCATTTTTTTCCTTACATGTAACGGGTTTTAAAAAGAATGTTGATTGTAGCAAAACTGCGTAAACAATAAATTTTATTTACCGGCCCAATCCTGCCAACTGCCCCGCCAAACGGGTGGCGTAATTGTCTGTCATCCCCACGATGTAATCAAGTACGGCTTGGTACTTTTCATACAAACTTTGGGAGGTTTTTGGCGCATCGTTGCCCATGAGTGTTAGAGCCCGTTCGGTTTTGAAGCTTTTTTGATTTACATGTAACGCATACGCTGCCCCAATCAAATCTTCTAGCAAAATTCCGATGGTCCGATACGCCCCAAGTTCTAGCTCAATCTTGCGCGGTTCATTGAAAATGCGCTCGTGCCCCAACGCCTTGGCCCGTGCCAACCCCTCGCCTAATTGAAGGTCTGAAAACAAGGAAATCAAGTCCTTGACCCCTTCTTTGGGACGCAACATGTCATAGGCAATAAACGTCTCCACCGCGTGGGCACTCAACCGCCCAATGGCAATCGCACACAAGCGGGAAACCTTTTGAAAATCACTCAACGCCCCATCTTTAAGGGTCTCATAATAGGGCCCATCGGCGCACAAAGGCAAAAAAATCTCTTCCATCTGCCCCACTTCTACCATGCCAAGCTCTACCGCATCTTTGATGTCTAAAAGCGCGTAGCAAATGTCATCGGAAGCTTCCATGAGGTACGAAAAAGGATGGCGCAGGTAGGTTTGTTCTTTGGTAAGTCCAAACTCTTCAAAAATAATCTTCGCCAGTGCCTTTTCGCTTTGAAAATAACTAAATTTCTTCCCTTTTGAGCGCCCATCACACGCCTCCCAGGGGTATTTTATCATCGCCGCTTGAGTGGAGAGCGTGAGGCGCATCCCACCCTTGTAAGCATGGTTTTCAAGTTGCGTCACAATACGTAAACTCTGGGCGTTGCCATCAAAACATAAAAAATCCGCCATCTCTTGGGGTGAGATTTCCTCCATGAGCGGCGTGCCCGCATGGGCTTCAAACCACTCTTTGATGATTTCCTCGCCCGCGTGCCCAAAGGGTGGATTGCCAATATCATGGGCCAAACACGCGCTTTGCACAATGGCCGCAACTTCGTAGGGTGAATGTAAGGCTTCGGGTTCACACGTTTTCATGTATTCGCCCACGCCAAGCCCCAAACTTCGTCCCACGCTTGCCACTTCCAAAGAGTGAGTCAAGCGGTTGTGCACATGGTCGTTTTTAGAAAGGGGGTGCACTTGGGTCTTTTTAGAAAGGCGACGAAAAGGATTGGAAAAGATGATGCGGTCGTAGTCGGTTAAAAACGGCGTCCGATGGTTTCCGCTTTGGTCGGAAACATACTCACCCGCGTGGGTGTAGCGTCGCGTGGAAATAAGTGGTCTCACACGTCCCCTTTGTGGTGGCTTGGTTTTACGAGAGGTATCTTACCATATCTGACCCGTTTCATCCCTCCCACAGGCCTTTTACGTTAGACTTGCGCACCAAAACCCCTTTACATGTAAGGAAAAAATGTGGCAATGTTAGATTTGATTGGCATCAGTAAAAGCTACGAAACCCAAAAGATTCTCGAAGACGTGGAATTGTTCATCGGGCAAGGGGAGCGCATCGCCATCATCGGCAAAAACGGTGGCGGCAAATCCACCCTCATGAAAATCATCGACGGCTCGCTAGAACAAGACAGCGGACGGCGCATTTTACAACAAGGCAAAAGCGTTGAGATGCTCGCCCAAGTGCCTGTATTTGAAGCCACCGATACCGTGCGCGAAGCCATCGAAAAAGAGTTAGCCTCAGTCAATGACATGCGCTTAGCCTTTGAAGAGATTTCCAAGGCTATTGAAAATGACCCCAGCAACCCCAAACTTCACACGCGCCAAGAGGCCATCAGTGCTTTTTTAGACGCCCACAATGCGTGGAGTTTGGACGACAAAGTAGAGCGCGTGCTTCAAGAATTTGCCCTTAAATCCTTTGAAAATACCCCCGTTTCGCTCCTTAGCGGTGGAGAACAGCGCCGTGTTGCCCTAGCAGGACTCATCCTCAAAAAACCCGACATCTTACTCCTTGATGAGCCCACCAACCACCTCGACGTGTACATGGTGGCTTTTTTGGAAGAAATGCTACTTAAAGAAAACGTCACCCTTGTGTTCATCTCCCACGACCGCTATTTCATCGACCGCATCGCCACGCGCAGCATCGAGATTGACCAGTGTAAATTGCGCAGTTTTGAAGGGGGTTATCAAGCCTATCTGAGTGCCAAAGAGCTGTTGCTTAGCGCCATGCAAAAACAGCACGAAACCCTCTTAAAACACCTCAAAGGCGAAGAAGAGTGGCTCAGACGTGGCGTCAAAGCAAGGCTAAAACGCAACGAAGGGCGCAAACAACGAGTCTTTGAAATGCGCGAATCGGCCAAGAAAAACCCTAGCCAACTGCGTAAAATCACCCTAGAACTCGAGCGCGCCAAACACGCCTTCAATCAAGACAAGTCGACCAACCGCCAAAAAATGCTTTTTGAACTCCAAGGGGTAGGTAAAAGCTTGGGTGACAAATTGCTCATCGATGATTTCACCACGCGCATTTTGCAAAACGACCGCATTGCCATCGTAGGTAAAAACGGAGCAGGTAAATCCACGCTCTTGCGCCTTTTGCTAGGCTCCCTAACACCCGACACGGGCGTGCTAAAACGGGGGGAATTTTCCGTTGGGTACTTTGACCAACAGCGCGCCATGCTCGATGATGAAAAAAATCTTCTTGAAACCTTTTGCCCAAACGGTGGCGACCGCGTGGAAGTGCGAGGGTCTAGCATCCATGTGTTTGGCTATTTGAAGCAGTTTTTGTTTCCCAAAGAGTATTTGGACAAAAAAATCGGCATGTTAAGCGGAGGTGAAAAAAACCGCGTGGCCCTGGCCCTACTCTTTGCTAAAAATGTAGAATGTTTAATCCTAGATGAGCCCACCAACGACCTTGACATCCCGACTATCAACATCCTCGAGTCTTTCATCGAAGCCTTTCAAGGAGCGGTGCTGTTTGTGAGCCACGACCGTTATTTTGTAGACAAGATTGCCAAAAAGCTGCTCATTTTTACGGGCAATGGCGCCATCGAGGAAAGCTACCAAACCTACACCGAGTTTTTAGAACTCGAACAAGAAATTGCCGAGGCGGAAGCTTCGTTGAAAAACGTGGCCCAAGAGGCACCCAAAAAGCAAAAAACGAAGGGGGCAAAACTAAGCTACAAAGAACAGCAAGAGTACGAAACCTTGCCCCAAGAAATCGATGCGCTCGAAGAGGAAATCAAGGCCATCAAAGCCTGCCTTGGCAACCCAGAATGCTACCAAAAAGAGGGCATTTCTACCCTCACAGAACGCTTACATGTAAAGGAAAATGCCCTCGAACCCCTCATCGAGAGGTTCTTGGAAATCGAAGAAAAGAAAGAGACCCTTGAAGCCTAAACTTTAAAGCTTGAAAGGTCTTGTTCGAGGGTTGCAGAAACGGTGTTTAACTCTTTGGAGATTTCTAGCAAGGCTTTAGCAACGTGTTCATTGTCTTGGGACGCTTGCATGGTAGCGTGCATTTTTTCCATCAACACCTTTGTCATCCGCGCAATCTCCACGGCTTTTTGAGAAGATTTTTTAGAGATTGCAATAGACCCATGGGTACGGTCTTTGGTCTGGGAAGCCTTGTCCATCACGCTGTTTGCACTCATGGCGATACTTTCGATTTGCTGCGCATTGTGTTGCATGTTTTCGCTCAAATCCATCACCCCTTGCACAATCACTCCGATAGTCACATCAATCTCCGCAAGGGATTTTTGCGTACGTTCGGCCAGTTTTCGCACCTCATCAGCCACCACAGCAAAACCCCGTCCGTGCGTGCCTGCACGCGCCGCTTCGATGGCCGCGTTAAGCGCAAGCAAATTGGTCTGATCGGCGATGTCTTTAATCATCCCAAGGACCCCTTTGATCTGCTCGGTTTGTGTTACCACGGAGCCTATTTTATGGGCCATCTCTTGCTCTTTGGCACTAGAAGTTGCAATGTGACTCACCACTGTTTCTAGGGAAGTGGCCATGTCGGAGAGCACTTCGTAAGAAGCCATGTTGTCTTCTGCGGTTTTAATGGCAAGCTCTTCGGAAATGTCCAACTCTTGCTCGACTTTTTGTGTCAACTCGTAGGATTCTTGCACTTGCGCGTTTTGGGTTTTCGCACTTTGGAGCAAGCCCGAAGCGTTTTGATTCAACAGTGCACTCGTAGAACCCACACTGCGCGCCACCCCTTGGGTTTCTGTAACGGTGCGGTGGATTTTTTCAATAAACACATTCACACACTGCCCCACTTGCCCAATCTCATCTTCGCTTTTAACCACAACCCGCGCAGTCAAGTCGCCATCGCCACTGGCAAGGTCGCAAGAGCGTACCAAAAGCTCCTTTAAGGGCTTCCCGATGATTTCTCTTAACGCGTACACCAATGCCAAGGTGATAGCGACCAAAAAGAGGCTAAAAATGAGGATGAATTTAACGCTTCGCTGAGAAATATCAGTATCCACCAAGGCAAAAGAGTAGGTCATGTCCATCACCCCAAGCACGTCTCCTTGTTTAGAACTCGCATGACAGGCCAAACAATCTTCTTGGGCCACCATAGGTTGAATCAAGCGCAAAAAATGCCCTTTTTCATCATCAAGTTCGAGGTTAAACTTTTCTGGAGAAACAAACTGTTTTGCAATCATCGGGTCGGTGGAAACAACAGCATCTAAGCCAAAGGCGTTGATGACTTCTTGGGATTTATGAATCACGATGGAGGTAATCCCCTCAATTTGCGCCACATCATCAATCGCCGCTTGAATCACAGCAGGGTCTCCAAAATTCATCGCCCCTCGGATGGTTTGAAACACCGATTTTCCTAGCATATTGAGGCTATTTTCACTTTGTTGTAACGAGGAGTTTTTAAACTCATTGATAAACACAAACTGCATCACCGCAAAACTCACCAACAACACCCCTGCGAGCATCGCGACGATTTTTGTTCCCATGGAACGCTTCATAACGCCACCTTCCTTGCCCTAAAAAGGCGGTGTAATTCCATCTCTTCAAGCATGGTGTAAAGCTCGGGATTGCCAATCTCTAGGCTGATATTGAGCTTGTCTTTACTGATAAACTTCACCAAAAACCCAATCACCGAAGAGGTGATGATGAAAGAGTCTTTGATCTCCAAGACCATCTCTCTTCCCTCGCCTTCTTCGGCAATCTTTTGAATAGCAGTGCGAATCATACTCGCATCTGAGGAGCTTTTGATATTGCCTCCGACGCTCACCACTGCCACTTCACCCCTGATGTTGACATCTAAGCGTATCCCCACTACCAATCCTTTTCACGACACGAATTTATCATTTGTTGATTGTAGTGTATCTAAAATTACGAACTACTTTAAGTGTTGCCTTAGCGCTTTATGCCAGTGCTTTTTTTACTTCTTCGTTCGCCATGGTAACATTCCATGCTGGCTCCCAAACAATGGTAACGTTACATGTAGAAACTTCAGGAAGTTTCTCCACGGACTCTTTGGCCCATTGTTTTAACAGTTCGTGCAACGGACATCCGCGCGTTGAGAGGGTCATCTCCACTTCTACCACGTCTTCTTGAATGGTTACCCCATAAATCAACCCAAGAGCCACAATATCAAAGCCCACTTCAGGGTCAATCACCGTAGCCAACGCGTCGTACACTGTTGTTTCATTAAGCATCTTTTTCTCCCATTGTTTTAAATCCATACGCCCGCACAAGCACCGCACATAACGCCCATGTCCCCAGTGCCAACAACACGCCACCTGCCATTTGCACACTGTTTGCCTCCAGAAGCATCCCTGCACAAAAAAGCACCGTGCCACTTGCGCCCAAGATAAGCTGTGCATACGCAAAACGTTCCACAATCATCTCGTGCAACATGGGGACTTTTTGCTTGCCCACCAACGGCGCGATAAACTCATACCACACCAAAAAGGGCAAAATCTTATACAAATGGCCCGCCACAAAGTGAAACCCAAAGCCCACTAAAAACAAAAAGAGTGCCACTTTATACAGCGCCTCATCCCCATTTACAAGCCCCAATGCACCCAAACCTACTGCACCCACGAGAGAAACTAGGGCGAAAGCAACATTGTAAAACCAGTACTCTTTTTTCTTGCGCATCCGCCGCAATAAAATATGTACCGATTGGGCCACATACAAAAGTAACCCCAACCCTAAAAACACCCACATTGCCACAAAAGCATCCCCAAGGGCGCATCCGAACCCTGTGACAAACGCCCCTAACGCGGCTTTTGTATACAGTGTGCTCACCCCGTGCGAGAGCGAAAACATGGGCAAAAGCACCAAGGAAACGCCCATGACAACAAGCATCACAAATCCACCAAGGCTAAACACAGCATGTTTGATGAGCAATCCCACCACGTCCACGTCCAACCCGCCGCCGCTCATCGCAACAAGCAAAACCATCCCTAGGCTCAAGCCCACAAACAAGGCCACGCCCGCAACAAGCAAACACACCGTGACAAAACTCCAACGGGTTACGCCTGTGAAACTAAGCAAAAACAACACAGCAAAGGCCGCCAAAGAAAGGTAAACAAGCCCTCCTCCTGCGTGCATCAGTGCTGTTTTTTCTAGCAGCATCCCAACACTAAGCGCCACTACTCCAAGCCCGTAAGCGTAAAATAAAACCGTGCTTCCTTTGAGGGTAAAAAAGGGCGCTTCAAGCACCACAGGCACCAACTGGTACAAGGCACCCACGATGACCATCATCACAAACCCCAACAAATAGAGGTGAATAAACCCCGCCACAGGAAAGGCCAAAAGGGGCAACTGAGTCCCAATAAAAGGCAAAGCACTCATGCTCGCAAGCAACGCCACAGAAGCGGCAACAAAAAACTTTGACACCAGTGAAAAAGGTGGGGCCATCGCAATGGCACTTTGAGAAAGCATAATGGCTTAGCCCGCACAGTGCGAAGAAGAGAGGTCAGCGTGTTGCGTTGCGCCTTCTTTGTAGCTAAAGGTGAGCTTTACAGCACCGTGTTCAAGTTCTTCTGAGGCAATCTCGAACTGTTCGCCAATCTTACCGAGCAAGCCCACGGGGCTTCGGTGGTTAAGCATCACTACTTTGGTCTGGGGGTTTTTAATGTGCGCAAGAGCAAGCATGGCGTTGACCATGGGCTCAGGCGGTACGCACGCGCGGGAGTCAAACCCGATAAAGTGGATGCCCTCCTGGGTGTACTTTACAAAGGGAACGGTAGCACCCTCTTCTTGAAACGCAATCGCATCGCTAGGCCATACTGTTTTCATGAAACTATCCTCTTTTTTTGGGAGGATTATAGGAGAAGTTGAGAATGAATGTCATTGATAGATATCAATCAAGAGGGTGCGGGGTGATGGCGCGCATCACCCCGAAAAAAACTGTTAGTGTAAAAAGTGGCGAATCCCTGTGAAATAGAGCGCCATGCCGTGTTCATCGGCTGCGGCGATGACTTCATCATCACGGATGCTGCCGCCGGGTTGGATGATGGCTTTGACACCTGCTTTGGCTGCGGCGTCCACGCTGTCGCGGAAGGGGAAAAACGCTTCGCTGGCCATGGCGCAGCCTGCTACTTCTAGGCCCATCTCTTTGGCTTTTAACAGAGCGCATTTGCCCGCGTCCACGCGGCTGGTCATGCCCATTCCGATGCCTACCATCATGCTATCTTTGACGTACACGACGCAGTTAGATTTAGTAAGGCTGGCGACTTTGTAGGCGATTTCAAGGTCGGCGAACTCTTGGGCTGAGGCTTTGCGTGCGCTTTTTTGCTCGGCATTTTTGACTTCGTCTTCGCCCACTGCGTCGGCTTCTTGGTAGACAAAGCCACCATCGACGTGCTTGAAGTCGTACGCGTCATTGCTGAGAACCAAAAACGGGCTTTCTTGGGTGAAGATTTTGATGCGTTTTTTGCTCTCAAAGACCGCTAGGGCGTCTTCGTCCACGTTGGCGGCGATGATGACTTCGATGAAGATTTCGTTGATTTTCTCCGCTAGGGCTTTGTCTAGCTTGCCATTGATGGCCACCACACCGCCAAAGGCGGAGACAGGGTCGCATTTAAGGGCTTCGGTGTAGCTTTCCAAAAGTGTGTTTTTGATAGCAAAACCGCACGGATTAGCGTGCTTGATGATAGACACCGCGGGGGCGTCGCCAAAGGCCGCAGCGATTTTGACTGCGCCGTGGATGTCGGTCATGTTGTTAAAGCTGGCTTCGCCTTTGAGGGCTTTGAAGTTGTTGGAAAAAAAGTAGTCAAACTCGTACAACGCGCCCTTTTGGTGGGGGTTTTCGCCATAGCAGGTGTCAAATGCTTTGGTGCCGACGATGAATTGTTTCGCCCCAAAACCGCCGTTGAAACGTTCATTCATGTAGTTGGCGATCATCGCATCATACGCACCCGTGTGTTCAAACGCCTTGACCATCAAGCCACGGCGAAACTCTAGGGTGTCAGAGCCTTCTCTCAGGGCTTCAAGTACCCCGTCGTAGTCTAATACGTCGGTGACGATGAGGACGTCTTGGAAGTTTTTGGCCGCACTGCGCACCATGGCAGGGCCGCCGATGTCGACGTTTTCGATGATGGTATCAAAATCGTCCGTTTTGGCGATGGTTTCTTTGAAGGGATAGAGGTTCACGCACACAAGGTCGATGCCCGTGATGCCGTGCTCTTTGGCGGTCTTTACATGTAAGGGTTCGTCCCTACGGTGTAAAATCCCCCCGTGAATGTAGGGGTTGAGGGTCTTGACCCTGCCATCAAACATTTCAGGAAACTTGGTCACTTCGCTAATCTCAACGGCGCCAATGCCCGCTTCTTGGAGTTGCTTAAAGGTGCCACCCGTGGAGACGATCTCCCATCCTAGTGCTACTAATCCTTGGGCAAACTCCACAATGCCCGTCTTGTCGCTTACGCTTATCAATGCTCTCACAACGCATCCTTACATGTAAAGGTTTTAAACCGCGATTGTACCTAAAGCTTCTTTTAAGGGGGGTTAAATGGGGGGGTATCCTTCGTTTATGCCCAGTTATGCATAAGGCCTGTTTTTAATTTCTTGTAATTTTAATACCAACTCATGAATTTTAGTGGATGGATTATCAGTTGCTACACTATGACAATGCTTAAGTAGTTTTTCAGCCCTTTTAATCGCAGTTTTAATTGTATTATCATTAAAAATATAACTCAATTCTTCAGCGCTTAAATTTGAAATATTTTTTTCGTAATTTGGAAGATGCTCTTTTAGTTCATTTTTTATTAAAACTTGGCAAATTGAATTTTTCATTGTTTTAGAAAATGGCTTTGTTGTATATGTATAATGCAATAATAACCATAGTTCAAAACATGGAATTGAGTTAATAACAGATAAAACCTCTTTCGGTGCAAAAGAGCCAGCATGAGATAAAGCATTGCTATAATTAGTGTGAGCATCTTTATCTATAACACAAAAAACCAAATCATATTCATACTTGGTATCTTTTGCTTCTTCATACAATGATATAGCATATTCAACAACTCTTTTGGGACAACTGTATTTTGCCCCAGTTACTTTAATATCTGTCGTTGCAAGTCTTAAGTGATCAACTAGCTTATTAAAATATATTGGTTCAGTTTCAATTCCTTCAGAAACAATCAATACCCTTTCTAAAGTTTTTTTTGTTTCTGAAGTTCGACCATCTTTTTGTAATTTCCTAGCCTCTTTCCGCTCTGCTCTTCTTTTTTTTGCCTCATTTGATTTTCTATTTTCGGTGCCCATTATGAATCCTGATTAGCTTCGTTTTTGTCTTCACCTAAAATCTTAGACATTTTAAAACTAATTTTTTCAAAATATGGAATAGCACCATACCGCCCAGTCAAATATGAACTTCCAATATCTTCATAATCTTTTCTGGGTTTAAAATCTGAAAGCGGATAAATTCTTGTGCTCAAATTTTTGTCTCTCTCGCAAAACCACACTTGATCTCTTCTTAGGATTTCTTGATTTAAAATTGATGTTTCATGTGTCGTAAAAATAAGTTGAGCATTATTCTTATTTAATTCACTATTAAACATATCAACAAGCAATTTAACTAACACAGGGTGCAAGTTATCATTAAGTTCATCACAAAACAAAACATTACCATTCTTCAAACTCTCCAACCATAAACTAGCAAAAGCAAAAAGCTTTTTTGTGCCATCCGATTGCTCTTTTAAATCTAACTTAATGCCATTGGAATGTACAAATTCTACATTAATTCTTCGATTAAATTTTTCCAAAACTTCCTCTGGCATATTTTTTAATAATAAATTTTGCACGGCCAGTAGTGCTTCTCTTTCCTCGCTATCTTTCATTGTTGCAAGCAATTCTTTTTTGTTCTCGATTTTTAGCCCAATATCCTCAACGTCTATGCCAGCTGCCTTTAAAAATCTCACAATGGCATTTTTAGATTCCACATCCATACAAAACTCTTTTGTGAACTCATCCGACCAACCGTGAATACTAATTGGAGTCAATTTATTTTTAAACCAATTATGCACTGGGGATAATTGTCCTTCTTCGCTTTCTTGCAAATTAATAGCGGTTGATAAATAAAGTGCATTTTTTTTAGTTGCCTTTTCCCAAACTTTTTTTTGCCCTTTAAACAAACTGCTATATTCGTACTCATATTCTCCAGTATCTTCATTAAAAAATCTGCTATACCACTGCTGTGGTTGGCCTTTTGGGTAAGCGGTTAAATATTCTTCCAAAATCCTCTCTTTTTTTAGCACAATTTCAAGGTTGTATTTAATGCCCTCCTCAACAAATGTAAGTTCAAATGTAGTTGGCTCACTGTTTGCACTATCGTTAAACGCAAACGGCTTCACAGGCAGAGGCGAATCAATGTTGTATCGTGTTGAAGAATCAAGGACAATATCTCTAAATATATCCAGTGATTCCAATAGTGTAGATTTTCCTGATGCATTAGGCCCATAGATGGCTGTAGACTTTAATAAATTTATGCCATCTTTATAAAAAATTAAATTAGAATCCTCCATTTCTTTGTAACTGTTTACTGCAATCATGTTAAAGGATTGTTCTTTATAAATAGAGCGGAAGTTGGAGACATGGTAGTCAATAAGCATTCCATTTGGCCTTTTAAATTAAAAATTTCTCTAAATAATATCAAAAATTGATGAAAAACTGTATTAAATTGTGTGATTCTAATTTTTATTCATTTATTAACTATGTATTCTTGCAATATTCCGACACTTCGGATACCCACTGCACCCGTAAAATTCCTCTCCCGTTTGCCTATTGCGTCTTAAAACCATCTCCCTGCCGCACTGTGAGCATGTTTTAGATGTTTGTGTTGACATGGGTTTCGCACTGTGCCGCTCGTGTAAGTTGGCAACATGCTCTCTATTGGTTGAAAAGTTTTGCTTGAGGCGTTTTTGACTTAGGGTTTCTATTACTCTTTCAAACTGTTGGGCGGAGAGTTTTTCTTCTTGGAAAGATTCGATGTAGGACGTGTATTTTGCATTGATGAAAACATTGTTTGGCATAGGGGTTTTAAAGCTACAATCACCCGCAAAAACAACAATCGAAACAAAATTATCCAAAGGCAATGCCAACACCTCTTCTAGTGCCTTGATGTGGCGGTAATTTTGACGCAAAGGGTTTTGAAAGCGGTGTTTTACTTTGAAGATTTGTTGTGTCCACGTGCTTTGGTGCTCACCTCCAAAAATCCACCCTTTCATGTTTTTTGTCTCAATCACAAAAACACCATAACGAGAGACGATGACATGGTCTATTTGTGTCGTAGAGCCGTCTTTTAGCTGTAACGTGATATTTTTGAAATTGACATATTTTTCTTTATCGAGATAGATAGAAGTGGCAGCATTAACGGTGAGTTCGCCAATTACGCCCTTCATCCAAGGCGTTTTGAGCAAAACAACAAGCGCAAAAACAAATCCGAAAAAAAGCCAATAAGTCACTTTAACTATCCTTACATGTAAAGCCGTTTTACACGGAGTTATTCCCAAGGCTTCTTTTTTAAAGTGAGCTAGCCAGAGGAGTGCAATTTTTAAATCGTTTTCAGCAAGAAAGCGAAGTTTTTAAATCAAAACCACCTCTTTAATTCACTTTTTATAGCACTCCACTCTCGACCCATAGAGCGGTTTTTGTGAAAAGAATCAATTCTAGAACCAAGCTCTTTTTTTTGCTCTTCGCTAAGTTTGGAAGTAGTATTGGTTTGGGAAAAATCACGTATGTCATTGTCGACAATAAATTTCAATGCTTTCATTATCTCATCTTTTGAGCTGTTAAAAAACTTCTCGATTTTTGGCTCTTCTATTGATAGTTGTATCACAAATACCTTCTGTGCATGAGATGAAAATTATACCACACTGCGCTCTTGCAACGCATCCTTACATGTAAAGCCAAAAGTTAAAAGCTTAACCCTCTATTTAAATTTTAAAAAAATCTTAAATTTATATGCTATTTTCATGCTATGGACTTAATGTAAGATTTTAACAGATTTCTTGTATAGCCTAACCCATTTCATTGCGTTAGCTTATGCAAGAAGTCTTAGAACTTTCAAAAGGAGGAATTATGAAATTAGTTAAACTTAGCGTGGCGGCTTTCGTAGTTACTGGACTTGCGTCTAGCTCATTTGCGGCAGATACACTTGCCGATGCATTTAAAAACGGGAAGGCAACGGGTGAGTTAAAAGCCTGGTATTTTGATCGAGACACGGGAGATCAAAATGATGGGACACTGGCAAAAGGTGACGCCGATATTTTTTCAACAGGTGTTATGCTTGGTTATATAACGGATTCGCTACATGGGTTAAGCCTTGGTGCGACATTTCAAGGAAGCCATTCTCCTTCCGCCAACAGTGATGCAAAAAATCTTTACGGTACAGATATGTACGGTTCAGGCGCGGTACTCTCAGAAGCATACGTAATATATACTCTTGGCAAAACAACGGCAAAAGTGGGTCGCCAATTTATTACAAGTCCACTGGTTAGTAGTTCTGGTTCACGTATGATAAAAGAAGCGTTTCAAGCAGCGGTTCTTATCAATACGGACCTTCCCGACACAATATTGATTGCGGGCTACTCTGACAAATTCCAAGGCAGAACATCCAATTATGACAGAAGTGTAAACGGTGCGGATTCTGAGATGCCTCGCTTTAAAAAAGAAGCGGTATTTTATGGAACCGGCACGACTGCTGGATCAAACGTTTTTGGGTTTGACGGCGCTTACACAGCGGCTGCGATTAACAAATCTATCACAAACTTGACATTAACAGGTCAATACTTATTTGTAAATGATGTTGAATTCACAAACGGCGGCGATGCCAATGTTTTCTACGCGGAGGGTAACTATATAGTGCCTTTAAGCAACGCGAAAGTACTTTTCGATGCAACTTATCGTGGTTCTAGGACATCAAATGAGACATTTGATAGCTTCCATGTTGAAGGCGACATGTACCAAGGCCGTGTTGGTTTTAGTGGGTTGGCAGGTTTTAATGCGTCTTTTGCCTACAGTACCGTAACCAGTGGACAATCTGTTCTCTTGGGTGCAGGAAATGGACCAACAACCTATACAGCTCCACTCATCAAAGGCGCCGAAGTGACTTCAGGCGCAAATACCGACGCTTACAAAGTTGAAGTTGGTTATGATTTTTCACAAGTTGGCGTTGCGGGGCTTAAGGTCTTAGGTCAATATGTCAAAGTCAATCAAGACAAACATACTGCTGGCACTTTAGCAACAGTACTAAATGGTGTCTCTATCGACACGGAGTCGACTTACTGGGAGGGGCAAATTTCTTACGACCTTCCTTCTGTTAAAGGATTAACGCTCTCCTTAGAGTACGAAGATGGCAAAAAGAAGACAACCTCAACAGTAAGTTCAAACGAAATGAGATTTAGGGCTAACTACAAATTCTAATGTGTACACGTTTTAATTTTCTCTAAAACAGTGGCAGCAATGCCACTGTTACTTCTAGTGCTGATGGCTCTCCTTAAGTATCTCCGCAATCGCTTCAGGGGACAAGTACTCTATCTCGCGCACCTCACCTTTGGCTATCATGGGGACTCCTGCGTAGGGGTGGTTGCCATCCACTAGGGCGTGTGTGGTGTCTAGTTCGACTACGCGGTACACGACCCCCTCTTCTTCCCCGTCTAGTTCCATCCCAAGGGCAACTTCAAGAGGCAAGTCTTCTAAAGATTCGCGCAGTACCAACTCCTCCCTAAACTCCCCAAAAGCTTCGCAAGCGGTGAGCTTCACACAAAACGTATCGCCCACTTTTTTGCCTTCCAGTGCCTCTTCTAGCTTTTGAAAAAGGTGTCCGTACCCGCCGTGAAGGTAGATTACCTCTTGGTCGTTTTCTTCTATGGTGTTTCCGTTTTCATCTTGCAACTCTAGGTCAATGGAAACCAGTGTGTCTTTTTTGATGTGCATCTTGCATCCTCTTTTTTGGCCAAATTATAGTCAATTTCCCTTTAGACAAACGTTTACATGTAACGCTAAAAATCCCTCAAATAGGTTAAAATACTCTTCCCATTTCCCCTCAAAGGCGCTTTATGAAAAGGTTTTTGTTTTTGTTTTTATTCCTCACAAGCTCTGTGTTTGCCTCGGCCCAAACCCACGTGGTCGTCTTAGCAAAATCTTCCCAAAGCTGGGAGGGCTCACCCCTGCCCGCTTACCCTAAAGATGCACCCGAAATCTCTGTGCTCAAGATTACCATCCCGCCCCACACCACCCTTCCCATGCACAAACACCCCATCATCAATGTAGGCTACATGGTCAAAGGCACGCTCAAAGTTGTAACAGAAGAAGGCGAAGTCTTGCACCTCAGCGCGGGTGATGCGATTATCGAAGTGGTAGAAAAATGGCACTACGGCGTCAACGAAAACGACGAACCCGTAGAGATAGTAGTCGTTTACGCAGGAACAAAAGAGAGCGTTTATAGCATTAGCAAATGAACCTTGGGCAAAAGCGCCCAAGGTTTCCTTACATGTAAGGGGCTATTAAATCTCTCTTTCGTCGCACGCAGCGGTAAATACAACGTCCGTGGAGCTGTTTAGCGCTGTTTCCATGGAGTCTTGAATCACCCCAATCACAAAGCCAATGGCCACCACCTGCAAGGCGATGTCGTTGCTAATCCCAAAAAGGCTACACGCCAGAGGAATGAGCAACAACGACCCGCCCGCCACGCCGCTCGCACCGCAGGCTGCAAGAGCTGAAACCACACTAAGCAAAAGTGCCGTTGGCAAATCCACAGGAATGCCCAAAGTATGTACCGTGGCTAATGTCAACACCGTAATCGTCACCGCCGCGCCCGCCATGTTGGTTGTCGCCCCAAGCGGGATGGAGATGGAATAGGTGTCTTCATTTAGACCCATTTTTTTGCACAAGTTAAGGTTCACAGGGATGTTCGCCGCCGAACTTCGCGTAAAAAATGCCGTAATGCCACTCTCTCTAAGGCAGGTAAAGATGAGCGGATAAGGGTTTTTCTTGCGTTTGATAAACACGATGAGCGGATTGACCACAAACGCGATAAACAGCATCGTCCCCACGAGCACTAGCAGGAGTTTTCCGTAGCTTAGCAACGCGCCAAATCCCGTTTGTGAAAAGGTCTGTGCAACCAAACCAAAAATGCCAAGGGGTGCCAAGCGGATGATAAAACGAACGATTTTCGTCACCCCTTGGGCGATGTCATGGGAGACGTTTTTTGTTTCCTGTGAACTGTAGTGCATGGCGACACCAAAGGCGATAGCCCACACCAAAATGCCTATAAAATTGCCTGTAGCTAGGGCGTTAACAGGGTTGTCTACCATGTTAAACAACACACCTTTTAACACACCAATAACACTATCAGGTGGATTAAGGCTGCCATTTGCCGCGTCAATGAGCACCAAATGCACAGGAAACAAAAAGCTAGCAACCACCGCAATGAGCGAGGCTAAAAACGTGCCAATGAGGTACAACACAACAATAGGCTTCATGTTTGCCCCTGTGCCCACTTCTTTAGTAGCAATGGCCGTCGACACCAACACAAACACCAAAATAGGCGCAATCGCCTTCAGCGCACCCACAAACAAAGACCCAAAAATCGAAACAGCCTCCGCAGCTTGGCTTGAAACCGAAGCCACTACCACACCCAAAACAATACCCGCCATAATCTGAAACACCAAGTTTCCATTGGCAAGCCTAGGGATTAAGCCACCCTTTGCCTCCATATACCGTCCTTCATTATTGCCCAAAGCAATCGTATTTTACTCTTGGCCAAAAATTGACCGACGAGATTGTAGCAAAAAAAGAGTGAATCCCAAGAAACTAACCCTTACATGTAAGCCCTAGTAATCGGCCAAAAGTTTTCCCAGGTAGCGTGATTTGACCTGTTCGCTTGCCATGATTTGTTGCAAGGGAGGCAGTTTTAAAATGACACCTAGAATGGTGGCCATCGCACGGTGCGACCAAAGGGCTTGATTGTCAAAGATAAAGTTTTGGAGCTTCCCTCGCTCTATGGCCATCATGACGGCCCTGTGGGCGCCATTGATGGGGGTGAGTATCCTTTTGCCAAGGTGTTTTAAACTTAAGGCATCATTTTTACAGACATCAACGCACACGCCACAGCCTAGGCATCTATCGGCGTTGAGGGTCGCTTTTTTTTGCTTTGGTTTATGGGGCTTATTCGCCGAGGTGATGCTCATGGCTTCAACCCCGCACACTTCTGCGCATTTACCGCATCCTGTACAGTTTTCTTCGTCGATGAGAGGCAAAAAATTGGTGGTATGCACGGGATTTAAAAAGGCAAATTTTCGAGCAGCAACCAACGCTTCACAGCAACACCCGCAGCAATTACAGATGAAATTTACGCCATGCTGAACGTTTTCGCCAAATTGCACGAGGTGGTGTTCGTGGGCTTGGTGCAACAGCTCCATGCCTTCTATTTTGTCAACGCGTCTTGCATAGCTGTATTTTGTGAGAGACTGGGCACTGGCGCCAAAGGTCATGCAAATATCAAGCGGCGCATCGCACGCTTGGCCTAAGTGCATTTTTTTGTGCCGACAATAACAAGTCCCCACGCCCATGTATTCTGAGCTTTCGATGATGTGAGATGCTCGCTCAAAATCCAGTACATGTAACGCATTTTCCTCGCTCAAGGCTCTTTCATTAACAAAGGTCCTTCCAAGCTGGGTTTGCCCATTGGCAAATAAATCTCTTATAAAATCCTCTTCCACATTAAGGTACTGATGAAAAAGCTCGGAGAGTGTTTTTTGGTCTATCTTCCCGCCCACGCGCATCAGTGAAAACTCAAAAAACCCTGCCATGGGAGGCGGCAGGACGTAGACCGATTCACCGTTTTTGTCTATGTCAAGAAGGATGGCCCTGCTTGAGAGTTCATCGAGGACTTTTTGTGCCTCTAGGAGGGATATTTTCCACCGCTTTGCGGCTTCGTGCACTTGAAAAGGCACGATGGGCAAAAGGGCAACCAGTTCCGCTTCTTTGGGCGAAAAAAGAAGCTCTAGTATGCGGTATAGAGTCTGGGAAGGAGGTGCACCTTGAGGGAAACGGTTGAGCCTTTCGACCAACGCCTTGTAGCCTGATTTGAGTGTATGATGCGACATGAAAAACTCCTAAAAAGCGTCCATTGCCCATTTTACTCTTAAGAAAATTAAACTGTAATTTAACACGCGTAGGGCGGGTGCAACCTGACTTTAGTACTTTTTTATTTTGCCAACCCTCGCCCTTGGTTGCCAAGACGCCGCCTTTACATGTAAGGCTCAAACGCTTAAAAAAGAATTATTGCTGTATAGTAAGTACACCTTCGTAAGGCTAGAATCTTTCAGCCTAGGGAAGCACAGGAGTTTATTATGACACAAGGATTTTCAATGAAGATTATCGGTCTTGCACTAGTAGTTGTGGGTGTTGGGTTGGCGGTGTGGGGGTATCAGCTCTCTGGTTCTGTTGGCTCACAAATCACCCAAGCAGTGACAGGCTCAGACACCGACAAAGTGATGACCTATTACATCCTAGGCGCGGCGAGTTTTGTGGTTGGGCTTTATCTGTTTAGTAAGAAAAACCATGCTTGAAACCATTGCACTCGTCCTCATCGTCCTTTGGCTTTTAGGATTTGTCACCTCCTATACCATGGGTGGATTTATCCACATTCTTTTGGTTATCGCCGTTGTGGTTTTTTTGCTTCGTGTTATTCGAGGTAGAGTATAAAAAAGCAGGGAGGTCGGCGGTTAACTCCCTGACTGACCCTTTTTCCGAGTAGCTTGGCGTCCATTAAGAAAATACTAAGGATTTTACTTATTATTATCTTAAATTATAAAACACTACTAAACCCTGCAAGCATCATTAAGAAACAAAATAGTAACATTCTAAGGCAGACTTAATATTATCTACAGAAGGAGCAATCATGTTAAAGCAAAGTTTAGCAGGCGTGGCATTAGTGGCTTTGGTGTCAGTCAGTGCTTTTGCTGCCAATACAAGCATAGAGAGAGACGGGGAGACAACATACACGCAGTCTTGCTCTGTATGCCATTCCAATAAAAACATTCCAGAGACTCTTGTCCTTGGCAATGAAAAAGATTGGGCGGAACTTATAGAAGAAGGTCAACAATTTCCCAGTGCGCATGGTTGGATTGGCACACGAAAAATGCCAAGACATGGTGGAGACCCAAAAATCACCCTCAATGAATTCATCAGTGCCGTAGCGTTTATGGCCAACCATTCAGGTGCAAATCCCAAGTGGAAAGAAGCACCTGAACTTGATCCAAAAATGCACAAAGAAATCTTAAAAGAGATACAAATCAGGCTACAAAGAAATGATTTGTACGACAAAGTAGGAATAAAATACTAACCAAAAAGGGGTAATGCAATTGCCTGCTTTTGCCTCTTTTTAAAATCTGTGTCCAACCCCTTGCCAAGGTTTCCTTACATGTAAGGCTTTTGCCTAGGGGTTAATTTTCATCTGGCGCACAAATTGAAAGCTCTTCCATAGTTTTTGCTTTTTTAACACACGGAACGACCGTGTCAAGATAATAATTCAAATCTTTGAGTGCCTCATCTTTCAGTGCCTCATTCCAGTGGGTGAACAGTTCTGGTTCGCCACCGCTCACTTGTGCAAATACGCCCTCGCAACCATTTGCTTGGGTGAGCGTGTTTGCATTTTGGAGACATTTTTGCATGGCTCTAAGATTTTTCTCAGCGAGGATTAATTGCTCTTTCACCAAAGCAAAAACCTCATCGCCCTCTTGTGCATGGACAAAACTCGCGAGAATCAACACCGCAACAACACCACGTACTTTCACTTTTTCTCCTTTTGTTTGCATCATTAAGATGAAAGAAATCTACATGAAAAAGAGTTCCTCTCAGCTCTCCCCAAGGCCTACACACATCCTTTTTTGACATGCTACCGTACATCCTTATTTTCTGCAATAGGCTAAAAATTCATCGTGCGGCATGGGTTTAGCAAAGTAAAAACCCTGCACTTCGTCACAGCCGTAGTGCCGCACAAGACTAATAACATCTTGGTCCTCAACCCCTTCGGCGATGGTTCTAAGGCCCAAGTTTTTTGCCATTTGGATGATGGCTTTGACGATGACATTGTCTTCTTGGTCTTTAAGTATGTCTCGCACAAAGGATTGGTCAATCTTGAGTTTATCAACCGCAAAGCGTTTAAGGTAGGAAAGACTTGAATACCCCGTACCAAAATCGTCAATAGAGAGCTTAATACCTAAATTTTTAAGCCTTTTGATTGCTTGAAGAACATTTTCGGTGTCATGAATCAAAATGGATTCAGTGAGTTCTAATTCCAAGTATTGTGGGTTGAGAGCCGAACTTTCAAGAGCTTTTTTAATGGTATACTCCAGATTTCCACGTTTAAATTGCACCGCTGAGATATTGACTGCCATGGTGATGTTTATGCCTAGGTCGTGCCATCTAGCGGCTTGGTGACATGCTTCGTAAATAACCCACTCCCCAATCTCCAAAATAAGCCCTGTAGATTCAGCGATGGGGATAAATTTCATAGGCGGAACAAGTCCATTTCTAGGATGATTCCATCGCAACAATGCTTCTGCTCCACTAATGGTGTTCGTTTCAAGATCAATCTGCGGCTGATAGTGCAACACAAACTGTTTATGCACAAGGGCTTGTTTCAAATCGTTTTGAATGTGCAGGTGCTCAAAGATTTCCTGCTTCATCGCTTCCGTAAAGAAACAGTACGTATTGCGCCCTGCTTCTTTGGCTTTATACATCGCCGTATCAGCACGCTGTAATAGTGCTTCAAAATGCTGTCCATCATCTGGATATAAGGCAATTCCTATTGAAAGAGAAGATGAAATACTATGTCCATCAAGTTGAAAGGGCTCTTCAATTTCTCTTAAAAGTTTTTGCGCCACAGCAGAGACATCGCCCACATCACGCACATCAGTAAGCATCATTAAAAACTCATCGCCTCCTTGGCGGCTTAGGGTATCGGTTTGGCGAATGTACTTTTTAAGCCGATTTGCAACCATTTTTAGCATCCCATCACCAAGGGCATGCCCCAAAGAGTCGTTAATGGTTTTAAACCCATCAAGGTCTATAAACAAAAGAGCAACTTTAAAACCATTGCGTTTGGCGTAAGCGATGGACTGTTCACATCTGCTTTGGGCTAGCATCCGATTGGGCAGTTCGGTGAGTGCATCATGGTGTGCCAAAAATGCCACTTGCTTTTCGACCATTTTTTGTTTCGTCACATCCTGCACGGTTCCCATGATTGAAGCGGGATTATGGTTCTTGTCATAATACGTGATGGCTTTGGTATGAATGTATTTAAGGGTTCCATCTTTGAGCAAAATGCGATGGGTTGTCTCATAGGGAGTATGTTTTTTTTGCGCTCGATAATAAAGTTCTTTAATATGCGACATGTCTTCAGGATGAATCATCTCTATAAAGAGTTTACGACGGGACTTTGTGTTTTTCGGGTCTACCTCAAAAATGCGGTACATCTCCTCAGACCACGTGATGGCTTGGGTAACAATATCAAGTTTCCAACTACCGATTTTGGCGATACGTTGTGCTTCTTGAAGAATAGTTTCGTTGTCTCTTAGCTGAAGTTCTATTTTTTTATGTTCGCTAATGTCTCGACCGATTGCAAGCACACTGTTGATTTCACCATTGAACCCCACTTCAGGAACCACATGCAAGTGGCGCCATCCTTTGTAGCCCAAAGGGCTTACAAATTCCATCTCTAGCGTTGCTTCTTTGCCTGTTTGAATGACATTTTGCAAAGTTTTTTCAAATAAAAGGCTCTCTTTAAGGGGTGAGAAATCGGAAGGTTTTACACCCAAGAGTTCTTCTTCTAAAAGTCCAGTAATACGCATAGTACTAGGATTGACATAGGTGCGACGGCACTCATGGTCAAAACGCACGATAGTATCAGGAGAGTTTTCGGCGAGAGCTCTAAATTCTCGCTCTCTTTGTGCTATGGCTTCTTCTTGGGCTTTGCGTTCAGTGATGTCACGGGCAATAGCAAGATTGTATGGCATGCCGTTGTACTCAAAATGACTGAAAACTACTTCTACAGGGAATAGAGTTCCATCTTTTCGTTTATTTTCGCCAGTCATCACCCCAAATTCTTTTACACCTTTCCAGATTTCCCTCCATCGCGCCATTGAAACATTGGGGTCAATATGAATAACACCCATGGTAAGGAGCTCTTCTTTGCTATAGCCTAAATCACAACAAGCTCTTTCGTTGACATAGCGAAACATCGAATCTTCATCAATAAGATACACAGCTTCATTGATTTTATCAAGAATAAACTCTTTAAGAAGAAGATTTTCTTGTAACTTTTTTTGCTCGCTAATATCCAGATTGAAACAGGTTAGACCTCTGATTTTACCGTTATCATCACACATTGGAGCGTAAAAAGTTTGCCAGTAGGTGCGTAGAAAATTACTTTCGCCATAGTTGGCTTCATCAACAAAATGCTCTCCTGTAAGTGCTTTGTCAAAAAGCTTTTTAGCTTTGAGCTTGTCATCTTGGCATGTTATAACTTCAAATATATTCATACCGACACTTATGCTTTGACCCCATAGCGCATTCATTATTTTTTCATGGTTTTGATTGAATGCCAAGTACTTATACTCTCTATCCAATGCAAAAATAGCAACATCAAGGGAGCTATTTAAAATAGAAGAGAGGAGATTACCTTGATTATAAAGTTCTAGTTTTGCTTTTTGTTGTTCTGTAATATCCTTGGCAATGCCAAGAACTCCAAGCAGTTTGCCATCGCTATCATACACAGGAGCTTTTCGAGTTTCAAAAAGTCCTTGCCTTCCTATCTCTTTGGTCGTGATGCGTTCTTCGTTCGTGTCAATAGTGCCTTTTTGAATTGCTTTTACATCCTTTTGACGAAAGAAATCCGCTTGTTCTTTCTCCATAAAATCATAATCTGTTTTACCCATAATCGCATCAGCCTTTACGCCAAAAAAGCTTTCAAATGCATGATTACATGTAAGGTATGTGCCATTAATGTCTTTCATCCAAACTAAATCAGGAATAGTGTTGAGTAAAGAGAGCAAACGAGTAGAAGTTTCAACAAGCTCTTCTTCCATTTTTTTGCGCTCAGTAATGTCTCTTCCGATGCACATCACGCTTATGATTTGATTGTCTTTGTCAAATTCTGGAAGAATGCGAATGTGCCCCATGCCACGTTTACCAGTAGTGTCAGTATAATGCATTTCTGTTATAAGTTCTTTCCCGCTTCTAAGAACTTCTTGCAACTGTTCTTCAAACGCAAACGCATTTTCCACGGGAGTTGTTTCGGAGGGTTTTTTGCCCAAGAGGTCTTTGATTGGAAGACCAATGAGTTGTTCAAAAGCGGGATTCACGTAAGTGCGGCGACACTCTTTATCAAATCTAGCAATGGTGTCTGGAGAGTTTTCGGTAAGAGTTCTAAATTCTTTTTCTTTTTGAATCCATTTTTCTTCGATGTGTTTGCGTTTACTAATATCTAGCGTGATTCCATACCAAATGATACTTCCATCGCTTTGGCGCGTGGGTTGAGAACGGGTTTCAAGCCAGACAAGTCCTTTGTTGGGATGAAAGTAGCGAAATTCCATATAAAAACGCTCTAGAGTTTGTGCGGAGTGCTCAATAGCTTCCTTAAAAATAATAAAGTCATCAGGGTGAAAGAAAGCTCGTAATTTTGCAAAGTCGCTCCGAATCGTTTCAGCATCAATGCCATAGGTATCTAAAACATTTTCACTGGCATATAAAAACTCTTCTTTTCCATCCAGATGTCTTTTATAGGAGTAGGCAAATCCAGGGAGATTTTGCACCATAGCGCGCATACACGCACCATTGGATTCCAAAGCACTTGAAGATGCTTTTTCTCTAGGGCTATTACACATCATACTGCTACTATCCTTCACGGGATACACATTGACAGAAAAAAAGGAGACTCTCGTTTTGGAAGATGAAAAAAATGTTGGCCATTCACACTCCTTGACTCAACATGAAGTTGAGGCTAAGATTTTTGATTTCAAAGATTTTATCATTCAAAAAGTCATGTAATGGTCATATCATGCGCCCAAAAGGGTGTAATGCCTTTTGGGCATTACAAATCAATAAAAAGTGAAAGTAAAATATGGACGTTCCCGCAAATACAACAACCTCATAAAAAGCTGTAAAAACCTTTACATGTAAGAAAGTCCAAAACAACGATTACTTGCCTTGCAAGTATTTTGAAAGCGAAGTGCTCCAATCCTTTTCTTGCAACAACGCTTTATATTCTAGGGCTTTTTGTGCCAACTCTTCATCGCTGATTTTCAATGCCCGATATACAGTAAAGGGCTGAGTGTAGACCATTTGAGTAAAAAGCGCCGTAGCTTGGAGCGGTTTTAAGAGTTCGCTCAAAGAAGCCTGCACATACGAGCCCGCTTGATAGGCGTATTCGGGTGAGCCTATAGTGATGGCAAGTTTAAACTCTTTGTTGGCAAGTTTGCTTCCCTCGCCTCCGTATGCAAAACCGTACTCCAACACCTTATCTTGCCAATCCTTCAAAAGACCAGGCGTGCTAAACCAGTAGAGGGGAAACTGAAACACGAGGCGTTCATGAGCCAAAAGGAGCGCTTGTTCTTTTTGCACGTCAATCTCTTTCGCGCTGCCATAATGCGCGTAAATG
Source organism: Sulfurospirillum sp. HTRB-L1 (assembly GCF_059415125.1). Taxonomy (NCBI): domain Bacteria; kingdom Pseudomonadati; phylum Campylobacterota; class Epsilonproteobacteria; order Campylobacterales; family Sulfurospirillaceae; genus Sulfurospirillum; species Sulfurospirillum sp. HTRB-L1. The sequence continues at coordinate 275,510 of NZ_JCAHZR010000001.1, forward strand.
TCGTGGACGCTCACATGCGCTTCGTCTTTTACTGCTTCAATGAGCGCTTTATTAAGGCGCGAGGTTTCCATCGCAGGGTGGGCCAAAACAACTAACGTTTTTTTCATTCTAAGTCCTTTTAAGATTTAATTTCGAGAAATTTATCTTAAATAAACTTATACTATACTTAGTGTAATAAATGTTAGTAACAAGATTATTTCTTCTCTTTTGCCTTTCGTGCTATAATTGCGCCACAAAAGGATATTACATGTACGAGCTAAATGGAGAAGAATTTTTCTGCCCCATGGAGGTTACCCTTCACGTTTTAAACGACAAATGGAAGCTGTTTATCGTCTACACGCTCTTAAGTGGGCCTAAACGCTTTAAAGAGATTTGCGATACGTTTCCCAAGATTACACAAAAGACGATTTCAGTCAAACTCAAAGAGCTAGAAGCTTCGCAAATGATTATTCGGACCGTCTACGCACAAGTGCCGCCCAAGGTGGAATACACCCTAAGCCAAACAGGGCAAAAGAGTGAGCCTATCATAAAATCAATGTATGAATTTGGCCTGTTGTACATCAAACAACACGGATGCAATAAAAAATAACCCCTTACATGTAAGCCCCTCCAAAACCTTTTTGCCCGCGCCCTTGCTTGGCAAAAAAGACCACAGGGGAAGATAAAATCACAAGGAACAGCATGCAAAACAGCAACAACCTTAGCGCCCTCGACGTAAGCGCTTGGACCGATAAATACTTTTCCAACACCCACGCCATCATCGAACACTTTGGCGACACGGAAGTTACGTATGCTTTTTTCTTGCGCCGTCCCGTGCTATGCGCGACCCGCTTGGCTCTTGAGTGGGTTCAAGCGCACGTGGCACAGCATGGCAAAAGCGTCACCATTGAAAGGCTACACGAAGAAGGCGCATGGGTTGGCGCGGGCGAGCCCTTGTTTTACCTTAGCGGTTCGTTCGCTCTTTTGGTGGAACTCGAAACGCTCATTTTGCAAAAGCTAGGCTCCGCTTGCGTCGCCGCTTACAACGCGTATGAGATGTGTCAAATCCTTCCACATGTCGCATTTTTAGCCATGGACGCGCGCCATTGTGCAGGAACGCAGATGGCTGAAATGATGGCTTATGGCGCTTCTGTTGGCTCCCATGCGGCACAACGCAAACTTGGGGCAGTTGGATTTATCGGCAACGCCACCGATGCAACGGCCCATTTTTTCGGACGTGAAAAAGGCCTTGGCACCGTGCCACACGCCCTCATCGGCTACGCGGGCTCAACGCTTAAAGCCGCCCAAATGTTCCATGAATGCTTCCCAAAGGAGAACATCCCCATTTTGGCAGATTATTTTGGGCGTGAAATCACCGACACCCTAGAAGTGTGCAACGCCTTTGCCCATTTAGCCCACGAAGGCAAGATAGCGGTGCGCCTTGACACCCACGGCGGGCGCTTTTTAGAAGGGTTAGATACCCAAAAAAGTTACGCTGTTTTAGGGCGTCACGCGCCTGATGCGGTGCGTGATTACCGCACCGAAGCGGAACTGCATGACCTGATTGGCACGGGCGTTTCCGCAGCGGCGCTATGGAGCATGCGCGAAACCCTCGACAATGCAGGCTTTCCTAACGTGCGCATCATCGCCTCCTCAGGTTTTACCCCACAAAAATGCCAAAGTATGGCATGGGCAAAAGCCCCCATCGACGTCATCGGAACGGGCTCATTTTTACCAGACCGCTGGAGTGAAACCAACGCCACAGCTGACATCATTGCTTACGGTGGTGTGCCAAGGGTCAAAGTTGGGCGGGAGTTTTTACTTAAGAAGAGTCGTTAAATTGTTTGTAATTGTACTACGTTTGTGGTACAATTACATAAAAAAGGAGACACCATGAGAACCAGTACCAGTGTTCGCATCGACGAAGAGGCAAAATTGATTGCCTCCGAAGTATTAAAACAGTATGGCATGAGTTTGAGTGAAGGCATTAACCTTTTTTGCAAGCAAGTTGCCATGACGTATTCCATCCCTTTTGAGCTAAAAGTACCAACAGAACGTATGAAAAAAGCACTCAAAGAGTTAGAGAAAAGAGAAGGAAAAACATTTGATTCCATCGAAGCATTAAAAGCCGATCTTGAGTCATGAAATACTCTATCTTTCGTACATCTTCTTTCAAAAAAGCCTATAAAAAGCTCTCTTCATCTGATCAAGAGCTTGTTTTAACGATTGTTCTCAAACTTGCACAGGATGAAAGTTTGGATGAAAAATACAAAGATCATCTTCTCATAGGCAATTACAAAGGGTGCAGAGAGTGTCACATTAAATAATTGGCTAGAATCCTATTTACCTATAGATATGATATAAGAAATCAAAGGTCGCACGGCTTAGAAAATTAAAAGCTTCACCTTCCTTTTTATGATATAAATTCTTTTACAAAGAAAATAAATGACTAAAAGTTTACAAGAACTCCTGTTCCATAAGTATGCACATGTAAAAAGAGGGACTGGAAATGGAAACATAAAAACACTTATTAATAAGATACAACATTTTTATTATTCCGATGAAATTAAATATTTTTTATTGAGAATTGATAATCATGCATTATTTCAAGCAGAAGACACAATAGATTTTTTTTCTAAAGCTCATAAAGAATATCCGCTTCAACAACTTGTAACAAGGATATATCTCCCATACCTTATTGAAAAATTTATAGTGTATGGAAGCAATAAACCAACAAGTGGAAAAAATTTCTCAGCAGGTGATTTTCGTTCTTTATACAATGATGCAAATAATCTAAAAGGGGTGGATTTAAAAGAAGGTGAAGTTTTTTCCCGACTATTCTTTTTTATGGGCCATGAACAATTTGCATTACAAGAAAATGATTCTATCAGAAGGCTCTATAGGTTTAAAAAATTATTTAAAGATTGCCCCACAACAAAACAGATATCAGATTCAATTTTTTCTATGGATTTAAATAAATTTTTAGTGTTACTCTACGCCCTGTTTGCGTATCTAAATAAGCCCAAATTGACTACATTTCAAATTGATGTGAGCGATTTTAAAAAGTTTGTCATTAATCCCAATAATTGCTTTACTTCAGAGGATGTGGATTATTTTATTGACTATCTTACTATATCACAGGAAGAATTCAAGAAACAATATTTCAATTTGCGTAAAGCTGATGGGGACCCATCAAGTGATTTATTAAGCTACGATGAGCAAAGCAAGATTGATAAAACGTTACCTAAAATTAGTTTTTTTTACCCTCTTTATAAAGATAGAATTACGCAAAATATTTATATTTCTTCCTATACAGCAGTTACACAATTTTTACGACTAGATCGAGTATATTATGATATTGTCGAAAATGGAATAGAAAAAGACTACAAATCAAAATATCTTGGCCCTCTTATTGAAAAATATGTAAAAGATATTATTGAACAATTTATCACAAAACATGCATTACAAGGTAAAGTATCTGTAAAGATTGGAGAAAAATACTACATTGATAGAGACGAAGTTTCTGAGCCTGATGTAATATTTGAAACAGAAAAAAGCATCTTTATAATTGAATGCAAAACATCCGCATTTAACCTAATTCAAACGCTACAAAATTTTTCCAAAAATGCTGCTTCTAAGATTGAGCGTGATTTAGACAAATCGACTAAAAATATTAAAAGATATTTTGAGCATAGAAATCCATACAATGAAAAAAAAGTTTATAAATTTCTGATGTATTTTAATGCTTCTGATGTAATGACAACGGCACTTAATCCAAATGGGCTTAAACAAACAAATTTTATTCTTACAAGCATAGAAGCGATTGAATGTTTATTTCGAGTTAGCAACGATAGTTTAGAAAATATCCTAGACACTTTTATTAAATTGTCAAAAAAGGGAGAAACCAATTCACTATATACGACAATACGAGCACACTATGATATTGATGACAGCGAAGAGGAAGAATACTTTAATAATTTAGCAAAAGAAATTTTAACTAATTAAAAGAAAAAGAGCAAAAAGAGTGCTGGCTAAACTTTTAACTTTCACCACCCTCTCCGACCAAATAAATTTCAATCCGCTCTTTGCCTTTGCCAATATTCTTTCGTTTTAAGGAGAGTTGACCCACTTCTCCCGTGCGTTTTAGGTGCGTTCCACCACAAGGAACCTCTGCAAAACCGTCGATTTTCCAGTAGCGTCTTTGATTTACAATGTCGCTGTAGTCACTTTTGATGGGCAGGTTTTTTTCGATTAATTCGCTTGCTTTGAGAAGAAGCAAAGGAAACAAGGTGTTGATGTTTTCATGCCAAAAAAAATCAATTCTAGCTTTATCTTGGGCGATATGCGCACCGATTTTTTCCACAGAACCTAGCTCTTGATAGAGGAGTTCTAGGATTAATTCCGCGGCAAAATGGTGTTGCATCAGGCTATAGCGCCTTTGCCAGTCTATCTTTACCATCACGTCTTGACCCACATGAAGCGCATGCCCACTTGGCATGGTGTAGCGGATATTGGTACCTTCCTTTGTCGCCTCTAAGACTTCAATACCGCCGATAGTTCCAAAATCACTCTCTTGTCCGCCTGAAAATGCGTAAAAAATGGTTTGATCTAAGTAAATACAATCGCCCTCTAGGGATTCAATTTTCGCTTGAATTTCACTTGCATAGGGGTCGTTCCAAAAAAGTTTTTGTAGCATAATGTTCTCCATGGTTTAAAGGAGTATTATATATAAAATCGAAGAAAGGTAAGCACATCAAAGCCTTAGTTTTTGCCGACCACTTTCCTTACATGTAAAGAGAAAATGCAGCAAGGACGCTAAAAAGGAGACACCATCAAAACACCCCATTCTTACTCATTAGGCGAAGAGATTTGGCACAGTACGGTGCACGGAATCGGGCTTTTACTCAGCGTAAGCGCCCTGAGTATCTTGTGCGTTTATGCGGGACAAAGTGGTGATGGCGCCAAAATCGCCAGTGCCATTGTCTTTGGGCTTTCGCTGATGGTCATGTATGGCGCTTCGACGCTTTACCATGCTATTTGCGCGCCTAGGGCAAAATCCATCTTGCAGCAAATCGACCATTGTGCCATTTACATTCTCATTGCAGGCACCTACACACCCATCAGTTTACTGGGCGTTAAGGGCACGCTAGGCTGGCAACTTTTTGGCGTCGTCTGGGCCATTGCAGCACTTGGTGTTGTGCTTAACCTCTTTTTCTCCCAACGGTTTGGGCGCCTTTTTGTTCTTCTTTACATCATCATGGGCTGGCTAGTGGTGGGCGTGTTTAACACCTTGGTGACCAACCTAGACACCCTCACCCTTGCATTATTGGTCGCTGGGGGCGTCACCTACACGGTGGGGGTGATTTTTTATGTGTGGCGCACACTGTACCTCAACCACGCCATTTGGCATTTTTTTGTGCTAGCGGGTTCTTGCTTTCATTTTTTTATGGTGTTGCAACTGGTTATGGCAACGTAGCCGCGCACTCCGCTTCATCTTCTTTGGCATCCGTTCCTACAAGCGGGAGGGTTTTGAGGATTTTAAAAACCAAAACATACTCTTTTTCCCTTACCTCAACGTGGCGCCTTCGGAGTTTTTTAACAAGGGCTTCGTCTTCTTGTATCTCTTGGAGCAACAGCGTTAAGCGCACGCCCTCATACCCCTGCCCATCTGCCTTAAAAAGGTAGTAAGCGTGGGGATTTTCCTGCAAGTTTTCCAAGTTTTTTCGTTTTAGGCAAACAAACATCGCAAGGCCATTTTCCACGCGAGGGCGCGCAAACATGGCGCTGTTTACCTCCCCTTTTTGGCTAGCCGTTGAGAGCACGCCCGTGCCTGTATTGTTTTCAAAAAAGTGGTGTAAATCCATGGTTTTCTCCTGTTAAAATTTTATTTGACAATACGTTGGCAAGAAGTCTGTTTTTAAAGTTTGGCGTTAATCTCTTGCCATGACGCGGGCAACTGCGCTTGTGGGTCGTGTGCCACAAAAATCACCGCAGCCATCATCCCTCTCGCGCTAGAATCGCCTCCTGCTTTTGCGTTTTGCACCAACATCTCTTTGAGGTTGTCGTACTTGCACAGCAAATGCACCACACCACTAAACCCCTCCGCAATACCACAAGCAGGGCCAAAGGTGCGGATGGCGGCAAAGGTCTCTTGTTCTTTTGAATCCATGCCCCGCTCCACCCACTGCCAAAACGCTTTTGGGTAGGCCTCTTGAAGGCTTAGCATCGCCTCTTGGAGAGGGGTTTTTTCCAAAACTTTCACTAAAAGTCGTGCAAAAAAGTCACCACACATGAGGGCTTCTGGGCTGTTGTGCGTCAGCGCAATAAAGCACTCTACGTTGGCGTAAAATGCCTCAGGCGTCGAAGAAACGCTCAAAAGCGGCGTGATGCGTCCCACCACAGAAAGGTCTGTGGAAGCCGAACCGCTTGGGGTGATGTTGTTTTTTATGTTTTCCACCGTAGTGCGTGACGCACCGTCGATGTAGCCTGTGTAGTGTTGCATTTTTTCAAACCAAAAGGCGCGGTAAGCATCTGCGTCAAAGTGGGTCTTGTCGGCCAAAAAGGCGTGAAGCCACACAATCTGGTCACCATAATGGGTAAAATCCCCCGCCTTTTTTCCTTTGTGCCACGCGGCCAATGGAGCGTTTAGATGCTCCCAATCAAGCGGTGCGTCTTGGAGTTGTTTTTCATCATAAATCCAGTGGGCACCCAAACTGTACGCATCCGCTACCAACGCGGTAAAGACTAGGGTTTTGGCTTTTTCTTTAAACATCATGGCCCCTTTGTATTTTAGAATGGGGCCATTGTAATGCACGGGGCGCAATAGTTTTTAAATACGCGTGATGTTTTTGTTATAAAAGCTTTTTCTTGGTGCGGTAAAACAACCAAAGGGCCACGCACAAGGCCAAAAATTCCGCAGCAGGGATGGCCATCCAAATCCCATCCACGCCAGCAACCATGGGCAAAAGCACCACTCCTGCCACCAAAAACACCGCCCCGCGCAACACGGAGACGATGATAGAGCTGCGCGCATCGCCCAGTGCGGTAAAAAAACTGATGATTAAGATATTGAGCCCATTCATCAAAAAGACAAAAGAGACAATCGCCATCCCTTGCACGGCAATATCCAGTGTCGCGGCGCCAGAAGCACTGTTTTTGTCAAAAAAGAGTTGGATGACGGGCGCGCCATAGCATTGCAAGATGATAAAAATGACGACACCGATGGCCGTGTTGACAAAAGCCACAAACCAAAACATCTGCTTCACCCGCGCATAATTACACGCGCCATAGTTATAGCTTAGCACGGGAATGAGGCCATTTGCAATACCAAGAAACAAAAGGATACCCATAAAACTGATGTAATTAATCGCCGTAAACGCCGCCACGCCCTCAGCACCAAGCATGTTGATGACGGTGAGGTTGATGACAAGGATGCTTACCGCCGCAGCGAGTTCTGACATCCCCTCAGACGAGCCATTGTAAAACGCGTGGCGCAATAAAGGGAAATTAAAATGCCCCTTCAGCATGGACAAACGGCGTCTTGGGTCAAAGGTAATAATACCCGTGACAAAAAACCCCAAAGCAAACGCCACACCAGTAGCCACACCCGCCCCAAAGGTTCCCCACCCCAAAACAGCCACAAAATACAAACTTAAGACAATATTTACCACCACCACCGAAGACATAATCAGCATGGAAAGTTTTGGATACCCCATTGACTTTAGCATGGCATCCGAATAAAAACACAGGGTGATTAGCAACACAAAGGGCATGAGTCCTTGTAAATAACTGAGCGCATAAGGCAACAACCTCTCATCCGCACCCAAAAGACGCACAAGTGGCTCACCAAAAAGAAACAAAACCAACGACGCGGCCACACTCGACACAATCACTGCCCAAAATCCCGTCGTCATCGCGTCTTGAGATTTTCTTTCATTGTTTTCGCCAAGGCCTAAACTCACTAGCGTTTGGCTACCAACGCCCAAAACAAGAGCTAAGACCATGATTAAACTAAACAAAGGAAGGATGATATTCACGCCTCCAAGCGCGTCTGGCCCGAGGTAATTCCCCACCAAAACGCCATCCACCAAACTTTGAAATCCAAAAAACATCACCGTTACGAGACTCGGAATCGCATATTTTAAAAACAACGTACCAACAGAACCTTTTTCTAGCAACGCTCTTTTATCAGCGCTCATTAACCCTTGCATACTTTTTCTTCTCCTAAACCAAAAAACATAACCATTTTTGTTTGCCATCATACCATCTTACATGTAAAGAAAACGGACTTTGCAAACGTTAAAGTCCCTTGCGCTAAACTGCGAAAAACACAACAAGGAACCTTGATGCTTTCATTTGAGCCCATTGGCACCATTCACACCCCTTACAAAGACAGCGCGCCTTATCAGCCCATCGCAAGCGATGAGGGCGACTGCTACATTGAACTTCTCCCCCAGTACGAAGCGGGGTTAAAAGAGCTTCTGCGTTTTCGTTACATTTACGTACTTTTTTACATCGACCGCCTCAAAGAAGCGCCAAAAATGCGCTTTACGCCGCCTTGGCTCTTGGACAAAGAGTTGGGTCTTTTTGCTACCCGCACCCCCGCGCGGCCCAACCCCATTGGATTAAGTATCGTCAAGCTTCTCAACATCGTTGGCAATAAAATTTACGTTTCAGGACTTGACGTCTACGAAGGCACGCCCCTTTTGGACATCAAACCCTACATCAAAGACCTCGATAGCAAGCAAGACGCCAACTACGGTTGGCTAGATGATGTGGATAACAAAGAGCATTTTATGCTACACATCAAAGGCATCCCGCACGATTACTAGGTCTTACATGTAAGACCTAGGGCAATTTTCGCTAAAATCGTTTCTACCTATTTCATTAACACAAAGGACATTGACGTGCCAAAAGATTTTGAGAGTACGCGCGTTATTGTCGCCAACGAGGAAACTTCGGCGGTGGAGAAACTCACCGCTATTGTGGAGTTTGTTCGTCCACAAACACCAGAAGAGTGCGACGAAGCCCGCTTTGCCATGCGCCAATTAGTAGACCACCTCACCGCCAACCCAAGCCTTGGGCTCGCCCTTTCTACTGCCTTTCACACGTGGATTTTAGAATCCCGCATCTCCACCAACCTAGCCTCTTTGGGTATTCTTTCCAAAAACGGCTTTGGGGGTGAGTTTGCCAAACGCTTTTACAGCAAATTTCTCCCTGCCCCGCCCAAGGGTAACGACTTTAAATACCTCTTTGCCACCCTTTTTCGCAAAAAAACCGACCACTTGTGGGTTGAAGCTATCGATTCACAAACGTGGGTGGCCTTCATCGGCGCGTTATTGCGCCATGACACCCTTGTTGCCAAAACCAAAGAACACCTTTTTTACGAAATCCTCTACGGGGTTGAAATCCTCTCTATTTGGATAGCCTCCGAAGAGTTTGATGAAAACTTCATTCGTCTGGATAACTCCTTACTTAAAAAAGACTCCGCGTTCATCGCCTTGCAACGGGATGTTTCAAGCCTCACGCGCACCCTTCAAGACAATGCCATACGCCTTGAGTCTGTCGCTTCAGACTTTGAGCACATCGAAGTCCTTTTGGAACAATGCCGCGACCTTGTGGCTTCTTTGAAGAAAAAGTCCATCAACAAAGGCATCTCCCTTTCTCTCACCTACGAACTTGAACGCCTAGGCCAAATCATCGACCGCACCCAAGAGGTGCTCTCCCTTGCCCAATCCTTTGGTTCCGAAGCTTTCTATACCGACCTTGTGGCGCTTTTTAAAGAAGCGGTTAAGAAAAACAGCACGCGCAACTCCTTGCGTGAAATCTGCAACCAAAACATCAGAATTCTTGCCAAAAGCATCACCAACAACGCCAGTGAGCACGGCGAACACTACATCACCGAAACCAAAAAAGAGTACCTCCACATGTTCTTAAGTGCCGCAGGTGCTGGGGTAATCATCGCCTTCATGGCACTTCTTAAAATCAATATTTCTCAAATGGGTTTAGGAGCGGGCACAGAAACGCTCTTAGCAAGCCTCAACTACGGCTTTGGTTTTGTACTCATCCATTTGCTTGGCTTTACCGTTGCCACCAAACAACCCGCCATGACCGCTTCCACCTTTGCCAAAGCGGTTGAAAAAGGGAAAAACAACAAAACCAACCACCTCAAACTCGTAGACCTCATTTTTCACGTTAGTCGCTCCCAATTTGCCGCCGTTGCAGGCAATGTCATCCTCGCCCTTGGGGTCGCTTTTGGCGCAGGGTACTGGTACGTCACGCGCTATGGCGCCTTTCTCTCACCCGAAGAAGTGGCCTATTATTTGCACAGCGCAGATCCTTTTCCTGCATTGCTTTTTGCGGGTATCGCAGGGATTTGGCTCTTTTGTTCAGGGATTATCGCAGGGTATTTTGACAACCGTGCTGATTTTCTAGACCTCAAATACCGTTACATGTACCACCCTCTTTTAGTCAAAATCACCTCAACACCTCTTCGGAAAAAGCTTTCCACTTTTTTACACGAAAACCACGGTGCCATCATGGGAAACTTCATCTTTGGCCTTCTTTTGGGCATCACGCCCTATATTGGCGCCTTACTTAACCTCCCCTTGGACATCCGCCACGTTGCCTTTTCTACGGCAAATTTAGGCTATTGCATGGCGCATGCGCCTTTGCCATTGTGGTATTTTCTCATCGCCTTAAGTTTTGTCCTCATGATTGGCCTTGTGAACCTTGCTGTCAGTTTTTCCCTCGCGCTCATGGTTTCCCTAAGGGCGAGAGAGGCGCGTTTTGGAAGCTTTCGGGGGTTTGTTTCTTTGCTAAGAAAAGAGGCGGCAAAACGCCCCTTGGCACTTTTTTTCCCACCCAAAACCGCTGAACCACAAAAAGGGGCCGACCCCTCATGATTTTACGCCTTGGCCTTTGCTTCTTCATCGCCGCCTTTGTCTTATTCTGGAAAGAAATGGCGTGCTGGGAAGTGTTGGCCTTTGGGCTTTTGGTGGGCTGGGCACTCTTGCATGAAGTATTTTCGTACCGCAGCGCTTCTAAATACGCCTTGCATGATGGGCTTTTCCACGAACACAGCCTCTTAAAACACTGGCTCTCGGGCAAATCCCTCCTTACCGCCAAGTCCCTCTTTTTTGCTTTTATCTTAACGCTGATTGTCCTTTTACATGTAAGCCTTTTGGATAACCTTGGCGTTTTAACACTTCTTGTGGGAATGCTCACTTTTTTAGCCATCAAAAAGATAGCCCTGCCTCTTTTTGCCCACGAACTGCGCTATGGAGAAAACACGGCCAAGGTGTGGCTATTTTGGCTCAATGCCCTTGTGATGAGCGTGTTTCACACCCTGCTTTTGTTTTGGTGGCACACGCCTTTTCTCCCCGCCACGTCCTTACGCCACGTGCTTATTCAAGCGGATTATAACCCCTTGGTGCGTTGCGCTCTTTTAGAAGACATCCACGCCCTTGCTTATTACCTTCACCTCATCAAAACATGGGCACTAGGCACGCTATTGCACGGGGATGCTTTTTGGATAGGGCTTGCTTTTTTTTGCCTAAGCACTCTGGGTTACATGGTCTTTTTCTTTGCACTCACACACCTGTATTCTTGGGTTTTTAGCCCGCCAACCTCCCTTCCTAAGGCACTTAAACCCGGCTATTTCATCTTGACCTTAGTGTTGCTTGCTTACCTTACGGGAGCGTTTTACATTGCAGGCATGTTTGCCAAGCACCCTGCCTCGGCACCTTTTTTCAAGGCCATCTCCCAAGACCTTGCCCAAGAAACCACGCGTCGCGTCGCTGCGCCCACACGGGTGGTGCGCTTGTACCTTGGCGAAGGGCAAATGCTCATTCCCCTTGAAGCCCTGCCTCAAATCCGCGAAGAAATTGCAAGGTACAAACACACCTTGCTTACCCAAACTCACGACGCCCTCAATGCTCACACCCTTGAGGCGTTTGCCTCTTCTCAAGAAGCGATTGTCACTGAGTTTGCCAACTGGTACTACTCCGCCTTGACAGATTATGCACTGCTGCTAGCATGGGCAAGTACAGGCTCTGTTGAAGGGGCGATTGAGCGCACCTTTGAAAAGATTTTTGCCACCCATTTTCCCCAAGATTTTCACGAAAAAACACAGGCGCTCTTTCACGCCATGGAAACGCAATTTCAACACCACCTCACCACCACCCTTGCTTCGTACCAACTCACCCCCACCGCACCCGTTCTTGTCTCTCCGTTGGAAACGGACGATTTTGACAAGGCCTTTGCCAAACTGCACGCTAGAAGCCTTGAGCGTGTTTCCTTGTCAGCTGGCTTTTCTGCCCTCTCCCTAAGTGCCCTTGGCGCGCTTGCGGGAAAAACGGCCATCAAAACAGCAGGCAAAACCCTCACCAAAAGCGCCTCAAGCTTTGGTGCTGTGCTTTTAGGAGCGGGTACGGGACTCAGTTGCGGACCTTTTGCCCCAGTCTGCTCTCCCGTGTTTGCCCTTTCTGCTTGGATAGCAACCGATTATGGCTTTGCGAAAGTAGACGAAGCCTTGCACCGCGAAGCCCTTGAAAAAGAGATTCAAAACGCCCTCACCCAAACCCATGATGCCCTCGCCCTTCGCCTTCAAGACCAAGCAACACAAAGCCTAGACGCGCTAGAATCCCTGCTTTACACCCACTAGACCACCCATCACCCGCGAGAGAAACGTTACACATTTTTAAACAAAGTCCATTAATAACTCCCATTTTAGTCACACTCTCTACGCTACAATCTGCCCATTAAAATGGCTAACCCTTCAACCCAAGGAAAGAGGATGCGTGTACTGTATTATGATTGTTTTAGTGGCATTAGTGGCGACATGCACCTTGGCGCCATGCTTGACCTTGGCGTGTGCCCTGAGCACCTTCGTACCGAGCTTGCCAAGCTTGCCTTGCACGAAGAATTTAGCTTAGAAATCGTACCTGGAAGCAAACACGGTATTGGTGGCACAAAGGTAACTGTCCACCTTAAGCACACCCACCATGACCACCATGACCACCATGACCACCATGACCACCGCCACTACACGGACATTTGCACACTTATTAGCAGTAGCGCCCTACCTCAAAAAACCAAAAACCGCGCCTTGAAGATTTTTGAAACCCTTGGGCGCGCGGAAGCTGGAGTTCACGGCGTAGAACTAAACGAGGTTGCTTTCCATGAAGTGGGTGCGGTGGATGCCATCGTAGACATCGTGGGTGCTGCTATTTGCCTTGAAGCCCTTGAAGTGGACCACGTGTTTACCTCACCCATCGAACTTGGCGGCGGGTTTGTTACCTGCGCCCATGGAACCTTACCTGTTCCAGCACCCGCCACCCTTGCCTTGCTTAAGCATTTTCCCGTCACCTTTGGGCGCGTTCCTTTTGAAACCGCCACGCCCACAGGAGCAGCCATTATCGCCTCTTTTGCTGCTTCTTTTGCTCCCTTGCCTCCTTTACATGTAGAGAAAGTTGGCTACGGGGTAGGAGAGAGGGATTTGGATATTCCCAATCTTTTGCGCGTTGTGCTTGGGCATATCGAACCCATGGTGGAAAAGAAAAAAGAGATTTTACTTGAAACCAACATCGATGACATGAGCCCCGAACGCCTCGCATACGCCCAAGAAAAATGCTACGAAGCGGGCGCGCTAGATGTGTTTACCACCCCCATTTGCACCAAGAAAAACCGCCTTGGCACCATGCTGAGTGTTTTATGTGTCCTAGAAAAAGAGTCCTTGCTTACAAGCCTTATCTTTAAAGAAACCAGTTCTATCGGCCTGCGGCGCCATGAAGTCACCAAGATAGCCCTCTTGCGTGAAACACGCCTCGTGCAAACCCCCTATGGCACCGTAGAAGTCAAATGCGTCACACCTCCAGGTTCCCCTATGCGCTTTAAGGCGGAATTTGATGCTTGCCGTGCCCTTGCGCACCAACACGGTGTAAACATTCAAACCATCTACGATGCTGTAGCCACAGCGATGGAGTCCTCATGAACGACTACACCCAACTTATACACTCCCTAGGGAAGCTCCCCTCTCTCATGGTCGCCTTTTCTGGCGGTGTGGATAGCACGTTGTTGCTCAAAGCCGCCCACGATGCATTGGGCGAGAACGCGCTTGGTGTCAGTGTTGTCACCCCCTACACACCAAGCTGGGAAACACGCCAAGCCGAAAAAATCGCTAAAGAGATTGGGGCAAGCCATGAAATCTTGACCCTTCCTTGGCTTCCTGAACTTAAATCCAATCCCACCAACCGTTGCTATTTGTGCAAGTACGTTTTATTTGAAGCGTTACTAAGCATGGCAAGACGATGTGATTTTGCGTGTGTTGCGGAAGGAAGCAATGTAGATGACACTTTTGAACACCGCCCAGGGCGCAAAGCCTTAGAAGAACTTCGGATTCTCACCCCTCTTTTAGATGCGGGTCTTCGCAAATCTCGCATTCGCGTGATTTCCAAAGAACTGGGCCTTTCTACGTGGAGCAAGGCTTCCTTTCCTTGCCTTCTCACCCGCTTTCCTCACGATAAGGCCATTAGCGAAAAAGAGTTGCGCATGGTGGAAAAAGCGGAAATCTACCTCATTTCCCAAGGCTACGAACACATCCGTGTGCGGTTTCACGAAGGCTTAGCCCGCATCGAGCTACCCGACCACGAGCTTCTTGACCTGATTAAAAACAACCAATTCCATGAAATCGTGGCGTACCTTAAAACCCTTGGGTTTTCCTACGTCACCCTTGACATGGAGGGTTACCGCGCCCACACCACCTCAAAAACTTTCTCTTAAACACAACGGTGCTTTAAAAAACTAGGCACCTTTGTGTTTTTTAACAAGCTCATACGCCTCATTAATCTGTTGTAGTTTTTCAGTCGCTTGGTCGATGATGTCTTGCTTTGCCCCTTGCCCCATGAGCACATCAGGGTGGTGTTCGCGCACAAGCGTACGGTAGCGTTTTTTAAGCTCCTCAAAGGAAGCATTGCTTGAAGCGCCAAGGGTTTCATAAGCACGCTCTAGTGTCATGGTGCATTGCGTGTGTTTTTGCGCGTAAAAGGCTTGAAAACGTCCCACAAGCCGTTCAAAATCTTGCGCACGCACCTCAAGGGCTTTGGCGATGTCTTCGGTAATCATCCGCTCAGCCGCAGAAAACTCCCCGTCGATAAATGCAAGGTTAAGCAAATATTCCATGAGTCTTAGGCGTTTTGGGTAATTATTCCGGGAAAGTTGCACGTACTGTTTGGCAATCACAAGGGTGTTTTCAAAGGTTTCTTTTTCGCGGGTGTAAATTGCTTTGAGTTCTTGGCGAATGTGCGTAGCCTCTTCAAAAGTATTGGCAATATCCGTAAGCGTAAGACTAATGAGTTGCGCTTCTAGTTCGCTCACCTTACCATCAGCCTTGGCTACCTTTGCCATCAACGCCACCAATAAGCCTGCTTCATGGTCTTTGAGTGCGCCTTGGAGTTGCTGTTTACGCCCAGGGCGAATGTGTTGGTCATTGCCCGTTTTATAGTTTTTTGTCAAAAAATAGTACAACGCGATGATAAGTACGAGAAATAAAAGGGATTGCATTACTGTCCTTAGAAAGTGATGCGGAATTCTACACAAAATGGCACTTTTAGACAACCTGTGTTAAAATCCCCCCAATTTTGTCACAAAGCGGGTTTCCCATGTTAGGCATCATCGTCGCAACGCTCTTCATCGCCATTGGTTCCAATGTCCTTTTAAAACGCCTCAATCTCCCCACTATCATCGGCTACATCTTTACAGGCACGATTATTGCCTATGGCTTTAACCTGCACGATGTTGCCAATAACCACACCCTTCACGAGATTGCCGAGTTTGGCATTGTCTTTTTGATGTTCACTATTGGGCTTGAATTTTCCATCTCCCATCTTAAAAAAATGCGCTACGAAGTCTTTGTGGCAGGTTCCATGCAAATTGGCCTCACTGCACTTGTGGTGTATGGCGTGAGCCATTATGTGCTTGGCATTACCCAAACCATCAGCATCGTTCTTTCCCTTGCCATCGCCCTTTCCTCCACCGCCATCGTCCTTAAAACCTTTAACGAATCGGGTGAAATCAACAAACGCCACGGGCAACGCGCCCTTGGCATTTTGATCATGCAAGACATCGCCGTGATTCCCATCTTGCTTCTTTTGGGTTTTTTAGGCTCCCACGATGGAGACGTGATGGGTATTCTTCTTAAAACGCTCATCAACGGTGCCCTCTTGCTTGTGGTACTTTACCTCATAAGTAAATTTTTACTGGAACGTTTTTTTGTCTCTATCACTAAAACCAACTCTGACGAACTCTTTGTAGGCTCCATCCTTTTTCTCGCTATCGGAGCTTCGTATTTTGCCCATGAAATGGGATTTTCTTACTCCTTGGGCGCCTTTATCGCGGGGATGTTGATTGCGGAGACCAAGTTCAAACACCAGGCAGAAGCCGACCTTATTCCCTTTCGTGACTTGCTTCTTGGGGTCTTTTTTGTCACCGTCGGCATGCAGATAAAATTTGACATTATCATCCAATACCTGCACATTGTTTTGCTTGTTTTGACCGCTATTTTAGCCTTGAAATTCATCATCATCTACGGTATTGTTCGCCTGAGTGAACACAAAAAAACCGCCTTTAAAACAGCTCTCACCCTCGTACAAGTGGGGGAATTTTCCCTTGCTATTTTAGAACTTGCACGCTCTTATTCGCTCATTGAGGCGCCGTACAATCAAATCATGGTAGTGTGCATCGTAATCTCCATGGTCATCACCCCTATTTTGCTTAAAAACCTCACCGCCATTACGGACAAAATCATTCCCACTACCGATGATGAAGCCATCATCCCAGAATACATCTCCAAGGGCATCAAAAACCACGTGGTCATTTTAGGCTATGGGGAGTTTGGCCAAAGCGTGGCACGCGCCTTTCGCGAAGAAGGCGAGCTTTATGTGGTCGTCGAGCGCGACATTAACTCTTACCACAAAGGCTTAGCCAACGGCGACCCTATTATCTTTGGAAACGCCTTGAAAAAAGAGGTTTTAAAGAGCACCTATTACAAAGATGCCAGACGCATCATCGTCGCCATCGATAACCCCAAAAAACTCTTTGAAGTGTGTGAAATACTCCTAGAAAGCGTCCCTAGTAACAAGCTCATCGTCAAAGTTCACAGCTACCGCGAAAAACAAGCCCTTGAGTCCTTGCACATCGAAACCATCATCGTCGAAAATGCAGTTACTAGCCATGCCGCTCTAGCGGCGTGCATTCATCCTGAACAAAAGGTTGCCCATGTTTGATACCCCCGTTGACCGAACCCGCATCCCCAATGAAAAATGGTCACGCTACCCCCGCGATGTGCTTCCTGCTTGGGTGGCGGACATGGATTTTAAAGCACCCCAGTGTGTCATCGACGCCTTGCGCGAACGTGTGGAACACGGTGTTTTTGGCTACACGGGCGTTAGCCAAGAGCTCCTAGAGACCACCTGCGCTTTTATTAAAAAACAGTACGACTGGGACGTTAAACCCGAATGGTTTGTCTTTGTCTCTGGTGTTGTGCCCAGCATGAACGTTACATGTAAGATGCTAGAACCCAACCAAAGCGTACTCACCACCACGCCCATTTACCCGCACTTTTTTAAAGCGCCTAAGATGATGAACAAAGAAGTTACCGCCGTTCCTTTGGTGGAAAAAGAGGGACGTTGGACCTTTGATTTTGAAGCACTTGAACGCGCCATTTCTCCTACATGTAAACTCTTTTTACTGTGCAATCCTTACAACCCAGGTGGCACCGTGTTTACCAAAGAAGAGCTAACGCGCCTTGGAACAATAGTCAAGAACCATCACTTATTGATTTGTTCTGATGAAATACATGCCGATTTA
Organism: Sulfurospirillum sp. HTRB-L1; assembly: GCF_059415125.1. Lineage (NCBI taxonomy): Bacteria > Pseudomonadati > Campylobacterota > Epsilonproteobacteria > Campylobacterales > Sulfurospirillaceae > Sulfurospirillum > Sulfurospirillum sp. HTRB-L1. Next base: position 293,354 of record NZ_JCAHZR010000001.1, read on the forward strand.
CTCCTAGACCCCAAGGCAAGGCACATTCCTATCGCCTCCCTTGATGAAGACCTTGCTCACCGCACCATCACCTTGATGGCGCCTTCTAAGACCTTCAACATCGCAGGCCTCAACTGCTCTTTTGCCATCATCCCCAACGAAACCCTAAAACGACGCTTTCAAGCTTCCATGGGTGGGTTAAACGGCGGCGTGAATTTGCTTGGTCTCACGGCAGCCAAAGCGGCTTACGAAGGGGGCGAGGCGTGGTTAAAAGAGTTGCGTTTATACCTTAATGAAAACCTTTTGCTGGTGCAAGAATTTGTAGCTAAACACCCCAAGCTAAAACTCTTAGGCCATCAAGCGACCTTTTTAGCGTGGATTGATTGCCGTGCCCTTGGCACCAACCCCCATGCACTCTTTCTTGCGCATGGTGTGGGGCTGAGCGATGGAAAGGATTTCTTAGGAGAAGGGTTTGTGCGACTTAATTTTGGATGTCCACGCGAAACCCTCAGGGAAATTTTACAGCGCATGGACACCGCTTTGTTAAGTACTCCAAATTGAGTGGATTTTTTGCCGATCAGGGTCCACAAGGCGCGTAGCAATTTTTGAAGCGCACAGTAAGGTTACCATCTTGGCGTGTTCGCTTTGAGGATTGCGAATCACCGCTTCACTAAACAAGTCCATCACCCCCATTAACCCCGCCAATGGGTCAATAAGCGCATGGGGGATGTGCTGCACTTCCCCAATACGTGAAGCAACAATGCCGATGTATTCTAAATGCAAATTCCCCTCAATGCGAATCACCACAATCTCATCCGTGTTGCGTATCTTCCTTGATGAGGGCTCCATTTTTGCATTCAAATTCACCACATAAAGAGTTTTTTCCTTAAAGGTTAAAAACCCCGTAACATAGCTTGTCTCTTTGGAGAGAATCGGCGTAATGCCTTCCGCACTCAACACACAAGCACACTGCTGTGCACGAAAACCAAACCACTCCTCTTCGATTTCAAAGGTGATTACCTTTGTCTTATCCTTGGAAAGCTCCAACTCTTTTGGGATAGAAATCTCTAAAGGTGGCGTTAACATCGCCTCCCCTTGCCCCTTTGTCTCGGCTTTGCCAATGGGCACATAGGTCAGGGCAATCACATCACAATGGTACACATCGTGAGCACTTTTAAACTCCCTGTAGCCCTTTGAACACGTGGCTCCAACCACATAATTCCACCCTTGTAGCTGTACGAGGCCTGATGAAGACGCGCCATTTGACATCTCCAAAAACCGTTTTTCCACAGGGAAAACATCCCCAATGGCAAACTCAGGATGGGTTGAGCTAATAATGCGTCCTTGGCGCGTTGCCAACACACCAAAACACCCCTCTTTTACCTCTCCTGCGGCATTTTTAGGTAAAGCATCCTTTAAAATAGCACTAAATTGGGGCGTGGAGTCAAAAACAATCCCTATGCCTCCGCATGCTTTCACTCCCCCTTCAAGCGGGCAAATGGCAGCATTGTAGATGTACGTCGCCTCACCTTTTTTATACAAAGGGGTTGGCTCAAACTCCGAAACGGCGTAGTGTTGGGTGTTGGTGAGTTTAAGGGTTTGGCTAGCCCATGCCCCCTCCAAGGTTTTACCAAGCCACGCCTCATGGTGTTGGGATTCTGCCCCTTGTGACACGGCCACCACTTTATGGTGCGCATCGTAGAGGAAAAGATTGGTATAGACTGTGTAGAGGTTGTTGATATAGGTCAGGATGGAAGTTAAAAGGGCTTGGTCTTTGGAAGAAATACTCCCTTGGGCTAAAATACGCCTAAAGTCCCCCGCCAAGGCCCACCACCGGCAATCATTAGCACGCTCATAAAGGTTTCTGTCCATGATATCAATAGCCAAGGCTGAGGAAAATTGCGCATCACTTAAAAGGGTGGAGATAACCGTTTTGTATAGCTTTTCAATAGCTTCTTCAAAAATCTCCTTCGTCACCACACCTGCCCGTGAAATCTCTCCAAGTACCATGCCAATAGTGCCCGTCTCATCCATGAGTTTTCCGTTAATGACGGTGCGGTCAAGCTCTTTTTGAATCTTTGACGCCTTACAGGGGATGGCTTTTATCTCTTTGGAAAAAAGTTCTGACGTTTGCATGATGGGCGCTAAATCTACCCCTTCTTTTTCCCAAGAAAAAGAGTGGTGCTTTGGGGAAAAAGCATGCTCAAGGGGAATCATCGCATGCCCCATCCACCCTAATCCCATGTAGCCTTCGTACCCTTTTGTTTTACACGTTTTAGCAAGGTATTCCCTCCCTCTAAAACGCGTCACGCCCACCCCTTCGCCCTTGTGAACTTCCAAAGTAACACCCAGTGGAATCTGCCAAATATCGCTACTGGCAATTACCTTGTTGTTTTGGTCAAGCAAAGTTAACACCGTCCAATCTTCTGTGCGCGAAAGGTGCTGGAAAATGCCCTGCACTTCATCTTCAAATTTGAAAAAAAGCACCAACACACCTAAGGGCTTTTTTTGCTCCGAAAGCACCGCGCACGAGTATGCCAAAGAGATTTCTTTATGGGGTTGCAAATCCGTGTGCCTAAAAGTTTCAACAAAAGCACCCGATGCCTCCAGAGAGGCTTGAATCAGTGGGTCAAAAGAATGCTGGGGCACAAGGGCCTCATCTAGCGAGACCAACACATTCCCCTCGGCATCCAACAACACCACGTCCTCGTAAACCGAATACTTTGCAACGTACTCTTTGAAGCGCTCTTGCAAGCTGTTTTGAGAGCGCAGTGGGCCATTGGCTAAAAATTGGCGAATGTCTTTATCGGTGCTTAAAAACCCGATGTCCGCCGTACGCTCAAACAAGTTTCGCACGAAAATATCCACGCTCACCTGCGCTACCGAACCTATCTCTTGCATCAAGTTTTTACTAATCTCTTGCGCCAAGTTATGGCACAAAAGCTTGCTTAACTGCTTAAACTCTTCCTTTGTCTTTCCGATGTCAATTCCTGTATTGTTGATGCGGGCCAACCTATCAAGGGTACTCCAGTCGTCCAACTGGTGCGAAAAAGAGGCTTCGTATTCAAGAATTGCGGGCATGTAGTGGGTGAGATTTTCAATACCAATGTCCATAAACATCCTCATATACTAAAATATTGGAATAAGAAAAAAGAAGCTGGTTAAGTATTGTACATTATCCATAGCCTCTTTTATGATTAAATTATAGCCATAAAAGTGGACATATTCTAGTGTTGGGTAAAAGGAGATATGCAAAATTTGCATATTATTTTTTTGTGATATTTTATTCTTCCTTAAAGCTCCTTTGCGTTAAGATAGATGTAAATCCAATTACAAAGGAGTTTTCATGGCAGATCAAATCTATCGTGTCAATATGACAACGTTAACCTGTAGTATTGAAGCAGTTCCGCAAGAGTGGATGGGACTAGGCGGTCGTGGTCTCACGTCCACCATCGTCGCAGCCGAAGTTGACCCAGAGTGTCACCCTCTTGGACCTAATAATAAACTCGTTTTTGCACCAGGTTTGCTCTCAGGCACTGCAGCGGCAAACAGTGGTAGAAACTCCTGTGGCGCCAAAAGCCCACTCACTGGCGGTATTAAAGAGAGCAATGTAGGAGGCACGAGTGCTGGCATCATGGCTAAGCTTGGTGTTAAAGCCCTCATCATTGAAGGACAGCCCAAAGAAGGGAAATTTTACCGCTTACATGTAACCAAGGAAAAGGTTGAGATTGTCGAAGCTCCTGAGCTTATTGGCAAAGACAATTACGAAGTCCTTGATGCTATGCTTGAAAAATACGACAAAAAAGTTGCTGTCATGAGCATTGGCCGTCCGGGTGAAATGCGCATGTTACTTTCCAATATCTCCGTCAAAGACCCCAAAGGCAAACTGCGCAGCCATGGGCGCGGCGGTATGGGCGCAGTGATGGGCTCCAAGGGTGTTAAGTGCATCACCGTGGACGCTGAGAGTTACAAAGAAACCACCCTAGCAGACCCTGAGAAATTTAAAGCTGCTAGCAAGATTTTCACCAAAGCCCTTCAAGACAATCCTATCAGTGGCCAAGGCTTGCCTGCTTTTGGCACCAACGTGCTTGTCAACATCATCAACGAGGCTGGCGGCCTTCCAACGCGCAACTTCCGTGAAGGACAATTTGAATTTGCCGAAAACATTTGCGGCGAAACCATGGCAGAAAACATCAAAGCCCGCGGGGGCGACACCACCCACGGCTGCCACGCGGGATGTGTTATCCAGTGTTCACAAACCTACAACGACAAAGAAGGCAACTACCTCACCTCCGGTTTTGAGTACGAGATGATTTGGGCTTATGGCGCGAATTTAGGCATCAGCGACCTTGATGTCATTGCCAAAATCGATGCCCTGATGGATGACCTTGGTGTAGACGCTATCGAAACAGGAAACACCCTTGCTATGGCCGTGGATGCGGGTATCTTGGCCTATGGCGATGGAGCTAAAGCGTACGAGCTCATTGCCAATGACATCGCTAAGGGCACCTTTTTGGGACGCATCTTAGGCAGTGGTGTGGGCAACTTTGCCAAGCTTTATGGCATGGTTCGTGTTCCTGTGGTTAAAAACCAAAGCATTCCCGCTTACGACCCACGCGCCATCAAAGGCCAAGGGGTCACGTACGCTACCTCTACCATGGGCGCAGACCACACCGCTGGCTACGCGGTAGCCACCAACATCCTCAACAGTGGCGGTTACGTTGACCCGCTCACCAAAGAAGGTCAAGTCGCCCTAGCGCGCAACTTGCAAATCGCCACTGCGGCAGTGGACAGCACGGGTATGTGTATCTTTGTGGCCTTCCCTGCCCTAGATGACCCCAACTGTTTACCTGCGCTCATTGACATGATTAATGCCCGTTTTGGCATCAACCTCACGGGGGATGATGTAACCAACCTTGGTAAAAACATCCTTAAACTTGAGCGTGCTTTCAACCAACGCGCAGGTCTCACAAGTGCCGATGACCGCTTGCCTGAGTTTATGAAATACGAAGCCCTACCCCCACACAATGTAGTCTGGGACTTCACCAATGAAGAAATCGATGCGTTTTGGGATTTTTAGATGACGGTTACTGTTAAACTCTTTGCCCAATACCGCGAAGGCAGATTTAAAGAAGAACAGCGCACCTACCCCGAGGGAACATGCGCCAAAGAGGTCGTGGCGGAGCTTGGTATTTACGAGGGGAAGTTTCCCTTGGGAGTATTGATGCTAAACGGACGCCATCAGCCCGAGGAAGTGGAGCTTAAAGAGGGGGATGTACTCTCCCTCTTTCCTAAAGTAGGCGGGGGTTAAGCGTTTTCTTTGATGCCCAAAATGAGACGGTACGATCCAGGCGTGCCAGGGGGGATGAGGGCCACCTTGTCCCCCTCTTTAAGCACGGTAGTTTTAGGAACGACCAGGTGGTTTACAAAGGCTCCCTCCACTTCTTTTTCCCCAAATCCAAGCGTAGCAATCAGCTCTTTTAGGGTTAACCCCTCTTTACATGTAAAGCGCTCCCCAAGGTAGCCAATGCCCTGACGCTTCAAGTGGGGACGCAATGAAGAGAATGCTTTGAGGAAAAGTTGCATAAAGCCTCCAATTTTTGCTACATTATACCCCGCAAAAGGAGAAATATGAAATCCCTAGAACTGTTTTTACAAGAACATGCCCAAGAAGGGTTTGTCAGCATTGCAACGCTTCGTGAAGCCATGGAATGCTTTGCATGTAAGGCCAGAACCGTTGAAGAAGCCATTTTTAAAGCAGGGCTCACCCCCTTACGCTACCGTCGCAACCAACAAAGCCTCACCCAAGAAGAGCAACACCGTCTATTTGATGCCCACGTCCTTGTGGTGGGGTGTGGAGGTCTTGGCGGACTCATCAGTGAGCTTTTGACGCGTGTAGGCATTGGGGCGCTGACGCTCATCGACCCCGATGTCTACGAAGAGCACAACCTAAACCGCCAAATCTTCTCTTCCGTAAAAACCCTAGGGCACTCCAAGGCAAAAACCGTGCGCAAGCGCCTACTTGAAATCAACCCCGCCTTACATGTAAGGGCCATGCAAGATGCCCTCGTGCCCCAAAACGCCCATAAACTCGTAAAAGGTAAATCAGTCGTGGTGGATGCGCTGGATTGCCCACTTACCAAAACCTTGCTCGCCTTTACATGTGACGAGGAAAAGGTCGCCTTTGTGCACGGTGCTATCGGGGGTTGGATGGGGCAATGCAGTACCAGTAAAAATTTGGAAGAAGTCTATAAAGACGGAGAAAAAGGGGCGGAAAAGCGCAGTGGAAATCTTCCCATGACCGCCGCATTTTGCGCGTGTCTACAGGCCTCCTTGGTGCTAAAAACACTCCTTGGGAAGCCTGTACTAGATGACGCGTTACTCTTTTTTGATTTATACGATATGGAAATGGTGGAAGCAAGACTCTTTTAGATGTCTTGCTCAATCACCTGCTTAAAGCGATTAAAATAAATCTCTTGCACTTGCGAGAGTTCCATAGAAACATCGTTACATGTAAAGGCTTCTCCACCCACAACGCCGATTTTCTCAGCTTTTACACCAAGTTTTTCCGCCATGGCCAAAAAGCCTTTTTCATCCGCCACTTCCACGATAGCCCGTGAAAAACTTTCACTAAAGATATCCCGAGGGTCTTTTGCTTCCACAGAAGCTTTGATGCCCTGCCCTGAAACTGCCGCCATTTTAGCAAGGGCAATCGCCACGCCACCCACATTGACATCTTTTGCGCACGCTAGCATCCCTGCTTTATTGGCTTCAATCACCAGTTCCCACAAGGCAAGTTCTTTGGCATAATCAATAGCAGGCAACACACCACGTACCTTGTCAAACAAAACCTTCATATACAAACTGCCACCAAACTCATTCGCCGTCTCGCCAAGAAGGTACACGCTGTTGCCCTCTTTTGCAAAAGAGGAGGGCAAAATGCGCGTTGCATCGTCATTAAGTCCCACCATGGCAATGGAAGGGGTGGGGTAAACACCCACGCTGTTGGTTTCATTGTACAAAGAGACGTTACCACTGACAACAGGGGTGTTTAGTGCCGCGCACGCCTCTTTGATGCCATAGCACCCTTGGGCAAACTGCCACATCACTTCAGGGTTTTCAGGGTTGCCATAATTTAGACAATCGGTAATCGCCAGAGGTCGCGCGCCACTCATAGCCACGTTGCGCCCGCTCTCCATCACCGCAGCTGCTGCGCCGCCTTTGGGGTCGATGAAGTTATAGCGCGGGTTACAATCACTGCTCATGGCAAGGGCTTTGCCGTTTTCTTTGATGCGAATCACACTCGCATCCAAACTGCCGGGTCCTTTGGCGGTATTGGTTTGCACCATAGAATCATACTGCTCAAAAATCCACGATTTATCTACTACCTCTAGGCTTGAAATGAGTGATTCAAAGGCTTTTTGGTTAGAGATAGGCTCATAATCATCAATCCCAACGCCTACGATTTCATCAAGATACCCAGGGCGCTTCACGGGACGGTCAAGCACAGGGGCTTGTTCGCTCACAGGCTGCACGGGAATGTCAGCCACCTTTTCCCCGTGCCAAAATAGCTCCATGTGGCCCGTGTCTGTCACTTCGCCGATGACTTCTGCGTCCAAATCCCACTTGTGGAAAATCTCAAGCACCTTCTCTTCCATCCCTTTTTTGGCGCAAATAAGCATGCGCTCTTGAGACTCACTCAACATAAACTCATAAGGCACCATGCCCTCTTCACGCGCGGGCACCTTGGAAAGGTCCATTTTCATGCCGCTTCCCGTGCGTCCTGCCATCTCAAAAGAACTTGACGTAAGACCCGCCGCGCCCATGTCTTGGATGCCCACGATGTAGTCTTGTTTAAACAGTTCCATGCACGCTTCAAGCAAGAGTTTTTCCGCAAAAGGGTCGCCCACTTGCACGGTAGGGCGCAAGGATTTGTTCTCTTCGGTAAAGCTATCGCTTGCCATCACCGCGCCGCCTAGGCCATCGCGCCCTGTTTTACTGCCCACGTAAATCACCGGATTGCCGATACCCTCGGCCCGTCCGTAAAAAATCTCATCGGTTTTGCAAAGACCCAAGGTAAAGGCATTGACCAAAATATTGCCGTTGTAGCATTTGTCAAAAGAGGTTTCGCCGCCAACCGTAGGCACGCCCATACAGTTACCATAATCCCCAATTCCTGCAACCACGCCACGTACAAGGTAACGTTGGTGCTTGGCAACCGCGCCAGACCCTTCTACTTCGCCAAAACGCAACGCGTTAAGGTTGGCTACGGGTCGCGCGCCCATGGTAAACACGTCGCGTAAAATACCGCCCACGCCCGTTGCCGCGCCTTGGTAAGGCTCAATGAAGCTGGGGTGGTTGTGGCTTTCCATCTTAAAGACCGCCGCCATGCCATCACCCACGTCGATGACGCCAGCGTTTTCGCCAGGGCCCTGGATGACCCATGGGGCTTTAGTAGGAAAACCGTTGAGGTATTTTTTACTGGATTTGTAAGAGCAGTGTTCGCTCCACATGGCAGAAAACACGCCAATCTCAAGCAAGTTTGGCTCTCTTCCAAGAATCGAGAGGATGTTTTGATAATCCTCTTGCGTTAACTTATGGGACTTTAAGACATCGTTAATATTTTCCATCCGAATCACCCTTGGGAAATTTTTTAGTGAGTGTACTCAAATTGCACTTATGGACTTGTTAAGGACGCTTTTGCATTTTGTCATCAGGGTTTTGCCTCACCCGCAAGAGAGACTTTATCCACAATGGGTCAAAGCGTTAGCTTTGACCCATTGTGGATAACTCGTCTCGAAAAAGGGTGATTCAAAACCCTATTTATTTGCCAAGGCAAAAGGTGCCAAACATCTTATCGAGCATTTCATCCACCCCATAAGGCCGTGTAATAGCGCCCAGGGCACCGATGGCTTCGTTGAGATGGAAGGCAAACAATTCAAGCTCCGCCTCTTCAAGACGCGGTTTTGCCTCCGTGATGGCTTCATGGGCTTTGCGCACTGAGGTAATTTGACGGGTTGAAGTGAGCAACATTCCCTCGTCCATGCGCTTTGTGTCTAAGTGTTCCCTAAGGGTATCCACAACGCACGAAAGGCTCGAAAGGGTGCTTACATGTAAGGCATTTTCTAAGCCCTCAAACACCTTTGGCAGGTCTGTTTTATTCAGAAGCGGTATCACGTGTTTTGACGAAGCATAGGTTTTCAAAAGGTCTAAAATCTCCCTATCTTCCGCATCTTTTGGACGGCTTGCATCAAACAAAGCTAACACAACATCGGCTTCCTCGATGGCTTTTTTGGAACGGGCTATACCGATTTGCTCGACTTTTTCTTCCGTATGGCGAATGCCTGCGGTGTCTACGATTTTGATAAGGTGGGTGCCGATGCGCATCTCTTCTTCAATGGTGTCGCGCGTGGTGCCCGCAACATCGCTAATAATCGCACGGTCATAGTGTAAAAGGCCATTTAATAAAGAACTCTTGCCCACGTTTGGCTTGCCAACAATTGCGACCTTAAAGCCTTGCATCAAGCCTTTGCGCTGTTCGCTCACCGCCACAACTTCACCCAAGCGCTGCTCTAGTGCGGTGAGTTTTACTTCCATTTGGCGTATCAAATCTTCAGGCAAATCTTCCTCAGCGTAGTCGATGGAAACTTCCACGTACGCCAAGATTTCCAGCAAAGACTCTCTGGCTTCATTCACAAAACGGCTCAACTCCCCCTTCATTTGGCGGGCGAGGATTTTGGCAGCTTCTTCACTTTTGGCTTCGATGAGCTTAGCAATGGCTTCGGCTTCGGCAAGGTCAATACGGCCATTTAAAAAAGCCCGTTTTGAAAACTCCCCAGGGGTTGCAAGGCGCGCGCCCTTGGAAAGAAGCGCTTCTAGCACCATGCTTGCCACCATCATGCCCCCATGGCATTGAAACTCCACCACCTCTTCGCCCGTGAAACTCTTAGGCGCTTGAAAATAGACAATCAGTGCTTCATCAATAAGCGCTCCTGTGGCATCAAACAAGGAGGAAAGGGTGGCGTGGCGTGGAGAAAAAGAGGTTTTTTGCGTCAAGGAGCAAGCCAAAGGCAACGCCTCTGGCCCGCTTAAGCGAACAATAGCAATAGAGCCAATGCCATGGGCAGTGGCAATGGCAGCAATGGTTTCTATAGGCTTTTCCGATTAAAGTCGTTCACAACGACAAATTTTCGCCCTTCGCGACCTGTTTTAATGCCCACGTATTTCTCAGGAAAACGGGCGCGAAGTTTTTCTAAAGCGATTTTTATCAAGACGCCATCAAGGGGTTTGGTTTGTCCACGCCCTTGGGATTCGATGCGCTCAACCACAGGGGCGAGATAATTTTCAATCATCTCTTCTTGGTTGTGCAAAAATTGGGCAATCTCCAAGCGAATACCTAGGCCATATTTCATGTTTATCCAGTTGTACAACAAGTAAGAAAATGCCTTATAACGGTACCCTTCTTTGCCAATCAATAACGCCGCATCTTCGCCGTTAATTTCAATTAACACGGTTTGGTCATCATGGGCTTCAACCCGCACCACTTCGATAGCAAAGCAACTGCTTTGCACAAGTTCGCGAACCCCAACCTCTATCATTCCAATCACTTCACCCACGACCGCATGGTTACGCTGTTTGGGTTGGTACGGATAGATTTCTTCTTTTTCTTCGCTCCCCTTGTAAAGAGGTGCTTCTGGCTTCAAAGAGGGTTCTTCGGGGGCATTAAAGGTGCCCTCTTCTTCTGTGAATGGTTCTTTCTTTCGGCGAGAACGCGATTTTTTCTGACGGGGTTTACGCTCTTCGTATTCTCTTGTATCGAGAACCCTGAGTGCTTCTTTGGGCTCCATGGATTCTCGCGTCTCTTCTTTTTTTACCACAGACACCTCGCGTTCTTTGCGAGGTTCGCCTTCGCGAAATGCTTCAATAATAGCTGTTTTTTTAAACAGGCCAAAAACCCCTAAACGGGGATGTTGGATGACTTGAATGTCAAGCTTTGTCACCGAACACGAAAGCTCGGCAGCAGCCTTTGAAAACGCTTCTTGGAGGGTGTCAGCTTCTATTCTCATTTTTTCTCTTCTTTTAGTGCTTTTTGTTCTTCTTTTTTCTTCGCAAACACGCGGTTAACATAATACTGCTGTGCGATGGAGAAAAGGTTGTTGATAAACCAATACAGGGTCAATCCTGCAGGGAAGGTTACAAAGAAAAAGGTGAAAATCAACGGCAAAAACTTCATGATTTTTTCTTGCATTGGGTCTGTAAAGTTTGTAGGCGTAATGCGTTGATGGAAAAACATGGTAGCACCCATCAAGATAGGCAAAATGTAATACGGGTCCATCGCCGCAAGGTCTTCCACCCAAAAAATCCACGCCGCACCCTTAAGCTCGATAGCATTGGAAAGAACGCGGTAAATAGCAAAGAAAATAGGAATTTGCATCAAAATAGGCAAACAGCCGCCCATCGGGTTAGCGCCGTGTTTTTTGTACAATTCCATCATATGGGTATTGAGCTTTTGCGGTTCGCCTTTGTATTTGGCTTGGAGTTCCTTAACTTTAGGCGCAAGCTCTTTGAGCTTGTTCATGGAAACCATCCCTTTGTAGGTCAAAGGGTAGAGCACCAAGCGGATTAAGATGGTCATGGCCACAATAGCCCAACCCCAGTTGCCAAAGATACCATAGAGGAAACTCAAAAAGAGAAACAGTGGCTTGGCAATAAATGTAAACCACCCGTATTCGATCGCATCGGTAAGGCGTGCATCAATCTCGTTTAAAATCTTATAATCTTTTGGCCCAATGTAGCCGCTAAAACTCATCGAAGGCTTGCCCTTGACAAACAAGATACCGTTTTTGTCCTTGTCGTTTGAAACAACAACATCAAACCCTTCGTTAAAATCGTACAACAACGTCGTATAGTAACGGTCCACTGCGGCAACCATGGGAGCATCAATAAAACGGCCATCGCCCTTAGCATCGCCATCATCAATTACTGTAATCGTATCATCAGCTTCTTTAATGAGGACGCCATGAAAGGTGAAGCTATCCACAACAACATTGGGGCGAAAGCCTGGAGTGATGAAAAACTCTTGAGGAGAACTCAACTCTAGCTTAACGTCATAATTTCCCTGAGGATGAAAGGTGATGTGCTTTGTAAGTGTTGTTTCCCCTAGCGTCTGTGTTAAGGTAAGGGATTCGGGCGTATCGCCAAGAGAAAGGGTTTCTACGCTAGACACATAATCAATAGCAAAGGCTTCGTTATTGATAGCGTTGTCTTTAAAACGCACCTCAAGAGGCTTAGGCTCTAGGGCCTCATCAATCAACTGCAAACGTGAAGCATCGGCATTTTTAAACTTTGCATCACTTAAATAGTACTTGGAAATGCGTCCCAAGCGGTCGATTTTGAGTTCAAAATGCTCACCCTTTACAGTGGCAATGTACTCTAAACCCGAAGGAGCATTTGAAGCGGCGGTAACAGAAGCAGACGTGCTGTCACTTGGCGCAGATGAAGGGGTTTCCACTTGGGGAGCTTGCGTCGAAGTACTTTGGGTGACTTCGGTTTGGGTTGGTACATTTTTAGGGATGAAAAAATAGTCGTAGCCGACAAAAAAAGCGAAGGAGAGGACGGTTGCAATGAGGACTCGGTGTTGCATGCTCAATTTATCTATCACAAAAGTTCCTTAGTTAGATTTTACTGCAAGCAAATGATTTGATGACATAATAATGGCCGGGGCCTTTAGGAACAAACCAAAACTTTACACCAATAACCTTACATGTAAAGCTTCGTACCATCGAATAAGGACGAATCCGTTTCGATACGACGGGGTAGTCGATTCCGCCAGGAAACAGTTGGTTGCAACGCAGTATTCGCAACAAACTTGCCCCTAAACCAAATAAAAGACGATTGTGCATCACTTGCCATTTGGCATATTCAGAACACGTAGGATAATACCTGCAACTTCCAAAGCTAGCGAGCGTTAAAACTTTTTGATAAAAAGCAATCAACCACAGCGCAAGTGTTTTCATGAATGAAGGCATCCAAGTTTTCGCAACGCCCAGCGCACACTTCGGACACACTCTATGTGCGTGAGCGTGTGAATCTGGGCCTTGGCTACAAAAATATAACTGCCATCCACCACGCTGTCTTGGAGCTCCAAGAAAACAGCGCGCAAACGGCGTTTACAGAAATTGCGTTGCACGGCGTTGCCTACCTTTTTGCTAGCGGTAAACCCTACGTTTTTCTTCAACGATGCTTTGTAAAAGATCACGGCACAATCACAGTGCCACTTCTTACCCTGATTGTATCCAAGGGCAAACTCCCGCGAATGTTTGAGGGAGTCGTAAGCCCTTAGGCGGCCAATTTTTTTCTACCTTTTGCACGGCGTGCATTGATAAGTCGGCGACCATTTTTTGTTTTCATCCGTGTCAAAAACCCGTGGGTTCGCTTGCGCGGTGTATTGTGTGGCTGGTATGTACGTTTCATGCCATTCCTTCTTTTAAGATAATTTAAGGTTAGGATTTTACTGTGAATTTACTTAAAAGTGGCATAAGTACCCCAAACTTTCCCAAAGTTGTGGTATTATTCTTTTTATTTTCTATACGAAAAGGAGATACAAGTGGGGATAAAATACGTAGGACCGAAGGTTGTCTTTTCTCAAAGCGGTATACGGTTTGATACACACAAAGAAGACAAATACGTTTACCTCAATATCGCGACACAATTGTGTGAAGCGCTCTCCCATGAGCATATTCCCAACCACACGTACGCTTACGATGCCACCACCAAGCGCTTAAGCGACGCTGAGATTATGGCGCACCTTGAGACTATCGTTGAAGACAAAGAGGCACTTTTTAAAGACGCACAAATGGCTGCTTTTTTATTTGTGGAGCGCGAACAAGAACACGCACGTGTTGCATGCTCTCATACAGACGATGCAAATTACACCGCATGGCTAGCTAACATTGAACTCATGAAAGAGTACATCGTGCAGCGTCAGTTTAACAAGCAAATCTACTACGCCCTCATTAAAACGCTTGCTCACCATGTCTTAAAGCACCGTATTACACAAATCAATACGCCCATGTTTCAAACATTCGTACATGTTTTACACTCTTTGCAAGGGGTTTTGCAAGAAGGCAAGCGTGCCATATCAAGCCACATCGAATTTTACAAACAAGACGAGCTATTGATGGCGCGCTTGAACATACACCTTTAAGCTTGCGTGTCTAAAACCGAACCGCCAAGTTCCGCAATACGTGCGTCAATCGTCTCAAGCGCTTTGGCCAAAGTGTCATAGCTAATATCAAAGAGCTTTTGACCCCACGTGGCCTCTGCTGCTTCAAACCCTTGAAGCACCCCTTTTCTTCCTTCTTGAAGCTTCTCAAGGTTATCCCCTGCGCCGTTAATCACAAACCCTGCTATGCGCTGTGCCGTTTGTTGCACGCCAAAAAAACCATTTTCAGAAACAAGCTCTTTGGCTTCGTTTTGCGACAGGGCTTCGATAGGCTTGCCTGCGTACCCGATGGCTTTGTAGTCAATAAAGTCCGACAGGTTTTGGGAAAATTGAACGTTATTGGATAAGGCACCCACATAACTTTGAAAGGAAAAATCCACGCGGGACATTTCAAAAGAAAAGCCCTTGGTGGTGCCAGTTGCCCCAGAAACACTGCTCTTTCCAGAAACCAAAAGAGCGTTGTATTTGAAAAAATTGTTCGTACCAAGCGTGTTGATATCCATAGGAACTCCTTTTACTTTGAGTGAATATCGACTCTTGGCAAAAAGAGTGTATGCAACCTCTTTACATGTAAACAAAAAAAGTCCTCTAAACGCGCCCTTATGGATGCGTTTAGAGGCTTACATGTAAGGGGTTAGAATTTCCCTTTTTCTTTGAGTTTTTTATACCATGCATTGTGCAGGTATTTTACCTCTTCTTCTTCCACGTAACCTGTAATAATGCTGTGTACAGCCCCTTTAATGGCAAACATAGACATATACACGTGGGTGATAAACAAAGCAACCACCACAAATCCCATGACGTTGTGCAAGATGGCAGCGAGTCTTAAGAGGTCAATCTGGCTAAGGCCGCTTAGGGTATGCAACAGTTCTATTTTGAAATCCAAAAAGAACATCATAGCACCCGTTAAAATCATCGTCAGGGTGCCTAGTATCGCCACCCAGTACCACATCTTTTGGCCCGCGTTAAACTGGGTTGCATTGATGATGCGCTTCTCCTTGGAAAGGTAGCCGCCCAAAATCATGAACCATTTTATATCCTCAAGGGTAAAGAGTGCTTCTTTGAGCCACATAAGCGCCATAGGAAGAATAACAATAGCAAGAGGCACGGTAAAAAAAGCGTGAAGGTTTTTTGCCCAACGCACAAAGGTGCCGCCGCCAAAAAAATCCCCAAAGATAATGATAAAACCCGTGGGGATGATTACCAAAAAGCTAATGCCTGCGATTTGGTGAATGGTTCGGTGAAAGAGATTAAACGCATAATGCTTCTTTTGGCTATGGGGAAATATCTTGGGCCCGACGATTTTATAGTGCAGAAAAAAGACCGCAGGAACGCCTAGCAAAACAGCCAAAAAGACCCAAGCAAAGTATTTGCTTTGTAGCAGCGTAAACAGGGCTCCTAATTGAAGGGTTCCTTCTTGTCCGTATCCTAAGATATTTTGCAACCGCATCTCTCCCCAAATTTGGCTATCCGTAGCCCACGCTACCGATGCCAAAGCCAAGAGCACAAGGAGCGTGTAGGTAACTTTTTTCATTGCTCTTCCTTCCATTGGTCATTGTAGGCTTTATCCCAACCGTACATTGTATTAAGGCCTTTACCCCCACGCGCTGCCACGCGCGCCCTGAAGATGTCAGAGACCGATTTAGCATCGCCCACCAAGAGTGCCTTGGTTGAACACATAGCCGCACACACAGGAACCTTGCCCTCAGCAATCCTGTTTTGCCCGTACAGTTCCATCTCATGGTGCGAGTTGGTTTCTACTGGCCCTCCCGCGCATAAGGTACACTTATCCATCGCGCCCTTGGAGCCAAAGAGCCCTTCGCGTGGAAACTGCGGTGCGCCAAAAGGGCAAGCATACAAGCAGTATCCGCATCCAATGCACCTTTCTTTGTCGTGCAACACCACGCCATCTGTGCGAATGTAAAAACAATTCACGGGGCACACTGCCTCGCACGGAGCGTCTGTGCAATGCATGCAAGCAACAGAGGTTGAAACTTCTTTGCCCCAAATCCCCTCATGAAGGGTTATGACCTTTCTTCGTGTGATACCTACGGGCAACTCATGGGCTTCCGCGCATGCAATCGAACATCCGTCGCACTCAATGCATCGGCTCTCGTCGCAGTAAAATTTCATTCTTGCGTATTCCATCATCCGCCTCCTACGCTTTTTCTACACGGCATAAGCCGGCTTTTGACGCAGGAATCTGCGTAATAATGTCATACCCATACGCCACAACCGTATTGGCGCATTCACCGCTAGCGTACGGTTTCGTTCCTGCTGGGAAATTACCCGTCATATCCACCCCTTGCATAAATCCTCCAAAATGGAACGGTAAAAATACCATGCCTGGCATGACTGTATGGGAGTATTTAGCTTTTACCTTAATCTTCGTGCCCGCAGGAGAATGCACCCACATCATCGCACCGTTTTTGATGCCATGTTTGCTTGCCAAATCAGGATGAATATCGCAAAACATTTCTGGCGTGAGGGCACACAGGTATTTAGAAGCCCTGTTTTCCAAGCCAGCACCCATCATAGTCACCAAGCGACCTGTTGTCATGACAATCGGGAACTCCATCACGTGGTCTTTTTCTTTTTGGATAGAAGCGTACTTTGTGGTGACACGGAAGTGGTTTGCCTTGTCTTCATAGGTAGGGTATTTTGCTACCAAATCAGGACGCGGCGAGTACAACGGCTCACGGTGCATCGGGATTTGATCTGGGAAGTTCCAAACAACCGCGCGTGCTTTCGCGTTGCCATAGGGCGTAAGCCCAGCCTCAAGCGCCAAATCGATCAACTTACCGCTTGTGCACGTTTTCCAGTCCGGACCGCACAAACTTTTCTCAGCCTCGCTCAAAGGTCTGCCAACGAGTTGCTCGATATTTTCCCTTGTGATTTCAGGGTATCCGCCATCCACCCTAGAACCAACAGGCGAAGAGCCTTTTCCTGCCAAGAGACTTACGCCGTCTTTTTCTAAACCAAAGTTATTTCTAAACCCCATACCGCCTTGACTTGTGGAAACATCAATGCTGTACAAATTCGGAGTGCCCCCATGTTTGGTACTCCAACAAGGCCACGGAAGTCCGTAAAATTCACCCTTCATTGGCCCTATTCCTTCGCCTGTCACCTCATCAAACAGATGCCAGTTGTCGGTGTGTTTTTTGATGCGCTCAGGCGTCCATCCCATCAGTCCAATAGTCCTTAAGGTGCGTGAAATCTCAATGGTCGCATCTTCTGGCCACTGAAAGCTTGTTTTATCCGGCGTAAACTCAAGGTACCCGTCCTCTTTCAAGCGCATCATCATAGAACGTGTGTAAGGCTCATAAAATCCTAAGCGTTTCGCAAGCTCAAACATAATCTCTTGGTCTTGCTTGCTCTCATGCAAAGGCTCTACTACCTGATAGCGCCATTGCGCGCTTCGGTTGGTTGCCGAAACCGTACCACTGTTTTCAAACTGTGTGGCAGAAGGCAAGATAAAAAGGTTGTCTTTTCTATTAGTAATAACCGCAGCTTCATTCACAAACGGGTCTGCAAGAACAACAAGGTCCAAAGCATCAAGTCCCTCTTGGATTTTGAGGTTTTGCGAGGTCGATGTGATGCCACATCCCATCACCACAAGGGCTTTGAGGTTGGTTCCTGCGTTTTCAATAGCATCTTCGCCTGGGTTTCCTGCCAATACGCCAGCCCACCAACGGGCAAGGGTAAATCCTGGTTTTCCCATCCATAAAGCGTCTTTGAATTGTGACACCAAATACTCGTGCTCAACGCCCCACATGCGTGCGTAGTATTCCCATGCACCCTCTGCCAAGCCATAATAACCAGGAAGCGTATCAGACAAACATCCCATGTCCGTCGCGCCTTGAACGTTGTCGTGGCCCCTTAGAATGTTCGTTCCGCCACCTGCTTTACCCATGTAGCCTAATGCCATTTGAAGGATAGGAGCAATGCGCGTGTTTCCCGTACCAACCGTATGTTGGGTCAAGCCCATGGCCCACAACAAGGTACCAGGAGCGTTTTGCGCATAAACAGTGGTGATTTCAATCAGGGTTTCTTTGGGCACGCCCGTGACGTCTTCCACAAGTTCTGGCGTCCATTTGGCCGCTTCTGTTTTAATTTCATCCATACCATAAACGCGGTCTTCGATGTATTTTTTATCTTCCCAACCGTTTTTAAAAATAAGGTGCAACATGCCATAAACAAAGGGAATGTCCGTACCGGGTCGGATTTGCGCGAAGTAGTCTGCCTTGGCAGCACTTTTTGTAAAGCGGGGATCGATGACGATAATCTTCGCATTGTTGCGCTCTTTGGCTTTTAAAATATGACCAAAGCCAACAGGGTGATTCACCGCGGGATTACACCCAATAATAAAAATAGATTTTGCCTTTTGCATATCGCCAAAAGAGTTTGTCATTGACCCATATCCTAATGTATTCGCCACACCGGCGACTGAGGAACTGTGTCAGATACGTGCTTGATGGTCGATATTGTTTGTCCCAAAAAATGCGGCAAATTTTCTAAAATAGTAAGCTTGCTCGTTACTCATCTTAGCCGAGCCTAAAAATTGCACCGCGTCAGGACCGTTTTCTTTTTTGATTTTGGCTAATTTTGCCGCAATACGATCAAGGGCATCCTCCCATGAAAGACGTTTCCATTGGCCATTTTCTTTGACCATTGGGTATTTCAAACGCACTTCTGAGCGAAGCATGTCAATCATGTCCGCACCCTTACAGCAGTGTCCACCAAGGCTAATGGGGTGATCTTGAGCAACTTCTTGACGCACCCATACACCTTTGTGCACTTCCGCAATGACCCCGCACCCAACCGAGCACGATGTACAAATAGTTTTGACTGTTTTACTTTCTGGAAAGGGATTTTTCACCTCTTCCTCTGTCGCTGCTCTTGTGACGCTTCCGCTAGCAAACCCCGATGTTGCGCCAAAGGCGACGGACAGGGCTCCCATTTTCAGAAACGATCTTCGACCTACGGTCGTTGCAAGAGTGCGTGGTGTTGTGTTTTCCATAACGCTATCTCCTTTGTACTATTGGGCTGTTTTATAATATTCATCCCAATAGGGTGTTTTGGTATAGGTAATCTCATCTTTAGGTGATTTTCCCTTTACGACGCCATTTGCACTGCTTGAATGTGAAACCGTTGCTTGCGCATGCATCACGCCCACTGTAGTCACAGCCCCTGCAACTGCGGCTTTTTTGATGAATTCGCGTCTGCTCTCATTCATATAAGCACCTCCTTAAAAGCTAAATCCCGTAAGCACCAACACATTTTTGCCATTACAAAAAAGTAAAATGGTTTTATAAGATTTGCGAAAGGATGGTATCAACAAAACGGGGGAAAAACGGGGGAATTTTTGAAAGAAAAAAAGGCAAGAAAGGCAGTTGTTAAAAGGTTACATATTTGTTGCGTTAAGAAGGTCAAAAAGGGTAAAAAAATACAAAAAAATCATGGCGGCGGGGCAAAACCCATTGCCCCGCAAACACTGTGGTATGCCCTGTTGTTTTCCTTTACATGTAAGGAAAAAAGATGGCTTAGCTTAGCGCTTTTGAATGGTGATGTTTCCCTCATGCGCCCCAATGCTTATCGTGTCACCTTCGTGCAGGGTTTCTTCTAAAATCATCTGTGCCAAGGTGTCTTCCACAAGCTCATACAACGCGCGCTTAAGGGGTCTTGCACCATACACGGGATCAAACCCTGCTTCGCCAATCATCTCTTTGGCGGATTCTTCCAAGGTCGCTTCGATGGACATGGCGGCCAATTTCTTGCGCACCTCTTCAAACATGATGGAGACAATGGCGCGCAGTTGGACTTTACCTAAAGGATTGAAAATCACAATGTCATCTAGGCGGTTTAAAAACTCGGGCTTAAAGTGCAACTTCAGCTCCCCCATCACCGCGTCACGGCGTTGTTCTTTTTCCACTTCCATGATTTTGCCGCTGGCAATGTTAGAAGTAAGGATGATGATAGTGTTTTTAAAATCCACCGTTACACCCTTGTTGTCCGTCAAACGCCCATCATCCAAGACTTGAAGGAGGATGTTAAACACATCCGGATGGGCTTTTTCAATCTCATCAAACAGCAACACGCTGTAAGGTTTGCGGCGCACCGCTTCGGTGAGTTGTCCACCCTCATCGTACCCTACGTACCCTGGAGGTGCGCCCACCAAACGGCTCACAGCGTGTTTTTCCATGTATTCACTCATGTCAAAACGCACCAATGCGCGCTCTTCATCAAACAAAAACTTCGCTAGTGCTTTAGCCGTTTGGGTTTTTCCCACGCCCGTTGGCCCTAAAAATAAAAAGCTTCCAATGGGCTTATTGCTCTCAGAAAGTCCCGCTTTACTGCGTTTAATGGCGCGCGCCACCGCATGAACGGCCTCTTCTTGTCCCACCACCGTTTGCTCCAAATGGCTCTCAATGGCGAGAATTTTCTCTTTTTCCGTGGTGAGCATTTTACTCACAGGAATCCCCGTCCACTTACTTACGATGGCCGCTATCATCTCTTCATCTACAAAGTTTTTAAGCAGTGTGCCCTCTTCTTGCATCTTCGCCCAACGGGCATTGAGGTTTTTTTCCTCCTCAAAAAGAGCGGGGATTTTGCCATACTCAATCTCCGCGGCTTTGTTAAAGTCACTGTTGCGCTTGGCCAGTTCTGCTTCCTTGCGCAAGCTGTCTAGGTTGCTTTTAATGGAAGAAAGTTCCGTAAAGACTTGCTGTTCGTTTTCAAACTGGCTCTCAAGGGCTTGGCGTTTTTCATTGGCATCGGCCAACTCTTTTTCAATCACTCTTAAGCGCTCTTCGTTTTTAGCACTCTTTTCCATTTTGAGCGCTTCTTTCTCTACATGTAAAGCAGAAATAAGGCGCTTAACACGGCTCAATTCCACCGGTTCACTCTCAATCTGCATCTTGAGTTCCGCCGCCGCCTCATCAATGAGGTCGATGGCCTTATCGGGCAAAAAACGGTCGGTAATGTAACGGTCCGAAAGACGCGCGGCCGCCACAAGGGCACTATCAAGAATACTCACATTGTGGTGTGCCTCCAAACGCTCTTTAATGCCCCGCAAAATCTGCAACGCTTCATTAATGCTAGGCTCACCCACTTGGATGGGTTGAAAACGCCGTTGCAGTGCCGCATCTTTTTCAAAATATTTGCGGTACTCTTTCAGCGTTGTTGCCCCCACCGTGTGCAATTCTCCTCGCGCAAGAGCAGGTTTTAGGATGTTGGCCGCGTCCATGCTTCCTTCACTGGCACCCGCACCGATGATGGTGTGGATTTCATCGATAAATAAAATAATGTTGCCATCTTGCTTAACTTCATCAATCACCGCTTTGAGGCGGTCTTCAAACTCGCCTCGGTACTTTGCCCCTGCGATGAGCGCGCTCATGTCCAACGTCACCACTTGACGGTTTTGTAAAGACAGGGGCACATTTCCCTCTACAATGCGTTGGGCCAAGCCCTCTACAATCGCTGTTTTTCCAGTGCCTGGTTCGCCCAGCAAGATGGGATTGTTCTTTGTTTTACGAATCAAAATCTGCATCATGCGGTGGATCTCTTCATCCCGTCCAATCACAGGGTCAAGCTCATGATTTTTGGCTTTTTGGGTTAAATCGATGCCGTATTTGCCCAGTGCTTCAAGGGTCTCGTCTCCCGTTTGTTTGGTGATTTTTTTTCCGCCACGCAAAGCTTCGAGGGATTTTTTAAACTCCATCATGTCAAGGTATTTTTCTAAAATGCCTTTTAGTGGAGCCTTGCTGGCATTAGACAACAACCACGTGTCCACCGCCAAAAACGTGTCACCTTGTTTTGTCATGAGTCCTTGGGCTTCTTGCAACGACTCCACAAGCTCGCGCCCTAGCTTGATGCTCTCTTTGGTGACGCTACTGCTTTTAGGGAGCTTATCCACATGGCTCTTTACCTCAAGCTCTAGGGCTGCTTTATCCACGTTCATTTTCCGCAAAACCTGCGAGAGAATGGATTCTGAGTTAGTCACAAGACCCCAGAGTACATGTAAAGGTGTGGCTTCACTGTTTTTGCTGTGAAGGGCTAAGCTTATCCCGCTCTCAAGGGCTTGGGTCATCTGATGGGTAAGTGTTTCAAATAGCTGTTTCATGGTCTTACTCCTCTTGTATAGTTACTGTTGTGATTATACAACCTTTAGTCTAGTATTGTCAACTATCTTTATAAAAATCTATGAAGAATCATTCTTTTTTAATCTTAAAATCAAAGATTTTTCGTCTCCAAACCCACTTGGTTTAGCGTCTTTTTAGGCAATGTTGACTACAATCAGGGATTCATAACCCTAGGGAGTATTTACGGATGAAAAAAACACGATTGATGACACTTGGATTTGTTGCAACCCTCATGGGCGCAACTTTCATACTCTCCACCAACCTAAATGCTCAAACAGGCGTTTCCGAAGAGAGTAGACTTAACGCTTTGGCAAAATTTACCAAAGTGCTTGGAACCGTTGAACAGTATTATGTGGACGATATCACCTTCAATGAAGTGATTACCAAATCCATCGAAGGCTTGCTCACCAACCTCGATGCCCACTCCGCCTTTTTGGATCAAAAAAAATTCAAAGACATGAAAGTGCAAACCGATGGTGAATTTGGCGGATTAGGCATTACCGTTGGCATGCGCGATGGTGCCTTGAGTGTCATCGCCCCCATCGAAGACACACCAGCAGACAGGGCTGGATTAAAAGCGGGCGACATTATCTTGCGGATTGACGAGCAATCAACCCTCAACATGACCATCGACGAGGCCGTAAGCCTCATGCGTGGAAAACCCCAAACAGACATCATCCTCGCCGTCGTAAGAGAGGGAGAGAACAAACCTTTAACCTTTAAAATCACCCGCGATATCATCAAAATTAACTCCGTTTACACTAAAACCTTTGAAAACGAAAACCTTTTGTACCTTCGCATCACCAGTTTTGATAAAAATGTCGTTGAAAAAACCAAAGAAGCCCTTTCAAAGCACCGGGGTGTCAATGGCATCATCATGGACTTGCGTAACAATCCTGGCGGCTTACTCGACCAAGCTGTAGGCTTAACAGACTTATTTGTCAGCGAAGGGGTGATTGTCTCACAAAAGGGACGCATTAAAAGCGAAAATCACGACTACACGGCTAGCAAGCGCACCACTATCACCACGATTCCCATGGTAGTGCTTCTTAATGGCGGCAGTGCTAGTGCCAGTGAGATTGTCGGGGGTGCCTTGCAAGACCATAAGCGCGCCATCATTGTGGGGCAAAAAACCTTTGGAAAAGGAAGCGTTCAAGTCATCTTGCCTGTGGGGAACGAAGAAGCGTTGCGCCTTACCATCGCGCGTTATTACCTTCCTAGCGGCCGTACCATTCAAGCCGTCGGCGTGACGCCAGATGTCATCGTGCATTCAGGAAGCGTTCCTGCACCCGAAACGGATTTTTCCATCAAAGAAAACGACCTCAAACTTCACCTTAGCAGTGAACTTGAAAAACTCAATGCTGAGCAAAAAGCCGCCCCAAAGAAAAAGGTGGACGAGTCGATTATTACGCTCAAGCAACTGTACGACGACATCCAACTCAAAAGTGCTGTTGATATTGTTAAAGTTCTTTCCATTACCCAACCCAAAAACTAAGGAGACCCAGTGGACAAACACGCGTTACTCTACGAAGGCAAGGCAAAACGCCTTTATAAAACATCCGATGAAAACTTGCTTATCGCAGAGTTTAAAGACGATTTAACCGCTTTTAATGCAGAAAAAAAAGGGAGTGAGCTAGGCAAAGGGGCGCTTAATAACAAAATCAGCACGCAATTGTTTCGCATGCTTGAAACAAAAGGGATTGCCACCCACCTTGTTAAAACCCTTGATGATACGCACCAATTGGTTAAGACATGTCGGATTATTCCCATTGAAGTCGTAGTGCGCAACATCGCTACAGGCTCCTTAACCAAGCGCCTAGGGATTCCTGAAGGCACAGAACTTCCCTTTACCTTGGTTGAGTTTTGTTTCAAAAACGATGCCCTTGGCGACCCCCTTCTCAACGACGAGCACTGCCTCATCCTCGACCTTGTCAAAAGTGAATCCGACCTTGAAGAGCTTCGCCGCCTTGGTCGTGAAATCAACACTATCCTTAAAAGCTTTTTCGCACACCGTGACCTCATTCTTGTAGACTTCAAAGTAGAGTTTGGCGTGGACAGTGAGGGAAATATCTTGCTTGCAGATGAAATCAGTCCTGATAGTTGTCGTTTTTGGGATGTACACACCAAAGAGAAGCTTGATAAAGACCGTTTTCGTCAAGGCCTAGGTAGCGTAAAAGTTGCTTATGAAGAAGTCCTTAAACGTATTTTAGCCCAGTAAGGAAAAGAGTTCATGAAAGTTATTGTAAACGTACACTTAAAAAATGGCGTACTTGACCCGCAAGGAAAAGCCGTACACCACGCCCTTGGTTCTCTTGGTTTTAGCTCCGCGCAAAATGTCAGAATCGGCAAACAGATTCTTCTTGAAGTGCAAGGCACAGATACAGAAACCGCCCGCAAAGAGGTCACGCTAATGTGCGAGGAGCTTTTAGCAAATACGGTAATTGAAGACTACACAATCGAGTTCGCATGAAAGTCGCCGTTGTTGTATTTCCGGGCACCAACTGCGAAGTCGACACACAGTATGCCTACGAAACCCTAGGACACGAGGTAACGCTTGTGTGGCACAAACATGAAACGTTGCCAGAGGGGGTCGATCTTGTCGTGCTTCCAGGTGGCTTTAGCTACGGCGATTACTTGCGTAGCGCGGCCATTGCCAAGTTTTCTCCCATCATGAAAGCGGTTGCCGCCCACGCCGCAAAAGGCGGGTACGTCCTTGGTATTTGCAACGGGTTTCAAATGCTTCTAGAGATGCGTCTTTTACCTGGCGCCATGAAGCGCAACGCTAACGTGCACTTTGTTTCCAAATACCACCACCTCAAAGTAGAAAATACTGCCAACCAATTTTTACGCCACCTCACCCCTGGTCAAATCATCAACGTGCCTATTGCCCATGGTGAAGGAAACTATTTTATAGACGAAGCAGGACTGGCCAAACTTCGTGCCAATGGACAGATTCTTCTCACCTATTGCGACCACGATGGCGCGCCTAAAAACCCCAATGGTTCGGTTGCTAGCATTGCAGGCATTTGCAATGAGGCCAGAAATGTCTTTGGGCTCATGCCCCATCCTGAACGCGCCATTGAAACATTGCTGGGTTCGGAAGATGGCAGGGCCATGCTAGAAGGGTTTGTTGCTTAATCCCATGGGTTGTCGTATTGTTGGGTTTTTACTCCTTGCCATTGTTGGACTAGCACAAGAGAGGGCCTTTGAGCCCTCCATGTATGACCCAAGGCCCCCCTCCAGTGAGGCGTACGCCCCTTTGGCCGCTGCACCTTCCACCCAAGGGTTCGCCAAGTCCTTGTTTCTTTCCCATAACCCCTTACCTGAGCGCATTTACCGCAATCAAATTTTTGCCCTAACCGTCAAAGCCATCATCGCAAGAGAGGATTATAAAACCCTTGAAACCCACTTTGATCAAAGCGATTCTGCTGCGGTATTAAACCCCCAATCGCCTTGGATAAAAGAGAGTGAAAACGTCTTTCGCAATACTTTTTATTTTAAGGCTACACGCCAAAACGCACAGCTTCCGCCCCTCACCTTAGCCCTTTTGGACGCAGAAGTGGCGGTTGAGTCTGATGTGCTTCCTTTTCAGGCACTCAATGTTGTTGCCCTTAACCACAACGCACTTTTTTCAGGCGTCGTGGCGGAATCCTTACATGTAAGCCGCTTTAAAACCAGTCGGTTTGATACGGGAAGTTTAATTATGGTGGTTGAAGTAGAAGGGGTGTTGGCAAATTTGGAAGATTTTTCCATCCACGGCACGCTTAAAGGAGGCATAGACTCGATTTCAGGAGAATTTCCCGAAAGCAAGATTGTTTACTTTACAATTTTCGAAGACCATAAAGAGCGCCTTGAATTCAACTATTTCAACCTCCAAAGCAACCGTTTTGAGCGCCTCTTTCTTCCGGTGATTGTCGATGAAGGTGACGTGAGCACGCAAATTGGCCTTAACCCTAAAGAAAGCCCCTTTCAAATTTACAAAAATGCCTCCACTCTTGTAATAGCCGCACTTTTTTTACTCTTATTTGCCTTCCGTAAAAAAGTGCCGTATTTGATTATAGGCTTGCTCTTTTGTGCGTATTATGCCTATTCTCAATCTCCCTTTAGTTACATCACCCTTGAAGCCAATACGCGCATTCGCATCATCCCAACAGAAAAATCGACCCTCTTTTTTACCACCACCGAACCCATGCGCGCGGAGCAATTGGGAACACGTGATGATTACATTAAAGTGCTACTTCCTACAGGAAAAATCGGCTGGGTAAAGGAGGAGCATGTTCGCCGCAAGGATTAGAGCCCTGTGGGCACTCATAACCCTTTCTATTAGCATCCCTATCACCATCTTGCTGATGTATGCATTTAACACGCACCACCGCGCTATCCGTCAAAAATGGGCAAAGCTTCAATCTGCCCTTTTGGGGTGCAAGATAGTTCAAAAAGGAACCGCTGATCTTGAGGCAAAGCTCATTATCATGAACCACCAAAGTTTATTGGATATTGTCGTGATGGAAGCGCTGCATCCGGGGAACCCATGCTGGGTTGCCAAAAAAGAGATTGAAAAAATCCCTGTTTTTGGCCACATCATGCACCCGCCTAAAATGATTTCCATCGACCGCAGCGACCGACGTTCCATGGTAAAACTCATCAAAGAAGCCAAGGTACGCATTGGCGAGGGACGTGTGGTTGCGATTTTTCCCGAGGGAACCCGTGGAAAGGGCAAAAAACTTTTAAAATTTCAAAGCGGCGCTAAGGCGCTAGCAGAAAAACTAAACCTCACCGTGCAACCCATCATCATCACAGGAACACGGCAAATCTTAGACTCCCAACACTTCAAAGCCAGTGGAGGAACAGTGCATGTCACTTTTTTAGAGAGTGTTAATCCTGCTTCTGACCCTTTGTGGTACGAGCACGTCAAAGCCACTATGGAAAGGGAGCTTGCGAATGAGTTGGCAAACACTTCTTGCCATCGGTAGCGGGGGGTTTGTGGGCGCTGTTGCGCGCGCTTACCTCAACGGCCTTGTCAATCAACATTTTCCCCACCCTCTTCCTCTTGGCACCTTAGGCGTTAATCTTGTGGGGAGTTTTTTGCTTGGGGTGCTTTTTGCTTGTTTTATGTACACGCAGTGGTTCTCGCTCCCCATGAAATCCTTTTTAACGACAGGACTTCTAGGGGCGCTAACAACCTACTCTACCTTTGCCATGGAGACGTTTTGGCTCTTTAATGGAGGCTCTTTTGTCCTCGCCCTGAGCAACATGACCTTAAATGTTGTGGGCACCGTGCTTGCCGCGGGTGGTGGCTTTAAGGCCGTAGAGTTTTCCCTACGCTAACTCGCGAGAAATCAAGGGAACAAGCTTCATTTTAACATTTTCGATAAAGGCCGCACAGGCTGCATCGTCATCTTCTAACACTGAAATCCCCATGTGAATCGTTGAGACCGCATAAGGAAACACTGGGCAATGTTCTTTAGAGTGGTCACACAAGGTAATCACCAAATCGTACGATTCGTCCATCACCTCGCTAAGCTCTTTTTTTCGCAATAAGGAGGTGTCTATCCCCTCTTTTTCCAGCGCTCTCATGGCGCTTTGATTAACCGAACCGTCGTTTGAGATGCCCGCACTTGTGACTTCTATGCCGCTTGTTTTAGGAAGGTATTTTTTAGCAATCGCTTCAGAAACAATGGCCCGACACGGATTTCCAGCACTCAATAGTAGTACTTTTTTCATCGTAATGCCTCTCCTTTTTCTCTCCTAATAATAGGGGAGTATAACGGTATTTGATTAATCTACAATTAAAATAAAGATAATAAATAGTTATACCTTGTTTGCACTGCTTAAATGTGTTAAAATTCCACTCTTAAAATACTTTACATGTAAAAGGAGCACTATGTCCAAACATCAATTTCAAACCGAGGTCAGTCAGCTTTTGCATCTGATGATACACTCTTTGTACTCCAACAAAGAGATTTTCCTCCGCGAACTCATCTCTAACTCCTCCGATGCCCTTGACAAACTGAACTATTTGACATTGACGGACGAGTCGTACAAAACACTCAGTTATGTCCCGCGCATCGACATTGTCGCAAACAAAGAAGCTGGTACCCTCACCATCAGCGACACAGGCATTGGGATGAACGAAGAAGAGTTGATAGAAAACCTAGGCACCATCGCCAGAAGTGGCACCAAGTCCTTTGTGGAACGCCTTAGCGGGGATGCTAAAAAAGACTCCACCCTCATCGGACAGTTTGGCGTTGGCTTTTACTCTGCGTTCATGGTAGCCACTAAAATTAGCGTGGTTTCTAAAAAAGCAGGTACCGAAGAAGCCTTTTGTTGGGAAAGTGAAGCGGGAGATAATTACGAAATCACCCCTGCGACCAAAGAAACCCACGGAACAAGCATCACCCTAACTCTCAAAGAGGAAGAAAAAGAGTTTTTGGAGTTTTACCGCCTTGAGGGCATTGTGAAAAAATACTCCAACCACATTCCCTTTGGCATTTTTATGGACAAAGAGGAGTACGCCCCTTCTGAAAAAGAAGAGGAAGAAGGCACCACCGAAGTTAAAAACGTCCAAATCAACAAAGCGTCTGCCCTATGGCGTTTGTCTAAAAATGAAATCAAAGAAGACGAATACAAAGACTTCTACAAACAACTCTCCCATGATAGCACCGACCCTATCTTGTGGTCACACACCAAAGCGGAGGGAACCCTAGAGTACTCTACTCTCTTTTACGTCCCTGCAACCGCACCTTTTGACCTCTTTCGGGCAGATTTTCAATCAGGCGTAAAGCTATACGTCAAGCGCGTATTCATCACCGACGATGAGCGCGAACTCTTGCCTATGTACTTACGTTTTGTGCGCGGCATCATCGATGCGGAAGACTTGCCTTTGAATGTCAGTCGTGAAATCTTACAGCAAAACCGCATCCTAGAGACCATCAAACAAGCCTCGGTGAAAAAAATCCTAGGCGAGCTTAAAAAACTCAAAGATAAAGACAATGCCAAGTACCTTGAATTTTACAAACTCTTTGGCAAAGTACTTAAAGAGGGCTTGTATGCTGACTACGCTAACCGCGATGCCATCTTAGACCTTGTGCTGTTTAAATCCAGCAAACGGGAAGGGCTAGTGAGCCTTAAAGAGTACAAAGAGGCCATGAAAGAGGGGCAAAAAAGCATCTATTACATCACGGGCGAAAACGAAGCTATGCTTAAAAACTCACCGCTCATCGAGAGCTTCAAGAAAAACGACATGGAAGTGTTGTTGCTTGATGAAGAAGTGGACGCCATCGTTATGCCCATGGTCAACGAATACGACAAAACCCCCATCAAACCCGTCAACAACTCCGACGTAGACGAAGAAATCACCGAAGACAAAGAAAAAGCCAAGGCGGATGAGGGAAAATATCAAGAGATTTTAGTCAAGATGAAAGAAGTGCTCAAAGAAGAGGTCAAAGAGGTGAAAATCTCTAGCCGTCTGAGCGACTCGGCTTCATGCCTCATCTACGACAAAAACGACCCTGACTTTCAAATGCAGCAAATGCTCAAACAAATGGGCCAAGACAACTTGCCTAAAGTCAAGCCGATTTTGGAAATCAACCCCGATCACGGCATCGTTCAAAAACTGGCCGAGTCTAAAGATTACCTTTACTTAAACGACATCGCCCACCTCTTGCTCGACCAAGCCAAACTCCAAGAAGGCATGAAAATCGAAGACGTGAGTGCCTTTGCCAAACGCATGAATACGTTCATCGCCAAAGCCCTCTAAAGCACGTTACATGTAAGGGTTATTTCCTTACATGTAACGCTCCCTTACATGTAAAAACCTTACATGTAAGGGTTACTCTATCTCTAAAGAATATTATTAAACAAGATCGTCAATCCCCAGCCAAAAAAGATGACCATCCACGCGCTCATAATAGCAAGGGTGTAGTTCCCCAGCTTGGTCACTGCCACGTCTTTACTGCCATCAAACATCCCTTCACTTTTGCCCACTTTCCATGCCATGGTGAGCAAGTAGGCCACGCCCACGCCTCCCATCACAAGAAAGGTAGAGAGAAACATCACGATGGAGGGGATTTCCAAATTCACCGGATAATCATAAATGGTATAGCCAAGAGCTGCCATGATGTCATAGCGAATCCATTCGCGCACGCCTGAGATAAGCAGTGCTACGACGACAAGCCAACCCACCGTGATGTAACTGTTGCGGTTTTGGGCAGCAAGTCCTAGCAAAATCACTACGCCCACAACCGTTGCCAAACTTATCGGGTGGAAAAGATAGCCAATGGAAAACATCCACAATACAAACAATGCCGCACTAAGGACTAACCCTGCGATGGCCGCTTTGGTTCCCAAACTTGCCGTAAAGGCCACGTAACTTGCTTCAAAATCTTTCCGTGTGCTGACAAATCGGCTGTACGCTTGCAAGAAAATGCCCACCACTGGAATGGCAAGGCTCACCATAAATGCTAAGCGAATGGTCTCGACATTAAAGGTCCAACCACTCATATCTACGGAGCCATTGGGCATGTACATCGCCATCCAGTCGTTTGGCATGATAGATGTCACTGTAAAACTGTGCATCAACACCCCGCAAAAGACCAAAAAGCCAAAGGAAATCGCTCCCACCAAAACGCCGCCTCCGTGTTTTGCCTTGTTGGCATAATAGTACCAATAGTACATGGAGTAGCCCACAATAAGCGCATAAATAAAGATAAACACCCACATGCCAGAAAGGGTATTTGCCACATACCAGTTGGGGTCATAAATCACCTGTGTAAAGAGCAGTGGTGCCACGCCAAGTACAATCAACAACGACACACTGAGTTTGCCCGTTTGAATCAAATGGGGCGTAAGTTGCTGCCAGTGCGCATTGTTTTTTTGCGTACTTCCATAAAGTGAAAGCCCCGCGCTTCCCAAAGAGAGCAACACAAACGCTATGTGCAACGCCCAGGTTAAGATGTAAAGAGCTTGAAACACCACAGGGTAAAAAGGAATCCCAGCAGGGTCGCGTAACGCTAATAATACAGATAGTTCCATCATATTCCTCCTAGTAAGGTTGGGCTGCTAGCCACTGAGCCATGGCTTCGACTTCGTGTTCAGGAAGTTGCAAGGTCGGCATGTGGCTAAACGCACCCGCACCTATGCCATACAAAATCCCCTTGATAGCCTCTTTGTCCATGCCAACCACGCGATCACGCATGGGGCGGTATTTACCCGTTGGCTCCAAGGAGTGGCAGTTTGAACACGCCATTTTGGTGAGCAATTCCCCTGCTTCAAGTTGATTTCCCTCCGTGATGGTGCGCAAATGTTCAGGTATCCACGGTGTGGCTTGCAACAATCCTCTTTCAGCTAAGATGGGCAATTCACTCTTAATGCCCTTGCCTTCCACGTCACGGCTGATGATTTGATTGGAGTAAATGTATTGGCCTGCCACGTAAGGTTTACGCATACTCTCGCGCAGTTTTTCACCCTTCCAAAGCCCTGAGACCAAAATAATACCAACCATTACAGACGCCACCGACGTGTAAATCCAACGCGGACGGAGAATAGCAACAACAAAATAAACCGAAAATACGAGAGTCAAGATAATGCGGCTTTGAATAATGGCATCTTTATCGTAAGCAAAAATAGCATGGGCATTCTCAGGAAGCGTTCCCATGTACCACACGAAGAAAAAGAGGGTAATCGCCCCGCCCAAGATGCTTACAAAACCCATTTTACGGGTAAGTTCATCAGAGAGTGCTGGGTTTTCCTTCTTCATGGCACTGGAAATTACCATACCAATAACCCCAGACATCATAATCATAAACCCAAGCCGCAAGAACATGTGCGGGAAGGTATTGATGCCAAAAAACGCATCGCTCGCACTTCCGGTGGCGTAGTATGCATCGGTTCCTGGCCACATCATAAAGCTGATGATGCCGATGATGAGACACAAGGTCCCCACAGAGGCCAAGGCGAAACTGTACGTGAGTTTTAAATGGGTTTTTTTATCGATTTTATCCATGAAATAGACCAGTGCAAACACCCCAATGACTTCATAAATGAAAAAGACCCACTCCGTCGCCCATACCCATACAAAGTTGTGGATGAGCGCACTAATCCCTCGCGGACTCGCGGCAGTTGCGGTATACCAAATCCCAGGCCCCGTAATCGAACCCAACACATAGGAAAAAACAAGCAAAAACATGCCGTATTTTTTCATATACGGATACAAATCCGAACGGTTTTCCTTGTAGGCTTTGTGGGCCAAAAAGGCAAATAGCATCGCAGCACCAACAGAAGTATGGGAAAACAAGATGTGGATGGTCCCCGTAAGACCCATCATCCAAGCACTCCCATAATCAGGAAAATAAAACAGTGGAAACTGTCCAACAATGTCCATAGAAAGACTCCTTCTTCATTATGAATACGCTTTTAAAGCAAGGCTCCAAAAGCTACATTGGCGCTAAACTTCCCCAAAAGGAAACCTGCACGCCCTTGGTGCCGAAAAGTTTTCGCACCACCATTTGACACTTTCTTACAAATTAATTTTGTAAGAATTTATTAATTTGTAACAATAATCTCACAATCATACTTTACATATGTTAATTTTGTATTAAAGGAAAATACACAAATTTCCACAAAAATAAAGAATGATTATTATTCAAAAAGCGTAGTATAGGGGGTTTAAAACGAAATGGCGGGCTTTTTGGCTTTTAAAAATATTCTCTTTTCTTTATTTTTCTTGATAGAAAAATTTTAGAATCCTATTATCAAAAACATCTCTTTGGAAAATCGTGCCGCCCCTTTACATGTAACGTTTGGGTGCTATAATAAACCGCACAAGGAGTTATCATGCCTCGTTTTCTTTTATTAAGCGCATTTTTTTGCCTCAGTTTTCTTTTTGCTTCGCCGCTTTACCAAGGCCAAAGTGAGGGGATGAATTACCGCGTTGAGCGCGTTGCTTCAGGTCTTCAAAGCATCCCTTGGGGGATGGCTTTTACAGACGAACACACCCTTTTTATCACCCAAATCCAAGGAGATATGCTACTTTTAGACACCCGCACCGCCCTTGCGCGGCCCGTGTTTGGGATGCCTTTTGAGCCCCTTTATGGCGGGCAGGGAGGCTTGTTGGATGTTGCTATCTCGCCCCACTTCCAAGAAGATAGCACCCTCTTTTTTACCTATGTCAAATCCATCAACTTTCAAGGGGCCACCACCCTTGCGCGGGCTATCTTGCAAGACCACTTGCTTACCCAGTGGAAAGATTTGCTCATCACCCACTCCACTTCTAGCACGTCACAACATTTTGGCAGCCGCATCGCTTTTGATGAAAAAGGGTATGTCTATTTTGGTATTGGCGACCGTGGTGTGCGAGGCGAAGCCCAAGACTTGCGAAGCCACAAAGGGACGATTGTGCGGCTTCGTCAAGATGGCACGATTCCTGAGGATAACCCTTTTATAGGCCACCCCTTCGCCCTTAAAGAAATCTACTCCTACGGCCACCGAAATCCCCAAGGGCTTGCTTTTGACCCCATCACCCAGCGCCTTTACGCTAGTGAACACGGTCCGCGTGGTGGCGACGAGATTAACCGTATCGAAGCGGGGAAAAATTATGGCTGGCCGACGATTAGTTATGGCAAAGAATACTGGGCGCCCATTAGCATCGGCGAGGGCACGCATAAAGAGGGGTTGGAACAGCCTTTGCACCACTACACCCCTTCCATTGCGCCAGGCTCTTTACTGGTTTACACAGGGGAGGCTTTTCCTTTATGGCAAGGCAATCTATTTCTAGGGGCACTCAAGCTTCAGCACCTCAATCGCATTGTTTTAAACGAGGAGGGTGAGGTTATCAAAGAAGAGCGTTTATTGGAATCTTTAGGCTTGCGGATTCGTCAGGTAATCCAAAACCACGAAGGACACTTATACCTCTCCACCGACACGGGAGAGATACTGCGCATCCTTCCTGATTAACCCCTTACATGTAAAGCGCAACACTCTTGCGTCAAAGGGATAAAGGTTTTCTAGGCCGCTTTTTGACGGAAAAAGAGGAAGCAAAACAGCCCCAGTCCAATAAGCCCAAGCCCCACAAAAGCCACCGCGCTTGGCAAGGGTGAGCCCAAAAACACCATGCCACCCACAAGGGCAAACACCACTTGGCTTGACTGGGTTGCATCCACACCCGCTAACTCACTAGAGGTGTGGGCCAAAGAGCGTGCAAAAAGAAAAATACTCGTAGCCACTACCCCCGAAAAAAGCGCCACTAACGCTGTTTGAAACACTTGCGCGCCACTGGGCATCGGGGGCTGGACACTAAAGATAAGCACCACCCACAAGGGAAAAGACCCCATGCTCATCACCAGTACTTTCACAAAAGTGTTGGCCAACAACGGGGAAGAAATATGGGGTAAATAGGCGTGTTTTCCCCGCGAAGCTTCCCATACAAGCTGATTGCCAAAGGGGTAACAAAAGGCCGCTACAAACACAGGAAGCGCGCCAAGCAAAAGGGTCTGGGCAGTGATAGACTGGGCGTGGGAAAGGTTCACAAGCAAGACGCCCACAAAAACAAGCGCGGAAAAAAACCACACCCGCTTTGGAAAACGCTGGCCAAAAAGCATCAACACACACAAGCTTGCAACCACGGTAAACTGCCAAGTGGAGGCGACAACCCACCCTGGCGCACTCTTGGCGCTAAAGCAAATAAGCGCGTAAAATCCGCCAAATCCCACTCCGCCCACAAGCACCCAAAAGCGCCAGTGGGCCCAAAAAAGGGCCCAAGCACCCTTCAGTAAGGCTGTGCCTCCTTTGAGCCACAACACAACGACCAAAAAAAGCACCATAAATCCATACCGCAGCGAAGCCGACCATACCCAATGCCCGCCCCCTAGGTTCATGGCTTCATTGAGTAAAAACGTTGTGCTAAAAAAGGCGCCCGAGAGAACGCCCAAGAGTAA
Organism: Sulfurospirillum sp. HTRB-L1; assembly: GCF_059415125.1. Lineage (NCBI taxonomy): Bacteria > Pseudomonadati > Campylobacterota > Epsilonproteobacteria > Campylobacterales > Sulfurospirillaceae > Sulfurospirillum > Sulfurospirillum sp. HTRB-L1. The sequence goes on from NZ_JCAHZR010000001.1 coordinate 328,630, forward strand.
AAGCCGTACCATTTTAAGGGCGATACGGCGCGGGTTGGTAACCCTGTTTTACAAGTTCCACCATGCCCCCTTGCAAGTTGATGACCTCATAGCCAAGCTCACCTAAAAACTCTGCAACCGCGCTCGTACGGTTCCCTGTGCGGCAAATCAACGCAAAAGGGGTCTCTTTGGTGACGTATTTTTCAAGTTTTGCCAAAAAAACCTCGGCATCGTACCTGCCTTTTTCATCAAAAAAGGTCAAGGGAATCGCCCCGTGGACCAAACCTGTTTCACGCCACTCAGGCTCGGTTCGGATATCAATAATCATCATGGGTTGTTTAACAAAATTTGGCGTCACTAGCCTATGTTTAGCACCCCCAAAGCAAGTTCCTAGCAAAAGAAACAGACACAAAAGGCTTCGTTTTAGCACCCACACTCCTTCATACGCTTTTTCCGTACAAGATGTTTGCCTCACCCTGTTTCGAGACGAGTTATCCACAATGGGGCCCCAAAGCTGAAGCTTTGACCCATTGGGATAAAGTCTCTCTTGCGGGTGAGGCAAACATCTTGTGCAATCCTAACAAAAACAGGGGAATTGTTGCGAAAGATTGTGGAGTATTTTTAAGCACTGGGGCTATTTTTTTTCGGGTTTACACACTTGCTTTTTGTTTTCAGCCTTAGCCCCGCATTTCTTACATGTAAAGGGAGGGTGTTTGCCAAGAGTCTTGGCAATCTCTTTGCGCTCTTGCTTGTCGCGTTCGCACATGGGTTTCATCGGTTTTCCTTAGGTGACCAACCCTGCTTCCACCAAAAATGGCGAATGAATATAGTCGAGTTTCTTGATTTTATCGTACTTTGCAAAAGAAAGATAGAGACGGTCGCGCGCCCTTGTGGTGGCCACGTAAAAAAGCCGTCGCTCTTCGTCCAAGCTTCCGCCCATGCTCATGAGTTTACGATTAGGAAAACGCCCGTCCATCAAGTCTATGATGTACACGTCATCAAATTCCAAGCCCTTGCTCGCGTGAATGCTTAGCAGGTTAACCCCCTCGCCTTCACTCATCTCCCCACTTCCAAGGGTAAGCGCGTTTAAAAACCGTTCGCTCTCGTGGTAGTTTTTTGCCAGGTCTTTGAGCAAGGTGCCTTTGCGCACGATGCGCTCTTTGGCTTCTTCTTTTTGCCGCTCATCCACCGTCCCGTCTTTTTGCGTAGCGCGCTTGGTAGCAAGCTGTTCGGCGATGGTCTTAAAAACCTGTGACATTGTCACGTGCTCTACTAAGGTGCGAGGGTTTTTAATGCGCTTGGCTTCTTTTAAGAAAACGTAAAAACTGTGTAAAAACTGCGCGCCTTCCACACTAAGTTTACTCAGTTTTAAGATAGGGTTGGCCAAAAAGGCTTCATCAAACCCTAATTTGTAAAACCGCGCCACGCTTCCAAGCTCATGGTGGTCATCAAAGAGCCCAAGCTGGGTGTTTTTAACGCGCTGCTCAAAGGGATTAACCCCTTCTTTGGGCTGAAAAAGCCCTTTGGTAATGTTCCCCTCCCCCAGGAGGTACAGCCCGTCAAAAAGCTCCTTAGAAAGGGCGGGCCCAACCCCTTTGGCGTACTCAAAAATGTGAATAAATGCCATCATGTCCCGCGGGTTTACCACGACGGTAAGCAAGTCTATCATCGCTTTGACTTCCTTGGCGTCAAAAAAACTCACCCCGCCCTTGCGCCGACAGGGAATACCCACTTCCCGCAAGCACGCCTCGATGCCATCAGCACTGGAATTGTTACGAAAAATCACCGCCACATCGTGATGTTGGGTTGACGAGGTGCGAATCTGCGATGCAATGGCTTGATACTGCAAAAACAGTTCGTCATAAATAAGCAACCGTGGGGCTTCACACTCCCCTGTGCGCGTCACTTCCAGTTGCTTGGGGTAAAGCCGTTCGTTTTTCTCAATCACCCGATTGGCTAAAGAGAGAATCTTGGCCGTGGAGCGGTAGTTTTTGGTCAAAGTAAACACACGCGCATCGTTATGACGCTCTCCAAAGGAGCCGATGATATTAATGTTCGCACCATTAAACGCGTAAATACTTTGGTCATAATCCCCCACACAAAAGACACTTTTGCACGGAAATGCTTCGATGAGTGCACCTTGGAGGGTGTTGGTGTCTTGGTACTCATCAATCAAGATTTCTTTGTATGCAATGGGCGCACCTTTAAGGAGTTGGCCGCGCATGAGGGTTAAAAGGTCGTTGAAATCCACGTAGCCAAAGCGTTTTTTTTGCTCTTTAAATTCCTCTAAAATATCCTCGTAAATGTCAAAATATGCCCCGTGTTCGTTGTCATTTTCCTTGAGCCATTCGCTAAAAGTTTGAGAAACGGTGGAGTTTTGATACAAGGAGTGCAAATCGTACAAATACGCGGCTTGGTACGCTTTCACGGACGAATCGATGTGGTCAAACCGTCGCTTGCCGTGAATGGTTTTAAGAAGCATCTTTAAATCTTTGGGCTGTTTAAGGACAATGGCTTTTCCAAGGCGCTTAAGCAGTCGGTAACTTACCGCATGAAAGGTGCCCGATTCAATCTGGGTGGCCACTTCTTTGCCAAAAAATCCCGCCACGCGCTCCACCATCTCCGCTGCTGCTTTGTTGGTAAAGGTTAAAAGCAAAATATGCTCAGGTTTCATGCCCGAACGAATAGAGTGGGCAATGCGCGCCACAATGGTCGAGGTTTTTCCCGTTCCCGCACTGGCAATCACCAGATTGTGCCCCAAGGGCGCAGTGGCGGCAGTGTATTGTTCTTGGTTGAGATGGGAAAGGGGCATAGACAGACTCTTTTGGGCAAAAATTTTAAGGACGGTATTATACCCACTCAGGGTTAAATGGCCTTTACATGTAAGGCAAACGCAAATCAAAATCCCCCTTTAAAAACACGCTAAATCCCATTGCTTAAAGTTTTTTACCTCTTTTTCTCCTGTTTTTCCCTCTTGGCTGGGAATTTTTGATAGAATTTATCAAGACTTTTTATTTCATCACAGAGAAGCTCACAATGCGCACGCCAAAATCATGGTACCATACGCTATTTGTGATAATCTGCCAAAGGAACGAAGCATGCGTGAGGGAAAAAACCTCCTCTTTAATTCACCACCTCCCCAGGCCTTACTGCGTTTGATTTTTTCTCTTTTTCTCTTTTTTACCACCCAAGCTAGCGCCCAAGAACAATCTCAAAAAGAGCCACCAGAGACCTTGCGTGTCATCGCCCATGTGGCTACTTCTTGGGTTGTTGGCAACGCAGTCGTAGAGCCGCTGGTTTATGTGGATAACGCCAACACCTTTGTTCCTGGACTCGCCAAAGCGTGGACTTTTGGTGAAAAATACATGGACTTATCCTTACGTCCTGGGGTTGTTTTTCACGATGGCACGCCCTTTAATGCCGCCTCAGTCTTGCACAATTGGGAACGCTACGTAGAGACTGCGGCCCATTACGCCCCCTACTACACCCTTGATTTGCGTCTAGCAGTCCGCGAAGTGGAAGCCCTTGATGCGTACACGGTGCGCATGCATTTTCACCACGATGCCTTTGTGGGGCAAATGCTCGTCTATCTTCGCTCTTTCTACATGTATTCCCCTGCTTTTTTTGATGCCTTCAAAGGACGCTACCCTCCGGGCAATCAAGCCAACATCCTTCAAGCAGGGCCTTGGGGAACGGGGCCTTATGTGATTAAAGAGATACAACATAACGGGGCTATCTCTCTTTTGCAAGCTAACCCCCACTACTGGCAAGAAGGGTACCCGCGCACCCTAAATCTCGAAATCTACAGTCCCGCCGCGGTCAATGGAGAAGAGGCGTATCGGTGGATAATTGAGGGCAAAGCGGATCTTTTTGACGCGGTAAGTCCTTCCATGCTTCCACTGCTACGCAAACATCAGCACTTGCACCGCACTGTCCAATACCCCACCAGTCACCTCACTACTTTGTTTAATACCCGCAAGCCAAACAGTCCCCTGCGCGACATCAGGGTTCGCGAAGCGCTCAATCTGCTCGTCGATCGCCGAACCTTGCATCGCTTTGTCTCCCACGGAACAGCCCAGATGACCGCGTTTATTTTGCCTCTTAGCGAAGCAAAAGGGCTACAGCCTTATCCTTATGACCCCCAAAGGGCCGCCGCACTCTTAAAGGAAGCGGGTTTTGATGAAAATACGCCCTTACCCTTGGTGATTGGCTATTTCATCAGTGAAGAGAAGTTGGCCAAAGCCATTGCGGCCATGTTGCAAGGCAAGGGTATCGCCGTTGAACTTGAAGAGTACACAACACGCCAGAAGTACTACGAACGGGTCAAAAACTATACCCATGGCCCAGACAACCCTATTGAAAAAGAGCGTTGGGACCTTTCCATTGTTCAAAGTGGCCTTTACACCAACACCGTAGCCACGCACTTTGAAGCCTTTTATGGCAAAGGGGGTAATCGCTGGATAGAAGTAGATGAGGAAGCTGACCGCCTGTTTTTAGAGGCGATGCGTGCTTCAACAAGAGAAGAAGCGCACCAAAAGTTTGCCCAAATGGAAGTGTATCTTTACCAACAACACTACTCCATGCCTTTATTTATCTGGCCCAGTATTTTCACCCTGCATCAGCGCATCTCCCACAACTCATTTTCGGCCAGTGGCTATTTACTCAACCTGAAGGAGATTGCTATTGCTAAGTAAGGGGTTTAAAAAACGCAGATGGAGCCTTAAGCGCATCATCTTGCTATCAATGCTGCCTGTCTTTGTCTTAACGGCCACCTTTGGTGTATTGTTTAACTATTTTGCCGCCCAAGAAAGTGCGAAAAATCTTCTCTCAGACTATATCCACCAACGCAAAATGGAGTTAAAATTTATCGCCAATTTGCCCACCCTAAAAATATTCATCATCGATTTACACTTAGGCCTCGAGGAAGAAGCGGCCTTTTTTCGTCTGGAACTCGAAGAGTCTTTGGAGCAATTTTTCAGCGAGTCCAACCTTGCCGCAACCCACCGCTTCTTGGTACTTTCCACTACTGGGCAAGAGTTGCTACGCGTGGTCGATGGAAAGGTTACTCCTCCAGACAAAGAAGCACGCCATCAAACTCCCCTGCCTGATGCAAAAAAGAGTGACCCTTCTGTGTACACCCAAAGCCATCCATTGTTTGACCCCATCAACAACACAAAGATAGGGAGCCTACTGTACGAATACCACATACCTGTGGAGGAGATTTTGGACGGGCCGCGTCGGGTTTTATGGTTCAACCTACTCTACAGCTTCACGGCCATCGCGACACTTTTTTACCTTTTTTACCTGATTATCAATTTTCACATCCAACCCCTAAACCGCCTCACCGTAGCCGTTCGTAGAATCATCGATGGCAATCTTGACCAAAAAGTAGACGCCGTTGGTTCTGGCGAGACCCTAACCCTCTCAGAATCTTTTGAACACATGCGAAGCCGCTTGCAAGCCTCTTTTGTGGAGATTTCTAGCAAAAACGACGAACTTGCAACCCTTTTGGAGCACCAACGCCACATCAGCGCCCAATTGAGTGAAAAAAACCAAGAATTAGAAACCTCAAAAGCACAATTAATGCAAAGTGAAGAAAAACTCGCCACTACGCTACATTCGATTGGTGATGGGGTCATTGCTACTGATGAAAAAGGGTTGGTCGTTAGCATGAACCCTATGGCCGAAAAACTCTGCGGATGGACACTAGAAGAAGCCAAAGGCAGGCCGCTCACTGACGTCTTTGTCATCGTCAATGCCCATACCCGAAACCCTTGCACCGACCCCGTGGGCAAGGTGCTTGACTCAGGAGAAGTTGTAGGGCTTGCTAACCACACCGTACTGCTAGCAAAAGGTGGCAATGAATACCAAATAGCCGACAGTGCCGCGCCTATTCGCAACAAAAAAGGGGAAATTACCGGGGTTGTGCTTGTGGTAAGTGATGTGAGCGAAAAGTATGCCCAAGAAGAAAAGCTGCGTCAAGCGCAAGAAAAACTTACCAAAAACCTTGAACACCAACTCTATGTGGATGAACTCACCAAGCTAGGCAGTCGTGCGTGCTTGCAAAAAGACATCAAAGCCTCTCCCCATCCTGCCATTATTCTTATCGATATCACTTCTTTTAGGGCAATCAACGAACTCTATGGCACAGAAGTGGGCAGTGAGGTTCTTGTGTTGTTTGCTACCATCTTGAAGGAATTTGCTTCGTTGAAGGAGTACCGCGCCTATCGTATCTCTGGGGATGAATTTGTCCTTTTTAAAAACACGCCCGATACAGACACCACTTTGTGGCACGGTTTATTGACAGAACTTTTTAGGTTTATCAAAAAAGCACCCCTCTCCTCTTCTTTGTTAGGCGAAGCGCTTTATGTGGATATTAGTGCGGGTGTTTCCTTTGAAACCACAAACCCCCTAGAAACAGCAAACATTGCGCTCAACCACGCAAAAGAGCACTATGCACCCTATGTTATTTTTAACAAAGAGATGGACTCCCACGAAGAGATTACCTACGGCGCTTTGTGGAAGAAAAAAATCATCCTAGGCCTTGAGCGCAACGCATTTTTGCCTTTCTTTCAGCCTATTGTTGATAGAAATCAGCAGGTTATCAAATACGAAGCCTTGATGCGTTTTCGCGAATCCGACGAAGAAAACATCACCCATGTCGCCCCTTACGCGTTTTTAGAAGTGGCCATTAAAACGCGCCATTACAACAAAATCTCACAAATTACCTTGCTTAAAAGCTTAAATATCTGCGCCAAAGCAAAGATAACGGTTTCTTTAAACCTTAGCTATCAAGATATTCAAAACACAGAACTTTGCAAGATTTTGAAAAAGACCATAGAGAAAAACGGCATTGCACAGCAGGTTATCTTTGAGATAGTAGAATCACAAAATATTCAAAATTATGACATTTTAAAAGCATTTGTCCGTGAATTTAAAGCCATGGGCGTACGCTTTGCTATTGATGATTTTGGCACAGGATTTTCAAACTTCGCCCACATTTTTGAACTCTCGCCCGATTTTATCAAGATAGACGGCTCTCTTATTAAAAACATTGCTACCGATAAAAAATCCCTTGAGCTCATCAAGGCCATTGTGTTCTTTTCCAAGGAGATAGGCATTGAAACCATCGCGGAATTTGTCCACTCTAGGGAAGTTTTTGAGATAGCCCTAGCCCTTGGTATCGATTTTTTTCAAGGGTATTATTTTGGAAAACCACAGGAATGGCAAGGATAGTTCCTTTACATGTAAGGATTAATCCCCTTTAAATCTGGGGATTTTTTTCCTCCAACAACCGCTTCATTTTACGCTCCATGCGTTTTTCAAAGGCTTCATTGGAGGGAGATTCGGGGCTTGAAAACAATGCTTTACCATACAGCACGCACCCTTTGTCTCCAGGGTCACAGGCTTTTTTCAAAATATCACACACGTCGCTAATACAATGCGGACAACTCCATCCCCCTTTGCTCATAAAACCTCCTTACATGTAACCCTATGAAACCACTGCTTCAAAGGCTTGGTTAATCTGCGGGTAAAAAAACGAAAATCCCTCATCAAGCAAATGCTTAGGATACACTTTTTGCCCTTCCAGTAAAATCACCGCTCCTTCGCCAAATTTGAGCTTTAATGCAAAGGTTGGCACGGGTAAAAAAGCGGGACGGTTAAGGGCAACTCCAAGGGCTTTGGTCATCTCTTTGTTGGTCACAGGATGGGGCGCGGTGAGGTTGTAAACCCCTTCGCGGCTAGCATCTTCTAGCACCCACACATAAGCCCGAAACAAATCTTCGATGTGAATCCACGAAAACCCCTGCGCTCCCGTGCCAATCACACCGCCAAGGCCTAGCTTAAAAAGAGGAATCATCTTTGCCAACGCACCACCGCCCTTCCCCAGAATCACCCCAAAACGAAACACCGCCACGCGCACCTTTGCCGCAGTTGCACGCAAGGCTTCTTTTTCCCACTCTAGTGCCAGATTTCCCAAAAAGCCTGTGTCAAACTCATCGGATGTTTCATCATGCTCTTTACCCGCCTCATACACCCCAACTGCCGAGGTAGAAATGAGCACTTTTGGCGGGGTCTGCATGGCTTTAAGGGCGTTTACAATAGCGCGCGTGGTGTCGATGCGGCTTGTCATCATGGCTTCTTTGTGCGCAGGTGTCCACCGCTCAGAAATACTAGCACCTGCGAGGTTAATGACCGCGTCACACCCTTTTAGGGTTGCTAAAAGCGCACTCTCATCCGCCAAAGCAAAGCGCGTAATCGCCACAATCTCATGACCACCCTCAACAAAACGTCTGGAAAGATAACCACCAACAAACCCGTTGGCCCCACTCATGGCAATCCGCATATACGTTCCTTTTTGGATGTATTATAACGGGTTTCAAGGCTCTTTAGAAGGGGAAAAATAGCAATCTATCCTTCTGTTTTTTTGGATGCCTTGCTCAATTTGCACGGTTTGAAAAATTCCCCCATGCCTACCTCCATCGCCTTTGACATTTTAAACAGATGCTCCAGGTTAAAATGCTGACCTCTCGCGCAGTTTTCCGCATTGGCCAAAAAAGCGGCAGACCTGTGGCCAATCAGTAAGGCAAGCTCTAACTGACTAATTCCCAGTGTTTTGCGTAACCGCTTAACATTTTTTCCAACACACTGGTAAAACAACTCAACCTCTTCCTCGCTCGCCGAAGTCACAATCTTTAATAGTTTCATGGTCATTTACCTATAGATTAATATTTCTGTAATAATAGTGGAGCTACAATTCTTGCACAATGGCTTATAGACAATTGACTTATAGATAAATATTTTATAAAAATCACATGAAAAATGGAGGAATACATGAGCATTTCGAAGCAACTGTGGGTACTGTTGTTGGGCGTAGTCTTAGGTATGTTGGTATTATATACCACCGCGGTGACTAAACTAGATCATGTCTATGAGCAAACAAATTATTGCAATGTTAACACATTGCCAAGTGTTTTACTCATGAATACTATTGAGAGTAATTTTTTCCGTTTACGCATTGAAGCCTTATTGCTTTTGGACGAAGATAATTCGCCTCAAGAGGAAGAGCGTATCTTAAAAAATATTACCGAGATAGATGCGCGTATCCAAGAGGGCTTTAAGCAATACGAGGCCTTTCTTAGCAACGAAGACGAACGAGACCGTGTCCTCCTCAACGAAGACAAAGCCGCTTATCAGACATACTCGAACATTTTACAAAAGGTTCTCACTCTTAACAAGGAACATCAAGAAGAAGCGGCCATGGACTACTTGCTTGAGAGTATCAACACAGCAAATCATGTCAATGCTGCGCTCGAAGAACACATGACTTACAACCAAATCCTTTCGGCAAAATTTTCCCATTTGGCTGAAGAAGAAAAAGACCAAGCAAACACTATCATGATTTTCACCGTTCTTGTGAGCATTTTAGTTTTAGGAAGTTTGGGCTATGCCATTCGCCATAATATTATCTCTGGGGTCAAGATAGTCCAAGAAGGCATCGCCAATTTTGTTGCTACAAAAACACTCTCCTACCGCATCACTTACACGAAAAAAAATGAGCTTGGCAGCATTGTCAACAATTTTAATACACTTATTGAAACCCTAGAAACCACTATCGCTGATGCAAAACATACCTCCAGCGAAAACGCTTCTGTTTCTAGTGAACTTAGCGCCAACAGCACACAGATTGGCAAAAATGCTGAAAAAAGCACAGAAATTGTCGAAAATGCTATCCAGGAAATCAGTACGATTCAACATTTTATTGAAGAAACTGCCACGATTTCCGAAGGAGCGCGTTCACAAATCACCCAAGCGGGTTCCAAACTTGGTGGCGCAAAAGACCAAATGGTAGCACTTAAAACAGAAGTTGAAGAAGCCAGTGCCGCAGAAATAGCCCTCGCACAGCGCTTGGAGCAAATGAGCGCTGATGCGGAGCAAGTCAAAAGTATTTTAACCGTCATCAGCGACATTGCCGACCAAACCAACCTTCTCGCCCTCAACGCCGCCATCGAAGCGGCGCGTGCAGGAGACCATGGACGCGGGTTTGCTGTGGTGGCCGATGAAGTGCGCAAACTCGCCGAACGCACCCAAAGTAGCCTTAGCGAAATCAACGCTACCATCGGAGTCATTGTGCAATCTATCGTCGATTCAGCGGGGCAAATGGACCAAAACGCGAAAAACATTGGCAAGCTCGTCACCGTTGCCGCAGGTGTGGAAGAAACCATCGTCGACACCAACACCATCATGCAAAGCAGCGTGCAATCTGTCTCCAAAAGCAGTGAAAATTCTGTCAAAATCGCCAAAGATGCGCAAAAAATAGTCGCCCTTGTCACGCACATCAATACCCTCACCGCTTCCAACGCACGCAGCGTAGAAGAGGTGGCAGCCGCGGCGGATCATATGTTTAGATTGACTGAAAATCTTGACCTCAAACTCAATCAGTTTTCCTAGTTCCTGCACAATGACCTTGGAAACCAGTAATGAAACCGTAACACTTCTCGTACGCATCACAGAAGAAAGGGATGCGTACACTGCCGAACATTCCAAGCGCGTTGCAACCTACGCCCTAGCCATCGCTAGGGCCCTAGGGTATGAGCCATCCGCCCAACACCAACTTTACCATGCCGGCCTCTTGCATGACATTGGGAAAATTGTCACACCAGAATCCATCCTCTTTAAACCCACAGCACTCTCTCCTCAAGAATACGCCCTCATGCAAGAACACGCCGCCATAGGAGAATCCATCCTTGAGAGTGTGGGCTCACTCCATCCTCTTTTACCCGCCATTCGCCACCACCATGAACGCTACGATGGCCAAGGTTACCCCGATGGGCTAAAGGGTGAAGAGATTCCCTTAGATGCGCGCATTTTGGCTGTTGCGGACGCCTTTGATGCCATGACAACCAACCGCATCTACCGCCCCAGAAAAACCATCAACCAAGCCATCGAAGAGCTCACGTTGCTTCAATACACCCAGTTTGACCCCTTGGTTGTGACGCTTGCTTGCGATTATTTTAAAACCCTAGAACCTGTTCATTCCCTCGTGCTTCCCTCACTTCCTGACCCCACCACCCAAGGAAGATTTGCCTATTTTTTCAAAGATTCCCTCACGGGCCTCCTTAATAATGCTTTTTTCAACCTGTGCCTTGCGCAACAAAAAGAGATGAACTTCACGTGCTGTTACTATCTTGAAATCAACAATATGCACACCTACAACCAACGCTACGGATGGCACGGCGGAGATTTGGTGCTCATGCTTGTCGCGCAACGCCTTGAAGAAGCCTTCCCCGAAGCGCATATTTTTCGCATGCATGGGGATGGGTTTGCCCTTTTAAGTCCTCAGTTTTTTCCCTTAAATAAAACGCTTTTTTGCCGTGCGCTTTTAGCGGACATTGATATTGTCAAATGTTCTCTTTTTTATTTCAATCTTGCCTACCAACATTTTGCAACACACACAGACCTTGAAAATTGCCTCCATCATTTGCGCAGTGAATTTTCTTCATAACCCTTCGCCCAAAGCCTTTACATGTAAGGCTTTTCTTGACCGTTGCCACTTTACATGTAAGCCCTCACAAGCTATAATCATTTTCATTTTACTTAAGGCACACTTCTGAAGACACCCAAAGGTTTTGGCAAACGCTATTTTACCCTCGCTTCCATCCAAGCCCACACGGTGGAGATTTCCCTGTGCGCCCAGTTTGCACGTACGCACACTTTGACACACAGGCATAACCACGGCACAACGCCCGATGAAGACGACCCACCGCCTGAACCTCTTGAAGCACTGTTGTGCCCTCAAACTTCCACCGCCAAGCCTTGCCACTGCAATTGCTTTTACAAACGCCGCACCAAGCGCGCCTTGCGTCGCAGTAAACTCTTAAGCTACCGCCGTTGCAATTGCCTTTTTTACAGCTTTCGCCGCACAGGCATTCACCCTCCTTACATGTAACGATTTTTCACGCAGTTTAGTTATCAAATTTCATACATACAAGGATACATCTATGCCAAAAAATACCATCATCGGCTTTCCTCGCATCGGGGAAAACCGTGAACTCAAACATGCCTTAGAGGCCTACTGGAGCGGACAAGCCGCTTTTGCGACCGTACAGCAAACCGCCCTCTCTCTTAAACGTCGCCACTGGGGTTACCAACAGCAAGCGGGCATCGCCCTCATTAGCTGCAACGACTTTAGTTTGTACGACACCATGCTTGACACCGCAGTCATGCTAGGCACCATTCCACCGCGCTTTGCGGACATTAGTGATAGCACCGTGCAGTACTTCACCATGGCCAGAGGCGACGAGAAACGTGTGGCGATGGAGATGACCAAATGGTTTAACACCAACTACCACTACATCGTGCCCGAACTCTCCAAGGAGAGCCGCTTTAAACTAAACGCCACCAAGGTTTTCAATGAGCTTGAAGAAGCCAGAGCCTTTGGCATCATCCCTAAAGTCAACCTCATCGGCCCGCTTACCTTTTTGGCCCTTGCAAAAACCACCGACAACAGCGATGCTTTTGCCCATCTTGACCGAGTCGTGGAGCTGTACGAACAGCTTTTAACCCAACTGGCCCAACACACCCCCAATCTGTACGTGCAGTGCGATGAGCCCATTCTCTCCCTTGGCACCGACCCGCTCACGCAGGCACGTTTGGGTGCCGCGTATGGCAAACTTTCTGCCATTTCGGGTCTTAAACTCATCGTCACCACCTACTTTGACCACGCCAAAGAGTCCGTAGTCACTTTGGCTAAAAGCGGCGTGTGGGGCATTGGGCTAGATTTTGTGCACGGGGAAGAAAATATGGAAGCGCTTGGGGAACTTGGAGATTTGCACCTCATCGCGGGGGTAGTAGATGGGCGCAATGTGTGGAAAAATGACATGCAAACCACCCTCGACCTACTTGAACGCATCGCGTCGCAGGTACCAAAAGAGCACATTTGCGTCTCAACTTCGTGCTCGTTGTTGCACGTACCCTACACCCTAGCCCACGAAACCAAGCTAGACACAACGCTCACCTCATGGCTAAGTTTCGCCCTTGAAAAACTCGAAGAAGTTACACTGCTTTCCCAGTGTTTTCATGGCGCGCCTTTAAGCCCTGCTAAAACCCAAGCCCTAGAAGCCAACCGTGCCGCCGCTGCGTCGCGCAAAACCTCCAAGCTCATCCACAACGCGCATGTGCAAACACGCTTAAAAACCACCACTAAATGGAAAAGAGACCTGCCCTACGCCAAGCGCATCGCCCTTCAAAAAGCGGCACTACATTACCCAGATTTGGCCACCACAACCATCGGGTCTTTCCCCCAAACCCCAGCACTACGCCGCGTGCGCAAAGAGTTCAAAAGCGGGGCCATTTCCCCTGAAAGTTACGAAGCACACATCAAAACCTACATCGATGAATGCCTTGCCTTTCAAGAATCCATCGGCCTAGATGTACTCGTGCATGGGGAGCCTGAACGCAACGACATGGTGGAGTACTTTGGCGAACAGCTTGAAGGCTTTGCCTTTACCCAAAACGGCTGGGTGCAAAGTTATGGCAGTAGATGCGTCAAGCCTCCTTTGCTTTACGGCGACATCAGCCGTCCCGCGCCCATGACGGTGGCGTGGATTGCCTACGCACAATCCCAAACCCAAAAAACCGTCAAAGGGATGCTCACAGGCCCCGTGACCATTCTCAACTGGTCCTTTGTGCGCAACGACAAACCCAAAAGGGAGATTGCCCACCAAGTTGCCCTTGCCATTGCCGATGAAATCGACGACTTGCAAGAAGCGGGCATTGGCATTGTCCAAGTGGACGAAGCGGCCTTTAAAGAAGGGTATCCTTTGCGCCAAGAAAAACACGCCGATTACGAAGCGTGGGCGCTTGAGAGCTTTAGGCTCGCTACTAGTAGCGCGCACCCGCGCACGCAAATTCACACCCACATGTGCTACAGCGAGTTTCGCGACATCATCCACACTATCAAAGCCATGGACGCGGATGTGATTTCCATCGAGACGGCGCGTTCTGGCAACAAACTGTTGCACATTTTCAAAGAAATCGGCTACGCACAAGAAATCGGGCCAGGCATTTACGACATCCATTCGCCACGGGTTCCTAGTGTGGCGGAGATGGTGGCCCAGATTCAAGCACTCTTAGAAGTCTTTCCTAAAGAACAGCTGTGGATTAACCCTGATTGTGGCCTCAAAACCCGCCAATGGGAAGAGGTGAAACCCGCCCTTGTTAACATGGTCGAAGCAGTAAAGGCCGTACGCGGCTAAAACGCAAGTCCATTTACCCAAAAAAGCTACAATGCCTCCATCACAAGGAGGCATTGTATGCGACCACTTACCCCAGAAGAACGGCATGTTTTGGAGGAAAAAGGTACCGAAGCACCCTTTAGCGGGGAATATTATGCATTTGATGAAGCAGGGGTCTTTCACTGCAAAAAATGCAACGCGCCCTTGTTTCCAAGCACCGCAAAGTTTAATTCCGGCACAGGCTGGCCCAGTTTTGATGCGGCATTTTTAGGTGCGGTAAAAGAAATAACCGACAAAGATGGAAGGCGCACGGAGATTGTCTGCGCCGCGTGTGGAGGGCACCTTGGACACGTGTTTCATGGAGAAGGCTTTACCCCTAAAAACACCCGCCACTGCGTCAATTCACTTTCCTTGGCATTTAAAGCGGGGGATTAGCCCCGCTTGGCGTGCTTATTTTAACTCAAAAGAGATGAGGTGTGCGCTGTTTTTTGCCAGGGATTTACCGTACTGCATGTACGCCAAATCTGCCAAAAACGCCATCAACCCAAGTCCCACAAAAACCCCAAATACGGTGCGTTTAACTTGCGCAACAGCGACCCTGCGTGCTTGTGATGTGGCTTTGTCAAAGGGCACCCACTTCACCACCAAACGGTACACGCCGATGCCTCCGTGAAAAACCATCGCTACTAATAAAATCAGGTAAAAAAGCCCCATGCCCCCTGCGGTAAAACGCGTCGCCGCACTCGCGGCACTGATGGAATCATAACTGGACAAAATCACAATCAAATGGGCCCCGCCCAAAAAAAACAAAGCAAATCCCGTGATGTACTGCACCATCCATAAGGATGTGTCGGTGTGTTTCATCATCTTGCGGTGTTGCCAAAACACCAACAATTGGCGGTAGGAAGCGGGAAATTTACGCATGGCTAAAAAAGCATGACCGATAAACACAGCAAAAATAAACAGTGTCACCACGAGGGTCATGACGGGCATTGCTTGGCCAAACACAAAAGCACCCTCGGACTGTTTCACCACCCAATCAAAGGCTGCTGGCCCCATGAGAATGGTCGAGGTGAACAGCATGTGAAACACGATAAAACAAGCCAAAATGGCTCCTGTGGTGCTTTGCCACCAGTCAAGTTTTGCAGGAATCCTGCTTTTTTTGCGTTCAGGAGTCCTTCCCGTCACGCTCTCAATCATTGCCCGATGATGCATACAATGCCTTTTAAGGAAAATTTATGTTTTGATTTGTTATTACCGTTTTTTAGAAAAAAATGACGATTCTTAACTCCGCCTAAAAAGCTTCAAAATGTCCATCAATTCTAAGCTAAACAGTATTTTATTAATCTAAACATAAAAAATTATATAAGATAGTTTCTTTAAGTTGGTTGAGAAATGCCAAAAAAAGTCCTAAAAATATCCCCCATCTTGTGCTAACGCTTACACCCTCTCTTTTTTGACACAAAATCCCTTTACATGTAAGCCTATTAAAGCCCCCCGTTAGGCACTTTTTGCTACAATCCGCACAAAAAAACACAGGGGCAACACCGTGAGTGAACCAAGCACCACCTACGAACCGCACGCTATCGAAGGGCGCTACTACAAGCTTTGGGAAGAAAGGGGCTATTTTGAGGTGGAGGGCAACAAAGCCATCCAAAAAGAAGGAAAACGTTTTTCCATCATGCTCCCCCCGCCTAACGTTACAGGAAGCTTGCACATCGGGCACGCCTTTAACCACACCCTCATCGACATCATGACCCGCTACAAGCGCATGGACGGCTACAAAACCTTATGGCAACCTGGCACCGACCACGCGGGCATCGCCACCCAAAACGTCGTGGAAAAACAACTCCTCGCCCAAGGCATCACAAAAGAAGAACTAGGGCGCGAAAAGTTTTTAGAAAAAGTATGGGAATGGAAAGCCAAAAGCGGCGGCACCATCGTCGGCCAAATGCGTAAAATGGGCGTTTCCCCCGCGTGGAGCCGTGAGCGTTTTACCATGGATGAAGGACTCAAACGCGCCGTGCGCAAAGCCTTTTTGGCCCTGTACAAAGAAGGGATGATTGTTCGGGGTAATTACATGGTCAACTGGTGTACCCACGATGGCGCGCTCAGTGACATCGAAGTAGAATACGAACAACACAAAGGCAAGCTGTACCACCTGCGTTATTTTCTAGAAAACTCCCAAGAATACATCGTCGTAGCCACCACGCGCCCAGAAACCTATTTTGGGGACACGGCGGTCATGGTGCACCCCGAAGATGAGCGCTACACCCATCTTGTGGGCAAGTACGTCACCCTACCCCTCATCAACCGACGGGTCAAAATCATCGCCGATGATTACGTAGACAGTAGCTTTGGAACAGGCTGTGTGAAAGTCACGCCTGCTCATGACGTGAACGACTACGAAGTAGGCAAACGGCACGACTTGGAGTTTATCACCATCTTTAACGAAGCGGGTTTTTTAAACGACCAGTGTGGCGCGTTTGCTGGCCTTGAACGCCTCGAAGCACGCGAGGGTATCGTGGCCGCCCTTGAAGCACAAGGCTTTGTGGAAAAAATCGAAGATTACGAAAACCAAGTGGGACACTGCTACCGCTGCAAAAACGTGGTCGAACCCTACATCTCCAAGCAGTGGTTTGTGAAAAAAGAGATAGCCGAGGGAGCCATCGAAAAGGTCAACGCAGGACTCGCGCAGTTTTACCCAGCGCACTGGATAAATTCCTTTAACGCATGGATGAAAGAGTTGCGCGACTGGTGTATCTCGCGGCAACTGTGGTGGGGCCATCAGATTCCAGTCTTTTACTGCCGTACATGTAACCACGAATGGGCAACCGAAGAAGAGACCCAAACCACCTGCCCCGCATGCCAAAGTGCTGACATCTACCAAGACCCCGACGTGCTTGATACGTGGTTTAGTTCGGGTCTTTGGCCTTTTTCAACCCTTGGCTGGGGAAATGATGACTGTGGCAAAGGGGAAACGTGGTTTGAAGAAGATATGGCGGAGTTTTACCCCAACTCTTTGATGATAACAGGCTTTGACATTCTCTTTTTCTGGGTCGCGCGCATGATGTTTCAAGGGGAAAATGCCCTCAAAGAGCTCCCCTTTAAAGACATCTACCTCCATGCCCTTGTCAAAGACGAACACGGCCAAAAGATGAGCAAGTCCAAGGGCAACGTCATCGACCCTATCGATACCATCAATAGCCACAGCGCCGATGCTTTGCGTTTTACCCTCGCCGTGCTTGCCATCCAAGGGCGCGACATCAAACTCAGTCCCGACAAACTCGACCAAATGCGCAACTTCACCAACAAGCTCTTTAACGCTTCCAAATACCTCCTCCTTAACGCCAATCGCTTTGAGGATTTAGACGCCATCACCATCAAAACCGAACTGGGCCGCTACATGCAAAGCCGCTTGCGCGTGGCCACCAAAGAGGTGCGCGACCATCTTGAAACCTACCGTTTTAACGACGCCGCCACCGTGCTGTACCGTTTCTTGTGGAACGAGTTTTGCGACTGGGGCATTGAACTTAGCAAAGCCCAAAAAGAAGCCGTGCCAGAACTAGGCGCCATCTTTAAAGAAGCCATGAAACTTTTGCATCCCTTCATGCCCTTCATCACCGAACACCTCTACCAAACCCTGAGCAACACCACTTTGGAAGAGAGCACCTCCATCATGGTCTTGCCCTACCCTGCCAATGAAACCAAAGATGAGGCCATAGAGGCTCTTTTTGAGCGCATCATCGAGGCGATTGTGAGCATCAGACGCGCCAAAGCGACCATAGAACTGGGCAATCAGCGCATTGATTTGGCGTACGTTAAACTCAACACGCCACAGGATTTAAGCGCCGCGGTGCCGTTTATTAAACTGCTTGCCAAATGTGGCGCGGTGGAGTTTGTAAGCGAGAAAATCCCCGATGCCGTGCGTGACGTGAGCGACAACCTTGAAGTGCTCATCCCCCTTTCTGGCATCGACCTTAGCCCCATCATCGCGCGTCTTGAAGGGCAAGCGGGCAAGCTTCAAAAAGAGGTAGATAAGTTAAGTGGTATGCTCTCCAACGAACGCTTTGTCGCCAACGCTCCCGAAGCGGTCGTCGTGCAAAACAAGGCCGCCCTCGCCGAGGCCACCGACAAACTGGCCAAAGTCACCGAAGAGTTGGAAAGTTTACGTGGCTAAACCCTTTACATGTAAGGCTTCCCATGTTGCAT
Organism: Sulfurospirillum sp. HTRB-L1; assembly: GCF_059415125.1. Classification (NCBI taxonomy): domain Bacteria; kingdom Pseudomonadati; phylum Campylobacterota; class Epsilonproteobacteria; order Campylobacterales; family Sulfurospirillaceae; genus Sulfurospirillum; species Sulfurospirillum sp. HTRB-L1. Next base: position 347,058 of record NZ_JCAHZR010000001.1, read on the forward strand.
AGCGCCGTAACGTTTCTGGTGGAAACCATCGGCGCATGGGGGTATGTGGGGATTTTTTGCCTGATGTTTTTAGAGAGTTCCTTTTTCCCATTTCCCAGTGAAGTGGTCATGATACCTGCGGGGTATTTGGCGTTCAAGGGCGAGATGAGCCTTGCGGGCGCACTTTTAGCAGGCACAGGCGGGTCTCTTGCGGGCGCGTTGTTTAACTACTACCTTAGCGTCAAACTCGGGCGCAAACTCTTGCTCAAATACGGCCGTTACGTGGGGTTTGATGAAACCAAGATGACCAAACTGGAACTGTTTTTTAACAAGCACGGCGAAATCTCCACCTTTAACGGACGGCTCATCCCCGGTGTGCGCCAGTACATCTCCTTGCCCGCAGGGCTAGCACGCATGAACCTCTTTCGCTTTTGCCTTTACACCTCCTTGGGGGCGAGCATTTGGATGGTCGTACTCATCACCCTTGGGTATTTTCTAGGGAGTAACGAGACGCTAGTGAAAGAGTACCTCAAGCTCATCATCTACATCACACTTGGGCTTGTGACAGTGCTCAGCGTGGCCTACTACTTTTACCAAAAAAAGCGCGTAGCGTGATTGCACTGTTGCAACGGGTGCGCCATTCGGCGGTGCGAGTGGAAGGCGAAATCGTCGGTGAAATCGGCGTGGGGCTAAACGTACTTTTGGGGATTTTCCAAGAAGACAGTGAAAAAGACATCGCTCTTTTGGTGCCCAAAATCGTGAACTTGCGGATTTTTGAAGACGATGCGGGCAAGATGAACCGTTCGCTTTTAGACATCAAGGGCGAACTGCTTGTCATCTCTCAGTTTACCCTCGCGGCCAACATCAAAAAAGGGCGTCGCCCTAGTTTTGAGCGCGCCATGCCACCAGAACGCGCCAAAGCACTTTACGAGGAATTTATCCTTACATGTAAAGCCCACGCGCGCGTCCAAAGCGGCGTTTTTGGCGCAACCATGGACGTAGAAATCCACAACGACGGCCCCGTGAGCATCATCGTGGATTCTAAGGCGCTTTAAACCCCTTACATGTAAAGCTACTGTTTGGGGCGAAAGACTTTGATGACCTTTTCGTCACATTCCAAATACGGCCCTTCGAGAAGGTCGATGCAGTAAGGCACGGCGGGGAAAACCGCGTCTAAGCACTCGCGGATGGATTTGGGTTTGCCAGGAAGGTTGATGATGAGCGCATTTCCGCGAATCCCCGCGGTCTGACGAGAGAGAATCGCCGTAGGCACGTACTGAAGGCTTGTTTGGCGCATGAGCTCGCCAAAGCCTGGCATCATCTTTTGACACACGGCCTCGGTAGCCTCAGGCGTCACATCACGCTTGGCTGGGCCCGTGCCGCCTGTGGTCACCACCAAACAACACCCCTTCACATCCACCATCTCAATAAGCTTGGCTTCGATGCCCACTTGGTCATCGGGGATAACATCATACTCATGCTCCCACTCGCTGGTGAGATACTCACCCAATGTTTCCATAATAGCCTTACCAGAAATATCCTCATACACCCCCGCACTCGCACGATCCGAGAGGGTCAAAATGCCGATTTTTGCTTTCATGTTTTTCCTTTTGATTTAAGTTTTTTGGCTACAAAACTTCCTATTATCTCTTAGCAAAACCCTCGGCTATACTTCAAGGTTATAGCCGAGGGTTTTGTTTTATTTCCTTAAAGCCAACTACTTGTTTATAAAAAGTTTACTTTTATAAAATTTTTCATTCCTTAAAGACATATTCGATGGCTTAATGATGGTTTTGTCTAAAAACATCTTCGCACTCGTATATATGCATTGTTCAATCCATAAAAATCTAAAAAGCACACAAAAATAGTTTCATTAAGAGTTACACAAAACACGCTATCAAGTTGTATCACAGCAAAAAATCTTTCTATACTTGTGAAAATTCTTTAACAGTATCAAATAATTTATAGCCGTTAAATTTTCTAAGTATTATAAATTTATCTTTCAGCATATTGACAATGGAATTGTCGTCAACTCTTTTAAAAGTCTTCAAAATATGTTTAAACATACTAATTAAATATCTCAATGCGTACTTACCATGCAAAAATATTAATAGATTATCATTACAATTTTCGTACACAGCGGCTAATTCATCTTTTTTATCATTATATATTCCCTGCCAAATTTCTTTACTACCATTGCATTTCAACATCAAATTGTCCAAATGTATTGAGTAATCACCATTGACAAACGTCCCACAACAAAAAGGAATTGCATCAAATGAAATTAAATTTTCGCCCAATTCTTCATAATATTTTACCTGCATCAAAAACATGTTGTTAAACTCTTTAAAATTTTCAATAAGTTTTTCAAAGTTATTCTCAAATATGTCAAAGGTTTTGCATTTGTTTTCTTTTGCTAAAATTTTAAATAATTCTTTATCAATCAAATAAGATTCCATTGAGTTTTTATCTGTATATATTAAATTGTCAATTTCTTCTAGTTGAGACAAGCAAAAGTCAAAATCTAAATCCACAATACCTAAATATTTATTTTGTTCAATTGTTGGATCAGTATTTGAGTGTTTAATTAGTTCAATTATTAGCTTTTTAGCTCCCAATGTTTCATCTCGCATAAATGTTTCGAGACCAATTTTATCTTTATCGCCAATTATTCTATATGTCCTAACATTTTCAACACCATTATTTATTAAAAATAATTCCAATATGTTTAAATCTAAATCACCTTCGACATATAATGTTTTATATTTCGACATATTTTGCCTAGACAGCATAGCTTCTTCAGTTCTGTTCACAACAGCCACCCTACCTAACTATGCACTTATTAAGATCTATTTCATATTCCCTGTGGTTTTGCATTATATCAGGAGAGTGTGTTACGACTAGTATTTGATTATTATTTGAATATTGTTGAAAATATTTTATAATCGAATATTGCCAATCAATATGCAATGATAGTTCTGGCTCATCAATCATAAACAAGGTTTTTTCATCTACTTCAAATAAAAAGTGGAAAAAAATTAAAATTAAATTCTTTTCGCCAGAAGATAAATGTTGAATAGTTATTTCATCGTTAGCTTGAGTGATAATTTTAAAAATATTATTTAACTCTTCATTGATGGCAATCTCAATTTGCTTACCATCAAATAAATCATTTATAATTTTTTCTAAATTTGCAAACGGAGTTACGTATTTTGATATAACACGATTTTTTTGTTCTATATTCTTTAAATATAAAGACAAAAAATTATCAATTTCATTACTCAAGTAAATTTCATCTCTAGTAATTAAAGATTCGAGTTTTTCCAATATTTTACTTTGCGTAAAGAGTTTTTTATATTTAAAAAAATATTCTTCTTTTTTTTCTCTTATTTGCTCAATTTTATTAACAACATTTTTTTCATTGAATTTACTGCTAATTTCCTTACTACTAGATAATAATGTATCTTCAAAAAACTTTTCAAATAAACTCATATCTATGTTTGAAAAGCTTCTTGTCGTAACAAGTGAAAATTTTCTAGCACGCTCTATCAGTTCTCTAGGTATTGATAATATGTCAACCATCTTTGGATTTGGTTGAAAAATATTTTTTTCTTCCCTGTAAAATCTATCCCTTTCAAAAAATATTCTTCTGTGTCGATAGTCTGTCAAATCTATATCTCTTTCCATATGATAAGTTTCTTGAATAGATACTCTTTGCGCAGGCAACAATAGGGGCTTTAAATTCACTCTACTTAAAAATGCTTTAACAGAATTCGTATTGTTAACATCTCTTTTTTCAAACATTTTTTCTTTATTTATTTGAAAATCAAAAACTAATTTACTTTTATTTTCTTCATCTCTATAAATTTTAATGAATCCGTTACTTAATGAGACTTCAATTTCTTTAAAAGATAGCTGATAGAATTTAGTCAAGTCCCCATTTAAAATATTTGTAATAATATTCAGAATAGTTGTCTTACCTTTTCCATTCACACCATGAATGATATTTATTCCCCTCTCTAGGGGAATATCATAATTTAGGTATTTAAATAAACCTGTTATTTTTATATTTTTCATATGCATATTATCTTCTCTCTTATTCATTCTGACTCTCCTTCTTATTGGTTTTTTCAAATACTCCTATCCTTTACCAACCTTCTATCCTGAAAAAAAAATCAATCTCGACCCTTAACTCTTCTTCTGTTGGTACATACAATTGGTATTTTGACACAAAAGATTATCATCCTTAACAGAGTATCTACACTCTCTTATAAAAACCCTCAATTGCCTCTTTCATCACAGGCAAAGTTATAGCAAATAACGTCTTCAATAATAGCACCATCTGCATTCTCTTCATCTCGAGCGTTGATGATGCCAAAATCTTCTCAATTCTTTGATGCGCCCTAGACATACAACGCTCCTGCTATTATGGCTTGATTTTTATCTGACACCAAATCTACCTTTGCCCTCAGGTGGTTTGCTAATTCTTTTTTCACCTCTTCTAGCCTTAAGAGTTTTGAAAAGCCGTCTTTGTAGTGTTGAGAAAATTTGTCATAATCGAGGTGGTAGAAAATATCTATGTCACTAAAAGCGTTCTGTTCGTCCTTAGCGTAGCCCCCAAACAAACCTAAAAGCACAATCCCCTCATGCTCATACATGGGTTTTAGTTTTTTGAGTGTAGCCAAGATACTTTTTTTTGTATGCATAGACTCTCTCCTTTTTGGATTGCCACAGGATTATAACACAGGCCGAACAAAGAAGCGCAAATCCTTACATGTAAAGGGTTTACATGTAAACCCCTAAAAACACTCTCGCATGATGGTGCTTATCTCTTCTTTGGTGATGCTTTCTTTGGCTAAGAGGCGCTCAGTGATGGCTTCTAGTGGGGTGCGCATGCCTTCCAAAAAGTTCTCTACTTCTTTGCTAGCTTCCCCAAGGAGTGCGGCAAGGTCGGCAGATTGGGGAAAGAGTGAAACGCCCATGCCGTAGGTGTTTACCATGGCTTCAGCCAGTTCGCGGGCGCGGGCGAGGTCTTCTTTGGAGTTGGAAAAGTTTTCATTGTAGAGCATTTTTGACGCCGCCATGCCCGCGAGGTAGACTTTCATCTTGCCCATCATCTGGGTCTTTGACTCTATCTCGCGGTCGATTTCTTTGAGGCGGTCATTCATGAGCGTCACCTTGTCAAAATCCACCTCGAACCAGTGGGCGCACAAGGCTTTAGCCGCTTGGTAGGAGGCTTGGATGCGTTTCTCCCCTTCACTGAGGCTCATGACTTTGTGCTTACCTAAAAGCACCTTATCGCGCACCGCTTGAAAGTCCTCAAGTACGATGCTTGTCCCGCCGCGCCTGAGGGCGTTGATGGCTGCTTCGTTCACAAAAGTCGCCAATGCCGCGCCGCTAAAACCCACACTCATGCGCGCTATCTCTTCCACGTCCACACTAGAAGACTTGCCCTTAAGGTACGTGTGCAAAATCTTCTGGCGGTCTTCAAAATCAGGCATCGGCAAGAAAATCCGCCTGTCAAATCGCCCTGAGCGCAACAACGCCTCGTCAATCATCTCCATGCGGTTCGTCGCGGCGATGACGATGACCCCCGAACTGTCTTCAAACCCATCAATCTCCGTAAGTAATTGGTTTAGCGTCGCTTCGCGCTCGTCGTTACGCATCCCGCCACGGGCCTTACCCACCGCGTCTATCTCATCGATAAAAACAATGGAAGGCGCGTAGGACTTGGCCTTGGCAAACAACTCACGCACCCGCTTTGCACCCATCCCTACATAAATCTGCACAAAACTTGCCCCACTTTGGTAGAAAAACGGCACATTCGCTTCACCTGCCACCGCTTTGGCGATCATGGTCTTGCCCACTCCTGGAGGCCCCACAAGAAGCACGCCTTTAGGGAGCGTTATCCCAAAAGAGCGGTATTTGCTGGGATATTTCAAAAAATCTACGATTTCCGAGAGCTCTTCTTTCACCCCCTCAATCCCCGCTACGTCTTTAAAACTCACCGTCGAAGCCACGGGAGTGATGCGCGCGGGCATGAGCGTTTCAAGCTCAAAAGCATGGTTGCGTTGTTGCTGGGTTTGCTGTTGGTCTTGGCTCTCTTTGTAGCGTTTACCATAAGCAAGCAAGGCAATCAACCCCCCAAACATAATCCCAAACAACACCAAATCATACAAAAGCGGGTTCTCTTTTTTCACCTCAATAGGCACTTGCTTCAGCAGCGCATCAATGGCCACCCCGTCCTTGACGATGCTATAGTGTCCCGCCGTGGTGTACAAAATCACCTCATTGGCTTCGATTTTTGCTTTTTTGATAGCATTGGTTTTTAACAAGGTTTCGTACATTTTAAAATCAATAGCCTCAGGCCGATTGCGCACGTACCCAAAGAGCAAAAGCCCCACAACAACACACAGCGCCATCACGGCGATAGCGAGTTTTTGAGACTTAAAAAATGGCTTCATTATGCGTCTCCTTTGCTTCGTGTCTGGTCAAGCTTACCCATTCTTTCGTCAAATCTTTAGAGGTGTGAATCTTCACGCGATTGTAAAACTGGTCGTATCCTGCACACACGTGTCCCTCTTTTTCTTCCACCAACACTTCCAACACCACGCCCTCGTTTGCCTTGCGAAAGGCGAAGTTCTTGGCCTCAACAAGCGCAGTGACTTGTTTAAGGCGCTCTTTGGCGACATCCCCTGCGATTTGAGGTTTCATGGTCGAAGAGGGCGTGCCATCGCGCTTGCTGTAGGTAAAACAGTGCAGGTGAGTCAGCGGAAGGGCTTCCAGACGGCGGTAGGCATCTTCCCAAATTTCAGGTGTTTCACCCGGATGCCCGGTGATAAAATCCGTCCCTAGGGCAAAGCCCTTTTCTCGAAGCTCCCAAAACAACTCCGTGTCTTTTTCGATGGTATTGCGCCGCCGCATGAGTTTGAGCATCACAGGCGAGGTGTGCTGAAGCGCTACATGTAAATGCCGCTCCAACCACGGCTCACCCAAAATCTCCCGAAAACTCGCATCAATCTGCACGGGCTCAATACTCCCAAGGCGCACGCGGCGAATCCCCGAAACCGCGCCGATTTTCCCCACCAAACGCCCCAGCGAACTCCCCTTGTCTTTGCCGTAACTGCCGATGTTCGTACCCGTAAGCACCACTTCGCCGTAACCGTTTTTTGCCAAGGTTTTTACTTGCGAGAGGATGACCTCTTCTTCTTGAGAGCGCGCATTGCCGCGCACCAAAGGGATGATGCAATAGCTACAGCGAAAATCGCACCCCTCTTGAATCTTCACAAAAGCCTTGGTTTTCCCCTCATACTCACTGACAATCTTTTGGTCGATGCTCGTCAAATCTCCCGCCTCAAAAAAAGGCATAGGGCGAGAAAGCAAGCTTTGGATGTTTTCGCGCTCCGAGTGCCCAAGCACCCCAAACACCAAGCCCTTGTCAAACAACTCTTGGCCTTTACTAAGCGCCCCACACCCGGCAAGGACGACTTTTTTGCCTAGCCTGTTTTGTTGGTTGACGTACCCTCTTGTGCCCACATCCGCGCCGTTGGTGACGGTGCAAGAGTTCACCACGACGATGTCTGCTTCCGCCTCGCTCATCACCCGCTCAAACGCGCCTAAAGAAGAAGCCATCACTTCGGTGTCGTAAATATTTGTACGGCATCCAAAGGTTTTAAAAAACACTTTTTTCATTAAAATAAAATATCCTTGTTGATGTCCATCGGAATGGGCTTGCGGGTGTCGTTGAGGTTGATGGTCTGGGTTGGGAAGGCGATGGTGATGTCCTCTTCTTGGTTGATAGCATCGATGATGTCCGCACTCAACGTACTGCGCAAGGCCAGTGCCGCGTAAGAGTTGGTCATGTACCACACGCTAATGGTCAAGCCATGTGGCTCCAAAAAGGAGTAGATGCGCGGTTCGACGTTGGTGTTTTTGAGGCTGTACTGGTCGCGCAACATGTTGAGCTGCTTGCGGGCGATGTCCGTGTAGCCTTTGGAGTATTTTTTGACGATGTTTTTGATGAGGTACATGGCTTTTTTATGGTTAGAGGTAAAGGTGATGGTCACGTCGATACCATCCCACACGGTCTTGATGGTCATGTGGGTGTAGTTAGAGATAAGCGTGGTAAAGATGTAGTTATTGGGGATGAAAACCACCCTCCCCGCACGCCTATTTTCAAGGTAAGTTGTCAGGGTGATGTCCTCTAAAATCGTGATACGCAAAAGGGAAATGTCGATGATATCGCCCACATAAGGATGCCCATCTTTTTTCACCTTCACCCGGTCTCCCACGTGAAAACTCCCCCCAAAGGTGATGACAATCCACCCCAAAAGACTCATAAACATGTCTTTCATGGCAATCGCCAAACCTGCTGAAGCAAAGCCCACCACCGTCACAAGGTAGGTCACATTTTCAATGTAAGCAAAAAGCAAGATGAGCACAATGAGGGTAAAGTTGACAAAGTTAATGGCTTTGTTGGCCGTGTAATAACGCTCATTGTCTTTGATATAGCGCTTGGCAACCAACTTTAGCAACAACGAAAGCACGATGACAACTAGGACAAATATCCCGATGTTAACAGCGCGTTTCATTTGCTGTTTAATCTCCGCGCTCACCCGAGTCACGGACTCTTCTACGCGCTTTTCATACACCGTAAATGTGGTCGAAGAGATGTCTCTCGCAGCCTGAAACTCTGTAATCTCTCGCTGTACAACCCTTAATTTTGCCTCATAAGCCCCCTGCGGGTCAAGCATTAAAAGTTCTTCAAGCATGCTTGCTTGCTCTTCAAGACGTACAATCAACGCCTCTAACCCTGCTAAACGCTGTGCAAACTCATCCCGCTGGGAACGCAATTGTTTAATGAACGAAAACCCTGAAATAATCGCAATAGGATTGCCCACTTTTGGAACCTCTCCCATCTCTGGCGGGCGAATCATCTCCGCAAAGGGCGAACGGCGAAATTCTAGGAGCAACTCCACTTGTTTTTCAAGGGTTTCTTGCTTTTTTGAAAGGATTTCAACGCGCTCGATGGACGCGCGGTCGCGCTTGGTTTTGAGCACGGCAAGCTCTTTTTCCACTTGTGCCAACTCATCGCTCAAAGACTGATGGGTCACAAAGTTACTGTAACGCGTCAACCAAATATTGTTTTGAAGTTCTTTTTCAATAGCCTCCACCTGAGCGCTAAGTGTCGCAATCTGCGCTAAAAGCTCCTCATTGACAGGTTCAGCTTCTGTGGTGCCAACTTCCGCAAAAAGAAGGACAAACCCTAGGCACCATGCTCCAAAAATACGCCTCATCGGTCAAACTCCCTAAGGACCTCTAGCACAGTCTCTTTGGGTGCATCTTTAAGGATAACATACCCGCCGATGCTTTTTGGCAAAATGAACGTGATGGTCGCGTTGAGGCTTTTTTTATCAAGGAAAAAAGCTTCGTAAAAACTCTCAGGGTTTTTCACAGGGTACTTAAACAACAACCCGTATTGCTCCAAAAGCCCTTCGATGCGTGCACATTCTGCGCGTGTAAGGTAGCCTAGTTTTTGCGCTAGGGCATTGGCCATGCGCATCCCAATCGCCACGGCTTCTCCGTGCAAAAAGGTGGTGTATCCCGTCTCGTTTTCAATCACATGCCCAAAGGTGTGGCCGTAGTTAAGCACCGCGCGCACACCTGCCTCTTTTTCATCTTTTGCCACCACGTTTGCTTTGATGGCAATGCTTCTTGCGATGGTTTCACGCAAATAAGAAGGCGTACTTAGCGTGTGCTGCTCAAGGTAAGTAAAAAAATCCGCGTCAAAGGTTACCGCCATTTTAACAATCTCTGCCACCCCTGCGCCAAATTCGCGCGGAGGGAGGGTTTCTAAAAAGGCACTCTGGCAATACACCGCACTAGGCTGATGAAAAGCCCCGATGAGATTTTTGCCAAAACGGTTATTTACCCCTGTTTTACCGCCCACACTCGCGTCCACTTGGGAAAGGAGGGTTGTAGGGATTTGGATGAATTTAATCCCCCGTTGAAAAATCGCGGCGGCAAAACCCGTCATGTCGCCCACCACACCGCCGCCAAAGGCGATAAGCGTGGCGTTGCGGTCAAAGCGGTGCATGAAGAGATTTTCCAAAATCATCTCAACACTTTGAAGTGTTTTGTGGGATTCACCATCAGGCACGCTGATAACATACACCTCGTCTGCTTCAATCTTTGCAAGCAGTGACGCTAGGTGTAATCCTGCAACTTTTGGGTTGGTAACAATGGCAACCTTGCCTCGCAACGTGAGGCGTTCAAGGGCGTCGATAAAAACAGTGTAATTCTGGCTTTGGGCGGGGGCAAAATCAATCGAAATGTTCATGGTGTTCGTCTTTGTGCGGTTTTAGATTAATTTTAACCCAAGAGCCCTTAAAAAGGGCTATGAACTGGTTGGGATAAAGAGTTGGTAGCTTTTGTCAAGGCGGTGAGAAAGTTGTTCCAAATCTGTGGAAAAAATTGCAAAAGGCGAATGGTTCACGATTTTTTCATAAAACGGAACAAATTGCAGTAAATCTTGACGGTTTTGGAGGCGGATGATGGGATTGATTTCATCATCTTGAATCACCTCTACGTCCTTATCAAACAGCTTGGAAAGGTTTTCAAAATGCTCCACCAAACTGCTACGTTGGCTCTTTTTCTCAGGGTCGTAATGGTACAGATTGACTTCCAGATTGAGTTGCGAAGAAAAATCCAAAATAACGGATGATTCTTTTTCAATCTCCTCGCTATCGCTGGCCAAGATTGCCCCTGTTTTGAGGCTTGAAAAGCCCCACTTTCCAATCTTAAACACCGGCAACTTTGTACGGTAAAACAAGCGTTTATATGCCTTAAAATACGCGCTGCTTGTCACCACCAACCCCACATCGTACGCGCCCACATCTTTGAGCAATACGGCGGCGGGCGTGGTGGCAAAATAATCCACGCTCACGTTAATGTGCCCATTGGGGAGGGTTTTGAGTTTTTCAAGCATCTCGCAAGGTTTGGGGTTGATGAGCTTTACATGTAACTTTTTACTGTTGATTTTTGAGTGCAATAACATGGTGTCATTGAGAATATCGCGCATTTGGGATTCATTCATGCGTTGCATGTCGATGAGGCAGTAGATGTTGTTGCCAAAAGGTGAGGGAAATTGGCCGATTTCTTGCTTGACACTTTTAAACACATTCATCAATACCATCGGATCGCCGATGGCGAGCATAACGTCGTTGGGTTGAATCATGAGTGTCGGGCGCGTCAAAATAAGCGCATTATTGCGATAAATAGCCACAATGCGCCACTTTTTTTGTTGGATACTGGCGATATGACGGTACACGTACGCGCTACCGATGGGGATTTGGATTTCCATGATTTCCCCGGCTCCAAGGCCTACGTTTTGAGCAATCACAGGCATGTTAGGAAGATAATCTGAAAAACGCGACGCCAACACCTCCCGCGAATCAATCATGAGCAAGTTTTCATCTTCCAAAGAAACGCCCCAACGGTCCATCAGTACAATCTGAATTTTTGGGTCGATTTTGCGAATGTTGTGGTACGAAGCGATGGCGTCAAGTTCCTTGCTCACCAAAATCATAATCTGTGCAAACTCTTTGTGAAGTACCAACGAAAGCTTGGGTTCGCTGGTGGGGTCAAAATCTAAGAACTTAAAATTTTCGGGGATTTTTAGGCCTTCTGGCAAGGTCTTTTGACGGTACGTCACCACGGTGTAGTGGTTCTCACTGCCTTTGTGTGCCATAACTCTTTCTAAAAAATGTTTCGCTAGAATGCCATCGGCAATAATCAAAATCTTCTTCATTGCTGCTCCATAAAAAAAGGATAGTATACCAAAATGCACTTTGACTTAGAAGCAACCGACGGGCACGCCCGCGCAGGCACCCTTACCACAGCACATAGCACCATCCAAACCCCTGTTTTTATGCCTGTTGGCACTGTGGGCAGTGTCAAAAGCCTTGACGCCCACGACATGACCGACATCCTTGATGCCAAGATTATTTTAGGCAACACCTACCACCTTTACTTGCGTCCTGGCGATAACGTGGTGCAAAAGATGGGAGGCTTGCACGGCTTCACCCACTACGACCGTAGTTTTTTGACTGACAGTGGCGGGTTTCAAGCCTTTAGTTTGAGCGACATCTCCAAAGCCGACAAAGATGGCATCACCTTTAAAAGCCACATTGATGGCTCCACCCACTACTTTACCCCTGAAAAAGTCCTCGACATTCAAGGCAACCTAAACTCCGACATTATGATGATTTTAGACGACCTCGTTGCGCTTCCTGCCACAAAGGAGCGCATCGCCCTTTCCATCGAACGCACCACTGACTGGGCCAAACGTTCCATCACCTACCACCGCGCCAATCAAGCCCAAGGAAAGGCGCAAGACCAAAACATCTTTGCCATCATCCAAGGGGGCACCGACCCTGAGTTTCGCCGTATCAGTGCCACCCAGTTGTGCGAGATGGATTTTGATGGGTTTGCCATTGGAGGGCTTAGTGTGGGCGAACCCAACCAAGCCATGTACGACACCGTAGAGCTCACCACGCCTTTGATGCCCACCCACAAACCTCGCTACCTCATGGGTGTTGGAACCCCTGAAGATTTGGTCGAAAACGTCAAACGGGGGGTAGATATGTTTGATTGCGTGATGCCCACGCGCAACGCGCGCAATGGCACGCTTTTTACCAGCTTTGGGAAGCTCAACATCAAAGCCGCCCGCTTTCAAACGGACGAGTTGCCCATCGACCCCGCGTGCGATTGCTTTACATGTAAGCGGTATTCGCGCAGTTATCTCAGCCACCTCTACCGCGCCCGCGAATTGACCTTTTTTCGCCTTGCATCCTTGCACAACTTGCACTATTACCTGAGCCTCATGAAGCAAATGCGTCAGGCCATTTTGGCAGGAAAATTTGAAGGGTTTTATCGGGATTTTTACGCCAAGCGGGGTTAAAACCCTCCCGCTTGGTCCCACATTTCTTCCGTAAAGCGTATACAGCGGTTGCGCCCTTGGGCTTTGGCTTGGTAGAGTGCCACGTCGGCAAATTTGATGGCGTGCCAAAAACCGTCTGTGTCGTGGGGAAACTCACACACCCCCACGCTTATTGTCTTTTTCAACACGCCTGTGGGAATCTTAAAGCTCGTCTCTTCCACTTTTTTGCGAATCTTTTCTGCTACTTCCATCCCCTCACCCGCTTCCACATCCACCAATAACATCAAAAATTCTTCGCCACCAAAACGAATCACCACGTCTGATTCACGGATGGCGCCTTGCAAGATGCGTGAAGTCTCCTTAAGAAGCGTGTCACCCACATCATGGCCGTGTTCGTCGTTGACTTGCTTAAAATAATCCATGTCACACATTAAAAGTGCAATTTGCTTACCGCGCCGCAAGACCCCCGAGATGATTTGCGTCGAGTGGTCTTGCAAAAAGCGTCGGTTGTACAAGCCTGTTAGACTGTCTACCAAAGAGGATTCGCGCAAGGTGTTTATCAGCTGTTTGGTTTCGATGACCGAAAGGGAGTGTTTGATGTAGGTTTGCGCCTTGAAAAGTTGGGTTTGCACTCTCGCCCCATCGCCCTCTTCTGCCTTTGAAAAGACAAACTGCACCACGCCGCTTGAGCGCCCGCCTGCCACCAAAGGAACGCACACGTGGTGGTGGGTTTGGGTTTCCCTAAACTGACGGCACACGCCCTCAAACTCAAAAGAAGAGATGGTATGACCAGTTTTTTTCGCCCGACACAAGCACGCATCGTGCAAGATTTCAGGGGCGCACAACATGGCCTCTTCGCCCCCAAGGGCAGGCTCCACAAGGCGCATGGTGTTTTTAGCGTTATTGATGTCAAAAATACGGCACGCCTTCATGCCCGCTTGACGCTCAAAGACTTCTGCCAAACGGGTGTAGACCATCTCCAAGGAGCTGTCTTCTTCGATGACTTTTTTAAACACCGTCACCCCGTAAATCGTGTCCACAAGGGCGTTGAACTCTTTAGAGAGGGTGCCAATCTCATCCTCTGAGGTGACTTGCATTTTTTTACCCAAATCCACCTCCCCAATCCCGATAGCATGAATCTGGTCGGTAATTTGCGCGATGGGTCGAGCAAAGGCGTTGGTCAGCCAACGGGTAAAGATGAACAGGAGTATCGAAGCGATAAAAATCGCCAAAGCGATGGTGTTGATGGCGATACGAATAGTGTCGTTAATCTGCCCCTCGTAGCGGGCAAACTGGGTGTTGGTGTGGGCCAAAAAGGCACCCAGCGTGGTGTCTGCTCTTAAAAGCGAAGCGTGCAAGGCTTCCCCGTTTAAAACAACTTCACTGGTCTCTTGAATCTGCCCCAAAAGGGTTTTTAGCAGTGCCGCTCCTTGTTCATCTTCCCGTGCAAGGGCACGGTTTAACACTTCAAAGACATTGCCCTCCCCTAGCGCGTCTGAAGGCTTCATGAGCGCAATGGAAACGTGCTGGTACATCTGGTGCAAATTTGCTAAAACCTTGTCACTTCGCTCTTCGCGCGCCCCTTCGATGCTTCCTTGCATCAAAGGCTGCAAGGCCAACGCAAGGCGCAAACTGGGCAAGGCGGTGCTAGAAACTTGGGAGTAGCGAAAATGCACGAAGGTCAATGACCCCACGGCCAAAACGCCAATAACCATAAACCAAAACAAGGTACCAACGCCAAAAAAGGTAAATTTACGACGAATAGGAAGGTTTATAAAAGTAAGCAGTTGCACAAACCGCTTCCAAAACGAAGAAAAATGCATGGGGAAAACCTTTGGCACAAAAGTGTCAAAAGTATAATTAAAAAAGCGTCAAAGAAACCTTAAATATTGCTAAATAAATTAAAGTTAGCTTTACATGTAAAGCCTTTTTACTATTTCAAGCGCTCTTTTAAAGAGGCTTCGTGGGCAGTTAACCCTTCGCAGTTTGCCAAGAGTGCGCAGGCAGGGCCAATGGCATCAAGCCCTGCTTTGCTCATGGAAATGATGGAAGATTTCTTCATAAAATTTTCCACATTTAAAGGCGAATAAAACCGTGCCGTGCCCCCTGTGGGAAGGGTGTGGTTAGGCCCAGCAATGTAATCCCCGATGGGTTCGGGCGTATGGTGCCCCATGAAAATCGCCCCCGCATGGCGGATTTTAGGAAGCAAATCAAAGGGATTTAGCGTCATCACCTCCAAGTGTTCTGGGGCGATTTCATTCATGAGTGCCACCGCTTCGTCCATGTCGCGCACAACAATGAAAGCACCGCGTTTTTGGATAGACTCACGCGCGATGGCTTCGCGGCTAAGATTGGGCAAATAGGCTTTTACCTCTTCTATCACCGCTTTTGCCAGCGCCTCATCTGGGGTAATAAGAATAGAACTTGCCATCTCATCATGCTCTGCTTGGGAGAGCAAATCAATGGCTACAAGGCGGGGATTAGCGGTACTATCCGCCAAAATCCCAATCTCACTGGGTCCAGCAATCATGTCAATGTTCACATCCCCATAGACCATTTTTTTCGCCGTTGCTACAAAGATATTGCCCGGTCCGGTGATGACATCTACCTTAGGAATCGTACCTGTGCCATACGCCATGGCCGCGATGGCGCTCGCCCCGCCCACCTTGTAGGCATGGGTGATGCCACACAAATGCAAGGCCGCAAGCAAGAGGTGATTTAGCTCATTATTCGGCGCAGGGGTGCACACCACTATCTCCTTCACGCCTGCCACAAGGGCGGGAATGGCGTTCATGAGAAGGGAGCTTGGATAGGCCGCTTTTCCTCCGGGGATGTACAGCCCTGCCCTGTCCACTGGGGTGACTTTTTGTCCCAACACAGTGCCGTTTTCTTCGTACGTCATCCACGATTTTGGAAGCTGTTTTTGGTGGTAGGTACGAATGCGCTCATAGGCTACATGTAAAGCACTTTTAAGGGTCGCATCCAGTGCTTCGTAAGCCGCTTTCATGGCGTTTGTGTCGATGCGCATGTGGCTAGGCGCGCTAGGTTTCCATTTGTCAAACCGCGCGATGTGCTCACTAAGGGCTTCATCGCCCCGTGTTTGAATCTCTTCAATGATACTTTGCACCACGGGCGTTACGGTGCGCATGTCCATCTTTCCACGTCCTAAAAGGGTTTGAAACTGTTCCTTAAACGTGCTCTCGTGTGTATAAATACAGTGCATATTTAGTCCTAGTGGTGGTACTTTTTTGGGATTGTAGCAGAGTTTACATGTAGACTGGTTTAATGGCATTTTTTCACATAAGGTTAAAAAAAATAACCTTATGATACACTAACCAAAAATTGTTACACAAACATCACGCACGAGGCCTTGTATGCGCAACATCTTTTTTCTTTTCCTGTGTTTTAGCGCCTTGCTCTTCGCCAAACCGCACACCTTGCGTTTTGCGCCACTTCCCATGCTTAAATCTGAAATTGTACTGCAACAATACGAAGGAATTTTTTCCTTTTTGTCTCAAAAATTAGACGTGACGTTTGAGATTGTCTACTTCACCGATTATGAAAAAATACTCGAAGCCCTCGCCAAAAACCATGTTGACATCGCCCACCTTGGCCCCCTCCCCTATGCCCAACTTTTGCACAAGAACATCCCCGTGCAACCCATTGTCCAGTTTTTAAACGAAGAGGGAAAAAGCACCTATACGTGTAGCCTCATCACTGCACATCATGCGCGCAATCTACCCCTTGAACAGCACACCATCGCCCTCACCCAACCCCTTTCCACCTGTGGATTTTTAAGCATGTCATACCTTTTAAAACGCGAAGGCCTCGCCCTTGAAACGCTTCCTTATGTTTATGCCGACACCCACACCAACGTCATTTTAAAACTCCTCCTCGGCGAAGCCCATAGCGGCGGAGTAAAAAGCTCTGTCTTTAATGAGTACAAACACTTAGGACTCATCGAGCGAGGCCGTAGCGAAGCCTTGCCTGGATTTTTATGGGTAGGGTCTGCCGCGCTTTCAGGTGCCTTGGTTCAAGAGATTCAAGATGCTCTCCTTTTTCTTGAACCCGAAGGAAAAGACGCCCAACGCATGGAGGCGTGGGCGGGTGCATTCAAATACGGCGCCGCTTTGCCAAACCCAAGTGCGTACGAAGAAGTCTTGGCTTTGTACCTTAAAACGGTGTCTCCATGATTATCTCCAATGCCCTAGGTCGCCGCATTTCCATTCGTTCCAAATTGGCCTATCCTATCTTTTTTATCTGTATCGTGTGCGTGTTATTTGGGACACGTGTTATTGAAAACAACCTCAATAAGCGCATTTACACCCAACAAGAAGAAGAGATGGTGCTTTTTTCTAACCACCTTTTATATGCCCTCAAAACAGACTTTGAAACCTTGTTTTTGACTTTTGGTAAAAATCCTTCTTTTTTCCAAAGCGCCAGTACTGCCGCCCAAGAAGAGAGCATCAACCGCTTGCGCAAGCTTCTCCAAAGCAGTGCTTACCAAGCGTATATTTTGCTCCCAGAACAACAAAAAATCCACCTCACTCCCGTTGAAAACCCCTTGCCCCTTGTCTCTACGCTCAAACCCCAAACTTTTCAAAAACTAAACGGTTATTTTGCCTATAAACACTATTTTTACCCGTGGAATTGGGAGCTTGTTTTATTAAAAGAGAGCAGTGTTGTACAACACATCATTACCAACAACTCCCTTCTTGTCTCCGCCACGATTTCTGTGTTGATGGTTGTGATTATCATCTTTCTTTTACTGGTCATTCGCATCGTCATTCAAAAACCTTTTGCGCGGCTTTTTAAACACCTTGAAGAATTAGGAACCAACCTTGACACCCCGCCCCTCGCCCTTTCAACCTCCAAAGAAACCTTTGCCTTAAGCCAACACATCAATGCCATGAGTCAAACCTTGCGTGAAAAAAATGCAACGCTCTTGCATCAAAAACAGCGCTACCACGACATCCTAAACGCCCAACCCTCCCTTGTCTTTGTTACTTCTGGTGAAGATATTCACTACGCCAACGCCACCTTTTTTGACTTCTTTGACGCCTATGCAACCTTAGAAGCGTTTAAAAAAGAACACCGCTGCGTGTGTGATTTTTTTGAACCCGTGGAACAAAGTGATTTTGTACACAAAACAGAAAATGGCGAATGGCTTATGCAGGTTCAACATGCTGCCACCCCCCAAAAAGCGATGATTATTAAAAATGGCCACGAATACATCTTTACCTTGCTTGCAAATTCCCTAAGAGGAACAAAAGAAGAGTGTGTTGTCACCATGACAGACATCACACCATTAGAGCATTACAAACGTCTTTTGGAAAAAGGTAAAGAAGAGCTAAGCCGTCAACTCCATACCGACAAACTCACCCAGCTTCCCAATCGTCTAAGCCTCACCACTGCCCTTTCCATTGCACGTACGGGCTCATTGGCGCTTTTTAATATTAACGACTTTAAAGAAATCAACGATTTTTACGGGGTAAAAACAGGAGATAAGCTCTTAAGAGAGTACGGCGAACGTCTTGGAAAGCTTGGTAAAACGAAAAATGTCAGCGTCTTTAAACTTTCCGCCGATGAATACGCCCTTTTCTTCCCTCATTTTCTCGACGAGGCATCCGTCATCACAACCACCACATTTTTCCTAGAAACCATGAACCAAGAGCTCTTTTTTGACCTGAGCGCGGCGCGGCGCATTAGCGTTAGTACTAGCGCTGGGTTAACAATCAATACTTCAGGAGAAAAAGCCCTCGTGGAAGCAGATATTGCCCTCAAAACAGCCAAGAAAAAGCAAAAACCCCTCCTAACCTTTGATGAGTCCCAAGAAACGCAGGCCAAGTTTGCCACCAATATCGAATGGGCCAATCGCCTCAAAGAAGCCTTTGCGCAAGATAAAATCGTGCCCTACTTCCAACCCATCTTCAACAACACCACAGGGCAGATAGAAAAATACGAAGCCCTTGTGCGCATGCTTGATGCCAACGATGAGCCCATCGCTCCTTGCTTCTTTTTAGACGTGGCTAAAAAATCACACCAATACTTCCAACTCACCGAAACGATGATTGAAAAAACCTTTGAGTTTATGCAAAACAAGCCCTTTGATTTTAGCATCAACCTCTCAGAAAGCGATCTTATGGATTACTCCATCAACTCCCTCATCGTTGAAAAACTCAAAAAATATGGCCACGGCAACCGCGTAGTGTTTGAGATTGTGGAGACAGAGCGGATTGATGATTACGAATTGGTTGCGCGTTTTGTCCAAGAAATCAAACACTACGGCGCCAAGATAGCCATCGACGATTTTGGTTCAGGATTTTCCAACTTTCAGCACGTGGCCAAGCTCAATGTGGATTACATCAAAATCGACGGTTCGTTGATTCAAAACATTCTCTTTGACGCCAACTCGCTCGCTATCGTAGAAAGCATCCACGCTTTTGCTTCGCGCCTTGGCATCAAAACCATCGCCGAGTACGTGGAAACCCTCGCTATTTACGAAAAAATCAAAGCCATCGGCATCCACTACACCCAAGGATATTTTATCGCCCCGCCAAGCCCAAGACTTTAATCCACATCGTAAAATTTTGATATTTTTTTGACACCATGCGGGGTATAATCCTCTACATGTAAACACAAAGGGGGTTCAAATGGACTCACTATCGACAATTTTACTGTATGTAGGCGGGGATACTATTTTGGTGATACTTATTGGTCTTATTGCATTAAAACTCGCGCAAACATTATTTTAATGAATCGCCATTATTTTATTTTTATCATCATACTTGGGCTTGTGACACTTTTTAGCCACCTTTTACGGCCCTATCTCGAACTGATCAACATTACGCTTTTGCACCTGATTCCTGTTTTAGTGATTGCCCTTAGGGGCAAAATGATAGCAACATTTCTAGCCTCTTTAATCACAGTTATTTTGCTCAATGTGCTGTATGTGCCACCGCTATACAGCTTCACGGTGGATGATGTGTTTTACCTTTGGAGTTTTCTTATTTTCTTTATCGTGGGTGGCCTAGTAACTTCTCAAGCTAAAAAAATTCAAGCAAGCAAGATTAAGGAGATTCTTCTTAACACACTCTCCCATGACCTAAAAACCCCACTCTCTTCCATTCTTGGAAACACAACCTTGCTTTTAGAACAACCTAAACTCTCCCTCCAATCTCAGTTAGATATTTTGCAAGAAATCAAAACCTCTAGCGAGCAAATGAACCGTCTGGTTGCCAGTTTGCTTGACAATGCGCGCCTTCAAGGGGGCGATTCGGCGTTAAGAATGGACTGGTGCGATTTAGAAGACAGTTTGGGTGTTGCCTTGCAAGAATTTTATCACGATGAAAACAAACTGAAGCTTTCGCTTCAACATGACCTGCCTTTGTACTGGGGTGACCAAGAGCTTCTTGTGCGCTTATTTGTGAATCTACTGGATAATGCCTTTAAATATTCTCCTCCCAATCAAGCCGTTCATATCAAAATCACCTACGCCAAAGATAAGGCTTTTTATATTCGTTTTTTCAACCACGCTTCCCCCGTTAACGCAACCGAAATTGCCAATATTTTTGACATTTTTTACCGTCTTGAAACGGCTGCAGATATCAAAGGAAGTGGCATTGGACTCTCTATTTGCAAAAAAATCGTTCAAGCACACAAAGGAAGCATAGAGGCAGTTTCACAACATGGGGGTATTGTTTTTTACATCACACTTCCTGTACTCAAACATCCACCCCGTCTTTTCAAGGAAAATACATGATTCTCATCGTTGAAGATGATCGCGCTATTGCTACCTTGCTTGCGCGTTTTTTTGAGCAAGAACACACAAAAACACTGGCAGCCAACTCCAAAAATGTTGCGTTGCGTCTTTTACGCGCGCACCCTTTTGAGGCAGTCATTCTCGACCTTGGCTTGCCCGATGGAGACGGAAAAACCCTTATTCAAACCATCCGAAAAGACCTTAATATTCCCATCATCATCCTCTCGGCACGGCAAGAGGAAGCAGAAATCATAGCGTGCTTAGATTTAGGAGCGGATGATTATGTCACAAAGCCTTTTTCTGCCAAAGAACTTTTTGCGCGCATACGTTCAGCCAGTCGAAGAAGTGGTAGCGCACCTCTGATACAAAGTAGCTACACAGCAGGAGAGCTAATCCTCAACACCCAAAACCACACACTCACAAAAAATGCCATCCCTATTAAACTCACCCCTACTGAGTTTTCTTTATTGCAGTTTTTTATGCGCCACCCCAACCAAGTCCTAACCCACAAGCACATCCTTAAAGAAGTGTGGGGTGTGGGGTACCAAACCCAAACCCAATACCTTCGCACCTATATCAATACGTTGCGCAAAAAGATTGAAGCCGACACAACACGACCCAAATATATCCAAACCGAATCAAGTATCGGGTACCGATTTTTTCAACTACAGGAGTAATGCATGACCATTATTATTGCGGGTGCTGGAAGGGTGGGTTTTCGCCTTGCCCGCACCCTAAGCCCAAAACATGATGTTATTATTATGGACCAAAACGAAGAGGCACTTAAAAGACTCAATGAGAGCATTGATGCTCTGACGCTTTATGCCAACGTGGAAGACCCCCAAAGTTACGAAGCCCTTAAAGGGAAGACCTATGATTTTTTCATAGCCGTAACCGATTCGGATGAAATCAACCTGGTGTGTTCGTTGATTGCCGATGAGAAGATTTTGGTGAAACGTAAAATCATTCGCTTAAAAAATCAGTTTTTTGCCAAAAGCTCCATTGCTTCAAAAATCGGCATCACCGATGCTGTGTTTCCCTTTAACACGGTCGCCGAGACAGTAAAATCCCTTGCCCTAAACCCCATCGCCAACAATGTCAAATGTTTTAAAGGCTTTCCTCAAAAACTCATCAGTATCCGCACAAATATAACCAATACTCAACCTATTCTTCTGGCCTCACTTGCCTCAGAAGCGATTAAAATCGTGGGGGTTGACCGAGAAGGCGATTTTTTCATCCCTAGCGCTCAAGAACTACTCCAACCCAATGATGTCATTTTTTGTTTCGGAATCCCTGAGGCCATCCAAGCCCTTGGAGAAAAGCTCCAAAACTCGCCAATACGAAAAAACAGATGTGGGGTTATTTTTGGGGCAAATATACTAGGCATTGAGATTGCCAAAGCACTCATTGAAAGTGGCATGACCATCAAGCTCATCGAAAAAGACCTTGGGCTTTGCACTCAAGCCTCCCAACTGTTGCAAACCAACGCAACGGTTATTAACAGCAAATATGGAGATTACCGCCTCTATCAAGAAGAGGGGCTTACAAGTGCTGATATACTTATTGCTGCTACTGCCAATGACAATGAAAACATCGTTAAGTGCATTGAAGCCAAAGAACTTGGCATTAAGCGCGTCATCGCTGTTAATAATGACATCGAGCATTATCGGCTCATGCACACTTTGGGCATTATTGCCCTAAGGGGGCCAAAAATGAATGCTTTTTACGCCATTATGGAGATTATTAATTCCAATGTCATGGTAGAGGAGCGGCATTTTTGCGGAGGAAGTGCACTCTCCTTTGTGCGGCGTTTTGAAAAAGTTCCTTTCTCTCTTTCCAAAAATCCAGCGCCCGAGGCGTTGATTTTTTACATGCAACACAATCACCTGAGTACAAGCTTTCAAGCACTTAATCCCGATGAACCTTTTACCTTGTTTGCTTTTGCCAAACGTATCCATGAAGAAGGAGTCCGCACGTGGATAAATATTCTGTAAAAAATATTGCCAAATTGCTCAGCATTACAGGGGTGGCCTTGGGGATATTTTTGCTTTTACCTATAGGTGCAGGGGTTTACTATGATGAGAATATGTCACAATTTGGCGTGTTTGTTGCATGCTTTATTGGACTCAATGGCGCGCTTTTCCTGAGTGTACGCACCCACACGTTTACCCTAAGCCTTAAAGAAGGAATTTTGGGAGTCAATCTTATCTGGTTACTTGCGGGGGTTGCAGGGGGTGTTCCTTTGTGGCTCTATAGCGACATTCGTCCCATGCAAGCTTTCTTTGAAGCCATTAGCGGTTTTACGACCACAGGAGCCACGGTTTTTACCGACATTGAAGCGCTTCCTTACGCACTTTTAATGCTACGTTCTTTAATGCAATGGCTTGGTGGCATGGGGATTTTAGTCTTGGGCGTCGGGCTTTTTTCACTCATTAATCCCAGTGGCTCATTGGCCCTTTTCAAGGCCGAAGCTAGCGGGGTAAAACTGGAAAAAATAACCCCTAAAATCAAAGACACCGCGCTCATGCTTTGGGCAATTTATTTTGCCCTAACCTGTCTCAACACACTCTTGCTCTACCTGCAAGGTTTGAGTTTTTTTGACGCCCTCAATCACGCTTTTTGTACACTCTCCACCGGTGGTTTTTCAACCAAAAACAACTCATTTGGAGCGTTTTTTGACACCCCATTAGCTCTTTGGACAACAACGTGCTTTATGCTACTTGGAGGTGTCAATTTCTTAGCACATTTCAAACTCCTCCAAGGAAGCACCGAAGGGTATCGTTATGAGGAGACCCGCTGGTATGGGGCTATCTTTCTTTTTCTTGCTTTTGCCCTCACCATTGTTGGACTTGTGGCTGCCGAGCTTTCTTTTTTCGACACACTAACCCATGCTTTTTTCAACATCGCCTCTTTGCTAACTACCACGGGCTTTGCTTCAACTGACTATGAAATGTGGGGACAATCGGCTGTTGCCGTGTGTTTTGTCGCCATGCTTATCGGGGGAAACGGCGGGTCAACTTCAGGCGGCGTAAAAGTTGTGCGTTTTATTATTATCTCCAAGGTTGCATTTGGAGAAATCAAAAAAATCATCCACCCCAATGCCATTTTTGGGATATTTATGAATAAAAATCTGGTTAGCACCTCCCTTATAACGGCGACTTTTGGATTTATAATGTTATTTATTTTAACCAATGCCATGATTGTCATCTTCTTGTTTGCTTCAGGCTATGACGCACTTACAAGCATTTCTGCTGCTATTGCTTGTGTGGGAAATGTAGGTCCGGGGTTTGCCTTAGTGGGGCCAGCGCAACATTATGCTTTTTTTAGTGATGCGGAAGCCTTTGTCTTGGCGCTAGGTATGATTGCGGGAAGGCTAGAAATCTACACTTTTTTTCTTATTTTCTTTACCGGATTTTGGAAGCGTTTTTAACATAACGCTTCCCTTATGAAGATTTTGAAAAATCATAGCCGCAGTGAAAACAAAAATTAGCATCCAAACGGTGTTGGGTTTGGCCACACTGCGAACACGCGCGTCCGTCTTTTTTTTCGCGCAAAGAAGAGGCCAATTCTGCCGTGTAAATCCCCGTTGGTACAGCGATGATGCCATAACCTATTAAGATTAACACCGAAGCCACCAAGCGTCCAGAAACAGTCACGGGCGCGAGGTCTCCGTACCCCACAGTAGAAACACTCACAAGCGCCCAATACATCGAAAGCGGGATGCTTGTGAAGCCATTTTCTGGCCCTTCTATTAAAAAAATAAGCGCGCCAAAGACGGTGATAATGGCCAGCATGGCCAATAAAAATACAAGAATCTTACGCCAACTGTTTTGCAAAGAATCCAGCAATATGCTACTTTCTTGTGTATAGCGGCGCATGTGTAGCACTTCAAAAATACGCAAAATACGCAGCACGCGCAGCACGGCAAGGTATTGCGTGCCGGGGATAAAAAGAGATAAAAACATGGGCAACAAGGCGAGCAAATCAATCACACCGTAAAAACTACGGGCAAAACGCAAAGGACTTTGCACCACGCTCAAACGCACCACGTATTCAAGTGTAAAAAGAAGCGTAAACACCCACTCAAGAAGAAGAAACGTGTCCCTAAAATGCCCTTGCAACACGCTCACTGAGTCCATCAGTGCCACCATCACACTGGCCAAAATAATCCCAATCAACGTCACATCAAAGGCAGTACCCGCACGCGTATTGTGTGCGAAAATAACTTCAAATACTTTCTTTCTCCACGCCACATGTTCATGGGGGTCGGGAAAGTGAAATCTACTCTTTTGCACGTTTTTCTCCTAGGTTTTGGGTCTTTAAAACAGCCCAAACGCCTCTATCTTACTGTTTTTTTCGCAACACT
Source organism: Sulfurospirillum sp. HTRB-L1 (assembly GCF_059415125.1). NCBI lineage: Bacteria > Pseudomonadati > Campylobacterota > Epsilonproteobacteria > Campylobacterales > Sulfurospirillaceae > Sulfurospirillum > Sulfurospirillum sp. HTRB-L1. Next base: position 372,105 of record NZ_JCAHZR010000001.1, read on the forward strand.
TCCACGCTCTCTCCCCCGATCCCCCAATTCTCCAAAGGCACCTCGTCAATCACCACCACCGTCGTGGCAGGGTTTTTTCCAAGCACGCGCACAAGCAAATCCGTAACACCTGCGATAAGTTCTTTTTTTTGTTCCTTGGTTGCACCCTCTTCGGTGATTTTAATGTTTACATAAGGCATTAGGACTCCTCCATAAGTGAGCGAATACTCTCGGCCATACCGTATTCTGGATACTCTTGGCGTGCCAAAACCGCTTGGGCAACGGTCTGATTGTCGTGGTTAAAAATCAGTGGGGCCAGAAAATTCACACGCGATTCATCCAGGGGATGTTGCAAAACAACGATACCATAAACCCCCACCTTTGTTCCCGCGTCAATCTCCAATAACGCGTTAATAAACGGCGGAATATTGACCGTATATTCCCTGAGTTTAAAAGGATTAACCAGGGTAAATGAAATCTTTTCATTGCTCACATCCCGCAAGGAGGCAAAGGTTTCATCAATCATACTAAGGCGCACGCGGCTCATCTTCTCAAAACCTAAAATCTCCGATTTTACGTCGTATTCCATCAATATTCTCCCTTTAAAAATGTCTCAATCTCACTCATGGCTTGTTTGTTAGAAATGCTAAATTTAATCTCAATCCGCCGTGAAGCTTCCTTGTTTTCCACGCCATTGGTGTAAATTTGGTCGCTAAAAGAACGCCCACTCGCGCTCACGTACCGTTGCAACAAAGTGGCATCCTCTTTGCGCCACTCATACAAAAAGGCCATCACCGAAAGGGCACGTTTTTGGGAGAGGTCGAGGTTATACATGTAAGACCCATCCGAGTCTGTATGCCCCTCAATCACAATCCGATCCAAATGCTCTCGAATATTTCCATCCCCCAAAAGCACTTCCAAGTACGGCAAAAGAGTGGACTGCAACGTGGCTATAGCCTCGGACTTTAGCGTGTACGAACCCACATCAAAAAGCACCGAAGAAGGAAGCCTAATGGCGCCACTTGCGGCGTCCACGTCAATCCTATTGCCCAGTTTTTCTTTAAGTTGGGCAATCACCGCGATGCGGATGCCCGTCAGGTTTTGGATGCGCGCCTTAGTCAAATCCAAATCCTCTACCAATTTTTGATGGGCTAGGGTTTTATCAAGCAGCGTCTTAGCCAAGAGGGCCAACTCCCCCTCTTTTAGCGCAATCATATTGCTCAACGCTGCGCTCTTTTCACGGCTTACATGTAAGGCCTCTTGCACCTCTTCTTTGGCTTGCGTTTCCTCTAGTAAAAGCAACTTCAACGCCGCCACTTCTTGCACAGAGAGCACCAATCCTTCCCGCGCTTCTTTGAGTTCTTCTCCTTGTTCGGCCAACAAAGCGCGCGCAGCGGCAAGGGAAGCTTCTGTAGTATCAGCTTGCGCATGAAGGTCGCGCAAGGCTTTTTCAAGTTGGGCTTTTGTAAAACTTAGCTCCACATTTTGCGCACGCGTAGCGATGAGTTGGTCTGTCACGCTCGCCACATCGCGTTTTTTTTGGGCCAACTCTTCTTCACTAAGTTGCAAAATCCGTTTTTGCTCGTCTAAATCCGTTTTAATAGCGCGCAAATCCCCTTGCATAAAGACGTATTTGACCACAATCGCGCCAATGAGGAGGATGAACACAAAGAGCAACCCTGCCATCAAATCCGCATACGCCACCCAAAAATTTTGATCTGAGCTAGCGGAACGTTTGAAGCGCATTACCGTAGACCGTCAAGCTTTTTGATGATTTGCTCGGTCTCAGCATCAATCATCCGTAAATTCTCGCGCAAGGCTTCCACTTCACTGTTTTTTGGCACATCGCGCCCAAACATAGAGGCCTCTTCCTTAAACCCGTTAAGCAAGGCCGCAAAATTTTGCGCAAAGGCTTGCATCGTAGCTTCTGTATTGGAGGCATTTTTCTCAAGCTGTTCTCCCATCAAGCGCACACCTTCGTGAAAGGTTTTAGCACTCTCTTCTTGGGCTTTTGCAGCATGTTCACGCGCCTTAAACAGCCCCTCTTGCAAGGCCGTGACCGAGAGGGTCAATTGGTGCACCGCGTCCAAAATATGTCCGTGCAAAACCCCCAAATCACGCTGTTTTTCTTGGGACGTACTAAGGGCTTCCATCCCCGCCTTAAGGTGTTCTGCACCCATGCGCACGGATTGTGCCTCCAAAGAAAGCATGCTATCAAAGAGTTCAAATTTTTCCTCGATGCTTTTGCCAAGACGTTCAAAAAAGTCATTGGAGCTCAAACGCTCAAACATGTTCCCAATCTTTTCAAAATGTTGAAGATTTTCCCTCAAATACGCTTGTTCTATCTCTTCTTTTGTCCAAAACAAAGCCAAGCTCTCATGTTTTATCGCCGCAATATCCTTATCAAAAACGCTCAACCCACGTTTTTCAAAGAAAATCCACCACAAGGAGAGCAAAATCCCGTAAATCGACACGTAAAAAGCCGTACCTACCCCCGTGAGCAGCAAACTAATCTCCTGCTCAAGCGCATCGGCAGTCTGGGACGAAAAATCGGGCATGGTCATAGCGATAGAAATAAACGTCCCTAAAATCCCCATCGTGGGAAAAATCCCCGCTCCCACGGAAGCATAATTATCATTGCGAATTCGTTGCGAGTAGGCCGTGATAAAATCTTCAAAAGAAGCGTTTGACTTGGTACTTTCCCCAATGCGCATGAGGTTTTTCACCACATAAGCCTTAAGTTCTGCGCGAAATTCTTCTTGGTGTTTGCGAAAATAACACGCGCCAAAGGCACCGTTGTGACGCGCAAACACCAAGGCAACGGCAAAGATAAGCCCAATGAGCACCACACTGTGTCCGCCCACGCGAAAATCCAACACGCCCACATAGCCAAAAACGAAATACATGTAAACAACAGCAGGAAGGGCGATGATTTTAAGGTAGGTAAAAAAACAGTGGTTGGTGGTGTTTTTTTGAAGCGAAAGTGATGGAAGTGAAATCTCGGGTGTATGCATGTAACCCCCTTTTTTACTTTGATACGCCTTTAAAGCAAAGCTCTAAAGACTACGCTAACGCTGAGTTTCCTTCGGCAGGAAGCCCGCGCACCGCAAGCTAAAGCACTAAAGAACTTAGTAATCCAATGAGAGCACCAAAAAATCCTCCCCACACCACAAGCCATCCTAAATGTTCGTGGATAAGCCGCTGTACCATCTCTTTTACCATCACAGGCGTTAGCTCGTTGAGGCGTTTTTCGATAATCTCTTCTACCATCGCCAAGGTATCTTCACCAAGGGAAGAGCGGTGCAAGGTTTCGTGCATTTGCGCACTAAACGCATCGCTAGAAACCAGTTTTTTGAGGGATTCGCGCAAGCGATTTGAAAAAGGTTCACGCAAGCTCTCTAGTGCTTTTTCGCCACCAAACATCCCAAGCATCGACCCAAATTTTGACTCCATCACACTTTGAGAAAGCGCGTCAAACGTAGGGGAAAAATCCGTCCCTTCGATGAGCGGTGAAAGGTCAAGACGTTTTTCTTCGTTGGCAAAAAAGGCATCAAGCTGTTCTTGGGTAAAAAACTGCTCCATCATAAGGGTCTTCACCGCTTCTTTAAAGGCTTCAAAACGCAATAAAATCACGCCAGAACCGTATAAAAAAGGTACTTTTTCAAAGAGCATGTGCACGGCTAGCTGGTTTGTCAAGGCTCCCGAGAGCCCAAACAAACCCGCCATCAATAAAGGTTTTAAATCAAAAACAAAAGAAAGGGCGACCAACCCCGCACAAATAAGGTTTGTCACAAGACTTTTTGAGAACATTTTTACCTCTTACAAGTAAGGGTTTTAACACAGCAACCCTACAAACGATTGAGCGCATTAAGGTCGCTAAAGGCAGTTTGCAGGCGTTTGACCATGCTTTTTTCGCCTTCGCGAAGCCACTTGCGCGGATCATAAATCTTTTTATTGGGTTTATCTTCCCCTTCGGGATTACCAATTTGCCCTTGCAAATAAGCGTGGTATTGCTTGACGTAGCCTCGCACACCATCCCAAAATGCCCATTGGGTATCGGTGTCGATATTCATCTTTACAACGCCATAGCTTACCGCTTCTTTAATCTCTTCTAGCGTTGAGCCGGACCCGCCATGAAAGACGAAATTCACAGGTTTTTCACCTGTGCCAAACCTCTCTTGAATATACGCTTGTGAATTGGCCAAAATACCTGGGCGCAGCACCACATTTCCCGGTTTATATACCCCATGCACATTTCCAAAAGAAGCGGCGATGGTGAATTTGTCGCTTATTTTTGAAAGCCGCTCGTACGCGTACGCCACCTCTTTGGGCTGGGTGTACAGCAAGGCGTTGTCCACATGGGTGTTGTCCACGCCATCTTCTTCGCCACCGGTGACACCCAGTTCGATTTCAAGGGTCATGCCAATCTTACTCATGCGTGCCAAGTACTGCTCGCACGTAGCAATGTTTTCCTCCAAAGGCTCTTCAGAGAGGTCAAGCATGTGTGAACTAAATAAGGGTTTGCCCGTTTGTTCAAAATGGCGCTCGCTCGCGTCTAAAAGTGCATCAATCCACGGCAACAATTTGCGTGCGGCGTGGTCGGTGTGAAGCATCACGGGCACGCCGTAGGCTTCAGCCATCAAATGCACATGGGTAGCACCCGAAATGGCTCCTAAAAGCGCGGCTTCATCGCCATCAATCCCTTTGCCCCCATAAAACTGCGCGCCTCCGTGGGAAAATTGCACAACAATGGCAGACCCCGCAACCTTGGCAGATTCAAGCACCGCATTCACCGAATGGGTGTTTACCACATTGACCGCAGGCAAGGCAAACCCCTCTTGTTTTGCATGATCAAAGAGTTTTTGCACATCCGCTCCATGCACCACACCCGCTCCAACAATGTCCAAAAGCTTTGCCATTCTCAACCCCTCGCTAGCGTTATTTCATTTTCACATCAGCCGTTTGGCGAAGCCCTTTGGCTTTAGCCGAAACCGCGTCACGGAATGCTTCCATTTTAAGCGCATTAGCAATCTGACCCTTGGCTTCTTCAAAGCTTACTTTTTCATTTGCTTTTTTCTCTTCTGTCAAAATAACATGGTAACCAAACTGTGTTTGAATAGGCGTTGCGCTTAATTCACCTGCTTTAAGTGCAAAGGCGGCGTCGCTAAAAGGTTTTACCATTTGACCCTCGGCAAACCAACCCAAATCACCACCGTTTTGCGCGCTACCATCGGTAGATTTTTCTTTCGCTAGGGTGCTAAATTTTTCATTTAACGCCGCCCCTTTGAGGCCTTTGAGTTCCGCGATAATCCCTTTTGCAGTAGCTTCGTCTCGTACTAAAATATGGCGCGCTTTGACGCGGGGAGGTGTAACAAATTTTTCGCTATTTTGAGCGTAAAATTCTTTAAGCTTTGCCTCACTCACGGTTGTTGTATCGTAGATTTTTTTCATCCAAATCTCAAGGGCGATTTCATCTTTTACTTGGGCAAGGGCTTCAAGATAGGCAGGGTCTTTTTCGATGCCTTCTTTTTTGGATTGGGCAGTCAAAAGCTTGCGCTCAATGGCTTGTCCAATGACTTGTTGCTGTGCTTCCTCAGGAAGAGCATGAAAAGAAACTTGATTGGGCATTGCTTGCATGAGGGTTGCAATATCTTTGTCTGTTATGTCTTCACCATTAACGGTTGCATAAACCGCTGCTTGTAAACTAAGTGCTGCCGCGAGGCTAAGAGATGTACCGAGTAACCATTTTCGCATGTGCTATCCTTGAAGTGTTATATTTTGCCAAATTGTAGCCAACTGGGCATTAAAGGGGGATTATGCCCAAGGGAAGTAAACCGTTCTCAAATACTGCTATAATGTCCCCCATGAAACGTCCAACAAAAGCCGCGATTGCCACCTTAAAAACACGTTTTTTAGCCCGATACGAGGGGGCAGTTTCTGAACTCTCTTACCGTTCCTTGTACGAGCTTATCGTGGCAGTCATGCTCTCTGCACAGTGCACCGACAAGCGCGTTAACCTCATCACTCCTGCTCTTTTTGAGGCCTTCCCTACTCTCGAAGCCCTCTCAAAAGCAGACCTTCAAGAGGTGACATCACTGATCAATACGTGTTCATTTTTTAACAATAAAGCCAAAAACCTCATCTCCATGGCGTGCAGTGTGATGGAAGAATTCGAGGGCAAAATCCCCCTTGAAGAAAAAGCCCTCATGAGCCTTGCGGGTGTTGGACAAAAAACCGCCCATGTGGTACTCATCGAATACACCAAGGCCAATGTTATGGCGGTCGATACCCACGTTTTTCGCGTTTCTCACCGCCTAGGACTTAGCCGCGCTAAAACACCTGCTAAAACGGAAGAGGAGTTGATTCACGCTTTAAAAACTGACCTTCACACACTCCATCAAGCCTTTGTGTTGTTTGGGCGTTACATTTGCACTGCTAAAAACCCCAAATGCGAAACCGATTGTTTCGTGCGTGAATTTTGCCAAACCACCCAAACCTTTAAGCCCGCCTAATGCGCTTTTCCTTCTTGCAGCCCTTCTTGCAACCCTTTCGTCACACCTCTTTAGAGTTTCGTTTGATTTTCCTCGGGCTTAGTATTGTTTTTTTACTCACTGTTTTTCACATAACCCATTATGCGACGCAACACCACCACCTTAAAACATCCTACATACACCAAGTCGCCCAAAAAAACATCCAAAATGTTGCCTTGTTAGCCCAAATGCACCTCCAAGACAAAGAGACGTTGTTGGTTTTGTTGCGCAGGCTTCAGCTTAATAATCCAGAAATGTTTTACATCGGCCTCTCTAGGCAAGGGGAGGAATTCTTGCACGTCGTCCTTGAAGACACCACCTTTCCCTCTCCTCCTTTGCACCTTGAGCGCACTATTGACGCCACACCACCCGTCACCTTACATGTAGTGTTTAATCAAAGCAAGATTGAAACAAAACTCACCCAACCTTTCTTACCTTTGTACGAGATTCTTCTCTTAGGTGGGCTGTGTGCGTTGTTTTTAACCGCAGGGGTTTTGCTTTGCACCAAGTCTTTGCGGCGGTTTACATGTACTCTTTTTGAAAAAACCCGCAAAGAAGACCCCTCTTTGCGCCATACGCCCAACGAAGCCTTATTGATTGAGCGGTGTTTTAACTCCCTTTCCCACACCAACCAATCCCAACAAACACGGCTTGAGATGTTAAATTTGCACTTTGAAGAACTCATTGATGCCAAAACATTCTCTCTCAAAGCAGAAATCAAAGAAAAAAATGAAACCCAAAAGAACCTAGAAATCTCCAACCAAGAAAAAACAATTCTCCTTAAAGAGGTGCACCACCGTGTCAAAAACAACCTTGCCGTCATCGCAGGGCTCATTCGAATGCAATCACGGCGTATTGCCGATCCTAAAACAAAATCGCTCTTTGTTGACCTGCAAAACCGCATCAAAACCATGGAGCTCATTCACACCAACTTGTACACATCCAAAACCTTTAACAAAATCAACATGAAGCACTACCTTGCCTCGTTGGCCCAAAACCTCAATAAAACCTTTTCTGAAGAGTGTGAAACCATTACGTTTTTTGTCAGTTGCGATGCATTGCTTTTGGAAATCGACCAAGCTATCACTTGCGGACAGCTTGTTAACGAACTCGTCACCAATGCCTTTAAGCACGCGTTTAAGGAGAGGGAAGAAGGGCATATTTGGGTTGCAATGAAAGAGGTGGAGGGGATGATTGAATTGCGCATAGAGGACAGCGGGAAGAGCGTACAAGAAGGCACCCCGCAATCTTTTTCGCTGGGACTTTCACTCGTGCATGAACTGACCAAGTACCAACTTAAAGGGAAGGTTGAAGTGCAAAACGAAGGGGGATTGCGCTACACCATCACCTTTAAAAAATAACCCTATTTTGCCTTATGCACGCGAATACGATACCCCGTAGAAGTAACGTTTTCGATGATATCTTCGCCCAATTTTCCACGCACCCGCCGAATCAATGAGCGCAAGGTAGCCGTATTAACAGGTTTTCCTTCCCACACAAGGCGTTCAATGGTTTCATAGGTCATGGTTTTATTCATATTATCCACCAACAATCCCACCAATAAACGCTCTTTTTTAGTGAGCACAATAGGAATGTCGTTTTTATAAATCTGACGTTCAAGCAAGTCGTATTGGTAACCTTTGGCTAGCACAATACGGTTATTTTTACAGACCACGCGCGAAGCAGGAGAGAGCTCGTGCTTGCTTTTAAACAACGCGATTTGAATGGAACTGTTGAGCTGATGCTCATCCACAGGCTTAACGATGTAGCCATAAGGCTTTGTTACTTGCGCTTTTTTCAGGGTTTGTTCGTCGCTGTGCGCCGTTACGTAGACCACGGGGATGGCTAAGGTTTCTTGGATATAGCGCACAATCTGTGTTCCATCTTCCCCATTTTCAAGCTTAATGTCCATCAATACCGCATCAGGACGGTGGGCCTCAATGCTTTTTAACGCATCGGCAGTATTGGTGCACATGTCATCCACCACATACCCAAATTCTTCTAGACATTGCTGCATATCTAGCGCAATAATCACCTCATCTTCAACAATCACAATATGTGGAGATTTTTTCATTGGTTACCCCGTAATAGTATCAATCCATTTAATCGAACAGCCCATAGAGGGAACCTGTTCTTTCGGCGGTTGTTTGCCGCTAAAAAGGTGCATAATCGCTTCACGCAACTCTTCTTTTTTAACCTTGCTAGCATCTTTCCAGTAATCATCCACCCGCCCATGGTAAAACAACGCCCCCTTGCCATCAAACAAAAAAATGTCGGGCGTACACGTTGCGTTCAAAGAGCGCGCAACTTTTTGATGGTGGTCGATGAGGTACGGAAAGGGAAGGTTAAATTCGGCAATCTTATCAAGCATGTGCGCTGGAGAATCCTCGGGGTAGTTAGGGTGGATATTGGGGTTAATCGCCACCACACCCACGTCTACCTTGGAGGCAAACTCTGCCACTTCCACCAAACGCTCCCAAAGGGCTTGATTGTACGGGCAATGGTTGCACACAACGTAAATCAACAACCCCGTGCTTCCCATCATTTCCTTTGAACTGTACGCTTTACCGTTGGGATCTTCCAGTGCAAAATGTTGCAGTGGCGTTCCAAGTTCGACAAGAGCAGATTCAAGCAGTGCCATAGGTTTTCCTTGTTACAATTCTTTGGACAATCTCAACCACGCGGTGGACAGACGCTACCAAACACCGCTCTTTCACCGTGTGAGGGGCTTCGATGCGCGGCCCAAGGGAACACACTTCAAGGGAAGTATCATGCTTGGAGAGCAACACGCCACACTCTAACCCCGCATGGATTCCCGCAAATTCCGCCTCTCCCCAAACAGCCGCAGCTTCTTCTTTTACCACCAAAGCAAACGGACCAATGTGGGGCTTCCACGGAGGTGTTTCATCTTTAAACGCCACCGCAAAACCGCCCAACGCCAACAGCGCTTTCGTCTCATTTTTGAGGGTTTCTAGCCCTTCTTTATGCATAGCACGTGCAAAAAATTCCACACGCAAACACGTATCAGACGAAAAAAGGAGTGAAAGATTGATGCTTTGACTCGGGAGCGCTAAGGTCGCATCCCACCCACGTACACCCTGCGAAAATGCACAAAGTGTTTTGAGTATTGTATCAGAATTCGCCAAAACCTTCTCACAAGGCTCTAAAAGCGGCTTACATGTAAAGAAACTTTCCTTACATGTAAAGGGTTTTGGCATCATTACAACCGCGCGTGCTGCGGTGGGGATGGAATTAATCCGCTCCCCGCCTTCTAGGTGTACAAGCGCGCATTCTTGCTCTGCCAAAGCGTGGACGAGCAATACAATAGCGTTGGGGATATTCTCATGAATCTGAATCCCCGAATGTCCTCCGCGCAACCCCGAAACACAAACCTCATAAAGTGTCCACGCCTTAGGCGGTGCCGCAAATTCAAAAGGAAGTGTCCCAATGATGTCCACGCCTCCTGCACACCCCACAAACACCTTCCCCTCTTCTTCGCTATCAAGATTAAGCAAACAAGGGCTTTGAACCTTCAATTCCAACCCATTGGCACCCAAAAGGCCCACCTCTTCGTCATTGGTAAAGAGGCATTCTAAATGGTCTTGGGTGTGCAACAAGGAGAGCATCATCGCCACGCCAATGCCATTGTCCGCCCCCAAAGAAGCGTCTTTGGCGCACAAATACCCCGCTTCTTCTTGGAGTAAAATGCGCGGTGCATTGCCCATGCATACCATGTCATAATGGGCTTGCAAACAGACCTTGGGCGCGCCTTTTTGCGCCAAAATATTGCCTGCTTTATCCACGCGCACAGAAGCACCACAGGCTTTTGCTTCTTGTATGAGATGGGCGCGCATCGCTTCTGTGTCGAAACTGCAATGAGGGATGGTGCACAAGGCGCTAAATCGCGCTAAAACATCCGATGACACACGGCTTCCTTTACGTAAACTTTAAAAACAATATGCTACTATTTCTTCCATGAAAAAGGCATTAATACTCATCCTCTTCGCCCTTACCTTCCAAGGGTGCTTATACCTCAACGACCGTGGTGTTTCCACACGTTATTATAACGATTGCAAAGAGTATTATGACTCAATGGGCGTGTACCGTAAAACGTGTGATGAAAACCTTGTTGATTTTAGTGATCTTAACCCTAAAAAGCTTCGTCAATGACCCTTGATGCGCTTCGCCAAGAGCGCCAAGGGTGGCTTACGTGGAAAAACATTGCGCCCTTGCGCGACTTACTTGCCACACTTCCAGACCCAACGGGCAGCACCTTTACATGTAAAGACAGTTTTACTCTTGAAAACCCCACTTTTGACACAGAAGCCAAAGAAGCCATTGCGCGCGCGGCTTGGGAACTACGTCCGTGGCGCAAAGGGCCCTTTGACCTTTTTGGTACCCTCATTGACGCAGAATGGCAAAGCTTTATCAAATACAACTTGCTTGCCCCTCACCTCAACCTAGAGGGAAAAATCGTCGGAGACATCGGGTGCAACAACGGTTATTACCTGTTTCGCTTACTGGAAAAAAACCCGAAATTGCTTGTGGGGTTTGACCCTTCGCCCTTATACAAAACCCAATTTGATTTCATCAACCATTTTGCCCAAACCCAGATTGTCTACGAACTCCTTGGCATCGAGCACTTGCCTTTATACGAACACCGTTTTGACACCTTGTTGTGCCTAGGCGTTTTGTACCACCGCAGCGACCCAGTAGGGGCACTCAAAGCCCTCGCAAAGGGACTCACCAAAGAGGGTGAGCTGTTTTTAGACACCTTTATGATAGACGGGGACGAACCCGTGGCACTGTGTCCGGGTAAATCCTATTCAAAAATCCCCAACATTTACCACATTCCCACCATCAAAGCCTTGGAAAATTGGGGGGAGAAAGCGGGTTTTGGAAGTATGGAAGTGCTAGATATTGTCCCCACAAATAGCCTCGAACAACGTAAAACAGAGTGGATTTTGGGAGAGAGCTTGGAAAATTTCCTGGACCCCAACGACGCCACTAAAACCATCGAGGGCTACCCTGCCCCCAAACGGCTGTATGTAAAATTTTTACGCTAAATGCCGATGATGTCGCACAGATTAATAGACCTCTTAAAAACACATTTTTAAGAGGTCAAAGCACTAAAGGTGCGCGAGTCCTCCGCTGGGGAGAACTTAGCGTTAGCGTAGTGTTTGAAGCTTTGCTTGAAACACGTATCGAGAGTTCTTGCAGAACTCTAACAAGGAGCACTTATGGCTGAAGCCAAAGACGAGATCGTTCAAACCCCTGAAGTAGAAGAAGATTTTAGTGAAAGTTTCGAGGACGATACCGTTGCGCTTCACATCAATAATGCCTTTTCTGATGATCTTAACACCCACCAGCGGATTAAAAACATTCTGTGTGGAACGATTATGTCCCTTGAAAAAGGGTATGCGCGTGTCAACCTTCTCACCACCAATGACATGATTGTGGATGAGCTTGGGCTTATTCACAGCGGGTTTATTTTTTCCGCAGCAGACTACACCGCGGTTGCCGCGGTCAATGAAGAAAACATCGTGGTCATTGGCGCGAAAACAAGCTTTCTTGCCCCCGCCAAGGTGGGAGATTTGTTAGAGTTTGAAGCCAAAGCCAAATTTGAAGACTCTAGAAAGCGTGAAATCACCGTCACAGGAAAGATTAATGACATCAAAATCTTCGAGGGCGTGTTTCACGCCGTTGTCCTAGAAAAACATATCTTCAAAACCAAAATCAAAAACGCACGACGCGACTACTAAAGTGCCATGACCCATTGGGGCAAGGTGTATTGCTCCCGCGTCACAGTGGAAGCTTCTCCGTGCCCTGGATACAAGGGCATGTCTGTTTGAAATTTTAAAAATTTTACAATGCTTTTTTTCATGGCTTCGGGAGAGCTAAAGGGAAAATCCACCCGTCCGATGGAACCGGCAAAGACAAAATCACCCGTAAAGAGCATCCCTTCAACTTCAATAGCGCTGCATCCGGGCGTGTGGCCTGGAAAATGCCAATATTGCACCTTCATCCCACCAATCTCAAAAACCGCATCCCCTTCCACTAGCACATCAGGCACACTGGGCGTAATCCCCAAGCCAAAAGGGTCATCTTGCAGCATAAACGCATCCTCTTTAGGGCAATACAGGGGCACCTTTAACTCCGTTTGCAAGGCATGGTTTGACCACACGTGGTCAAAATGGCCATGGGTATTCAAAATGGCTAAGGGGTTTGATACATTTTCTTTGACCCACGCAATCGCGCCCATACCCGGATCGATAATCAGCTCGCCTTGCGGGCTTACAACAATATAACAGTTGGTTTGATACGACCCCATCGGTTGACATAAAAGTTGCACAAAATCTCCTCAAAAAGAACAATGTTTGGTGGGCATTTTACCCCATTTTGGCAAAAACTTAAGTAAAATCATTACATGTAAAAGCCCATCTCAAGAATATTTTTAGTATACTCTCTCCTTTGAGACATCTTAACCCAAAAAGACGAAACCCAAGTGAAAAAATTTGAACGTATCACTACTTTTTTGATGCATTTTCTCACCGAAGAAGTCACTAAGATTGGCCTCGGGCGTGTTGTGCTTGGCCTTAGTGGCGGTATCGACTCTGCCGTGGTCGCCCTCTTGGCCAAACGTGCTTTTGGCGACAATATGCTCTGCGTGATGATGCCAGATACCCACTCCAACCCCCAAAGTCTAGAAGACGCCAAAGCCTTGTGCGCGGCCTTTGATTTACCCTACGAAATCCACCCCATTGGCCCGCTCACCCAAGCGTATAACCACGACAACTCCCTTTCCCCTTTACGCCAAGGCAATTTTGCCGCCAGAATGCGCATGGCGGTGTTGTATGACATCTCGGCGCGCGAACATGCCCTTGTCCTTGGCACGAGCAACAAAAGCGAGCTTCTTTTGGGCTATGGCACCTTGCACGGCGACCTTGCGAGTGCCCTTAACCCCATCGGGGATTTGTACAAAACAGACATCTTTGAATACGCAGCGTACCTTGGTGTCATCCCCGCCATTTTGTCCAAACCTCCTTCGGCTGACCTATGGGAAGGTCAAAGTGATGAGGAAGAGTTGGGGTACACTTACGCACGCATTGACACTTTTTTTCGCGCTTATGTGGATGAGCGCGCCACCAAAGAAGAGTTGCTAGAACGCGGGTTTGAAGCACCGCTCATCGACATGCTACTGCACCGCATTTACGCCAACCATTTTAAACGTCGCCAAGCCATCATCGCAAAACTGAGCGAGCGCACTATTGGCCACGATTTTTTATACCCTAGAGACATTAAACACTAAAAAGGAGAACAGGTGAGAGAAATTCCGTTTTACAAACCCTCTATCGACGCCAAAGAAAAAACATTGGTCAATGAAATCCTTGAACTCAAAGAACCTATCATGGTTGAGACGCTTGAAAAAAATATGCGTCAGTTCATTGGCGCACCCTATGCCATCTCAACCTACAACGGTACCGCTGCGATGCACCTTGCCATGTGCGCCATGGATTTAAAGCGCGGCGATAAAATCATCTGCTCCGTCAACTCCTTCCCTTCCGTAGCCGAGGTGGTACGCCACTTTGATGCGGAGCCTATTTTTGTAGACATTGACAAAGAAGATTACATGATCGACCCCAATGCCCTCGAAGCGGCACTGGAAAAGCATAACCACAAAAAACTCAAAGGGATTTTTGTCTCTCACGTGGGCGGACAAAGCGCGGACATGGGACGCATCGGCGAACTTGCTACACGCTATGGGGTTGCCATTATTGACGATGCTAGCCAAGCCTTGGGCACCAAATACGACGGCAAAAGAATCGGCTCCTCTGGCTCAACGGTTTCGTGCTTCCGCTTTAGCCCGCAAATGCGCCATCCCCTTGCAAGTGGTGGGATGATGGTCACCTCCGATGAAGAACTGGCCAAACGCGCCATGCTCCTTCGCAACCACGCCATCGTCAATGACGGGTGGGATGCCTATGGAAACTTGGGCTATGTGTATGACGTGGTAGACATCGGGGTGAAATACGACATGAATGAGCTCAGCGCCGCCTACGCCATCGGCCAACTCTCCAAAGCCGAAGCGTTCATCAAACGTCGCCAAGCCATCGCTGCAACGTACGATGCTGCCCTTAAAGATTGTCCGCACATCACCACGCCCGTGAAAAAGCGCGACCACGTTTACACCCAATACATCATCAAAGTCGACAAAAACCGTGACAGTTTTGCCCGCGAACTCAAAGAACGCGGCATCTTTACCGCCTTGCATTTTATCCCGTTGCATTTGCTCACCTATTACAAACAAAAATATGCCTTGCGGGTCAATGATTTCCCCCAAGCACTCCAAAATTACCAGCAAATTCTCTCCCTACCTATTTACGCAGCACTTAGCGACGAAGAAGTACAGTACATTTGCAAGCAAGTTAAAGAAGTTGCTAGTTCGCGCGTTTAATCGCTACCTCTATGCTTGGGGGGAACACTACATGTACCGCCCAGGCATTGCGGGTTACCTTTTGGCGGGTTTACTCCTGCCTCTCTCCTTACTTTACACCGTAGCTGTTGTTCTCAAGCGCCTTCTTGCCTCACCCCGTTCTTTTGGCATTCCTGTGATTAGCATTGGAAATTTAACCCTAGGGGGGAGTGGCAAAACCCCACTCACCATCGCTTTGGCCGCGCCCCTAGAACACACCGCCGTTGTTTTGCGGGGGTACAAGCGCCAATCTAAGGGAATGCGCGTGGTGAGCCATTGGGGAAAGCTTACATGTAAGGTGCAAGAAAGCGGCGATGAAGCCATGTTGTATGCCAAAATGCTTCCAAACGCCCTTGTGATTGTTAGCGAAGACCGCGTTGAAGGAATTTTAAAAGCCAAAGAACTGGGGGCGAAAGTGGTTTTTTTGGATGATGGGTTTAGCAAGGCAGGGATTGAAAAATTTGACATCCTCATTCGCCCCACACCACCCCCCGCTCTTCCTTTTTGCCTCCCTTCTGGCCCCTATAGAGAGCCTTTTTGGGCTTACCGTTATGCCAATATGGTTGTAGCGGAGGGAAAAGATTTTGTGCGCAAGGTTCAAGTAGAAGACCCTACTTCTGCCATGGTGCTAGTCACTGCCATTGCCAATCCAGCACGACTCAATCCTTTCTTGCCCCTCAATCTTGTGGCTTCTTACACCTTTCCAGATCACTACATGTACACCCAAGAAGAACTCGCCGCTTTACTCAAACGCCACAACGCCACTTCGTTGCTAGTGACCCATAAAGACGCCGTAAAGCTTGAGGGCTTTGGCCTTCCCCTCTCCTTACTCACCCTCACCCTTGAGGTTAGTCCCTCCTTACACAATACGGTTTCCACGTACTTGCACCAACATGGTGCGCAGTATTAAAACGTCAAAAATTAGCTATACTCTCATCAGGAGAGTTGGTACAAAACTTTCGATACCCTTTAAAATAAGACGTCAAAACCTGCACTGCCCCATAGTGTACATGTAAGGATTGTCTTAAGGACTTATAACACCATCGACCAAAGAGACCTTATGCCTAGACCCGTGCACGCCCTTGCTTTTATCGCCTTGCTTGTGCTCTACCCCAGTACCGCATTTTTGCTTCTTGGCCTTGGGCTTCTTGAACAAAGCACCAACGTCTTTCCTATCTGGCCACCCGCTGGCGTGGCCTTACTTTTTTTTATTTTTACTAA
The DNA here is from genome assembly GCF_059415125.1 of Sulfurospirillum sp. HTRB-L1. NCBI lineage: Bacteria > Pseudomonadati > Campylobacterota > Epsilonproteobacteria > Campylobacterales > Sulfurospirillaceae > Sulfurospirillum > Sulfurospirillum sp. HTRB-L1. The sequence goes on from NZ_JCAHZR010000001.1 coordinate 388,308, forward strand.
AGAGGCGCGCGGGTCGGTACTCTTTTTGCTAGGGGTAATATGGTCAACAAACACCTTTGTGCTCTCCAATGCCCCCTTGCTTTCTTTTGGAATCGCCCTTGGTAGCACCCTTGGTCCCTTGTTAAGCTACAGGCTTCTTAAAGGTGTCTTTCAAAAGCCCATCTTTAGCCGCATACACTTTACCACCATCTACCTCACGGCGCTCATGACAGGTGCTACCCTCTCCGCGCTCAATGGCAACTTTTGGCTTTTTGCCGCGGGGCTTATGGACCTTTCCTTTGTGCCTACGGGGTTTATCGGCTGGATTGTAGGCGATTTTATCGGGATGCTTCTTTTGAGCTCTGTGGTTATTTTTGCACACTCCCCCGCAAAAACCCCTCTAAAATCCATGTTTTTAGACCCTTCTTTTTTGGCAAACACCTTCCTTGTCTTTGCCCTTTCATACCACCTGCTTACCACCACACTCCTTTCCCATGTGGAATTTTTCATCCTCATTCCCCTGCTTGTTGTACTGATTCTTCACCGCGAACGGGCTATCTTCATCAACGGCATCGTGCTTTTTTGTGTGGGGATTTACGCCATTTTGTGCCCACTTGGTGCCTGCAATTTTGATGAAACCATCGCCTTTACCGTGCTTCACCTGCAAACCTTTATCTTTTTTGTCTACGCAGCAGGGTACATCCTTTGCGCGGCCTTAAACCAAGGAGAAGCCCTCTTAAAAGAGCAAAAGCAAATCAACGAAGAAACCCTCATCACCTTTGCCCAAATTATCGAAGAAAAAGATGCCTACACCGCAGGGCACTCAGGCCGTGTGGCAGAATATTCTAGGGCAATTGCCTCAAAAATGGGCCTTCCCCTAAGCGACCAAGAACTCATCTATAAAGCAGGACTTGTGCATGACATCGGCAAAATCATCACACCCGAGAGCGTCTTGCTCAAGCCTGGAAACTTAAGCGAAGCCGAATACGCACTCATGAAACAACACGCCAGCGTGGGCGCGCAAATGATTGGAAAAATTCAAAGTTTCAAACCCCTTGCGACCATCGTGCGCCACCATCACGAATGGTTTGATGGCGCAGGGTATCCTGATGGCCTACAAGGTGAAGCAATCCCTTTGCTCTCCCGCATCATGATTGTCGCTGATGCCTTTGATGCCATGACAACCAACCGTATCTACAAGGCCAAAAAAACCATCCCCGAAGCCATTGAAGAGATTAAAATCATGCAAGGTACGCAGTTTGACCCTGTGGTTGCCGCCTACGCTGTGGATGTTTTCTCCACCCTTTCTGAAATCCGTGCTTATGAGCAAAATGTGATTGATTTTTCTAGTGGGGCCGAGGCGGAACGGTTTGCTTATTTTTTCAAAGACTCCCTCACCGGCTTGTATAACACCATTTATTTCGACACCCTCATGCACCATGAGAGCCAAAAGGCGCGCTACCGCTGTTTGAACATCGTCTTTCTCAAAGGCATGAACGATTACAACCACCGTTTTGGCTGGGCTAGTGGCGATGCCTTGCTGCGTTCTTTTGCTGCGTTCTTAGAACGCGCCTTTCCCGATGCCTTGCTCTTTCGCGCGTACGGGGATGATTTTATTATTCTCTTGCCCAAATACCTTGAACTCGCCCCTGAGGATTTTGAAAGATTTGAGCCTTTCTGCAAGGGAGAGATTGGTTTTTCCCTAAAATGCGTCTATTTTGACAAGAAGAGAGTTGCAGGCGCAGAAGAGTTAGAAAAGCTTCTTTTTCAAGGGGTATGATTTCTTTACATGTAAGGAAAATTAGCCTTTTTTTAGCCTTTTTTTGATAAAATGGGCTCTTTTTCACCCCAAGGAGTCGCCCTTGCAACGCAAAATTCAAACTGCCAAAACCATCTTAACCGCCCTGCCTTACATCAAAAAGTTCACCAAAAAAACCGTCGTCATCAAATACGGTGGCGCGGCCCAAATCAATCCCGAATTAAAAGAAAAATTCGCCCAAGATTTGGTCTTGTTGTACCTTGTGGGCATCAAACCTGTCATCGTCCACGGGGGCGGTAAGCGCATTAACGAGCTTTTAGACAAGCTCCACCTTGGCACCCAGTTTATCGATGGCATGCGCGTCACCGATGAAAAAGTCATGGAAGTAGTCGAAATGGTGCTCAGTGGTAGCATCAACAAAGAAATCACCACCCTTTTAAACCACCACGGCGCCAAAGCCATCGGCATCAGCGGCAAAGACGCCAATTTTCTCAAAGCCAAACCTCTTTTAGGGGGCAAATACGGCCTCGTGGGGGAAATCACCGAAGTTGACCACCAAGTCATTGAAAACCTCATCAACGAAAAATTCATCCCCGTCATCGCGCCCATTGGCTCAGGCGACACCACTGAGCATCCTGGCTACAACATCAACGCCGACTTGGCTGCGAGTAAAATTGCCGTGAGTTTAAAGGCCGAAAAAGTCCTCTTTCTCACCGACACCCCCGGCGTGCTTGACAAGGAAGGCACCCTCCTCTCCTCCTTAACCGCTGCCCAAGTAGAAGCCCTCAAAGCCGATGGCACTATTTACGGGGGCATGCTTCCCAAGGTGAGTGCGTGCATGGAAGCGGTGAGCGGAGGCGTTAAGCACGCCCACATCATCGACGGGCGGGTTGAACACTCCCTCTTGCTTGAACTTTTTACCGACGAGGGCGTGGGAACGGTATTTAGCCAATGAAACCCTTGTTGGTTCTTTCTACTGCACCCTCGCGCGAAGTGGCCAAAACCCTCGCAAAAGCCCTTTTAACACGCAAACTTGCTGCGTGCGTGAGCCTCCAAGAGGGGGTGACTTCTTTTTTTGAATGGGAGGGCGTCCTCCAAGAAGAAACCGAGGTAATGTTGCTCATTAAAACCAAAGAGGCGCTGTTTAAAGAACTCAAAACAACGCTTTGCGCCTTGCACCCTTACGAGGTGCCCGAAATCATTGCACTAGAAATCTCCCAAGGGCATCACCCCTATGTGCAATGGATTGATTCGCTTACAAAGGACACACATGAAACTCATTGAAACCCGTGGAAATGACGGCGTCAAACCAACTGCTGTGGATTTTTCCCAAGCCATCCTCTCACCCAGTGCGAGCTTTGGAGGGCTTTACGCTCCCCAAGACTTTCCTACCCTTGAGGCAGATTTTTTCACCAAAGCAACCACCCTTTCCTACCAAGCATTAACCCTAGAAATTTTAAAACGCTTTGAAATCGACATTCCAACAGCCGTGCTAGAAGAGGCCGTGGGATTGTACGGCGCCTTTGACGACCCAAACAACCCAGCCCCCCTTGCCAAACTCGAAGAGAACCTTTTTGTCAGCGAACTTTACCACGGCCCAACCCGTGCCTTTAAAGACATGGCCTTGCAACCTTTTGGGCACATCCTCTCCCACCTTGCCAAAGAACGCAAGGAAAACTACGTCATTTTAGCGGCCACCAGTGGCGACACAGGCCCCGCCACCCTCGACACCTTTAGCGACAAGCCCAACATCCAAGTGGTGTGCTTGTATCCCCAAGGGGGCACGAGTGATGTTCAGCGATTGCAAATGGTCACTGCCAAAGGTGAAAACCTCTCCGCTTTGGGCATCAAAGGTAACTTTGACGACGCGCAACGCGCCTTAAAACGTTTGTTAAACTCTCCTTCGTTCTTAGAACACCTCACCCGTAGCAACCTCAAGCTTAGCGCGGCCAATTCGGTGAACTTTGGGCGCATTATCTTTCAGATTATTTACCATATTTTTGCCTACGTGCAACTCCTTAAACAAGGAGAGATTCGCACAGGAGAGTCTGTGTACCTCACCATTCCCAGTGGTAACTTTGGCAATGCCCTGGGAGCGTTTTACGCTAAAAAAATGGGCTTGCCTGTGGAGAAAATCCTCATTGCTTCCAACATTAACAACATCCTCACTGAACTTTTTACCTCGGGTGTGTACGATGTGCGTGAGCGTACCTTACTGCAAACCACCTCGCCCGCCATGGACATCTTGGTCTCCTCCAATGTAGAACGACTGCTCTTTGCCTGCTTTGGGCCTACGCGCACCCGCGAACTCATGGAAGCCTTGCAAACCCAGCACGTCTACACCCTCACTGCCCAAGAGCTTGCTTCGTTGCAAGAGCACTTTGGCGCAACCTATTGTGATGATGCCTTTGCCAAAGAAACCATGCGCGCATATGCCCTCAAAGGCTACGTCCTAGACCCGCACACGGCTACGTGCCTCAAAGCAACTTCCCTTGCAACAAAGCCCTTGAAAAACATTCTTTGCTCCACCGCCGAGTGGACCAAATTTGCCCCCACACTCTTTAGTGCCTTGCAACAAAGCCCACGAACACACCCTGATAAAGTCGCTCTTGAGGGTGTTTCCAATGCCTTACATGTAAGGATTCCTCGCGCCATTGCTGACGTGTTTAGCGCTCCTGTGCTTCACCCCCAGGTGGTTGAGCAAGACGCGATTGAATCCACCATTATTTCGCTTCTCACTAAAGAGCCCGCATGATTCTCATCCCTGCGCGCTTGCAATCCACCCGTTTTCCCCAAAAAATCCTCGCACCCATCCATGGGGTGCCCATGGTCATCGCTACGGCAAAACGGGTGCAAGAAGTAGACCGTGTTGCCATTGCCACGGATGCTCCTGAGGTAGTTGCGCTTGCCAAAAGCTACGGTGTTGAAGCCGTCCTTACCTCCGATGCTCACCAAAGTGGCACAGACCGCATCAACGAAGCGGCCAATACACTCGGCCTTGGCGCGGAGGAAATTATCCTCAACGTCCAAGGGGATGAGCCCTTTATTGAGCCCCAAAACGTTGCCGCCCTTTTCCAAAAAGTCCGCGACCTTTCCCACCTTCCTTGGGCCATGGCCAGTTGTTTTAAGGCCATCACACCAGAAGAAGCCACCGACCCCAATCTGGTCAAAGTCGTGTTAAACCACGCCAACCAAGCCCTCTATTTTTCCCGCTCCCCCATCCCTTATGACCGCGATAAAGCGGGTGTGCCCTATTGGGGACACTTGGGGCTTTATGGCTTCACACGTTCGACATTGAGCGCTTTTTGCGCCCTTCCAAGCGCACCCTTAGAGGAGATTGAAAAACTCGAACAACTTCGCGCCCTCTACCACGGACACACCATTACTATGGTGAAGGTTACCTCGCAAAGTTTTGGCATCGACACCCCGGAGGATTTAGAGAGGGCGTTAAAGCTGTTTCCCAGTAAGTAGCGGTATACTACTTTCATCTTTTTTAAGGAGACACCATGAAGCAACTTTTGATTGCACTGCTCACCACGGCCTCTTTTCTTTTTGCTGCTCCTCCCCTAAAAGTAGGCATGGAGCTGGCCTATCCTCCCTTTGAAATGAGCCAAACGGACGGCACACCCAGTGGCGTGAGTGTGGACTTTGCCAAAGCATTGGCCAAGGAACTTGGGCGGGAATTGGTCATCGAAAACATCGCGTGGGATGGTCTGATTCCCTCACTGCGCACGGGCAAAATAGACCTCATCATTTCCTCCATGACCATCACGCAGGAGCGCAAAAAAAGCATCGCTTTTTCCATTCCCTACGCCCAATCCAACCTCGCCATCCTCACCCACCCCAAAGCGGACGTGCAGGGCATTGAAGACTTGAATCAAAAAGGCAAACGCGTGGCAGTCAAAAAAGGCACCACGGGGCATATTTATGCTGCTGCAAACCTTCCTAACGCGCAACTGCTCGTCTTTGACCGTGAAAATGCCGCCGTATTGGAAGTCATCCAACAAAAAGCCGATGGGTTTTTGTACGATCAGCTCACCATTTACCGCAACTGGGACCGCCACCAAGAAGCAACCATCGCCCTTTTGAAACCCTTTCAAGAAACACCCGAATACTGGGGCGTTGCCTTGCGCCAAAGCGACACTGAGCTCAAAGCCCAAGTGGATGGGTTTATCGCTAAAGCCAAAAAAGATGGCACCTTTGATGCCTTTTCACGCACCTACCTTTCTAAAGCCCGTGAAACCTTTGATGGCCTTGGCATTCCTTTTTTCTTTTAGGAGTTAGCCATTAGGTTTAAGAGATTTTTCATCGACCCCTTGGAGTACAAAGAAACCTCCACGCTTCCGCGCCTTGTTTACTGGGTTAACGCCTTTTTACTGGTGCTTGGCGTGGGGGCGTTGGGGGCGTTTATGTTTCAAAACTCCCTTTACACCTTTGAGTGGTCAGGGGTTTGGGGCTACCGCCAAAAGTTCATCGATGGCTTTGTCATGACCATCATCATCTCTTTTAACGCCCTTGTGCTAAGCATCTTTTTGGGCCTCTTCTTTGCCTACGGGCAAGGCTCAAAAATCATTCTCTTGCGTTTTTTTAGCCGCTTTTACGTGGAGCTCATCCGCGGCACGCCCCTTTTGGTACAAATCCTCATCTTTTTTTACGTCTTTGCCAACAACCTTGGCTTTGATAACCGCTACATCGTCGGCACGGTCATCCTTGCGCTTTTTGCAGGAGCCTATGTCACTGAAATCATCCGCGCAGGGCTTCAAAGCGTGGGGCTAGAACAGTTTGAAAGTGCCAAAAGCCTTGGGTTTTCACCTTTTCAAACCTACCGCTACATCCTCTTTCCCCAAGCCCTCAAACGCATCTTACCCCCACTTACGGGCCAGTTTGCTTCCATCATCAAAGACTCTTCACTGCTCTCCATCATCTCCATCAGCGAATTCACCATGAACGCCCAAGAAGTCAACGCCTACACCTACTCCACCCTAGAGAGCTACATCCCTCTAGCCATCGGGTATCTTGCACTCACTTACCCCATCTCCCTCTTTGCCGCACGCCTTGAAAAACGCTTAAAGGATTGATACACTTGCGTATTTACATGTAAAGGAACTTCCATGCAACTTGATTTTTCAACCCTTTCGGCCAATGACATTTACAAGCTGGTGAGCTACTCCATTTTTCCTCGTCCCATCGCGTGGATTGTGACCGAAGATGCGGGTGTTGTAAACCTTGCTCCCTTTAGCTACTTTGCGCCCATGACATCCAAGCCTCCTGTGGCGGTGGTTTCCATCGGCCAAAAAGAAGATGGCTCTCCCAAGGATACCCTTGCCAACTTGCTTAAGACCAAAAAAGCGACGATTTGCATCGCCAACAAAACCCACGCGGATTTTGTGAGCAAGAGTGCCCAGCCTCTGCCAAAATCCATCAGTGAATGCACCCATTTTTCCATCCCGACACAACGCATTAGGGAAGATTTTCCGCCCATCATCCAAGGGGTTCACGCCGCATTTTTTGTCACCCTTCGCGAAACTTACCCCATCGAAGGAAGCACGACTACACCAGTATTTGTCAACCTCGAAGGGGCTTATTATGAAGATGGGGTGATTGATGGGAGTTTACATGTAACCATGGAAGCCCTTGGACGCATGGGCAAATATTACCTCATCGACCCTACTTATCAAGAGGCTTGAGGTGTATCAATCCTTTTTGGTAGCTTTTCTGGCACTCTTTCTTTTAAGCGGATGCCACCCTGCGCCGCCACTTCCCAAGGTTTCTTTGGAGGAAAAGTTACGTTCCATTCCCTATGTAAACACAGAAGAAGCGGCCCGTTTGGCCCACGAAGCGCACACCTACGCACAGGTGCTCAAAACCCGCTATGGCGCCACCTCGGCCCCAAGGCTTCACAACCTTTGGGTAAACCTTGGCTTTAAAGAACGCGGGTTGTGCTGGCATTACGCCCACGACCTCTTTGCCCACGTGCGCAGTTTGGAGCTTAAGAGTATTGAAAGTGTGATTGTGGTGGCAAATCTGGGGTCTTATTGGGAAGAACACAGTGCCGTGGTTGTTACATGTAAGGGGTGCGACATCACCACAGGGGTGCTACTTGATGCGTGGCGAAGCCCTGAGGGACTCTTTTACACGCCTGTATCTAGCGACCCAACGTACACATGGGAGAGACGATGAAAGAAGAAAAATTTGCCACCGACGCAGCAACGGTGCTAAAATTTATCGCAGTGTATTGTGAGGACAAACACCACGACGCGCCCAAAACCCACCACGTCTGGCCTTTAACATACCGCGAAAAAACCCTAGGCGAGGTAGAAGCGTCCTTGTGCGTACCGTGCAAAGAGACCTTTGAGTACTCCCTTGCCCGCCTACAAGCCTGTCCCCACGAAGAAAAGCCCAGTTGCCGCAAATGCCCCGCACCCTGCTACGACAAACCCCGTTGGAAGCTTTTGGCGCGCATCATGCGGCACAGCGGCATGAAACTGGGGCTTTTGAAAATCAAAAAGCTTTTCACTAGAGCTTCCACAAAGCCCTAAACACGTTTTACAAAAAGACTACTCGTAAAACCCAATCTCATTAACCAAAGCCTCATGGATAGCGCCGTTGCTTGCAATGATGGTGCGCTCATTCATATCATAAGCCTTGCCCTCATGGGTAGTGACTTTGCCTCCTGCTTCTTCCACCATCACAATCCCTGCCGCCACATCCCAAGGCTTGAGGTTGATCTCATAAAACCCATCAAAGGTTCCTTTAGCCACCAAGCACAAATCCAAACTCGCCGCCCCATAACGGCGCAAGTCACGGATGAGGGGCAAGAGGTTAGTCATGGAATTGAGCACAAATCCAAGGTCCATGGGAGAACTGTTTTTGGTGTAGGGAAACCCAGTAGCCAACAGGGCTTCTTGAAGAGTGCTACTTTGGCTTACATGTAAACGGGTTCCGTTACAAAAGGCACCGCTTCCTTTTTGCGCCAAGTACATCTCATCTAAAATAGGGTTATACACGCCCCCCTCTACCGCCTGACCATCGCGCCAAACGCCCACAGAAATACCCACGTGAGGCAAGCGGTGTACAAAGTTGGTGGTGCCATCAATGGGGTCAACAAAGATGCCACTTTTAGGGAAGGTGTTCCCCTTGTAACTCTCTTCGCCAAAAATCTCATCCTGCGGATACGCCGCTTTGAGTTTTGGTATAAGAAAATTTTCAATGAGCACATCGTACTCCGTCACCAAATCTGCTTTGTCTTTGTAGTGGGTCTTAAACGCTCCATAAAAGCCTTCTTTGAGGAGTTCGCCTGCTTCTTTTAAAATAGATTCGAGTTGCATTATTATCCTTACATGTAAGAGTATTGGACCGACAAACTACGCCTCTTCAAAGGTGCTTGTTTGCCCATTAAAACGGTAACTTTCCATGGGATTTTCCCCAATCAAGCACACGAGGTTACAAAAAACCGCAGGGGAAAGCTCTAGTGCTTTGCCAAGTACCTCGAAAATATACGCGCGGGTGTGCATCACAGGCGTTTGGCTCACCCCCATAAACACCATGCCTTCCTCGTCAGGAACTTCCTCAAAACCCTCGCTCGTCAGGTGGGCCACAAACGCCGCCTCGTCTTTTAACCCTTCTGCATCAATCGCTATTACTACGTCCATTTGCTGTACACTCCTAAAAGATTTTTTCCACATGGGCCAAAAATTCATCGGCCGTTTTAAACCCTACAATTTGAGCCTCTTTAAGCTCCACACCCGCTTTGTAAAAAATCAGCGCAGGAGGGCCAAAGAGTCCGAATTTTTGCAACAACGCTCTATCTTGGGCGGTGTTAGCTGTCACGTCGATTTTGATGAGTGTCACGCCCTCTAGCACCGTGCGCACACGCGGGTCGGCAAAGGTGATGGTCTCTAACTCTTTGCAATTAACACACCAATCCGCGTAAAAATCCACCATCACAGGCTTTTGACTTTGGGCAATACGCGCCTCAAGAACCTCCACACTCCCGATGCGTTCAAACCCAAGCCCTGCGCCGCCCACAAACGTGCCGCCCACAAAAGGAGCCAGTGGGTTTAGCGGATCACCGCCCTTGCCAAGGCCACCTACAAACAACGCCGCTCCGTATAAAAGCAACAATACCGCGACACTTTTTAAAAGCGTGTGGGCCCACGTTTTCATTTCCGTCTTTACCGTGCCAAGATGCACCGCAGACCCTACGCACAAGGCCGACCACAACAACAATACCACCCAAGGAGAAATCACCCGCGAGAGCATCCAGATGGCAATGCCAAGCATCGTGACCCCAAAAAAGGCTTTGGTGGCGTTCATCCACGCGCCAGGTTTTGGCAAAAGTTTGCCCGCTGAAGCCCCGATGAGCAAAAGGGGCACGCCCATACCAAGGCTCAGCACAAACAACGCCGCCCCACCCAAGAGGGCATCGCCGCTTTGGCCGATGTAAATGAGTGCTCCCGCTAAAGGTGCTGCGACGCATGGTCCCACGATGAGTGCCGATAAAAACCCCATGAGTGCGACGCCAAGAACGCCTTGGCCTTCGACATTGCGCGAGGTTTTGCTCAGTGCGCCTTGGATGCTTTTGGGGAGTTGTAATTCGTAGAACCCAAACATGGAAAAGGCTAAAGCCACAAACACCCCACTAAAGAGCCAGATGACCCACGGGGTTTGCAGTGAGGCTTGCAAGGAAGCACCAAAAAGCCCCGCCAACACGCCTGCGATGGCATAGGCAAGGGACATGGCAAACACGTAGACAAAGGAGAGCCAAAGCCCACGCTTAGCGCCCATGGCAACGCCACTTTGAGAGACGATGATGGAGGAGAGAATGGGAATCATCGGAAAAATGCACGGGGTTAGTGAGAGCAAAAGGCCAAAGCCAAAAAAGCTTACCATGGCCCACATAAAGCCACTTGAGGCAAGGGATTGGGCGATGGCGCCGTGTTCTGAAAGGGCACTTGGCGTGCCATCACTACCCAGAACAAACACTTCCCTCATGGGCTGATAGCACAACCCCATGGTCGAACACGCTTGCCATGAAACTGCCAACTCAAAGGGTGCATTTCCCGTGATTTGGGCGATGAGCGCGAGAGGAATCTTTACATGTAAAGAGTGGTCGTAAATGCGGTAGTCTTCGTACTCCACAGCTTCGGGCAGGGTAAGTAAGGGATTTAAAAGGGTGTACGTGGGAGAAAGGATTTCAAACTTTACCTCTTGCTCGTAAAGGTAAATGCCCTCACCAAGGGTGATGGAAACATCGAGGGTTTCTTTTTGGGGCGTGAGGGTGAGCTGGAATGCCTCTTCGGGGGTGAGTACGCGGGCAAAGGCAACAGAAAAAACCATCAACCAAACAAACATCGCCAACCGTGCGCGCATCATCATCCTTTGGAGTTAATGGCGACATTGTACACAAGCAACGTAAATCGACGCTAAATCAAGGGGTTTTTGGGCTTGTTTTAAGAAAACTTCAATACTTAGAGTGTATGATGAAACACATTCTTCATCACAAAGGGCACCCATGTCAAAAAAAGAGAAATCCTCCAAAAAATGCGAAGAAAAAAACGAACAATGCCTCCAAGATGCCGCCGACAGGCGCTCAGAAAACGGTGATGTGGCTTATGGCAAAGAATTGCGCATGCTGCAAGTGGAATTGCTCAAATTTCAGTACCACGTTAAATCAACAGGCCTCAAAGTGCTCATGATTTTTGAAGGACGCGACGCGGCGGGCAAAGGCGGCACCATCAAGCGCGTCACCGAACACCTTAACCCGCGCGGGGCGAGGGTCGTTGCCCTTGAAAAACCCTCGGACGTAGAGCGCACCCAATGGTATTTTCAACGCTACGTGGAGCATTTACCCAGTGCGGGAGAGATTGTTATCTTTGACCGCAGTTGGTACAATCGCGCCATGGTGGAGCCCGTGATGGGGTTTTGCACCGAACGCGAGCACCACAAGTTTTTAAAAGATGCCCCCATTTTTGAGAGCATGCTTGTGCATGAGGGGATTCAGATGTTTAAGTTTTATTTTTCCGTGAGCAAAGACGAGCAAGCCAAACGTTTCAAAGCCCGTGAAACCGACCCGCTTAAGCAGTTTAAATTTTCCGAAGTGGACAAATATTCCCAAATAAAATGGGACGAATACTCCCTTGCCAAATACATGATGCTCAACTACACCCACACCGAGATTGCCCCATGGACAGTCATCAAAAGCAACGACAAGAAAAAAGCGCGCATCAACACCTTTAAACACATCTTAAACTTTGTAGATTACCCCGGGAAAACCGATGCGGATAAAATAGAAGTTGATAAAGAGATTGTCGTTTACGGCAGAGACGAGGCTATCTCCATGGAGAAAAATTTCAAATTTCAATCAAAAACGGATGATATTGAATAAATAGCCTTACATGTAAGGCTATTTACCACTGGAAGTGATTATAAAAGAGTTTAAGCTTCTTGCACATAAAACGCCATGGATTCCGCTTCTTTTTGCAGGAGTTTTTTGTACATAGATTCCAAAACTTCCGCAGCAATCGCGCGTTTTTCTTCGGGCAAATCCCCCATGAGTTCCGTGATATTGTTCTCACCAAGACGCGCTAGCGTACAGCGCAACTCTAGTGCTTTTTGTGTGGGTTCCACTAAAAAAGCGCGCTTGTCTTTGGGGTGATTCTTTTTTTGGATAAAGCCATTTTGCTCCATGCGCTTAAGTGTCGTGGTTAAGTTTGATGCTTCTGTGTGGGTTCTTTCGCACAGCTCCCGCTGAGACATGGGGCCCATGCTGTAAAGTTGCAAAAGAATTTGGCGCTGCTCACCCGTCAAATCAAAAGGACGCAATTTTTGATTTAGGTTGTTTTTTAATTTCAAATGAAGGCGCGCAATCAAAAAGCCAAAACAGGGTTTTTTAGGTGTGGTGTCTGTTGTTTTCATGGGAAAATAATAACCTATTTTCTCTAATAAATCACTTTTTTCGCCCCATTGACGTGGACAATAGCGATGGGTACGCCGTATACCTGAGATAAAATGGGCGCGCTAAGCGCGTCTTTTGGCCCATCAAAAACCGTCTCGCCCTCTTTAAGTAAGACGATGTGATCTGCGTATTTGAACGTTAAATTCAAGTCATGCAACACCACAAAAGTGCTCAAGGCTTCTTGAAGAGTCATCTTGCGTACAATTTCCATAATCTCCAACTGATTTTTGATGTCTAGGTGGTTAATGGGCTCATCTAAAAACAAAACAGGGGACTCTTGCACCAAAGAGCGCGCAATCAACACTTTTTGAAACTCCACTCAACTCAACTTTAAAACATTTTTATCCGCAAAGGCGCCTAGGTGCAGTTTTTCGATAATATGCGCACATTTTTCATAATCCTCTTGGCTTGGAAAATACCCCATATGCGGTTTTCGTCCCAGCAAAATACAATCCCGCACACTGCACGGAACCGCTTTGGTTGTTTGTGGCAAATACGCAATCAACCGCGCCAATGCTTTGTTGCTGTACTCTCCAAGGCGCTTTTCTTGCACCATAATCTCGCCCGATGACGCAGGCAAAAACCCTCTTAAAAGCTTCAAATACGTCGTCTTTCCCGCACCATTTGGGCCAACGATGGCGGTAATCTTTCCCTCTTTTGCACACACGCTGACATGACGGATGATTGGCTTTTCTTTGATGCTATAACATACTTCCTTGGCCCTAATCACGCCTAATCCTTTGAAATAAAATCACCAAAAAGAGCGGTACGCCCGCAAAAGCCGTTAAAATCCCCACGGGTAATGTGATAGGGGAAAACAGTTGCCTTGCTAGCAAATCGGCTAACATTAAAAATGCGCCGCCCAATACCGCCGAAGCGGCAAATAAAAAGTGGTGTTTTGGGTCTTCAAACAAGAGCTTGACCACATGGGGCGCAACCAACCCAACAAAGCCGATAATCCCGTAAAATGCCGTGGCAATCGCCGCCAAAAGAGAGGCAACAACAAGGGCCCAAAGGCGCAATCCCCCTACGCTAACCCCCAAGCTTTTAGCATGCATATCGCCCCACACAATGGCGTTAAAGTCCCACCCTCGCACCCAACCAAACGCCATGCCACCTAAGGCAAAAACTCCCACAATGCCCGCTTCTAGCCATTTTCCTTTGCTTAAATCCCCAAAGGTCCAAAAAATCGCTGCGGCAAGTTGGTTGTCAGTGGAAAAATACTGCAAAAGCATCGTTGCGGCATTAAAAAAAGCAGCAATCGCTACGCCCGCTAAAATTAACCCCTCCGAGCTCACCTCTTTAAGCATTGAAAAAGCCAACACAACACACGCTGCCGCTAACGCGCCAACAAAAGCGCCCAAAACAATAGTGCTAACATTTTCAAAAACCCCTACACTAACGCTCCCTGCACCTAAAATAATAATACTAAACGAAGCGCCAAATGCCGCTCCTTGGGAGAGCCCCAAGGTAAAGGGCGAAGCCAGTGGATTGCGCAGTATACTTTGTAATATTGCCCCAGAAAGGGCAAGTGCTGCTCCCACCGCAAAGGACGCGCCCATGCGCGGGAGCCGTAAATCCCAAATCACATAAGCCAATGTCTCGTTTTTTCCTGTGCCCAAAAGCGCCCCCAGCGTCTCCCCAAAAGAAGCTGCACTGTAGCCGCTGTGTAGCCCAAACCCCGCAAGTATTAGTATCGTCACACAAAGTATGCCCCAAAACTTTGCCACACTAATCACCCAATGGCTCCACTGTTAATGTTTCATTTTCCATTACAACACGTCCAAACCCAAGCACCCCCTCTTGCAATACCTCATACAACGGTTCTCCCACAAACATCGTAAAAATTTCATTGGCTTTGGCTATTGGGTCTAGGGACGCATACGCTTGAGGATAAAGCACTTTTGCACTAAAAAAAGCGTTGGCAAGCATTTGGTCGATGTTGACATAATAAAACGTATTGGGAAGCATGGTGTACACTTTGCCCATTTGAAACGCACGCATTTTTTTAAAATAGGCTGCATCTGCCTCAAAAGCTTCTTTTACTAACGCCAATCCCGCACTGTCTAAAAAAATAACTTCGGGATTGTGGGTTAGTAAAAACTCCTTGCTAACAAACAGGTGGCCCGAAGCCTGAATGGTCCCAACGCTGTTGCGCACATGTGCAAGGCGAAAAGGCATAAAATCGGCTTGTGTGCTTGTCAGCCCTTGCAACCCACGGTACGCTACAGCGCCCACATACGCCTCTTGTTGTGGCACTTCCTTGACAAACTCACCCCGCAATGCTTCCATGTAAGCCACCAATGCTTCTGCGCGTGCTTCTTTGGCAAGGATACGACCAATCAGACGCAATGAGCTATAAACCGTCTCAAAATCAATCGTATTTAACCCGTACCCCACCACTAAAACGGGAATACCAAATTGACGTTGCAGCAAGTCCGCTTCGCTCTTGTCTTGTGTGATAAGAATCACCACATCAGGACGCGCAGCGATGATGGCTTCGAGATTGGGACGCTTGGCATTTCCCCCTTGCCCTACAAGAGGCACCGTGTGCACCCAGTCGCGATTGACCCATGTGTACGTTCGGCGGCGCACGTCTTGTCGTTCAATGGCCTCGACACCTACAACCTTATCGCGCCCGTGAAGGTATGTCACAAAACTCAAACTCGTCCCCAACGGCACAACGCGTTCAACCTGCAAAGGAAGCGACACCGTTCTACCTAAGACATCTCTAACTTCTTGGTGCGTTGCGCAAGCTAGCGTTGCTAGTAGTACCACGCACCCTAAAATAGCTCTCAAACTACCCATGTAATCAACTCCAAGCCCATGTTAAGGCGGTACTCCACTTGGCCGTTTTGACGCAACGGGGCCAGTGTTTTTTCAAGCTGCATATCAGAAAGCGTTGGGTTTTCCTCAAAAGCCACCACATACTCTCTCGCTTGCCGCAGCGCATCTTCCCACTCCATTTGACGCCGAGAGGTTTCCCTAAACGTGTGTACTTCACAAGGAAGACAACAGGCCTCTAGCCATGCTTTTAGCGGGGTAACTTCGTCAAACACACGGGTGCGAATTTTATATTCTTGTACTAGCGCATCTTGGATGTTAGAGTGTTTGACGCCTGCCCAGCCCAAATAAGCTACCGGCCCCCTCGTGTGGTGCAAAAGTTTTTCGTACTCTTTTGGGGTGCGAATCGCAGGGGTTTTAGAAGCAAAAATGAGGTCAAATTTTCGCTCTCCCAGTGCCAAGACATCCCAGCTTGCCTGCACTGTTTGGACGTTGGCGATGGCACAGTCCGCAGCGTCTTTAGCTAAGATGTCAAGCATTTTTTGCGACAAATCCATCCCCACAACGTGCGCAACACGCTTGGCTAAAGAGAGTGTGTAAATCCCCGTACCGCACCCAATATCCAAGGCCTCCGTTTGAGGATTCATGTACCCTTTGGCCTCCAAAATGTGCCAAATCTTTTGTGCAAAAGCATCCTCGGCGGGATTGTAGCGTGGAAAATACTCCGCTTTTTGATCCCATCTTTTCTCTTCTTCGTGACGACTAACACCCTTAGACAATCCTTCTTTCATGCCTACTCCTTTAAATATTTACTGTATCAATAATCATTATTAATTTGAAGTCTAACAAAGTGAGGCTAAGGAGTAGCTTATGTAACTATGCACATAACTATGCTGTTAATTTTTTTCTTACATGTAGGCTTATATATTTAAAATAGTAGTAAAAAAGCGTTACATGTAAGGCAAAAACGCCTTACATGTAAGCAGGAGGGGAAATTACTCGACTTCGGCGTCGATGACGTCGTCGTCTTTTTTCTTGGCTTCTTTTTTGGAAGCTTCGGCGTTGGGGTTTTGGTCTTTTTTATACATCGCTTCGGCAAGCTTGTGGCTGGCTTCTGTGAGTGTTTTGACCTTCGCGTCGATCTCTTCCTTGGTCGCGTTTTCGTTTTTAAGCGTTTCTTTAAGGGCGTCAAGTGCGCCTTGGATGGTCGCTTTGTCCTCGGCACTGATGGCTTCACCAATCTCACCTAAGGATTTTTCTGTTTGATGCGCTAGCGCGTCGGCTTGGTTGCGCGTTTCGACGGCTTCTTTGCGTTTTTTGTCTTCTTCTTTGTGCAGTTCCGCGTCTTTAACCATTTTTTCGATTTCCGCTTCATCAAGCCCTGAACTACCTGTGATCTTAATCTCCTGGACTTTACCCGTAGCTTTGTCGCTTGCAGACACAGTCAAAATACCGTTGGCGTCGATGTCAAAAACCACTTCGATTTGTGGCACACCACGTGGTGAAGGCGGAATGCCTTCTAGGTTAAACTGCCCCAAAGACTTGTTGTCTTTCGCAAATTCACGCTCCCCTTGAAGGACGTGAATGGTCACCGCAGGTTGGTTGTCTTCAGCAGTAGAGAACGTTTGGGTTTTTTTCACAGGGATGGTCGTCCCTTTTTCGATAACACGGGTCAACACGCCACCTAGGGTTTCGATGCCAAGGCTAAGGGGCGTTACATCAAGCAACAACACGTCTTTCACGTCGCCTTTAATAACCGCACCTTGAATCCCCGCACCAATGGCGACTACTTCATCAGGGTTTACAGACTTGTTAAGGTCTTTGCCAAAAGCCGCTTTTACGCGCTCTTGCACCAAAGGCACGCGGGTAGAACCACCCACCATAACGATCTCTTGCACTTCGTTTTTTGTCAATCCCGCGTCTTTTACAACCGCGTTGATTTTATCAATAGTCTCTTGCACCAAATCTTCAATCATCCCCTCAAACTTGGAGCGGGTAAGCTTTTTGACCAAGTGTTTTGGGCCGCTTGCATCCGCGGTGATAAAGGGCAGGTTGATTTCTGTTTCACTCGCACTGGAGAGTTCTTTTTTCGCGTTTTCTGCCGCTTCTTTAAGGCGTTGAAGTGCCATCACGTCGTTTTTAAGGTCGATGCCATTGGCTTCTTTAAACTCTTTGATGAGCCAGTCGATGAGGCGGTTGTCAAAATCATCCCCACCCAAAAATGCGTTACCGCCAGTGGCTAAAACCTCAACCACATTATCGCCCGTTTCAAGCACGGTCACGTCAAAGGTCCCGCCGCCCAAGTCGTATACGACGATTTTTTCGGCTTCTTTTTTGTCAAGTCCATAAGAAAGTGCCGCCGCTGTTGGCTCGTTGATGATGCGAAGCACGTTTAGTCCCGCGATGGTTCCTGCTTCTTTAGTGGCTTTACGTTGCGCGTCGTTGAAGTACGCAGGCACCGTGATGACCGCGTCGGTGACGCTCTCGCCCAAAAACGCTTCCGCGTCTTCTTTGAGTTTCATGAGCACTTTTGCGCTGATTTCTTGTGGCGTATACACTTTGCCCGCAATCTCAATAGCGCACGCGCCATTGCGGTCAACCACATGGTAAGGCAAGCGTTTTTTCGCTTCCACAGCCGCGTCTTCGTTGCTCATCAACCCCATAATGCGCTTGATAGAGTAGATAGTTTTCTCAGGGTTTGTGACGGCTTGTCGTTTGGCAGTGTCGCCCACAAGCACTTCACCCTTGTCGGTAAAGGCTACCACGGAAGGTGTTGTGTTTTTGCCTTCTTTATTACTAATAACCTTGCTCTCGCCACGCTCATAGACTGCAACACATGAGTTAGTGGTTCCAAGGTCGATTCCGATTACTTTTCCCATTGTTTTTTCCTTTTACTGATTTTTACTTTGAAATACTCACCATCGCAGGCCGTAAAACGCGGTCTTTGATGGTATAGCCTTTTTGAAACACTTGGACAATCTGGCCGCCTTCGTGCTCCGCACTTTCTACTTGCATGACCGCTTCGTGCACGTTGGGGTCAAATTCCCCTTCGCCACTCACCGTACTCACGCCGTGTTTTTCAAAACATTTTTTAAACTGTTCAATCGTTAGCGCGATGCCCTCTTGAATCTTGCCCGCCGCTTCGTCCCCTTGACTGCCTGTATTTGCCGCAATCTCTAGGGCGTCGATAACAGGCAAAAGGTCTCGCGCAAACTGCTCGTGTGCATAAGCGATGGCCTGATACTTCTCTTTTTCAAGGCGCTTGCGCAAGTTTTCAAACTCCGCATTCGCACGAAGGTAGCGGTCTTCAAGAACGCTCACTTGCTCTTTTAACGCCGCCACTTCTTCCTCGCAAGAGGGCGCTTCTAACACCTCTTGGACATTTTCTTCTTCTAGTGGTTGCTCACACACAGGCGTCTCTTCCTGTGGCGTATCGGTTGCATTTTTTTTACTCACGCATCCTCCTTTGTCATCATAAAAAACCGCTCATAGTCGGCATACAAGCCGCCCAAACAAAACACATGCGCGTCCTCACCTTGGTAAATCGCTTTGTGCTTCATGGCGACGTACCCCTCTGGCACTAAATCTTCAAAAAAAAGTCCCTCGGTGAGCGCATCTGGAAATCCAGGGTCTAAAAAGAGGCGAAACATGGTCGGGTTTTCCTCAGCTTTTGCCATTTCATACACGCTCATTTCTCCTCGCTTAAACAACACTTTTGCCTCTTTGACACGTGCTGCTTTGTCGCGCAATTCGTACAACCCGACCTGAGCACCAATACTCTCAAGGTCTTTAGGCGTTGCGCCTATGAGGCTCGTCAAAAAACGCTCCAGGGGGCTTGAATACCCCAACACTATCTCTTCGCCGCCTAAAACTAACAATAAATAACGGTTTTCAATATTTACAATCTCTTGGAGTGCTAGAGGCACCGCTGAGAGCACAAGACAGTATAGGCCAAAGGCGTCCACTGCAAGGGCAAGCTTGTCGCTCAGTTTGAGCGGTCGGTCAAAACGCAAGCGTTCTTCCCAATACTGCTTCATCGCAACATCCGTAGGCACGCGTCCCCCGCTTACATGTAGCTGGGTAAGCACACCCTCTTGGGAGAGTTTTTTAAAATACACACGAATGGTTGAGGCGGGAATGTCTCCTGGCATACGCAAGCCAAGTTCAGAAGAACCGATAGGAAGGTTCTCTTCCAAATAGGCTTTGATAATGGAGTCAAGGATTAAATCGCGCTTACTTACTCGTGGCATATTAGCACTCTTCCTTTCTGATTGCTAGGTGTATTATACAGCATTGAGTGAATAGATGTCAAGAGTTTATATGCAATGCTTTAAATAAAGATTCTTTAGTCTAGTAGACTCAATCTTTAGAAGAAGTGTTGCACAGGAAGGCGTTTTCAGCAGGCGTGAGGGGAAAGGGTTTGGAAGAGGTTCTACATGTAAGGCAAAAAATCCTTACATGTAAGGCGAAAGAAAAAACGAACGAAGTTTGTAAAACACACGGAGGTAAAAAGGGGTTGGTTTGGAGCACAAGCAAGAGAAAAGGTCGTCAAGTCCTTGGCGCTCTTGGTTGGTTAAGCGGGTCATTCCTTTTCCTTTAGTCCTCGACGAATGCGTCGAATTAAATGCAAGGCATCTTCATCTTCTAGCTCGCACAGCAATTCAAACACAGCCTTAGCCGCCTGAGGGTCTGAGTTGCCAAGTCTCCAGTCTTGATAGGTGCGCATGGAAACCCCAAGTCGCTCGGCCATCTTTTTCTGAGAAATCTTTTTGCCAAAATGTTTCGACTCCACCGCATTGTGAAGCAGATTGAAAATGTCGCTCGTTTTCATGGTGGAGATTATAGCCTAGATTGAATTAAATACCACAAATCTTTCACATAAACAGTAGAATGTTACCACAAGTAGGTAGTAAATGCAACCAAAAAAGTCTAAAAATACTTATTTTATGCAGAAAAGCGTATAAAAAGGCTTACATGTAAGAAGGAAAAAATACAAAAGGGGAAAAGCGGGGAGGAAAAAGGCGGCAAGATGCCGCCGTGGATTATTTGTCTCGAAGTCCTAACTCAGCAATAACTGTGGTAAAGGTTGCATAATCTTTACGTTTAAGGTATTTCATGAGGCGTTTGCGTTGGCCAACAAGTTTCAAAAGTCCTAAGCGAGAAGAGTGATCTTTCTTGCTTACTTTTAAGTGTTCTGTCAAATACTTGATGCGCTCAGTAATGAGTGCAATTTGAACCGCTGGAGAACCGGTATCTCCCTCTTTTTTGGCAAACTTAGCAACAATTTCTTGTTTTTTCGCCGAATCCAAAGCCATAGTGACCTCCTGATTGGTAATATTTGGAGCGGTATTCTACCCAAATAAACCAAAAAAAGGCTGAAACCTCTCCTCTTTTCAAAAGCGTGAATTAGGTCGCGTCTTTAAACGAAAGTGCAGTGTAGATTTAGTACTATTATACTCTTATTTGCAGATCCACTAGGAGTCCTGATGCTATTAACCAAAGCGAGTGAATACGCCCTGCTCTCCTTGATTGCTATCTCTCAAAAAGAGACGCCACAAGATGTAGACACCCTTTCCACACAGTTAGGCATTTCCAAAAGTTTTTTGGCCAAAATCCTCCAAAGCCTCGCCAAAGAAGGCGTGCTTCGCTCTTTCAAAGGAGCCCACGGCGGGTTCTTGCTCTCTCAAGAGGCCAGAAAAATGACCATCAAACACATCATCGAATGCGCCGAAAAGCGCGCCATGAATGTCTTTGAATGCTCCCCATCTCCTAGCCTGTGCCCCAACAACCGTGCTGAATTTTGTAAAATTTGGCCCTTTCTCAACAAACTCCAAACAAAAATTGATGACTTTTTGGATACCATGACGCTCAACGATATCATTAAAGAATAAAGGCAGTGTTTGGCACGTTCTAAGCGGAATATCCTCGCCCTTATAGCTCCTTTTTTAGAACCTCTTATTCGGGCTAAAGACCTTACTATTGTTGCTTTGATTATGGCGATTCTTGCCATCATCATCGTCCCACTGCCTAGTGGTGTGCTCGATTTTTTCCTTACCATTTCCCTTTCCCTCTCGGTGCTGATTATCCTTATTTCTCTCTATATTCCCAAGCCCACCGACCTTACCACCTTTCCAACCCTCATCCTTATCATCACCCTCTTCCGCCTCTCACTCAACATTGCCACCACGCGGATGATTTTAAGCAAAGGCCACGAAGGGCCAGATGCCGTGAGTGACATCATCTCAAGCTTTGGAGAGTTTGTCGTAGGAGGCAACTACGTCATCGGGATTATTGTCTTTACCATCCTTGTGCTCATTAACTTCATGGTCGTCACCAAAGGCTCCACGCGGGTTGCCGAAGTGGCCGCGCGCTTTACACTTGATGCCATGCCTGGCAAGCAAATGGCCATCGATGCTGACTTAAACGCGGGGTTGATTGATGAAAAGACCGCCAGAGAACGCCGTGAATCCATCATCCAAGATGCCAACTTTTACGGCGCCATGGACGGTTCAAGCAAATTTGTCAAAGGTGACGCAGTCGCGGGCATCATCATCACCATCATTAACATCATCGGCGGGTTTTTAATCGGGGTTTTTCAAAACGACCTCGACATGGCCACCAGTGCGCAAACCTACACTATTTTAACCATCGGGGATGGTCTTGTTTCCCAACTTCCTGCCCTCATCTCCGCCACAGCCACAGGCATCATCATCACACGGGCTAGCAAAGAAGAAACCAATTTTGCCGAAGGCGCCATCAATCAACTTTTTGATGAGTACAAAACCTTGCTCATTGTGGGTTTTATTTTGCTCATCTTCGCCCTTGTGCCTGGACTTCCTACCTTTTCACTGGGGTTTGTTGGAATGATTTTTTTAAGCATTGGGTATTTAATGAAACAGACCAAAGAGGGCAATCTCACCCTCGACCTCACCAAACCTTTGCCTAAAGCGGAGGCAAAAAAAGCAGCGGAGGCAAAAGAGGCCGAAAAGAAACCTGTGCGAAAAAGCCCTGATGAAATCAAAAAAGAAGAAGAAAGTGCCCTGCAAGACATCTTGAAACTAGAAATCCTAGAACTTGACCTTGGCTACCAACTCATCAAACTTGCCGACCCAAACCAAGGGGGAGACTTGCTAGAACGCATCCGTAGCATGCGCCGTAAAATCGCCCAAGACTTTGGCTTTTTGATGCCCCAAGTGCGCATCCGAGATAACTTACACCTTAGTCCAAACCACTACCAAATCCAACTCAAAGGCATCGACATAGGCTCAGGAGAGATTTACCCTGATAAATTCCTTGCCATGGATAGCGGTCTTGTCACCGACGTCATCCAGGGCATCCCCACCAAAGAGCCTGCTTTTGGCCTAGATGCATTGTGGATTGACCCTGATAAAAAAGAAGATGCCATCATTAAAGGGTACACCGCCGTAGACCCCGCCACAGTCATCTCAACCCACATGAGCGAACTGGTGAAAAAATACGCCGAAGAGTTGCTCACGCGCCAAGAAGTGCAACATTTGGTTGACAAACTCAAGCACGATTATCCTGTGGTTGTGGAGGATTGTTTACGCGTGGCAAGCATTGGGCTTATCCAAAAAGTACTCAAAGCTCTTTTACATGAAAATATTCCCATTAAAGACCTCCTCACCATCCTTGAAGCCATTAGCGACGTGGCAGAGATTACAAAAAATGTGGACATCCTTGTTGAACAAGTGCGCGCCAAGCTTTCTCGCGTCATCACCAAGCTTTACAAAGACGAAGAAGGCCGGCTTAAATTGCTCACCTTTAACGCCACTAGCGAACAACGCCTTCTTGACATGCTCAAACAGCGCGATGGCATGCGCGATTTGATGCTCAACATTGGCCAAATCAATGCCTTGGTTCAAACCACTACCAAAGAAGCCCAGCGACTCCTTGGGCGTGGCATTGCTCCTGTGGTCATCATTGTCGACCCCTTGTTGCGCAAATCCCTTTCGGATATTTATGAAAAATTTGGCTTAGATGTTGTGGTGTTAAGCCACGCCGAAATCGACCCGAGCACCCCTTTTGAAGTCATGGGCTCTATCGAAATCGAAGGCTTTTAAGCTGTACACACTACGAAGGATTGTCTTATGAATACCTACCACCTTTATCACCTCTCCCATACCGACCTTGATGGGTACGGGTGCCAACTGGTCACCCAACACTATTTTGAAAATGTCAGCTTTTATAACTCCAATTATGGCAAAGAAATCGAAGAGCGTTTTTTGGAGATTCTTGAAGAGATGGAAGAGCGCAAAGCGGATAAAAACCTCGTCCTCATTACCGACCTAAACCTGACGGTCGAACAATGTGAAAGCCTCGAAAAAGAGTTGCAAAACGCCTCCGTAGAAGCACGATTACTCCTACTTGACCACCACAAAAGTGGCGAAGACTCTTACGAAAACTATCCGTGGTATATGCTAGATGACACACGCTGTGCCACCAAAATCACCTATGATTTTTTTGCTTCTATCTACCAACCCGATGACGCACTAGGGCGCTTTGTAGAGGTGGTCAATGCTGTGGATATTTGGCTTGACCAAGACCCAAATTTTGAGCTTGGAAAGGTCGGCCTTGGCCTTGTGGCAAACGCCAAAGAGATTAACCGCATCATGTTCGCCAAGCCCAACAGCCACTACCTCCTTACCCTTCTTCAAAGCACGCAAGCGTTTTTTGACCAACACAACCCGCACATTGCTCTTGATGAGGCTATTCATATGCTCAAAAAACGTTATTTTAGAGCGGACAAGCCTGATGACACCCTTAGCAATCTTGTCTCTAGCCACATGGTTACCTTACTAACGCGCTACAAAGAGCGCATGAGCATTCATTACAAGGGACACAAGGGTATTTTGACTTACAATATTGGCAATGTCTCCGTCGTAGGCAATGATTTTTTGGTCGCTAACCCTGATTTTGATTTTTTCATGGACGTCACTTCCCGCAAAACCGTCAGCTTTCGCTCTAGCGGCAAAATCGACGTAAGTAAAATGGCTAAAGCCCTTGCCAATGGTGGCGGTCACCCCAATGCAAGCGGGGGAATGTTAACAAATCTCAAAGATAGCTTTGTGTATGATAGGGTTCTTTCTCAAGTCAAAGAAATCATCTCCAAAAACGAGGACAAATAAGATGAATATCGAAAAAACAAACGAAGAATTGGTGCGCGCAGAATTTGAAATCGAAGAGCTCGCCATGCAACTTGCCGACATGCTAGGCGTAGCACTCTATTTTGCAGGTGTCAAAAAAGATAACATTCAAAAAGCAGTGGATGCTTATCTTGATGGCTTAGATGAGTGTTTTGGCGAGGAAGAAGACGGAGAGATGGGCTTTGAAGAAGTCATCAAAGTCATCACGCACCTCCAAAAAAACAAACCCGAACTCTTTAAGTAGACAAAGCCACCCAACGGTGGCTTTTTTCCATGAAATCACCCCTAGCTTCCTCTTTTCTAAAAGCACTTTTTGCCATTGTCGCAGGGCTTATCCTGGGTCTCTCGGGCGGCAAAATCCTCAACGGCGAAGGGACGCGCACTTTTAATCAAGAAATCGAAATCATCAAATCTTTTTTTAAACGCTAGCATACACCTTTGCTATTTAGGGCTTTTTCGCCAAATAAGTGGCAAAATTTCCCCACTTAAACAACGTTTCCACGTGAGCAAACCCTGCTTTTAGTGCCATCTCTTTGTTTTCTTGCTCCGTGTAGGGCACAAGGACATTCTCTAAGGCTTCGCGCTTTTGTGCTATTTCAAAATCACTGTACCCTTGCTCGCGTTTGAAGTTCAAATACACATCCACCATCGCTTTGCTGAGGGTTTTATCTTCGTGCACAATCTTTTCACTAAAGACAAACATGCCTCCTTGCATCAGTGCCTCACAGATAGACTTTACAAGCAACGCGCGCTTGGGCGGGCGGATAAACTGCAAGGTGTAGTTTGCCACAATCGCGCGGGCAGGAGGGATGGCAAGGGTGGTGATGTCTGCTTTTTCTAGCTTGATTCCTGCTCCAAAGGCGTGGGATTTTTGTGCGGCAATTTCAAGCATCGCCTCGGCATTGTCAAAGCCAAAAAGCTGCAACGGAATCTTAGCGTGTTTGTGAATCATAAGCAGGGTATTGGCGGTCGAACATCCAAGGTCAACAACCGTGTCATTCTCCTTAAGCATAGCGCACAAAAGCTGGGCGATGAGGGTAAGGTTTTCTTTGTAAAAAGGGATGGAACGCGCCGCCATATCGTCAAACACACTTGCCACAGACGCATCAAATTCAAACTGCTTTTCAATG
This sequence comes from Sulfurospirillum sp. HTRB-L1, assembly GCF_059415125.1. NCBI lineage: Bacteria > Pseudomonadati > Campylobacterota > Epsilonproteobacteria > Campylobacterales > Sulfurospirillaceae > Sulfurospirillum > Sulfurospirillum sp. HTRB-L1. The sequence goes on from NZ_JCAHZR010000001.1 coordinate 414,081, forward strand.
GGGCGTGTAAAAACCGTGTCCATGGGTCACCTTTGTCTCATTTTTTAACAGCATTATACAAAAGCTTGCTTGGAATGCGCTATAATTCCCCCAACGTTGGCATCATTGTCACAATTTCATCACCAGGAAAGCATCATGAACCATGAGCTCCAAGAACTCACCGATGATACCATCAGAGAAATTCGAAAACTAGAAATCGTCCTCCCTGAAATCTACCGTGACGTATTTTACACCATGGCACAAAAACGCGGCGTCACCATTAACGAAGATGACAAAGAAGAGGCCCTCACCTACGCCCTTGCTAAAATCCAAAAACTCTCCGAAGAGACGCAAAAATCTGCCCACCAACTTCAAGAACACGTCGCCCAAGCCAAGGAAGCCGTCGAAAATAGAGACGATGAAGCCTTACACACCATCCAAGATGACCTCATGACTTTAGAGAAAAAAATCAAACGCTTGCAGCATGAAATCTATCTTGATAGCCTCACGGGCATGTTTAACCGCCGTTGGCTCTTTGAAAAGTTTTTAGACCAAGACACCTTTACATGTAAGGGTGCTTTTGCCTTTTTGGACATCAATGATTTTAAGTCCATTAACGATTCTTTTGGACACACCACGGGTGACAAGGTCTTAAAAGTCCTGGCGATGGTCTTGCAAAAGATGGAAAACGTCAACGTGATCCGTTTTGCAGGAGATGAATTTGTCGTAGTCAGCGTTGTGCATTCAAGCGAAAAACTTCGCCAGATGCTCTCCACTGTCTACAAAAACCTCAAACACACCCCTTTAAAAACAGGCGAACATAAATTCCTTGTCTCTTTTTCTTACGGCGTGAGCGATTTTGACAAAGGGGACGTGTTTAACGACGTTTACGTTCAAGCCGATGCCCTTATGTACGAAGATAAAGCCCTTCACAAAGCAAAAAAAGTGTAGCAAAAACAACTCCCCTGCCCTGGGGTTGAGCGCACCTGAATCTCAATCCCATTTTTCATGCAAATCTCCTTAACAATACTAAGCCCAATCCCAAAACCCCCGCGAATCTCATCCCCGCGAAAGTAACGCTGAAAAATAGCTTCCGTGTCCGCAATCCCCACGCCAGAATCACTGATACACAACACGACTTTTTCCCCTTGGCGCAAAAGCTCAAGGTGAATACTCCCTTGGGCGGGCGTGTATTTGATGGCGTTAGAGAGGGTGTTATCCACAATCCGCTGCCACTCTTGGCGGTTAAGCAAAAGCATCACGTCTGGCGTGATTGCATGGGTTACATGTAAGCGTTTCATGGCAACCATGTCGGCAAAAAAATCAAGCCGCGCCAAAAGTGCTTCTGAGGCGCAAAAGGATTCGGGGCGGTATTCTACCCGACGGTGTTTGATGAGGTATTCGATGTCTTCGTAGATTGTCGAGAGGGCAATCAACGCCGAATTTGCCCGCGAAATCGCCCGGTGTGGGCCGATGTGCTCGCCAAGCATTTCAAGGTTGAGGCGAATCACCCCCAAAGGTGTCTTTAGTTCGTGCATGGCATCTTTGAAAAAACGGTCCATTTGGCGCGCTGCTTCTTCAAAAGGCTGAATACTCCGAGACAAAATCAACAAAGAAAAAGCAAACACAAACACCCCTATCACACCCACAAGCATGAGGGCGTCTAACAACACCGCTGTGTACGAAAGAGGGCGTGAAACCACTAGCGAATGGGCCTCAAGGCGATTAGGAGCAAGCAACACGCGGTGGCTTAACCGCCCTTTTAGTTTTGCCGTCCCCTCCCCTAGCACCACTTCATTTTCCTTTAGCAGTGAAAATAAAGGCTCCCCATTTTTGTCAAAAATAGCAGATTCAAACAACAAAGAGCGCGGATACACAAAGGTTGTGGCCTCTGGCCCGATTCCATAAATCGCCCGTTGCACTTCTAGGGCGTACGCTTTGAGCTCTTGTTCTTGTTGAAGTTGCGCATGAGAAAGCGCCAAAGAGACATACGAATACAGCGGAATTGCTGTCACAAACACCATCACAAAGGTGTAAAGCAGGGCGTACCCCAGAGCGCTTTTAGTGCTTTTTTTCAATCACATACCCCTGCCCACGCACGTTTTTAATGAGGTCTTTGTGGGTCTTGTCGCGCAGTTTTTTAATCGCCATGCGGATGTCGCTATCATTGACCTCTTGCCCATTCCACGCGTATTCACGCAAGGCTTCGGGGCTTAAAATCTGACCTAGGTTTTGGGCTAAAACACAGATGAGTTTTTGCTCGGTTTTTGTTAGTGCTACCTCCACTCCTTTGCGCTCTAAAACAAAACGCTCGCAATGAAACCGTGTTTCCTCACCTAGGGCCACCCACGCTCCCTTGGAGCTTTCAAAGCGGCTTTTGAGCACTTGATTGACGCGGTATTTTAACTCTTTCATGGCAAAAGGTTTGCGCAAATAGTCATTGCACCCAAGTTCATACCCAAGGCTCAGGTTATGGATGTCTGTTAAGGAGGTCACAAAAATCACAGGGGTTTCCATCTGGTATTCGCGAAGAACCTTGACAATCTCATACCCGTCCATCCCCGGCACACGAATGTCCAAAAGAAGCAGGTCATACCGTTGGGAAAAAGCCGCGTCAAGAGCCTCTTGGCCATTGTCAAAATCATCCACCCAATACCCCAGCGACTCCAAATACTCCCGCATGGTTTCTTTGTAAGCAAAGTCATCTTCTAAAAGCAAAATCTTCATTGGATTTCCACCTTGGGCAAAGGGTGTTCAAGCAAAGGCGTCACGGGCAATACGCCCACTCCACTAGAGCGCACGAGAGCAAAATGCCCCTTGTGAAGTTCGTATTTATTGAGCGCAACACCCAAAAATCCCAAAGGGGTGGCATCCACGTTAAACAAAGGCAAGAACCCATACACCCGTTGCTCATCTTCTAAAAATCCCCGCGAAAAAGCACGCGTGCGGGCAAATTTTTCAAGGGTGACCTCGCACGGACAGGTATCGCTGATGAGGATAAAATTCCCGATTCGGTGTTTTGAACTCTCCCATTCTGCAATCTCCAAATACGCCTTATCGAGTAACACCATCAACTCGATTCCCTTTTCCATCAACTGCGTGGAGAGGGTATCAAACCCCACAATCACTTCTACCGACCCTGCAAATTTCCCTTCAAGGAGGATGGGGGCAATGGCTTTGATATTCAACCGCTTTCCAAGCTCAATGGAAACATGGGGCTTCAAGCTCTCTTTCACATACACCAACCCCTTGCGAAACTCCGACAAGGGCATCCCATAAGAGTCTTTATCCCAACTTCGCACCCACGCGTGTAGGGTCTGGGTGTGAAATTGCACTTCCATGGCGTGGTAGTTGCCCGCCATTGCCGCCTCATCAAAATACGCCTCTAGAGCCCTTTGTACCGCCTCGCGATCATGACGCGCGTACGCTTCTTTGACCGAAGGGCTTCGGGAGAGAAAAAGGGAGAAGGCCAAAGCTTCGCGCTTTTGAGAGTCGATGGCTTCTTGGGCATGCCACAGGGCAGATTCCACTTGTTTTTCCAAAGATTCTTGCTGAACGCTTTGATTAATAGCATGAACCCCGTACACGCTAATAGCAATAGTTACTCCAAAAAGGAGGATAAGAAAGATAAGGGGGCGCAAGGTGAAAATGGTAAATCCTTAATTATTTCTTAAAACAATAAGTCAAATCTTGACACAAAGTTGACATAAATCATTTAGAATTATCGCACAACAATACTAAAAAGGAGAAAAAATGCGTCGTTTGACTCTAGGCCTTGTCCTCTTTGGCCTTACATGTACACACGCTTTGGCGTTTGAGCCGTGGACACTGGCAGAACGCGGAAACCGAGGGTATAAGCAACCTTCCATTCAATGGATAGAAGGCACCACCATCAATGAGGTGGAAAATGGCACCCTTAATTACGCCTTGCCTGCTTTTGAAGGCGACCCACTGTGGGACCCCCTCAATGCCAAGCCCATCACCCCAGACACCAAATACGGCGAAGCGGTACAGTATGGGTACCAACTCATTGTGGCCACGTGGCGCCACATTGGCCCTGAAGTGGAAGATGAAAACATGCGTTACGCGGGTAACAACAATGCATGTAGCAACTGCCATTTAGGCGCGGGCACCATGCAATACAGCGCCCCTTTTGTGGGCATTTACGGCCACTTTCCCCAATACCGAAACCGTGAAGATGTTCTAGGCACGCTCACCTCACGTATCAACGGCTGCATGGAGCGCAGCATGAACGGCTACAAGCTTCCCCCTGAGAGCACAGAAATGAAAGCCATGCAAGCCTACATGCACTGGCTTAGCCAAGGAATTCCCGTGGGTGCCTCTAAGTTTGAAGGGCGCGGACTCAAATTGGTCAACCGTCCTATGATTCGCAACAATGCTGCGGACATAGAGAATGGAGCGAAAGTCTACGAAGCCCAATGCGCGGTATGTCACGGAGAAAATGGCCAAGGAGAAAAACGGCTAGATGCCAATGGTAATGTTGATGGGTACACGAATCCACCCCTCTGGGGAACGGATGACACCTACAACACAGGGGCTGGCATGTACCGCACCTTAAAAGCTGCGGATTTTATCTTTAGCACCATGCCCAAAGGTTCAAGCCCGCATGCGCCTATTCTCACTGACAAAGAAGCGTACGATGTGGCAGCGTTTATCAACCAAGATGCCCATTACCGCCCTGTCAAAATCAACCGCAATGTTGACTTTAGCGACCCAAAAGTGCGCGTTCCCGACCAAGATGTCATGGGATATTATGGCAAAAATGGCGAGTTGATGTTCCCCGATGAAGGAATAGACCGCATGCGCTATAAAGTGGGGCCTTACAAAGACATCATCAAACAAAAACCGGCAAACTAAGGAGTCACCATGAAATCCCTCTACACTGTTTTAACCGCGCTTGTGTTGCTTGGCTTTGCAGGATGCGCAACCCCTTCGACACCCAAAGCAAGTACCCTTCAAGGGAGCGTAGCCAATGTCAACAAAATGGCGCCCCAACGTACTGCCGTGACCCTTACCACGGAAGGTAAAAATGTCACCATCGCCTTCCCAAATCTTCAAAATAACACTGGCGTTGGGTTTAGCGCCACGCCATGCCATGGCACCTTTACCCTTATAGGCTCTCACGCCAACGCCCTTACCAAGAGCGTCACGCATGTGTACCAAGGGGGCTTTGTTGCGAACAACAATTGTGCGCTTTTTACCGAACAATCCTCAACAACATACACCGACGCACAAACACCACGTTTTGCGCATCTTGAGAGTACGAAAGAAGGATGGGAGATTCGCATTAGCGAAGATTTAGCAGGGAAGTCTCTTCTGATTGTAGGACAAGTGCAATAACACCATGTCCGCGCCATTGACGCGGACATTACTGCTTTACATGTAAGGCTTCACGTGCCTTGATGATGTCTTCTCCGATTTGTTTTTTTAGCGCCTCAAGTGTTTCAAAAGTTTTATTTTCGCGCAAATATTCCACAAAAAACAATTCCACATAACCTGCGGTTTCCAACGCCTCTGTTTCTAGAATGTGGGTTTCGATGGCAAATTTTCCATCGGTACTGCTACGCACCCCTACAAAGGAAACCGAATCCATCAAACGCCCTTTAACCAACGTGCGTGTCGCATACACCCCTTCTTTGGGTAGCAAATAGTGCCTTACATGTAAGTTCAAAGTAGGATACAGTGCTTTTTTTCCAAGCCCTTGACCGGCAATCACATTACCAATGATGCCATATTCCCGCCCAAGCAAACGGTTTGCCAAAGAAATGTTCCCCTCTTTTAACAAGGTGCGAATGGTCGAAGAATGCACCGAAATACCCTCAAGCGCAAACTCTTTCACAATCTCCACTTCCCCATCAAAGAGCATCGGCAAATCACTGGCGCGGTGGGCACGCTTGGCCCCAAAACAAAAATCATACCCCACCACAATTTTTTCAAGCTTTGGAAACTCTTTTTTTAAAAGGGCAACGAAGGCTTCTCCGCTTAAATCCTTCACTTTCAAAAAATGGTAAAACATGCACGGGTACGCCGCGTATTCGCTGCGTTTTGTCCCTGGGGTCAGATTGGCTTCGTCTTTATCAATCACCAAAAGTGCCCCATGCTCTCCAAGGCGCGCGATGAGTTGCTGATGCCCTAAATGCACCCCATCAAACCCGCCAATAGCAATAGCGGTGATGCTATCTTTTTTTAAATGCATAGAAGAATTCGACATTCCCCTCTTTTCCTTTTACTTTAGACTCTTCCACATAGCACAACTCCCAGCCAAATCCCGCCGCGGCTATCTCAAAACGTCGGCGCGCTTGCAAGGTAGCGACACCGTCTTTTACGACCCCTTTTTTACTGCGTTTGGCTTCTTTTCCCACTTCAAACTGGGGTTTAAACAACACAACAATCATCCCGCACGCTAGCGCATCAATGGAAGGCATCAACGCTTCAACGCCCACGAAAGAGACATCGCATGTGACCACGTCAAAAGGCGTGGGTGCAATAAATTGGGTGATATTGGTTTCTTCGTATACCGTAAGGTTTTCATAGGCACGCAAAGAAGGGTGTAATTGGTCTTTACCCACATCCACCGCGCTTACATGTAAGGCTTTGTTTTCAAGCAAGACTTGCGTAAAACCGCCCGTACTGCTTCCCACGTCCAAACACCGTTTGCCCGCTATCTCAAGGGGAAAATCTTCTAAAAATTTGGCTAGCTTTTCTCCGGCACGGCTGACGTATCGCGCGTGCTCTAGCACCTTCACCTTGTCTTTTTCGCTCACTTCAAAGGCGTGCTTTTGAACACATTCGCCATTGACAAGCACAAACCCTTCGCTAATCATCTCTTGGGCTTTGTTGCGGCTTTGCGTTAAGCCTTTATCGGCCAAATAGGCATCAAGTCGCATGGGATTCGCTTAATAATGTGTGCATCGTTGCTTCTGGCATGGTTTCTACTCCTAGAGTGATGGCTTTGTCTAACTTACTTCCTGCGTCTTCTCCAAAAATCACCACATCGGTTTTTTTAGAAACACTGTTTGTTACTTTTGCCCCATGGGCTTCCAAAAGGGCTTTGATGCCCTCTCTTGCCATACCCATGCTTCCTGTGACCACCACGGTCTTACCCGTAAAAAACGAGGGTATAACTTGGGTTTTTTCAGGGATTTTAGGCGCCACATGGGCCAAGAGTCCCGCTACTTTTTCACGGTTAACGCGGGCGAATTCTAGCACACTTTGGGCCATCTCTTCCCCAAAGCCTTCCAGCGCCAACAATGCCTCGTGGTTCGCTTCCAAAAAATCCGCGCCAAACGCGTATGCTAGCTTTTTAGCCGCCACTTCACCGATGTGCTCCATCCCAAGCCCTGCAATAAAACGCTCCAACGGTGCGCCTTTACTGGCCCCAATAGCCTCTAAAAGATTGGTGATTTTTTTGGCCTTAAACCCTTCCAACCCTTCCAAATCCTCAGGGCGCAACGTGTACAAGTCCGCCACCGTTTTAATCTTGCCCTGCTCAAAAAGTTGCACCACAATCCGTTCGCCCAGACCGTCAATGTTGAGGCATTTTTTGGAAGCAAAATGGATAATCGCCCCCACCACGCGCGCAGAACAGCTGAGGTTTTGGCATTTAATCAAAGCACCCTCATCCAAAAGCTCACTACCGCATTCTGGGCACTGCGTTGGGCGAAGGATGGGGGAAAGTTCCTCACTACGGCGCTCAGTCAGCACTTTGGTGATTTTAGGAATCACATCCCCACTGCGAATCAAAATCACCGCGTCCCCTACCCGCAAATCTTTGCGCTGTATTTCATCGAAGTTGTGTAGGGTCGCCCGCTCCACCTTCACACCCGCTAACAGCACGGGCTCCACATTGGCCACAGGAGTTACTACTCCCGTGCGCCCTACTTGCAAATCCACACTCAACACCCGCGTGGTTTTTTCTAGGGCAGGAAATTTAAACGCCACCATCCAGCGGGGATTTTTGACCGTATAGCCTAGCTCTTCTTGGAGGCTAATCTCATCAATCTTCACCACCATCCCATCCATCATCATGGGCGAATCATAGGCGCAAAGTTCATGGTAAAGGGCCATCACCGCTTGGATGCCTTGGGTGCTCAGCGCCTTAGGAGGGCGCAAAAATCCAAAAGTGTAAATTTTTTCCATCTTTTGGCTAAGTTTTGCTTCTTGCAAGGTGTTTACGCCGATGCCCCACGGGTAAAAAACCAATTTTCGTCCCGCCGTCACTGCCGTATCAAGCTGGCGCAAACTCCCCGCTGCTGCGTTGCGCGGATTGGCAAACAACGCCTCACCCGCCTTGGCACGCGCAGCGTTCATGCCCTCAAAATCTTCCAAAGGAATGACCACTTCCCCTCGAATCTCAATAATGCCTAAGTGGGGGATGCGCAAGGGAATGGAGCGGATGGTTTTCACACTTTGGGTAACATTTTCCCCCTCATTGCCATTGCCTCTAGTGATGGCCTTAACCAAAACCCCATTTTCATAGACCAAGTTCAAACTCGCCCCATCAAATTTTGGCTCACAGTAAAAGGAAAACTGTTCCTTGGTTTTCTTTACCCGCCCAATCCACGTTAAAAACTCTTCCTCGCTAAACACATCCTCCATGCTCCACATAGGGCTTAGGTGCAGGGCTTTTTCAAACCCTTCTAGCACTTCACCACCCACGCGCAACGAGGGAGAATCTGGTGCAATGCGTTCAGGGTTCTCTTGCTCAAACGCAAGCGCGCGATGGTATAAAACGTCATACTCTTCATCACTGGCGATGGGATTGTCTAAGACATAATACGCATGGGCCCACGCATTGAGCGTGGCTATTGTATCAAGGTACACTTCATAGGTCATAGGGTATTCTTTGGATGGAGATTTGTTAAAAATTCGGGCGAACTGGCACGGCGCATGAGTTCGTGTTGTACAAGGGTCATCACATAGCGCCTATCACCGCCCACAATACGGCCTTTTTCTTCGCCGTTACAGGCTTTACAGATAAAAAACGTGGTTTTTTCATTGAGGTTTTTTGTGGTGCGACAGTTTTCATCATCAAAGCTCAGCTCCCCTTTACATGTAGGGCAATAACACCACAACCCCACAACACTTCGCCCGCGCCATGTCCAACGCCACACTACCCCATACAAGCCTTCCTCTTTGTAACGTTTAAAAAGGGGTTGTTTGGCGACAATCCACCACCCCAGACCAACCCCAAGCACCACAAAAGCAGCTACGACGTAAATCCATAACGTCATAGACATCTCCCCTGCACCAAGGTCTCCTCAAGGGCTTCCATGACCCGCACCGCTTGCACGTGCTCAAAGACATCATGGCACCGCACGATGCTCGCACCATTACGCAGGGCTTCAAGGTGCAAAGCAAGGGTGCCGCCAAGGCGCTCTTCCACCCCAGAAGGCGAGAGCGTGTTGATGAGTGACTTACGGCTCGCACCCACAAGCAAAGGGTAACCAAAACGCAAAAAATGCCCTTGGTGTTTTAATAACACCAAGTTATGCTCCACTGTTTTTCCAAATCCAATCCCCACATCCAAGATAATTTTTTCGATTCCAAAACTTTTTGCTTTTTCAATCCGCTGTTTAAAAAAACTGTCCACTTCCCCCATCACATCCTCATAATGCGGATGCTGCTGCATGGTTTTGGGGTCTCCTTGCATGTGCATGATGCACACGATAGCCCCGTACGCCCCTGCAAGTTTTGCTACCCCATCGTTTGCAAGCCCTGTGATGTCATTCACTAGTCCAAAACCATGAGAAAGTGCGTAGTCTAGGCACCTTGGCGTATAGCTGTCAAGGCTAAAAATCGCTTTTTCGTACAATTTATGAGCATACACTGCGTCGATGACAGGCTTGATGCGCGCCATCTCTTCTTCTTCACTCACCCCTTCACTACCAGGACGCGAGGAGACCCCACCGATGTCAATATAGGCAGCGCCTTGGGCTATCATCGTCTCAATGCGCTCTAAAGCAGTGTGTTCTTCACAGCGGCTTCCTTTAAAAAAACTGTCTGCATTGAGATTGACAATCCCCATCACCGAAGGCTTCTCCCTTGTAATGGCACCTAAAGAGTGTAAAAAGAGGCTGAGGTTTTTAAGTCCAAAAGGCTGCGCGCTTGCTTTGCGCGCAAGGGCTTTTACCTGTGCATCCGTTGCCATTAAAAGCGCGTCCACCGTGTGTGTTTCACAACAAATCGTTCCACGAGGTACTGCTAAATCTGCCCCCACAGAAAGGGCGTCTTGTTTTAAAATATTTGCCCCAGGTGTGCGCAAGTCTCGGAGATAAATCAGGTTCATCGCCCCTTTTTTCTCCAAAATCTTCACCCCCTCAGGGGTAATATCCATGGTTTTTAGCAAAGCGTGCACATCCGTAGAAGGCGAAAGAGCGCAACAGGTCATGAACGCACCCTTTGGTAAATGGTGAGCAGTTGCGTCATGAGCAAATTGTGTGCTCTGGAATTTAGCTCCGCGAGTTGCACCAAAACCCCAAAAAGTTCCAAATCTTGATGGGTAAAACGCACCCCTTGCTGGGTTGCTTCTACCGCAATGGTTTGCAAGAGGGTTTTTAACTCTTGGCGTTCTAAAAATTTTCGCGCCTGCACAAAGGCATAAATCTCTTTCAGCCCAAGGGAACGAAACTGCAATGCCGTTGCATGAGAGGTTTTTTCTTGGGCAAAAGAGCGGATAGGAAGCCTGGAGCGAATCGTAGGCAAAAGGGAGGTTTTTGAAAGCACCCCGACCACAAACACGGTATTGCGCGGGGGCTCTTCAAGGATTTTAAGTAAGGTGTTTTGAGCATACATATTGTAGCTTTTTGCCCCAAGGGCAATGACTTTCACCGTCGCTTCTGCTACGTAGGCTTCTTTAATCACCGCTTTGGCATCTTCGACCAAAAAGTCGTCTTTAACAAAGAGCTTCAACACACCCTTGCCATGAGTTTGAAGAAGGGAGGCTTGGAAGGCTTCAAGGTCTTGGACAATGGCAATGTAACTAGAGAGTTCTTTATTCATCTTCGACACTCACCTCAGCAAAGAGGAGTGCGTCAATGGTCTTTTCCATGAGTTTGTACAGCTGGATAAGCTTGACATCCAAGAGTTCATCTGAGGAACTAAGGTAGAAGCTATTTTGCATCTGCTCGTCCAAAAGCCACATGAAACTATCATCCCTTTGCTTTGCAATTTGTGATTTAAAATCGTTACTCTTGCCAATATAAAACAGCGTGTAGCCATTGGGAAAAGAGAGGGAAAGCATGTCTTCGAGTAACACAATCTCCTCCCGTGAACGCAATTGATCCAAATTGGGAAAAAAGGTTTTTAAAGAAACAAAGGGCAAAAGTGGACGGCTATTTGTGTTGCGATTAATGGACGAAATCATATAGTGCGCAAACCACTCTCGATCTTCGTCCGTTACCACAATAAAGGTGTGTCCATTCATAAGGTTTTGAAGTCTTGAAGCAGCTAGGGGTACCCACTCCAACCGCTTTTCCTCCATCCAACTCATCCAAGAGCCTTCCTTGCGAATGGTTTCAAGCGTCCACTTTAAAAATGCCTGCATGGGTTATTGGTCCAGCCCGTACGCTTTGTGCAGTGCTCTAACGGCCAATTCGCCGTATTTTCGGTGCACTACCATGGAAATTTTAATTTCGCTTGTGCTAATCATCTCGATATTAATCCCCTCGTCTGCCATGGTGCGAAACGCACGGCTTGCGACACCACTGTGTGATTTCATGCCCACGCCCACAACGGAGACTTTGACGATTTCACTGTCGTATTCCACCACATTAGCAGGTTGAAGCTCGTCGATTGCCTTACGGGCAATCTCTAGCTCATTCTCAGGAACGGTAAACCCAAGATTGGTCGTACCATCGTGTCCTACATTTTGAATAATCATGTCCACATTGATGTTGCAATTAGCCAACGTGGTAAAAATCTCAGCCGCAATACCCGGTTTGTCTGTCACACCCCGAAGGGTAATACGCGCTTGGTTGCGATCAAGAGCAACGCCGCTTACAAGTGGTTGTTCCATAATATTTTCTTCCTTTGTGATTAAGGTTCCAGGGTTATCATTAAAACTGCTACGCGTGACAAGGTTTACATTGAGCTTTTTGGCTAGTTCAACCGAACGGTTTTGAAGCACTTTTGCCCCCAGGGAAGCAAGTTCAAGCATCTCTTCGTAACTGATTTTATCAAGCTTCTTTGCCTTAGGTTCAATGCGCGGGTCTGTTGTGTACACCCCATCTACATCGGTGTAAATCTCACAAACATCCGCTTCCAACGCCCCTGCGATAGCCACGGCAGAAAGGTCACTTCCTCCCCGACCTAGCGTAGAAACGTCTCCTAGCGTATTCACCCCTTGAAAGCCTGCTACAACGATGATAGTGCCCTTACTAAGCTCTTGTTTCATGCGCGTTGTGTCAATATGGTCAATGCGTGCTTTGGTGTGCACATCATCCGTAACAATACCCGCTTGTCGGCCTGAAAAAGCAACCGCAGGGTACCCTTTTTCACTCAGTGCAATGGCAAGCAAGGCACTTGTTACGCGCTCTCCTGCACTTAAAAGCAAATCCATTTCCCGTTGTTTTGGGGTTTTGCTAAAATGCTCTGCGTATTCGATTAGTTTGTTGGTTTCGCCACTCATCGCTGAAACCACCACCACCACATCATGCCCCTCGGCCCTTGTTTTTGCAACGCGCCCAGCAACTGCCTCGATGCGTTCCAGCGTGCCCACACTGGTTCCTCCGTACTTTTGTACAATCAACATCCTACAAATATCCTTCTTGTTTAAAATAGTGTAATACTTTTTTATAGACAGGCTTTTTAAAATGGGTAATCACCTCAAGAACGCGGCTTGCATGCACAAAGGTGTGGTTAATAAACTCAGGGTGGTCTGACCCTAGGTTTATTTTTGCTTTGGGCTTAAGTCGCACTAAAAAATAGGTTTGTATTTGCCCATCGTACGGATACATTTTTTTGGCAATCTTATCAGGAAACTCATAAGAAAGCCATTCGGGATACCGTGCGATAATCTCAACATCTCTTGTTCCAATTTCCTCTTCGAGTTCTCGTAAAAGGGCTTGCTTTGGGGTTTCTCCTTTGTCGATGCCCCCTTGCGGAAACTGCCACGCCCCGTCAATATCACCCCGAAGGGCGATTAAGATATCGCATTTGTGTGGATAGTGCGGAGAAAGCACAATCGCGGCGACATTCGGGCGAAATCGTTTTTTCTCTGCCATTGGGTTACCTTAGCGCTTTGTGTGTCCATTTTTTGTGGTAAAATAGTAGCCAAACTGTCATTAAAAACTACTTTTGGACTTTCATGCTTTTGTATTTACATGTACCTTTTTGCCAAACCAAATGCCACTACTGCTCTTTTCATTCTTACACCCAACACAGGGGGCTTAAAGAGGCCTATATCCAAGCGGTAATTACCCAATTTCACGAAGAAGTACGCCACTTTGGGCTTACGCCTCGCTCCCTCACTTCTTTTTTTATTGGCGGAGGCACCCCCTCAACCCTCACCCCTGCCCAATTTGCACCGCTGTTTGAAGCAGTCTCTCCCTACTTGCACCCTGATGCGGAAGTCTCTACAGAAGCCAACCCCAACACCGCCAAACCTGCGTGGCTTGAAGGCATGATGGCGCTAGGCGTTAACCGCATCAGTTTTGGCGTGCAAAGTTTTCACCAAGACAAACTTGCGTTTTTAGGCAGAAACCACACCGGCGAGGAGGCACGCCATGCCATAGAGAAGGCGGCAAGCCTCGGCTTTCGCTCGGTCTCTATTGATCTCATGTATGGCACAGCCATGGACACCAAAGGCTCGTTGAAAAAAGAGCTTGACCAGGCCTTTGCCCTTCCCATCTCCCATCTTAGCGCTTATGCCCTCACCCTTGAAAAAGGGACCCCATTTTTTAACCGCACAGAAACCCTTAACCCCTCGGCTTCTTTAGCACGATGGTTTGCCAAAGAAATCATACACCGTGGGTTTGAGCAGTATGAAATCTCCAATTTTGGCACCATTTACTGCCAACACAACCTTGGTTATTGGGAGCACAAACCCTATATTGGGCTTGGATGCGGGGCGGTGGGGTACGATGGTACGGCGCGCCTTTACCCCACGCACGATATACATGCTTACCTTAGCGCACCCACAGCACACCGCCGTGAAGTGGTCTCATCCCAAGAGATTGTCACCGAAAAGATCTTCCTAGGATTGCGTAGCCGCATCGGCGTCGCCATGGACATTCTCACACCCACCCAACAAGCACAGGTTTTTCTTCTCGAAAAAGAAGGAAAAGTGCGTCTTTGGCAAAACCGTATTTACAATCATGATTTTTTCCTCTCTGATGAATTGGCCCTTTTTATTCTCTAAAACACCTTTTTGCCCTTCTTTCCCATTGTGGTAAGAAGGGAATCTTTTAGGCGAAATTGAGCTTTAAGTGGGTAGAATCCTCTGCGTTAGATTGCCCAAGGAAAACCCATGTTTGGAATGAGCTTTACCGAAATCCTCATTGTTGCTGTCATTGCTGTGCTCTTTTTAGGTCCTGACAAACTCCCCACGGCCCTTGTGCAAGTGGCGAAGTTTTTCAAAAGTTTCAAAAGTAGCATCAACGAAGCCAAATCCACCTTTGAACAAGAAGTGAAGCTTCAAGAGTTGCGTGAAGACAGCTTGAAGTATAAAAAACAGCTTGAAAAAGGGGCGGCAGAAGTGCGTAAAAAGCTCACCTTTGAAGAGCTTGAAGAACTCAAAGAAACCAAGGCCAACGTGAACAAAACCCTCAACGACATCAAACAAGACCTTGACCTTACTAGCACCCTTGATCCTTCCAAAAAAGAGACCCCCTCTACTCCTGTTGTAGAGGCACCCAAAGAAACGCCAACCCCCTCAACGAAAGAGAGTAATGCCTAATGCTTGACGAACTCAAACCCCATTTGGTCGAACTTCGCAAACGCTTAGGGATTTCCGTAGCGGTTGTTTTTGTGATGTTTTTTGTCTGCTTTACCTTTTGGGAGCCTTTACTCAACTGGATGATTGCCCCCCTTGAAGCGGTTCTCCCTCCGGGAAGTTCTGTCATTTTTACCAAAGTGCAAGAGCCTTTTTTTACCGCCATTAAAGTCGCTTTTTTTGCAGGCTTTATCCTTTCTTTGCCCATTATTTTTTGGCAGTTTTGGCTTTTTGTAGCTCCTGGACTTTACGAACATGAAAAACACCTCGTGGTTCCTTTTGTCTTTTTTGCAACCTTGATGTTTTTAATGGGCGCCACCTTTTGTTACTACGCGGTTATTCCTATTGGATTTGATTTTCTCATTAATTTTGGTAATGCTCTTTTCACAGCCCTTCCAAGCATCGGCGAGTATGTTGGGTTTTTTACCAAGCTCTTGATTGCATTTGGTATTGCTTTTGAAATGCCTGTTATCACCTTTTTCCTCGCCAAACTAGGCCTCGTGGATGACAAAACCCTGAAGGGCTTTTTTCGTTACGCTGTAATCTTTATCTTTATCTTTTCCGCACTCCTCACCCCACCTGATGTTATCACACAATTTCTCATGGCGGGACCTATGATTATCCTTTATGGTATCTCTATTTTGATTGCCAAGTCGGTCAATCCAGCTTCCGAAGAAGAGGAAGAAAGTGACAAAGAAGACGAAGACGAAGGAGAAGAGGACAAGAGTGGCGAAGACGAAATCGGATAACCCCCTTCTTCAAAGCAGTTACGATTACGCACTCCCTGATGCGCTTATCGCAACTGCTCCTGTCTCTCCGAGGGATCATGCAAGGCTTTTGGTTTACAATCGGGCAACACAAACCCTAACCCACACGCGCTTTGATGCATTGTTTGATTTTATTCCTCCCCAATGTGCCATCTTGCTTAACGATACCAAGGTTATCAAAGCACGTCTTTTTGGCACCAAACAAAGTGGTGGAAAAATCGAATTGCTGCTCAACTCTCCCTTGCAAGATGGGGCCTACAAAGTGTACATTCGAGGAAAAGTAGCGCAAGGGACGGTTTTACACTTTCAAGAAGGGCTCAACGCACACGTTGAAGCATTGCACGAAGATGGCATGCGCGTTGTACGCTTTACATGTAAAGGTCTTCCTGTCTCATTGCCCACCCTGTATGACATCCTTGAACGTATCGGGCACATTCCTTTACCGCCTTATATTAAGCGCGAAGATAACCAAGAAGATACGCACGATTACCAAAGTGTGTTTGCCTCTGTCCAAGGCGCTGTAGCCGCGCCCACGGCTTCCTTGCATTTCACCCAAGAGATGTTAAAGACACTGCAAAAACGCCATAAAAACGCCACGTTGACCTTACATGTAGGCGCGGGAACCTTTAAGCCTGTAGAGGTCTTGGATATTCGTGAGCATGTGATGCACGAAGAACAATTTCACATCCCAAAAGAAGCGCAAACCCTCATCGACAGCCCCACGCCACTGCTTGCAGTTGGCACCACCGTAACGCGCACCATCGAACACTACGTGCGCACCAAAGCGCTTCATGGGGCATGCGATTTGTTTTTACACCCCCACAATCCTCCCCTGCGTGTCACTCATCTTTTGACCAATTTTCATTTGCCAAAATCTACGCTTTTGATGCTTGTTGCGGGGTTTGTTGGATTGGAAAAAACGTTAGAACTTTACGAAGAGGCCGTCAAAGAGCGGTATCGGTTTTTTTCTTACGGGGATGCGATGCTCATCCTCTAAGCATCGCACGGTTAACTGCGAATATCTAGCACGGTTCCTAGCATATCGTCTTTAGTCTGGATGGAGCGCACCTGCGCGTCAAATCCCTTGTCAATCACAATTTGGTCTGTTAATTCTCTTGCTAAAGAGGTTGGGTTAGGCGTCTGAGTAACCGAGGCAGTTACATTTCCTTGCACGTCATTATTGAGCGAAGTTTTGAGCGCCCCATGGCCTTCGGTGTTAACGTTGGCAACATTGTTGGCATTGGCCGCGAGGTAGGTTGTGTGTGCGGTCATAGAAGTTTGGTTCACTTGCATGGGAGCTCCTTTGGTATGGTATACTACTCCTTGGTCATTTAAACCAAGCTAAAAAATAACATTCAAAAAAGGAAGCGCCCCATGATTGTTTATGGGATTAAGACCTGTGGAAGTGTCAAAAAAGCGTTGGCGTTTTTTAAAAATCACGCCCTTGATATTGAGTTTATTGACTTGCGCCAAGAGCCTATTGGTGGGGAAAAACTTGATGGGTGGCTCAGCTACACCACCATAGACACCCTCTTAAACACCAAAGGAACAAAATACCGCACCCTTGAACTCAAAGAGTTGCACTTGGATGATGAAGCAAAGCGTGAATGGCTACTAAGAGAGCCCTTGCTTATCAAACGCCCAGTGATTGAATACGACCACGGTATTTTTGTAGGTTACGATGAAAAAACCTACACCAAACTGTTTTTAGCCTAACCTTTCTTGTGCTGTTCTAAGTAGCGCTCAAGGATAATCAACGCGGCGAGGGAGTCTATTTTTCCATCCCGTTCTTGTTTTGTTACACCCCGCATACGCTCTTTTGCCTCCACAGAACTTCCTTGTTCGTCCACATACACTACCTCGCCCTCAAAACCAATCAGCCCTACAAAATGGTGGATTCTGCGCGCCATCTCCTCGCTACTTTGCCCCTCTTTTGGAAGTCCCACCACAAGGCGCCCAACCTTCCACTCGTGCGCAAGCTTTAAAACATCCCTTGAGGCTTGTTCTCTATTTTTACGAAGAACGCACGGCTGAGGAAAGACCAACGACCCATCAAAACTTAGAGCCACCCCAATCCGCTTTAGCCCCACATCAATCGCCATGGTACACACTTTAACCATGTACCACCACCATGGGTCCCTCAATGCTTAGCCGTCCTTCTAACTCATAGGCATACACCGCATTGCCAAATTTTTCAAGGCACTTATCTAGCCGTGGCTCTTTGGCACAAAAGGCTAGCAGTGCATCGCGAGCCTCTTCTTTTTGTCCAAACAACCGCGCAAAAGCGTCTAAGTCATCGATTAGCTCCGCCCTCTTCTCTTTTAAAAGCCAATTCGTCCCCTCGCTCTCCCCAAGGCGTTGCGGCAAAACATACAAAGGCTTTCCCAGTTCTTGTGCAATTCTAGCACTGTGCATCGAGCCACTTTGTGCTTCTGCTTGGGCGATAACAACGGCACAAGAGAGCCCTACTACAATGCGGTTTCGCTCCACGAAACTGTGCTTCATCGCCCGTGTTCCCTTGGGATATTCGCTGAGCAATAAGGCCTTTTCTTGCACACTGCGAAGCAAAGGCTCATTGACTTTGGGGTAAAAAATATCAAGCCCATTTGCCAATACTGCAATAGTGTTAGGAAAAGCCCCCTGATGGGCTAATGCATCCACACCCATAGCCCCGCCGCTCACCACCACCACGCCATGGGCACTGAGGGTTTGGCAAAGGCGCAATGTGATTTGACGCGTATACGCGCTTGGACGACGGCTTCCCACCACAGCCACCAAGGGCAAGTCTAGCAATCGCACATCACCCGCATAAAAAAGTTGCTCTACAGGCTTAGAAAGCGGGGTCAAAGAAGCGGGAATTTCCTCAAGTGATTGCATCAAAGCTCTCCCACATACACCACATCCACCTCTGCTAAAATCTCTTGCGCAGTCGCTAGCACGCTGAGCGTATTGGCATGAGGATGGCCGATGGCAATGGCTTGGCCGTTGCGTTTTGCAAGACGAACGGCTTCTTTAAGCTGGGTTTGAATGGCTTCTTTTTCGTAAGAATTGTCTAAAAATACATCCCGCGAATGGATAAGCATCCCATATTTTTTAGCCAATTCTGGTGCTTTTGCATGGGGAGTGGTACGGCTATCAAGAAAGATGAGTTTTTCTTTTTTAAGCACGCGGATAAGTTTTTCCATGGAACCAAGGTGGGCCGTAAACCGGCTGCCTGTGTGGTTGTTGTAATACACGGCTTTGGGAAAAAGGGTTTTAAGCTCGCGAATCCATGCGTGAATGGCCTCTTCCGTGTCGCCTACCTTAAGGGTTTTTTCCTCAGGGGTATTGTGACTTAAAGCCTCCAGGGGCAAGTGCACCATATAGACAGAAAACTCTTTAGCAAGGGTGTGGGAATCAGGATGCCTCGCAGTAGGAGGAAGGATAGAAGGGGTGATTTTAAAAGGAATTTCTTTGATTTTGCGCACATGATGGGCAAAAGAAACATCATCAATAATAATCACTAACTTTGGCCTGCCCGAAAATGTCGCGGGAGGTTTTTTTTCAAACACAATGGACTTGGAACTTTTTTGCAAACTTTTTTCATAATCCACAACCTCAGAGGGGCGCTGTTGTGTTTCTTCGTAAACCGTAGGTTCAATGGGTTCGCTTTTGGAGGACTTTTCAGGCTCAGGAGGAAGTACCGCTTTAGAGCGTTCTGGCACATCCAAGACAGGGAGGGTTTTCTCACTCAGACGTCGGCGCTCATTTTCGAGCATGGCTTTCATCTTTTCCATTAGTTCATCACTCACTACTACTTCTTGCTTCTTGGGCGCTACTGCAGTTTGAAAAAGGTGGTACATGTAAGCCCCGCCGGCTGCAATTGCACCAACAAGGAGTACTGATAGTAAAAAAATAGCATATTTTTTAAACGAAGAGTGTTTACGTTTTGGGATAGGTTTCTTTCGGGTTCGCTTGGTCATTAAAAAAGCTGCCTTGGGGAAAAGCGGGCGCAATGCCCGCTTTAGGAAGTTTAGTTTTTGTCTTTGTCGATGATTTTATTGGCAGAAATCCAAGGCATCATGCCACGAAGTTGTTCGCCTGTTTGTTCAATAAGTGAACGGCGCATATTGGCACGTTCTGCGTTCATGCGTGCGTAGCCTGCTTTGCGCTCAAGAACGAAATCTTTGGCAAATTGGCCGTTTTGAATCTCTTTGAGGATTTGTTTCATAGCCTTTTTAGATTCGTCATTAATAACGCGAGGACCGCTCACATAATCCCCATACTCAGCGGTATTGGAGATAGAATAACGCATATCAGCAATGCCACCTTGGTACATCAAATCTACGATAAGTTTAAGCTCATGCAAACACTCAAAGTAGGCCATTTCTGGCTCATAGCCTGCTTCCACTAGGGTTTCAAAACCTGCTTGCACAAGAGCGGTTGCACCGCCACAAAGCACGGCTTGTTCGCCAAAAAGGTCTGTTTCCGTTTCGTCTTTAAAGGTTGTTTCGATGATACCTGTGCGTCCGCCGCCAATAGCGCTTGCGTAGCTCAATGCCAAATCTTTGGCATTGCCCGAAGCATCTTGGTGTACGGCGATAAGATCAGGAATCCCGCCGCCATTGACAAATTCGTTGCGTACCGTGTGACCAGGTGCCTTAGGGGCTACCATGATGACATCCACGCCTTTTGGGGCCTGGATTTGGCCATAGTGGATGTTAAACCCATGTCCAAATGCGATGGCATTGCCTTCTTTGAGGTTGGGGCGAATTTCTGCTTCAAACACGTCTGCTTGCGTCTCATCAGGCAACAAAATCATAATCACATCTGCCTCTTTAGACGCATCGGCTACGCTTTTTACCACAAAACCTTTGGCTGCTGCTTTTTTCCATGAGCTACCGCCCTCACGCAAGCCTACAATGACTTCAACACCGCTGTCGCGAAGGTTTTCTGCGTGTGCATGTCCTTGACTTCCAAACCCAATCATCGCAACTTTTTTGCTCTTGATGATACTTAAGTCGCAATCTTTGTCGTAGTACACTGTTACTGCCATGAACCTCATCCTTGTAAGTAAAATAATGGGGCAAGTGTACACAAAAAGTTCTCAAAAAGCCCTGAACCACCCAAGCCCCCATAAACAGACAAAATACCCCTACCAACACCCCTTTGTGCATGCTAAACTTTGGTACAATATGACCCTACAAGGAGTTACCATGCTAAAAGATGTACTGTACACAGGAATCGGTGCGGCAACGCTATTTAAAGAGCACGTGGAAGCGGAGCTTAAAAAGCTAGAAGAGCGGGGTAAGCTGGGTGCTAGTGATGCCAAAAGCGTACTCGCCTCCCTTGAAGCACGAGGCAAAGAAGAGGATGAGAAAATCAAAACCCGCCTCAAAACGCTCCTCAAAGAGGTGATTGACGAAGTAGGTATTGCCACCAAGGCGGATTTAGAAGCCCTTAAAAAGGAACTCAAATAGCCCCATTGCGCCACTACGCTCCCACACGCATTTGGGGTGTTTTTACCTTTTTGCTCACGGTCTATTTAGCCATCAAACGCCGGCCTAGTTTTTTGGGTCTTAAACCCCTTTCGCCCAAAAAATTGGGGCAGGTTATTCAACGCCTTGGGGCGAGTTTTGTCAAACTGGCCCAAGTCCTAGCTACCCGTGCGGATTTTTTCACGCCTGAGTATTTGCATGAGCTAAAAAAATTGCATGATGAGCTTCCGCCCATGCCACAAAACGCTTTTGAGAAACTCTTTTCGCGTGCGTTTACTCCCGACACCTTTGCACGCTTTGAGACCACACCCATCGCTTCGGCCTCCATTGGGCAAGTGCACAGCGCGTGGTTGCATTCGGGTAAAAAGGTTGCTGTGAAGCTCTTGCGCGAAGGTATTAAGGCGCAGGTCAAAGCGGATATTTTTATTTTAACTGCCTTTAATCGCCTCTTTCGGCCGCTCTTTTCTTCCCACACAAAAAACTCCATCGAAGCGGTGATTCAAGAGTTTTCCAAAATGATTCTCCAAGAAGTCAGCCTCACCAATGAACTGCAAAACCTCCAAAAATTTGCCAGTACCTACAAAGACAGTGGTGTGCGTTTTCCGCACCCCTACCCCCATTATTGCACCGATGAAGCGTTAGTGATGAGCTTTGAGGAGGGCTTTCGATTCGACGACAAAACAGCACTTTTGGCCCACAAGATAGACTTTAAACCCATCATCAAAACCTTGGTGACTTTTTACGTGGAACAGATGCTTATCAAAGGCTTCTTTCATGCCGACCCCCATCCTGGAAACGTGCTTGTTAACGCCAAAGGGGAGCTCATTTTTCTCGATTTTGGGATGGTTAAAACCGTTCCAAGCAACACACGCATTGCTATTATTGAGCTTTTAAAAGCGGCCAATACGCAAGATTATGAGCTCTACATCAACGCGTGCAAGCGCCTAGGCACCGTGGCTTACGAAGCACCCACGGCGGAGTTAGCAGAGTTTACGGCCAAAATGTTTGCCATCTTTTCCAACGATAACCTCAGTAATGAATCCATGCAAGATTTAGCCTTTCACGTGCTTGAGGGCACCCGAAACCTTCCCTTTAAACTCCCCAGTGATGCCATTTATATCTTGCGTGTCAGCGCCATCATTGAAGGCCTTGGCACCACGTACATTCCTAATTTTAACGGCGTCAAAGACATTTTACCCCTCTTGCTTCAAAACCTCCCGCGCGCCCTTGGGGCCAAGGATTCTGTTTTAGAAACCATCATCGAACAGGTTAAAGATTTGCCCTTTGTAGTCCAAGACACCAAAACCGCTATGAAAAAAATCGCCCAAGGGGAAGTGCGCGTGGAGCTTTCCAACGACCAACTCCACTGGCTTGGCCGCGAGGTCAAAACCTACGCCAAAGAGGCCCAAATCACCCTGTGGCTAAGCCTTGGCGCTTTGGGTGTTTTGCTCTACGACCCTGCCCTTTACGGGTTTACTCTTGGGCTCTTTGGGCTTGCTTTTTTACGTCTTTTATACAAGTAGGATTCATGAAAGAAAACCTCTTTACAATGCGCAAAGAATACACTTCCGCTCCTTTACATGTAGAGGATTTAAACCCCGACCCCTTTGTGCAATTTCACGCGTGGTTTGAAGAGGCCAAACCCCTTTTAGAACCCAATGCCATGACCCTTGCCACCGTAGATGCCCAAGGCAAGCCCACCGTGCGCACGGTGCTGCTAAAATATTTTGACACGGAGGGGTTTGTATTTTTCTCCAATTACACCAGTAAAAAAGCGCAAGACTTGGCGCACAATCCCCACGCGGCGGTGCATTTTGCGTGGTTAGGACAAGAGCGTCAAGTGGAGATTTGCGGGCGTGTGGAGAAAATCTCCCGCGCTGAGTCTTTGCGCTATTTTCTCTCCAGACCCTTTGGAAGCCAGTTGGGTGCGTGGGTTTCAAATCAAAGCACGGTTATCAGTTCGCGCTCTTTGCTAGAAGCCAAATTTGCACAGCTTAAGGCGAAATTTGCCAAGGGCGAAGTGCCTTTGCCCGATTTTTGGGGCGGATACAAGCTTTTTCCTACCTCTTTTGAATTTTGGCAAGGGGGCGGCGACCGGTTGCACGACCGCTTTGAATACACCCGCCATGAAAAAAATTGGTCCCTTCAGCGCCTTGCTCCCTAAACTTAAAACACCACTACATGTAAAGCGTTTTAAGCTATTTTTAGCTAAAATCAGGCCGTTGTAAACTTATCTTCACCACAAGGCGACATCATGGATGAAACCATTTTAAAGAAAATCAAGTCTCTTCCGCCACTTGATGATACCATTCTCAAAATTCAACGCATCTGTACGGATAAAAACAGTTCGCTGAATGATTTGGTCAAAGTAGTAGAGAGTGACCCCATGTTGACCGCCAATATTCTCAAATCTTCCAACTCCCCCTTGTATGGATTTAGCCGCGAAATCAAAAACATCTCCCACGCCATCTCCCTCTTTGGCATGGCAACCGTGCGCGGATTTGCCCTCTCAAGCGCCATCAAGCAAAGCATGAAAATCAACCTTACACCCTACAACATCACCAACGGCCGCTTTTTAGAAATCAGCACCTACCAAAGCGCACTCATGTTTAACTGGTACACCAAGGTTGATCACTCCTTGCTAGATGTTCTCTTGCCTGCTTCTTTTTTGATGGAGGTCGGAAAAGTCGTCCTTGCTAACATCCTCATGGACAAAAACGCCTATGGGCCTTTTTTGGCGAACATTAAAACCATTCGCACCCTCTCTGAACTTGCCGAACTGGAATACCAAACCTATGGCATCACTAGCGAAGAAGTAACCGCAAAAATTTTCAAACAATGGAACCTTGAAGCAGAACTAGTAGATGCTATCCGTTTTTCCAATAACGTCGAGAACGCACCAAGTGCTATCCAACCCTTAGCGTGTGCCCTGCATGTGGTCAAAACCGCCGTTAATGTGTTTGACCAACTCTCTCTCATTTCCACCCAAAACGCCAAAGCACTCGTAGACAAGCACGGGTTTGACCCAACTATTTTTGACGAAGCCATCCAAAAAGTGACCGTGTGAAAGCATTCTTACTCGCACTCACGGAGGGGGTGGATAGCACCACTCTCACCAAAGACCAACTTGCCCTAATGGGTGAACTCACACGCCTTAAAGCGTGTGTTTTTACCAAGGGTCACTACAAACTCGACAGTGCTTTTCGCGTGGGAAAGGTCGATGTTGCCTCTAGCGGCACGGGTTTTTTAGAGGTGTTTGAAGCAGGACTGGCGCGCAAAGATTTGATGATTGAACCCAAGGACTTGCAAGGAGCGATGCGCGGAGACTTGGTCCTTGCCAAGCGCCTTCCTATCCGCAAAGGACGCCCCAAGGCCAAGGTGGTCTACATCCTTAAGCGTGCTAGCGGGGTTGCCATTGTTTACACTAAAACGGTTCAAAAGCAGGTCGTCGCCTTACACTTAAAAACAGGCCTTGCTTTTCCACTGGCTGCAAGTCAAAAATCCCTCAAGCAACTCCCCGAAGCTTCTGTGTTAAAAATCGACACCGTAACAGGCACTATTTTAGAAGTCTTAGGCGTCTTTAGCGACCCTACGGTGGATGAAAAAATCTGCCTCGCCGCCCACAATAAAACCGAATTTTTTAGCCCCGAAGCCGAGGCAGAATCCAAAGCCCACGGCACCCGTGTAGAGAAAAGTCTTTACCCTGAGCGCGTGGATGTCACGCACCTTCCTTTTTGCACCATCGACCCCCCCGATGCAAAAGATTTTGACGATGCTATCTATTTTGACCAAGAAAACTATGTCCTTTACGTCGCTATCGCCGATGTGAGTGAGTACGTTTTTCCCTTTGGGCCCACCGACAAAGAAGCCAAAGAGCGCGGGTTTTCCATCTACTTTCCCCACAAATCCATCCCCATGCTTCCGCGCACCCTGAGTGAAAACATTTGCTCTCTTAAACCCAACGAAGACAGGTTGGCTTTTTGTTTTAAAATCACCCTAGATAGAACCTCTTTACATGTAAAGAGCGAAGAGCTTTTTAGTGGCATCATCCACTCCAAGCGCCGCTTTACCTACGACGAAGTTGACCGTTTTTTAGCGGGTGATTTTAGCCAACAAACCCCCGAAGATGCCCCTATTCTTTCGTGGCTTTTGCCTTTGCGAGACACCATTTTTAAGGTACGCAAAAAACGCCTTTATGATGGATTTGAATTTCGCAGTAACGACACCCGCATGGAAGTGGACGCCCAACAAAACCTCATTGCGACACACATTGAGAGCGAAACCCCTTCCCATTCTCTCATCGAAGATTGTATGCTTTTGGCCAACCAAGCTGCCGCCAAGCGCATCCAAAAAGGGATTTTTCGTAACCACGAAGCCCCTTCCTTTGAGCGCATTGAAGAGTTGCTCGTTGACCTTGAAACCATCGGCTTACATGTAAGCTTTTCCCCTGACCTTCCTAAACTCATCGGCCTCATTCAAGAACAAGCGGGCGCTCTTGGCATGCGCGAAGACGTGGACAAGCTCATCATTAAAAGCCAAAAACGCGCCTTGTACGAATCCGAATCCAAAGGCCATTTTGGCCTTGGTTTTGACACCTACACCCATTTTACCTCCCCCATTCGGCGCTACAGCGACTTACTCCTTCACCGCTTGCTAAAAACCGGGCTTTCTCATGATGAAAAACTGCACCGTTACCTACTAACTGACATCGACACCGTTTGTGAACGCGTCAGTGAACTTGAACGTGAAAGTGATAAGGTCGCCTGGGAATACATGGACAGAAAGTTTGCACGTTGGGCGGCGACACACTTAAGAGAAACCTTCAAAGCCATCATCACCGATGTCAACAAAGCGGTCATTGCGCGCCTTGATGACACCATCCAAGGGGCACGGCTGTTTATCATGGATGATGATGTGGAACTTTTAGAGCGCGTGGAAGTTATGTTGGTGGAAGTTGATTTGCCCAGTGCCAGAATTTACGCGCGCGTCACCAAAAGGCTTGACCCTTAATGTACCGCCGCGACCTTGAAAACGCCCTCCATGCGGGCAAATTACCAAAATCCTTGCTCTTGCACGGCCTGTGTGATTTTCAGATTTCCCACTTTGGCACTGCTATTTTAAAGCATTGGAACACCGCAGGGGACGACCCTTTGGTCTTTTATTTTGATGCGTACGATTTTCACTCTGCCAAGTCGCACATCTCCCAATCTTCGCTTTTTGGCGACAAAAACCTCTTGGTTATCAAAACCGACAAGCCCCTTCCCAAGCAAGAACTTGAAGTCCTTCTTGCCCTGTGCCACAAAGATGCCAACAGCTTTTTACTCTTAGAATGTTACAGTGATGATGCCAAGGTTAAAACCATGGCAAAGTCCTTCTCCAAGGCCCTTAGTAGCGATGTAGTACGTTTTTTCAAGCCCTCCCTTTCTGAGGCCATGGGGTTCATGACACAAGTAGCCAAAACCAAAAACCTTTCCATTCAATCCTACGCCCTTAACCACCTCTACCTCACCCACAACGAAGATTTAAATCTGGCCATTAGCGAATTTGACAAGCTAGCTATTCTTGAGCGAGAAGTGACCAAAACAGACATTGACCGTTTGGTCTACGGCGCAGGAACAGTGGGCGTGGAAGAGTTTGCCTCAAAACTCTTGGACCTTAAAGAGATACACGCCGATTATCAAAGCTTTGTAGAATCTGGGGCCTTTGATGAAGTGCGCGTTCTTAACGCCATCCAAAACCACCTGGTGCAATTGTCCACCTTTCACCTTTACATCAAACTTCATGGGGACTTTGATGCCAAAGAAATTCTAGGTTACCCGCTCCCACCACACCTTGCCAAAGAGCGCGCTAGCCAAAGTTTGCGCTTTCCGCTTTCCTTGTATCAAACCCTCCTAGAAGCCCTTGCCCATGCCGAACACACCCTAAAAACAAAAACCCACTACGACAAAGCCGCCTTTTTACTCGCCACCCTTTTACATGTACAATCCCTCATCAAAAAATTAGGAAAGTCTTAAGTTATTTTAAGATATAATCGCCGCTTACTCTTAGCCACTAAGGGTTCCTTGCTCTTACCAAAAGAGCTACATATCCACAAGGAGAACACATGCGACATTACGAATTGTTGTTTGTACTAAAGCCTACGCTTACCGAGGAAGAAGTACAACAAAAGTTAAACCTCATGAAAGAGGTTCTAGAAAAGAACGGAGCTGAGATTGCTTCCGTACTTGAAATGGGAACACGCCGCCTTGCCTACGAAGTGCAAAAGTTTGAGCGTGGTGTTTATTTTGTTGTCTACTTTACAGCCCCAACTGCGGCGATTAAAGAAGTTGAGCGTATTATCCGCATCAACGAAGAAATCATCAAATTCATGACCGTTAAATTTGAAAAGAAAAAAGAGCTTGCACACTGGGAAAAACTTGCCAATGCAGCCAAAGGTAAAAAAGAGGAAGCAAAGCCTGCGCAAACTGAAGAAGTTGCAGCGGCTCCTGTTGAAACCGTAGAAGCTCCCGTTGAAGCTCCTGTTGAAACCGTAGAAGTTGCCCCAGAAGTCCAAGAGGCCTAATACCCCAAAGGAGAAGGCATGTTTAACAAAGTCATTTTAGTAGGAAACCTTACCCGAGACCCTGAGCTTCGCTACCTTCCTAGCGGAAGTGCGGTGTGCAACACAGGCATCGCCACTAACCGAAAGTTTAAGAGCCAAACAGGAGAGCAAAAAGAAGAGGTGTGTTTCATCGACATCACTTTTTTTGGCCGTTCTGCGGAGATTGCGAACCAATACCTCAAACGCGGATCAAAAATTCTTGTTGAGGGACGTTTGAAGCTTGATCAATGGACGGACCAAAGCGGCGCAAAACGCAGCAAGCACTCTGTTTCGGTTGACTCCCTTCAAATGCTCGACAGCAAAGGGCAAGGGCAAGCAGACCACGGCAACGACGAGGCACCAACTTACGGGGAACCACGCTACACCAATGACCAACAAAACATGCCACCACGGCAACCCCAGCAAAAAGGCTCTGGAAACGTTTCGTATCCAGAAATCGACATCAATGATGACGAAATTCCATTTTAGAACCATACAAAGGTAAATCCCATGGCTGAAAAACGTAAATATTCACGAAAATACTGCAAATACTGCGAAGCAAAAATTGAGTTTATCGACTACAAAGATACAAAACTTTTGAAGCACTCACTTTCTGAGCGTTTTAAAATCATGCCACGCCGCCTAACAGGCAACTGCAAAAAACATCAAGAGATGGTAGAAGCGGCAATCAAACGTGCACGTCACGCGGCGATCGTTCCGTACATCGTTGACCGCAAACGTGTTGTTGCCAACCCGTTTGAGATTCTTTAAGCCTTACATGTAAAGGAGTTCCTTATAAAAAGGAACTCCAATAACAAAAGGGGTTTTGCCCCTTTTGTTATCGCCTCTTAAACCAATACTCTTTTTAAGACTTCTTCGATTCGTTCCACCGGAATAATCTCCAACGCCTCTTTCACTTCATCGGGAATCTCTTCCAAATCACGCTCGAAATTTTTCTTTGGAATCAAGGCTGTGGTAATCTTGGCTTTAAATGCCGCAATGAGTTTTTCCTTTAAACCGCCAATAGGCAATACCTTGCCCGTTAGGGTTAACTCCCCTGTCATCGCCACATCACTGCGTACTTTTTTATCCGAAAGGATGGACGCAATGGCTGTTGCCATCGTAATCCCTGCACTTGGTCCGTCTTTGGGTGTTGCGCCCTCAGGGACGTGCAAATGCACATCAAAACGGCGGTACATTTCACTGGCTTCGGGCAGGACATTGTCTTCTTTTTCTTTGGTGGTTTGAGGAATAATGCCCTGTGGAATGGAAAGCTTTTTCTCATCAATCAACACTTTAACCACGCTAAGGGCAATCTTTGCAGACTCTTTCATCACTTCACCCAAAGAACCCGTGATTTGCATGGAACCTTTGCCTTGAATGCGAATGGCTTCGATTTTGAGCACATCGCCCCCCACGCTTGTCCAAGCTAGGCCATTGACTTGACCAATGCGGGACTTTCTGTCCGTTGCTTCAATCTCAAACACCCGTTTTTCGAGGTATTCTGGGATATTTTTAGTGGTGATAGAAATTTTCTCTTGGCTAGGGTCCAAAAGCAACTGCTTGGCTACTTTTCGGAAGATATCAGCCAAACGGCGGCGCAAATTTCGTACGCCAGACTCTCTGGTGTAGTTAGCAATAATCATTTGCAAGGCAGGTTTAGCGATAGAAACCTCGATGCTTTTAAGACCGTGTTTTTTTAACTCTTGGGGAATGAGGTACTTTTTGGCTATCTCATACTTTTCTTGTGGCGTGTAAGAACTAAGGAAGATAAACTCCATACGGTCGCGCAAGGGTGCGGGGATGGAGCTCACGTCATTAGCCGTAGCCACAAACACAATCTTGCTCAAGTCGATGTTGAAGTTAAGGTAATAATCCCTAAATTTGTTGTTTTGCTCAGGGTCAAGCACTTCTAAAAGCACCGCCGTTGGGTCGCCCCTAAAACTGCGCGCAACTTTGTCAATCTCATCAAGCACCACCACGGGATTCATTTGCTTAGCCTCAATCAACCCTTGGATGATACGTCCTGGCATCGCACCAATGTACGTGCGTCGGTGGCCACGCAGCTCATTGACATCTTCAAGCCCTCCTAGGGCAATCCGTACAAGCTCGCGTTTTAGCGCTTTGGCAATGGAGTTTGCCAGCGAGGTTTTACCCACCCCTGGAGGGCCTGCAAAACACAAGATGGCGCCTTTGTTGGACTTGTCTTTGATGCCGCGCTTTTCAAGGAGTTGCTTTACGGCAAAATACTCTTCAATGCGCTCTTTTGGCTTGGTAAGCGAGTAATGGTCTACGTCTAATTGGCGTTTCACTTCGGCAATGTCTAAGCGTTCTTTGGCTACAGATTCGTACGGGATTTCAATCACCCAATCAAGGTACCCTTGAATCATGTTTGCATCCGCAGAATCCGGGTGCATGCGCGCCAGTTTGTCGATTTGTTTGCCAATCTCTTTCACCGCATCTTCGCTCATATAAGGCTTTTTGGCTTCAAGTTTTTGGCGGTATTCGGCAATCTCTTCTTCGCGCTGGGAGTCAGTACCTAGTTCTTGTTGAATCTGTTTGAGTTGCTCTTTTAGAAAGTACTCTTTATTGACTTTTTCAATGCGCGAATGGACTTTGGTTTTGATTTCCCGTTGCAATTTGCTTGATTCGATTTCTTCAATCAAATAATCCACCAAAAGCAACATGCGCGCCTCAAGACTAGCTTCGGTAAAGAGCTTATATGCTTGCTCTTTTTTAAGCCGCATGGAGCTTGAAATCAAGTCACAAATGCGCCCTACTTCGCTGTTTTCTTCAATGGTTTTGAGCAAATCGGGTGGAAAATAATTACTCACCCCTGCAAGCACGCGCACTTTTTCGCGCATGATGGACAAAATCGCATCGATCTTGTTTTCATTTTCACGGGTAGTGTGCAACACTTCTACCATGGCTTTGAGCGGTTTTACACCAAGCTCTTGAGTGATAACACCCTTTGTCATTCCTTGAAAAAGCACCTTAACCCTGCCATCAGGCAAAGCAACTTTACGCATAATAGAACCAATCACCCCTGCTTTGTACATGGAATCAAAATCGCGGGTGCCTTCTTCGCCAGGTTTTGCCGAAGCCACCAACACAAGCGAATTATGCTCTAGCGCAGCATTGGCTGCGGCAATGTTTTCTTCATCGTTTAAAAAAAGTGGTGAAATCATAAACGGGTATAAAAATAAATCATCTTCGACAATAATGGGAAGTGCGGCTGGAAACGCACTATAATCACTAAGTTGCAAAGTCTTCCCTCCTTTATCTAGGTTATTCAAAAAGTGCGCGGTACCACGGCAATGTTGGCTTGATCATGTTGGCATCTTTAAGCGGTGTGCTTTGAAGTTTTTCTTCATAGATGGCAGCTGACGCGTCCTTGCCTGTGCGCTTGTATAGCGCGGCGATTTCTTGTTTGAGGTAGTACTCGCCCAACTCCATTTTAGTTAAAATCGTCTCTACCATGGGACGATAAACAGACTGAGGGTACCGTTTAACAAACTCTTTCGTCTCTTCAATGGTGTCAAGCAAAAGTTGTTGGTTGCGATTTGGGTAAGAGAAAGAAGCGAAGTTGGCTTTGATTTTTAAAAACCGTGCATACTCCACTCTGGCAGGATTCCCATAACGCTTCACGTATTCGTCTAGGTAAAAATTGGCCAACAAGTATTCCTCATCTTCCATGTGTGCATGGGCTAAAATGAGCATAGCCTCTTCCAATAAGGGTGAAGCAACATGTTCGCTTGCCATAGACGTATAATGCAAGTCCGCCGACTCCAAATCTCTGTCTTTGATGTCTTTGATAATTTGTTCATACCAAAATGCTGCGGGTTGATTAAACAGTTCTTCTTGCTTGCTTGCACACCCGCCTAAAAGGGAGGCGACAAGTAACGATGAGGCAAAAAAACGAAGGTAACGCATGGTACTCCTTTACTATTAAAGTGGGTATTGTAGTCTTTTTTACGTTATCTACAGTTTAAATCTTTTTGAGCGATATAAAATAGAGTTTTAAACTCCCAAGTGCTACAATCATGGAAAACTTCCCTCCCCAAAAGGACGAGCATGGTCTTTACTGTGAAGAGCCCGATTCCCGGCTTTCCCCACATCACCACAATGGAACTTATTAAGATTGATGATTTTTTCATGCGACTTGAAAGCAAAGATGACGCCACTTCTTTTACCTTGTTAAACCCCTACATGTTGCGCGAGTATGCTTTTGAAATACCTGCTTATTATAAAACGCTACTTGAAATCACCGACACAACCAAGGTGATGGTGTTTAACATCATGATTATCGCTAATCCCATCGAGGACTCTTCGGTGAATTTCATTGCCCCGTTGATTTTTAACGCTGACACGATGGGCATGGCACAGATTTTACTAGACTCAGACAAGCACCCAGACCTTGGCATTTCCCAAAGCATTGGAAGTTTTTTGCAAGAGGAGGAGGCATGAAGCTTACTTTCATTGGCAACGGAGCTATGGCCAAGGCCATGATAGCAGGGCTCATTAACTCCCATGAAATCGAGGTTATCGGCAAAGACATGGCCAAACTTCGCGCACTCAACGACGCCTTTGATGGCAAGCTTTCTTTGGGATTACTCCAAGAGCGCGTGGACGCAACGGGTAAACTACTCATCTTGTGTGTCAAACCCTATGCTCTCGAAGCAGTTGCGCCTCACTTTTACGGTGAAGCGCACGGGCTCATCAGCGTGCTAGCAGGAACACCCCTTCACGCCCTCCAAAAAGCCTTTACATGTAAACACCTCGTCCGTGCCATGCCAAACCTTGCTGCAGCACACGGCGCATCCATGACCCTTTTAACGGGCGATGAACACTTTAAAGAAACCGCCGGAGCAATTCTAAAAAGCATCGGAAAAACCCACTGGCTAGCCACCGAAAAAGAATTTGACATCGCCATGGCACTCACAGGAAGCGGCCCCGCTTTTTTAGCCCTTGTGGCCGAAGCCTTGTGTGATGGAGTTGTGCGCGAAGGATTAAAACGTGAAGACGCTACGCTCTTAGCACATGGCCTTTTTGAAGGCTTTGCCCCACTACTTCAAGCCAACCATCCCGCCCTCATCAAAGAAGCCGTCATGAGCCCAGGAGGCGTCACCGCCGCAGGACTTGGGGTCCTAGAAGAACGCGGCGTAAGAAGTGCTTTTATAGAAACGATGAAAAAAACATACGAAAAGACTTTAAAGTAAGATTATTTTGCTATAATTTTTTTTGTGTTCTGGTAAAAACTACAGACCCAATAAAACACCAAAGGAGAGGCTATGACTAGTGCAGCAGTCCGCCGCTCACATGCTTCTGTTTCAAAAAGCTCAAACATAACCCTTCCTTCTTGTTCAAAAATACTTTTGACATTTTTTTACTTAGTTTTATTTCAAATCAACTTGAATGCAACAGGTGTTAACGTTGCGCTACTAGGCACTGCAACACAATCATCAATAGATTTTGGTGGTGACGCCTCAAGGGCGATTGATGGCAATACTGATGGTGATTATAACAATGGCTCCGTTACTCACACCAAAGGCAGTTCGCAACGTGACTGGTGGCTAGTTGACCTAGGAGATATTTACGATATCTCAAAAATAAACCTTTTTAATCGCACAGGCTATGAATCAAGGTTAAGAAATGTGTATGTCATGGTTAGCAAAACCCCTTTTACAACAGGAACAACTCCAGCTGCTTTAAACAACGCGCGCAACCTAGCAGCATGGGAAGGCCAAGTTGGAAATAATCCTGGAGCTTTAGTCTCTTTTGGCTCCATTAATACTTCGGGTCGCTATGTTCTCATCCAAAAATCTGGTAGCAGCAATGATACAAATTTTTTATCGCTTGCCGAAGTGGAAGTGTGGACAACCTCCCCAGAACCCATTGTGGATTACCGCATGGATGAGTGTTCTTGGAGTGGAATGGCCGGAGAGGTGAAAGACAATAGTGACAATAATCTTCATGCTACAGCAATCAGTAGCAATGTTGCCTCACTACAAGATGGCATCATAAATAACGCAGGGGCCTTCACCCGATCAAACTCGCAATACATACAACTCCCAACACTTGGGACAAATAAAATTAATTTTAATGATGGATTTACTATAACAACTTGGGCAAGGTTTTCAGCCACACCTGGAAATTGGGAGCGTATTTTTGATTTTGGAAATGGGGCAGGCCAAAACAATATTTTCCTAGGTAGAGAGGGAACAAGCAATACCCTCATCTTTGGTATTCATGAGTCTACAGCTGGCGATAACTACTTGCGAGCCAACGGCGCCATTTCAGATACAAATTGGCACTTTTTTGCCCTCTCTTGCAGTGGGTCTACATGTAACCTTTATAAAGATGGTACCCAAATAGCATCGTCAAGTTCCATGAAAATACCCTCTTATGTTAATCGAACTAGCAATTACATTGGGAAAAGTAATTGGAATGATGCTTATTTTGAGGGAGGGGTGGATGAATTCAAGGTCTTTGACCAACCCCTTAAGCCTTTGCAAATTCAAGCTATTTACAACCGTGAGTATACAGGCAATAACTACGATGACACGCTAAGAAGTAAGATTGCTTGTCTTGCCCCCTACTGTAGCGAAAATAATCTTCCAGATGGTTTTCATATTATTAATCCCTTCGACGAAGAGGAGAAGTCATTTGAAATATTTTGCCACAACAAGCGAGACTATATCGCCCTTCCCAATAAAAATACTTATAACAATTTTGTCTTTAACAGCAACTCTCTATCAAGCAACGACTATTACACCCAAGCTAATTCCAATGCTCAACAATTCCAAGCAATTGAAATCAATGCATTCACCATGAAAGTGCTACCAAGCAATAACACTTTGAACCCTGAAACCGTTGGAAATTTTAATGTGATGGGTTCTGCTTTTAGCAATATAAATCTCATAGGCACTCCTTTTGCTATTGATTGGAGTGAAACTGATATTTTCAATTGCACCGAGGCAAAACTTCGAAAAGCGTATTATGGGCAAACAGTTAAAATTAATACGCTAAATTATGATTCCAAAGCTATCTGCCAAATAAATTCCATGAAATTAAAGCTTTTGGATGATTATATGTATCTGACATTAAACAACGAAGAGGTTTTAGAGAACACATGTAAACTCATGGCCGAAGCAATACCTGCAAATATTTTACCGAGCGAAAACATCAAAGGACACTACTGGATAAAGCCAAATCAAAATGGTCGCTCTTACGCCAACAATGATATCACACAAGCGATCGAGCGTCCCATCGTTGCTTATTGTTGGTATCAAGCTGATTTGGATTGGGCATGGACATTTTTATTAGCCATGGACGGTGAACGAACAATTAGTAAAAATGACCTGACAAGCAAGCAAGACTCTTGTTCCAAAATGGGACTTTTTCCTTTTGTCCCTAATAGTGAAGATACTTTTGAGCGTGTAAGAAAATTCCTTTATGATAATAAAAGCCAATGGGATGGCTACACCGGAACCATTGAAGAAAAAGTAAGCGCTCTCCACAATAACACCTATTACTTAAGCTCAGAACGAGACCAACCTATTTGGCCTTATGGGTCGTTTGGGGTCTACTATCCAACCAATGGCAGCAGTTCAGTGTGGCGCGGGAGTAATGATACAAACCCTGGATACATGAGTGGAGCGCCCATGCATAATATATCCACCATCACTTCCGACTATGAACGTTATGGAGAATTTTATAGCTATGGCAGATACAGCAATACAGACACTATCGCCATACCTACAAATATTTATGAACACAAAGACACTATGGGGTACAAAGGCTGGGTGTCCATTCTTGGAAGCAACGACTTAAATGTTACTGATGCGTGGTTTATCTCGCGAACAGGGGCTGGAGAAAATATCACTGGAACTACAGTTTATTTTGAACCCAACGGTAACTATACCGGCGGCTGTTGGCTAAATTATCTTTTCGATGAACAAGGCAGAGTTAGACATAATGATGATTGGAACTGCAATTACCCCTATTATGATTACATGTGTATGGCAGAGGATAATTATGATTTTACACAAAGATACAGTCTCATTAGGGGCCATTTTGACGTTATAGAGCGCAGTGTTTTGCCAGGAGATGAGCTTGACAACAGAATGATCCAAACACAAATTGTTAACGCCACAAATGAACTTGATGGCATTCTTTTGAACTATGAAGGCACCGGTCTTGCTCAAGATCAAAACATTAGTTTTGGTCTCTTTCTTGCCACTACTCATATGGAAGGACAAATAGAAACACCTGAGGATATTTTTTACGTCGGAGATGATAGCACGTTGGATATATCCCAAGGAAGATTTCCATTACCTAACGTCCTGCCGGGAGAAGCCTACAAGCGTCTCTTTTTTAGATTCAAATTTTGTTCCTTAGCCAACACTCATTGGACAGAATGTTGGCAACCTGGCCTTGATGGAAGTAAAATCAATCAAGCTTTTGCTCAAATTTCAGAATCTGATGATTTTGCCTTGCGTCCAAAAAGTTTTGAACTAGCTTTTACTCCAAACACAGTCAACAAAATCGCTGAAAAAGAATACATACTAACCTTTAAGGCGGTTGATGCAGCAGAAAATCCGACGATAGCGTACAATGAGATAATCCCTTTTGAGCACACCAACACCATCACACATCCAAACTGTATCAATGGAACCTTTTCTCCAGACCCAAGCAATATTTCTTTTTTAAATGGGGAAAAAGTTGTGGATATCCTCACCTACAATGAAGCTGGCATAGTTAATATAAAAGTCAAAGAGACAGCAGGCTCGGAATTTGCTTTCGTAGATGCACTAGACACGCCTGAAAGCCGTCGTTTTATTACGGCTTATGATCAAAACATTAGTTTTACACCACACCATTTTGACATCAATGCCTCT
The DNA here is from genome assembly GCF_059415125.1 of Sulfurospirillum sp. HTRB-L1. NCBI lineage: Bacteria > Pseudomonadati > Campylobacterota > Epsilonproteobacteria > Campylobacterales > Sulfurospirillaceae > Sulfurospirillum > Sulfurospirillum sp. HTRB-L1. Next base: position 450,737 of record NZ_JCAHZR010000001.1, read on the forward strand.
TTAACGCAAGCTGGCGGCAATTATACTTATATCAACTCAAACATCACTGGCTCCACAGCTATGGCTGCTGTGTTTGACATCAACATCTCCGCAGTTGGAGAAAACAATGGCACCTTACGCAACTACTCAGGCAACTGCTACGCACAAGACAGTAATTTAACATTTAATTTTCAAACCGTCACCCCAGAACCTGCTAATGCGATTGGGAAAATATTTTTCTATGAAACAAACACCGACTCAGATAAAAATATCACTATCGATAAAAATGAATTTGTGTTGGATGGACTCTCCAAAAATATTTTTACTGATGGAAATGCGACCTTAGCCCTTAGGGTGAATTTTGAGAGAAAAACAAACATTGCTGCTGAGCCTTTCCGCTTGCGCCCTACCTCTATTGGTCTCAAAGATGATGATGACATCACCGGAACCTTTGCCACTAACAACCACAACGCCACCTTCTACTACGGGCGTGTTCACGCGCCTGATTACCGTTTTGGAGGCAAAAGTGGAACGGCAAGGGTTTATTATGAAGTGTATTGCAAAGATTGCAATACTACGGACTTTAGCGCCACAGGAACGGCAAGTCCCGACACACTCTATTGGTTTCAAAATGATTTTCATGACACATTAGCAGATGGCAATGTGTCACTCTTTAGCTCTGTAGGAAATGTAAGATTTGGTAATATAACCTATGCTGGCTCCCCAGCAACCGCTCAAACAACCGCTGTGGCAAATGGGATAGAAACACAAAATCTCATCATCAACCAAACCCCCTACACCGACCGTATTCGCTTCACACCATCCTCGTGGCTCATTCACGACCCTTTCAACGGAGCCGCCACGACGGGTGATTTTACCGTGGAGTTTTACGGGGCTGGCGCATGGGCAGGGGAAGGGTCTGTGCGCGATAACGCTGATGCAGTTGGTGCCCATTCCCACGGGACAGACGGAAACACTACTCTCAAGCGTAATAATCAAAGGATAAACTGGTAATGCGTAGCGCATTTTCGATGATTGAACTGGTAATTTCCATTGTCGTCATGGGTATCGTCGTAGCAACCTTGCCGATGATTTTACTCCAAACCCAAAACAACCTCGCCTACGCCCTGCAGCAAGAGGCCATCATGGCCACCAAAGCCAAGATGGGCTACATTCTCGCCTACGATTGGGATGTGAACTCTTACGAAGCGACTAGCGGTTTTACACGAGCGCTAAACACCGATGGTACTGCCGCTGACAATGCCTTTGACGTGGTAGCACTTTCTGTACCACCGCGCCGCATTGGACACGTGGCAGCAAATGGCAGACAGCGCTTGCGAAATGACCTTGCCACCCCAACCCCAAAGGCCACCTTTGCTGCCAACTCCAACCAAGCCACTGGCTATCCCGATATTGACGATTTTGATGGCGTTGGCGAAAATATCATCATTACCCCAACAGACTACGACGTAGTCCTTCCCATTACCCTGATGCCAACCATTAACTATGTTAGCGACAGTCCCACAAACAATTACAATCAAACACCCCTGAACTTCACTTTCACCACAGCCCAAACAGGCATCACCAATATCAAGATGATTGAAATCCATACCACAAACACGGGAGCAGGAGGCACAAACATCGACCTTACCTTGCGCGCTTATGCGAGCAACATTGGCGAAAGTCGCCCCCTGGAACGCACATGGTAAAACGCCCAGCTTTTACGCTTCTTGAGCTTGTGATGGTCATCGTCGTTTTTGGCATTGTCGCCTCCATCGGTGCAGATATCATCAGTTCCATGTACCAAAACTACCTGCGCACCCGCACCATTAACCGCCTGCAAGCACAAACGGAGATTACCCTAGAACAAATCGCCAGACGTTTGCAGTTCCGCGTGAAAGAGAGCGTCATCGCAAGAGAGCCGGGGGTTGCTTTTTTATCTTTAGCAAACGACAATGTCGACAACAACTTCGTTGTTCTTGAATGGATTGGCTACAGTAATGAAACCTTGCGAGGCACCACCACCCCCTTATGGACAGGACTCGTTGACCTAGACCCTAGCGCGAACCCCACCCTAGTAAGTCCTGGAAGTGATTTTGCAACCGCAGGAACGCTCATGAATGTTCTGACCGAGGGAGATGTTGACCTTACAGCGGGAAGGGAAGCAGCGCTTATTTTTAAAAGACCTACCAATATTGCAGATTTTGGCTGGGGACTCAACGCCAACACCGATGGAATCAATGCGCTCAAAGTCGCCCAAGGGGCAAACCAAGACGAACTCACTATCACTTCTGTCAATATTCCCAATGAAATTTACGAGCACTACTACCTTGCCCACACGGCGTACGCCCTTGTGCCTGTTTACGGTGCGGCCCTTAATCCCAACGATTTCAATCTTACCTTGCGGTACAACTACCAACCGTGGCACAACCAATTTTACACCGCAGGAAGCGAGGCTGTGATGGCCCAAAACGTACGACTCTTTCGCTTTCGTCAAGATGCGAACTTGATTCGTCTTAAGCTATGTTTGCATGACAACAACCAAACAGGCGTAGGAGATTTCATCGTTACATGTAAAGAAAAGGTGGTCTTTTGATGCGACGCGGATTTAGCATGATTACGGCGATTATCTTCATCGTTTTAGTAGCCACTTTGGGCGCGTTGGCGCTCTCCCTTTCCACCCAAACTACCAAGCAAACCACCGACTTGTTCTTGCGCGAACAAGGGGAACTTTTAGCCCAAAGTGCTACGGAATTTGCCCTTTTGGCTTTTTCGGCCCATGAAATCAATGCCACCAATGGCTGTTTGCAACAAATTAACGCCCAATACCCACAAGCTGGTGCCAACGCTCTTTTTGACATCAACATCACCTTGCGCTACTTAGGGAGCGGCCTTCCTGCAGCTTGCAACGAAACTTTTGTCACCACAGCCGACTCTAACCTTACCCTCATCATCGACACGGTTGTGACTTCCAATGCCGCCACCGAACCCATCCGTTTCCACCGTCGCACCCTGCAAAAACCTTAAAAAAATAACAGACTCTTTTTCTCTTATCTCTTTAAGAATGGCTATGTTATAATTTCCAAAGTCCCCAAAAATGGGGCTAGGAAAGGAGTTACCATGAACACTAGTATTGTTGGAAAACAATTCGAACTCACCGAAGCTATCAAGGGCTACATCGAGACTGGATTTGATTCTTTAAGCAAATACAGCCTCGACATCATCTCTGCACGCGCCGTCATCACTGCGGATGAAAAAAAAGGCAAAAAAGGCTTTGGGGTTGAGCTCATCATCAATCTTGCACACATGGACACTGTCGTTATCAAACAAAAAGAAAAAGACCTCTACGCTGCGGTCGACCTTGCGGTTGAGCGCGCTAAAAAAGTCCTTCGTCGTCATCACGACAAAGTCACAGGGTACCGCGCAAAAGCCGAAGAGACGCCTTCTGTCAAAGAAGTGGCTGAAAAAATCGATGGCGTGGATGAGATTGTTCCCATGGAATTAGACTTGTACAAACCTATGGAAATCGAAGAAGCGCTTGAAAAACTCAAAGAGAGCGGACAGCAATTCCTCGTCTTTAACGATCAAGAAGCCAAGCTTCGCGTCCTTTACAAACGCACAGACGAAAAATTCGGCTTGTATTAGCCATGTGTAGGGGTTTAGGCCCCTACTCTCTCTTTTATCTCCTCTAAAATCTCCCTATCTTCCGCCATATCAAACCACACAAACTGGTCTCCATGTTGCACGTCGCCACTTAAAACATCCCCGCTTCGACGGTATTTTAGGTCAAGCTCCGCTATCTCAAACCCATCCAAGGTGCGCGTAAAATCTTCCAAACGCTTTGATGCCTCTTTGTAGGTAAATAAAAAACAATACCCTTCCAAGCCCGTGCGACTCACGCGACCCCGCAACTGGTGTAGTGAAGCTAGCCCCAAATGTTCCGCGCCCACAATCACTACCGTAGAAAGTTTGGGTAAAGAAATGCCCACTTCCACCACCGTAGTCGCAAGCAAAATCTTGCCTTCTTTGGCAAAATGAGCCAAAACAGCCTCTTTGTCTTTGTCTTTCCCGTGCGTCACATACACCCCTTCAAAGCGCTTCTCCCAAAACGCCCTCCCCTCTTCCAAGGATTGGTATGCGTGCACTTCACTCTCCTGGGTTAGAGGGTAGATGACCGCCACTTGGTGTCCTAAAGCTACCTCTTTTTCGATGTGTTCTAGCAAGGGTTTAAAGTCCGCTTTTCCGATGAGCGAGGTCGTAATTTTTTTAACAAAGGGCATTTGTTTGATAAACGAATAATCCACCAACGTCGCATTCATCATGCTCAGTGTCCTAGGAATGGGTGTGGCGGTAAACTGCAAAAAATGCGGCTGGGTGCGTGCATTTCCTGTGAGTTTTTTAATGCGATCACGCTGTTTGGTACCAAAACGGTGTTGTTCGTCCACCATCACCAAATCGCATTTTGGCAGTGTCTCAAACAACAACGCGTGGGTACCAATGATGCAATCCGCTTCTTCTAACACACCTTCCTTGGTCGCGCTTGTCACAAGGGCGAGGCGCATGGAGGGAGGGAGAAATCGCTGGGCCTCTTTAAAAATCTGCACGGCTAAAATCGTCGTAGGCACCATCAAAAGGGACTTTTTAGGATACGCCATCACCATGGAAGCCAAAATCACCAAGGTTTTTCCACACCCCACGTCGCCCATGATGACGCGCTTGGCCGCATGCTCTTTTAAAAAATCCTCGCGTATCTCACCAATCACCCGTTTTTGATCATCCGTAAGGGAAAACGGTAGGCTTTTCACAAAGGGCTCCACCGGTGAGTTCAGGGTGGCTGAAGCCTTAAAATAGCGTTTTTTCTTGAGGAGTTTTTGAAGGTGGTTGAGTACTTCTACGCGTTTTAGCACCGGCACCACGCGTTCTAAAAAGTACGGCTCTTGACGCAGTGCAATAGCCTCTTGATTGGGCATATGCAATGCCTTTAACACCTGCGCTTCAGGGGCACTTAGCCCCGCTTCCATGAGCTTTTCTTCGTGCACATACGCACCCACCAGTGCTTGCATTCGCGCGTTTTGCAAAGGGGTTTTATAGCGAGGCACCACCACACCTACGGCGTGGATGACCTTGGGCTGTACCAATTGCCACACCCCAAAACTAAACTCCGCCTTGGCACGCACGGTGCACACTTCACCTTCTTTAAATAAGGCAAAATGAAAGGGTTTTGGGTTAAAAATCACCCCACGCACTTCCTTTTGCCACGTTTCACACCATGCCCTTACATGTAAGGTTTTCGCATGGCGCGCCAACCCTTTACATGTAAGGCTTACGACCACGTCGCCTAGCGTTGGTGCTCGCGTCAAACAGTGGTTGTCGTGATGATGGGGAAGGAAAAGGGCAAGGTCTAAAAGCGTCGTGACGCCAAGTTTTGAAAAATCCTTGGCGTCTTTGGGATTACTGGGCTGCATCCACGTTGGTCACAACCGCGAAACTAAGCTGCGCAATCTCAGCATGAGACGCAATGAAAGCATTGAGCTCTTCTAAGCTTAGGGTTTCTATTTTGTGGAGTTGTTCCTTGGAATACCCAAGTGTGAACCCGCGGTAGTACTCGAAAAAGGCGCGAGAGAGGCGCTGAGAGAGGGTTTCGGTGCGCAAAGGTTCGGAGCCTAGCAAAAAGCGTTTGGCTTGGGCAAGTTCTTCTGCGCTAACACCTTCTTTGATAAATGCTTCAACCACCTGACGCACAAGCGCCATGGCTTCGTCTTTGTTTTCGTTCTTGGTTTGCAGATGGCCTGTAAATTTACTCGAAGAACGGTTGATGCTAATCTTTCCATAGGCCGAATACGCAAGCCCGCGTTTGACGCGAATCTCTTCCATGAGGCGACTGCCAAAACCGCTTTCTCCCAAGATAAACGCGGCAACCCGCGCCTTGTGAGAATCCGCATCACCACTTTGCATGTCAAAAGGGGCACCAAAGTAGATGTACGCTTGTTCGCTTGGCTTTTGCAGCACTGACACTTTGGGTGTTTTGGTAACTTCCACGTAAGGCAAAGGACGTTTTGTGCCAACGTTCAAAGTCGCTAGCACTTTCTTGGCATATGCTTTGGCTTCCTCTTGGCTTAACGCACCTCCGATGACCACAATGGCGTTGGACAAATCCATGCGCGTGCGGAAAAAGGCTTCTATGTCTTTAAGGCTCAAGGCTTTGATGGTTTCAGTAGTGCCAAGCCCAGGATGTGCCAAAGGCGTACCCTCAAACATGAGTTCGCGCAAGGCGGTTGTGGCCACATAATCAAAATCACTGGCACGTCTAGAGATGCCTCCAAGGGTCATCAAACGGACTTTTTCCATGCTTTCTTGGGTGAAATTTGGTGCTTCAAGCAAGGCGTTTAAGTGCGCGATACCCTCATCAAAGGCCTCTTTTAAGGCGCCAAGTTCAAACACTAAGGTTTCTGTGCCCGCGTTGGCGGAGAGGTTGATGGCGCGCTGTTCGAGTTTTTTAGCAAATCCAACCGCGCCTAGGGTTTTGGTGCCCTCTCCCAACATGCTTGCCACAAACCGCGCAAGGCCTGGCGTATTGCCATCTTCAATGCTTCCAGCCACTTGCATCACCAATTGCAACGAGACAATCGGCAAGGTGGTGCTTTGTTCAAAAACTACGGGGACTTCAACCCCTTTGACGTTTACATGTAAGAGTTCTTGGCTCAAAAGTGCTCCTTGCATCACCAACAAAGTGGCAATACTTTTATTTAAGTTCTTGCGAAAGCCTTGATACGCTTCAAAAGCAACGCTTTTTGAAGCTACGCTAACGCTGAGTTTTCCTCGGCGGAAAGCCCACGCACCTTTGGTGCTCTGACTTTTTGCAAAAAATTTTGCAAAAAGTCCTCTAAGAAAAGGTTTCAAGAATTTCATAGGCAGTGTTTCGCTTTGCGGGAATTTCATCCACATCGTTAATGAGGCGAATCATTTCACCCTGATTCATTTGGTTGGTCACGCCAGCAGCCGCGACGACATTTTCTTCCATCATGGTACTGCCCAAATCATTCGCGCCAAAGAGCAACGCCAACTGTCCCACGTAACTTCCCTGCGTCACCCACGAACTTTGGATGTTGGGAAAGTTATCCAAGTAGAGCCGACTCACGGCCAAAAGACGCAAGTAACGGTTAGGGGATTGTTTTTTAAGCTCGGGAAATTCCGCCAAGAGCTTGGTGTTTTTACCCTGAAAACTCCACATAATAAAGGCGCGAAACCCTTGGGTTTCATCTTGCAAATCCCGAATCATTTCCCAGTGTTTGATGATTTCCTCGTCTGTTTCGATGGTGCCAAACATCATCGTCGCAGTGGATTTCATACCCACATGATGGGCTTGGCGGTGGATGTCGAGCCACTGGGCGCTGTCAAGTTTTTTGGGCGCAATGATGTCCCGCACGCGGTCGCTTAAAATCTCCGCACCCGCACCCGGAATGGAAAACAAACCCTTTACATGTAAGCGCTCCAACACTTCACGGGTGCTAATTTTAGAGATTTTGGCGATGTAATCAATCTCAATGGCCGAAAATCCGTGGATGGTCACTTGGGGGTAGTGGGTGCTTATCCATTCCACCAATTCCTCATACCATTCAATTTTCAACGTCGGGTGCACGCCCCCTTGGAACAAAATCTGCGTCCCGCCGATAGCTAAAAGCTCTTCGATTTTTTGGCCGATTTCTTCAAAGCTGAGCACGTAGGCATCTTCGGCTTTGGCATGGCGGTAAAAGGCGCAAAATTTGCAATCCACCCAACACACGTTGGTGTAGTTGATGTTGCGGTCTACAACAAAGGTGGTGATTTTTTGAGGATGAAGGGCGCGTTTTCGCTCTAAAGCCATCCGACCAAGCTCGGTCAAATCGGCTTCACGGATGAGGCGCAAGGCCTCTTCGTTGGTCATTCGCTGCATGTTTCTCTCTTATTTTTTTGTGGGCATATTATACCTGCCTAAAGTTAAATGCAGGTCAAACAAAGGCCTTATTTTAGGCTTCGCGCTGTTGTTTCAGCCAGTTGTAAATAGTAGCGCGCGACACGGCAAGCACCCCGCACACATACCCCACCCCATTGCGAATGGCAAAGGTGCCTTGGGCCTCTAAAAACACCACAAGTTCTCGCTTTTCGTTTGCGCTAAGTCCTTGAAGCGACACATTGCGCTCCCCTAAAAACTGGGAAATGAGCTCATCCGTGTGCTCTTTCCAGTTTTGGGAAAAAAACGCGCCCGGACTGGGCGCGGTTGCCTCACAAGCAAACATGTTTTTAAGGGACTCAATGAGGGCTTTAGCAGGGGTAATGTCATAGTTGATGCACAACATCCCAATGGGCTTTCCTTGCACATCTTTGAGGATGACGCTCACAGCTTTTACCGTCTTGCCCTCCTCCAAGCTCTTATCGTACGGCCCAACCCAATCCCCCTCTTCTGGCATTTGGGGGTGGCTTAGCATGGGGTCTCCCGCGCGACGGGTAGTGAAAGCATTGGCGATAAAAACAAGGGTTTTTGCTTCAAGGTCATGCAAAACCACCTCGACATTGGGTGCAAACAGTTTTCCGATGGCTTCGCATACGGGAAGGTAGGGTTTAAGTGCTGGATTCATGGGCAAATGATAACACATCTTCTCGCAAGTCGCACTGACGCAAGGTGACTTTGAGCGGATTTTCGAGGACATAAAGCACTCAGGAGAGTGCTGTCCGAGAACCCTCGGAGGTTTGCCAAGGATGGCAAACCGAGAATGAGCGAAAAGTCACCTTGCGCCAATACCGTTAAAGTGCGAGAGATAAATTGACAAAGTGTCTAATTTAGACTATCATTCTAAAAACTTACATGTAAGAAGGGGACACGATGATAGGATTTATCGGACTTGGAAATTTAGGCAGCGCGATTGCCAAGCGTTTGGCAAGCCAAGGGCATGAGGTGATGGTCTGGAACCGCACCCAAGGCAAAGCCACCGCCCTTGGATTACCCGTGGCAAGCTCACCCAAAGCGCTCATGGAAGCGTGCGATACGGTACTGTTGTGTTTGTTTGACTCACCCGCGGTCAAGGCGGTGCTGAGCATGAAAGAAGGGTTGCTTGAGGGCGCAAAAGAGGGCAAAACACTCATCGACCTGAGCACCAACCATTTTGAAGCGGTGCTTGAATTTCACGCCCTTGCCAAAGAGGCGGGTGTGGCGTACCTTGAGTGTCCAGTATTTGGAAGCGTGGTGCCAGCAAGCAAAGGCGAAGTGACATTGGTGAGTTCAGGTGAGGAAAAAACCTTCCTTACATGTAAGCCACTCTTAGAAAGCTTTGGGAAAAATATTTTCTTTTTACCCACTGCTGGAAGTGCCTCAAAAATGAAACTCATCAACAACCTTTGCCTAGGCTCTTTTATGGCCACACTGGCCGAATGCACCGCTCTAGGCGAAGCGTGTGGAATAGAAAAAAAAGCGTTGCTTGGCATCTTGGGCGTAGGCGGAGGACAGTCCTTGGTTTTGGCGGCTAAAACCCAAAAACTCATCGACGAAGATTTCTCGCCCCACTTTAGCAACGCCGCCATCAACAAAGACTTGCACTGCTTGCAAGACTTGGCCTACTCCCTAAACCGCCCTCTTTACAGTGCCAGCGTCACCAAAGAGCTGTACTCAAAAATGAAAATGCTCGGCCGTGGCGAGGAAGATTTTAGCTCTATCTACCACTTGTTTAAATAGCACTTTCCCGCCTTCTGGCGGGAAAGCTACCCTTAGGGATTGGCGGGCTTACAGCCCTCAAAGTTTTCGCGCACTTCTTTGGTGATGACATCCAAATCCACCACACCCCCTTTTGCGCTTATCTCTTTTACAAGACGAATCATTTCAAGCTCCAAGTTACGGATACAATCTTTTGCATCAATCGCTAACTGAGCGTCTTTTTGTTTAGCCTCTTCCTCGCTGCATTGTTGGTCAAAGGTACGGCTGATTTTTTTGGTGATTTTTTCCTCAGACTCCCCTTTCATTTGGCCCGCATAAATAATGCTAATCATCTCATTTTGCAAATTGTCAATACAGTCATTTGCCACCAACCCTTGGTGCGATACAAGAAGCAAAATAGCCCCCGCCAACACAGATGCTTTTACACGTTTCATTTTACCCTCCTTATAAAGGTTATTTGCTTTGATTATAGCATAACCAAAAGATATAAGTATAATAATTTTATCTTTTAAAGTATAAGGAAAAGTAAATTTAACTAAAAGTAGCACTCAAGAGGAGGACCAAAATCCTTTACATGTAAAAGGCTTACATGTAAGCAACTAAAACAAGTGTTTTGGGAAAAACAGGGGAATCAAAAGAAGAAGGGGGCCACACCCCTTGTGAAGTGTGGCTTTTAAAAAAATCTACCAGTCTGTAGGGTCAAGTGCATCGTTTGGCGTAATTTTACAATCACTGCCTGCACATTTAATGCCTGCATCCAAGAACACCACGTTGGTGAAACCACCATTTTTAGCTTTCATTTGAGCTTCCATCGCACGTCCACCTGCGGCGCAGTGGAAGATGATAACGCCCTCTTTAGGAAGTTTGGCCAAAAATGCTTCGGTGGAGTTTTCTTCCAAAGAAACATGAAGCGTTCCAGGGATTGCCCCAGCGGCACGCTCATCGCTTCGGCGCGCGTCTACTACGGTTACGCCAGCTGGAAGATTTTTGTACACTTCAAGGAACCATTGGCCATCCACTGAACCCTCATCCAAGCCTTTTTTCACAGGGCCCATGAAGGGTTTTGTAAGGGTCACGGCACCACCTGCAACTGCCTCATCACTACCTTTGGTGGTCTTTAGGCCTGCTTGTTTCCATGCTGGAAGACCCGCAGAGTAGTTCGCCACTTTGGTGTAGCCAAGAGAAACAAGTTTTTGCGCAACAGCGTGAGACTTGTGGCATTCCCATCCCGCACAAAAGGTGATAATAGGCGTTGTTTTATCCACAGGGAAACGTCCCATAAGCTGAGGCATTTCGGTGTCGTTCATAGAGATAGCACCAGGAATGGTTTCGGCTAGGAACATTTTGTAAGGGCGTGCATCAATAATGAAAGCGGCGTTATTGTCAAAGGCAGCCTTGAGCGTACCTGTGCCTACTTCTGCGTAGTCTTTGGTTGCCCACTCAGGGTAGCCTGCTTGGTAAAGTTTAACATTGGTGTAACCCATCTCTTTGAGCCAACCTGCTACCTTTGGACTCTTAGCGCAATCCCAACCTTGGCAGAACACGATAATTTCTTTGTCTTTAGGAACATCTTTAATGCGCACTACGTGCTCTTTAAAGTCTGTGTCGTGAATCTGAATACTCGAAGGAATCGTAGCCGCATTGTAAAGTCTGTCTGGACGTGAGTCGATGAAAACAGCCTTAGCGCCTGAACGCATCCCGTTGCCAAGTTTAGAACGGGTATATTCGTAATCAACCACTTCGAGTTTATACTGGTCGATAAACTTCTGAACAGATTCAGAAGGCTTGGTTAATACAGCCTGTGCAGCTGCGGGGGAAGTGCTGCTAGAAGTGGTAGCACAACCTGTAAAAAGTAGAGCCGTCGTAAGTGCTAATGCACCAACAAATGTAGAACGCATTGTATCTCCTTTTAGTGTGTGTGTGGTTCGTCGTCTAGTTTAAATACTTTACTGGCAACATAATACATCATCAAGGCAATCCCAATTCCTCCAAAGCCGATGGCGAACTCCGTGGCTGAGGGGAAATAACTTACCATGCCCGGAGGCAATTGGTACTCGCGTACCTTGAGGGTTTGCATGGGGTACACCAAGGTGTCATGGACAAGATTGTAGCGCATGAAAAAGATGCCGACCATTCCAGAAAGTGAGGCCCAAACCAAAGGCTTGATGGCTTCGCCGTTAGAAAAAAGAATGATAAAAAACGGAATGAGCATCCCTAAAATCACCTCGCCGATGATGAAACTCGGGCTTTGGATGGCGTAAAAAATCGTCTCAGCACGTTCAGGTAGGTTACCATAAAGTGCCGTAATAATCTTCCAAAATTCAAAGAAAATCAAAATCGCAAGCAACATTCCCAAAATCTTGGCAAGCTTTTTAAGCATCGCAGCCACTTCTTCAGGGAAATTCATTTTATAGCGGTACCCGTACATCAAGTAAATCAAATAACATCCCGTAATCATCGCAGAGAGGATGAAATACACCGGATAAAACACCCCATTGGCCGAAGGGCGCGAAATCAAGAAGCCAAACACCGCCCCAAGGTTACTGTGGGCCGCAAGGCCAAAAAGCAAGCCGCCGATGCCAAAGATTTTAGAATATTTGTGGTCATTGCGCACCAAAAAGAAAAACTCAATGCTAATAAACACAAGATACGCCCCATACAAGGTTCCCATCCACCAAATCGCCGAGGCAAGGTTAGGCGTAAGGATGTTGTAAATCACCATGCGTACAGGGTGGCCCACTTCAAGGGCAATCACCGCAAAGCCAGAAACCAACGCGATAATCGCTCCGACAATGGCCCGCTTACCGATTTGCTGAAACTCTTTCACGCCAAACACGTGGCCGATGGAAGAGATGATACAAAGCCCCGTAGAAGAAACAACAAAAAAGACGTACATCACGATGAGCAAGCCCCAAGGGTGTTGGCGCGAGACATTAAAGGCGTGATGCCCGTGCAAAATAAAACTCACAGCACCCGCTGCAAATGCACCTAAAAGCACCACTGTCGAGATAGCAATAAGCAAGTTTAGTGGCGTTTTCTCAAAATTGATCAAATGTTTTAATGAAATTGGATTCATGCCTCACCCCCTAGAGTAGATAAAAAAGTTTTGGTCTTGTTCCCAAATGGGCTTTAACCTGTTTGTATTCGCGCCGTGATAAAAGCTGCGAAATCTCACTCAAAGGATCGTCCATGTCACCAAAAACACGCACTTTTGTCGGGCATGTTGCCTGACATGCGGTAGTGGTTTCCCCGCTAGCTAAACGCGTAGGTGAACAGAAATTGCACTTATCTACCGTCCATGTGCGGTCATCGATAAAGCGCGCATCGTAAGGACACGCGTTGATGCAGTACGTACACAAAATACAGCGGTTTACATCCACACGCACCACGCCATTTTCATCATAATACGTCGCACTAGTAGGACACACTTCCTTGCACGGTGCGTTAGAGCACTGTTGGCATTGGCTAGGCTGGTACGCTTGAGAAGCGATGGAGATGTTTGGAAACTCTCCCTCTTCTTCCTTTACCCCTACCCAAATACGAAATTGGTCCGCACCAAGTTGGACACCGTTTTCTTTTTTACAAGCCACTTCACATGCCTTGCAGTTGATACAGTTTTTATAATCAAGGGCCATTCCATATGTTGCCATGACTTACACCTTTTTAATGCTAACGATTGTGTCGTGAAGACAGGTGGATCCGTGTACAGGCTCTACGCTATCTTCCAAAATAGCCGATCCATGACCACCATTGTTGTGCGCCAAACGCATGTTTTTAGACTGCACGCCAAACCCGTGTACGAAAAAGAGGGTTTGTGGTCCGATTTTTTCCGTTGGGTACGCAGGAAGGACGGTTGCACCCACCTTGCTTTTAACCTCTACCATGTCACCAAATTTAATCCCGCGGGCTTTGGCTACACGCCTGTTAATCCACAAATAGTTTGTCGGAATCAAATCCAACAACGCGGGATTGTTAGCCGTAGCAGATTGGGTAAATTGCGCATGGCGCCCCGTCACAAAGCGAAACGCATCTTGCGGGGTAACCAATTGGTTCTGAGCATGCCAAGTAGGCATCGCATCAATGCCCCGTGCTGTAAGGGAGTCAATCCTGCACTCTACCTTGCCTGAGGGCGTATTGAGCTTGCCATTGCGCACAGAATAAAACCGTTTGTGGTCAGGGTAGTACTCGTATTCGTTTGTGTTAACTTGCTTAAAGTACGTGTCCATATTGGGGTAAAAGACCCCTTTTTCGGCCAAAATTTCCGCCGCGCCTGGGTAATTTTCCACCGCATGGGTGTTAATCTCTTCTTGGCTTTCTTGGAAAGCTTGGGCTAGGTCGTATTCTTCAAACACATCCTCTTCACCCATCTCTTCAATCTCCATCTGCACCATTTCGTCGTACTTTTTGGTGATTTCAAACAACGGCTTGCTAGCCACTTGCGTAAACTCTTTCAAGATTTGAAGAACGGACTTGCTCTCAAACATCGGCTCAACGGCTTTGTTGCGCTGAATCACAGCCGGTTCGATGCCCCCAAAGGCCGCTGCTGGGTCAGTACGCTCAAGGTAGGTACACTCAGGAAGCACTACGTCGCTTAACATCACCGTGTCACTTGGCATGGTTTCAATGGTCACCACCAAGTCAAGTTTTTTCAAGAATTCTTCAGTTTTTTTGCTATCGGGCATGTTGTGCATGAGGTTATGCTTGTAGACAAAAAGCCCACGTACAGGGTAAGGCGCACGGTTTTCTAAAATCATGTTTCTAAAAGGAACCCATGCTCCAGAAGCTCCTACAATCGCCGCTTCGTCTCGCTCAATGCGTGGTTTGGCATTATCGTAAAGGGGTGCTGGTGCATCATGGCCTTTGATGGCAATGTTTGACCCAAAGCAAATCCCGCCTTTGACGTCGATTCCGCCACCAAGGGCTGAAAAGATAGCCTGAGCACGGCGAAGTTGGAAGTCATCTTGACTCCATGTAGAACGTCTGCCTTGGTAGTAGATAGCCTGAGGGGCGTGGGCCATAAAGTCTCTAGCGACTTCACGGATGTCGTCTGCTTTGATGCCTGTGATTTTTTCCGCCCATTCAGGGGTGTAGTTGTTGGAAAGAATGTGTTGCTTGTATTCATCAAAGTTATTAAAGTGGTTTTGCACGTAGGCTTTATTGTAGCGCTCTTCAGAAAGAGCCACATATGTCAGTGCAAGCACAAAGGCAAGGTCGGTACCGACGTTGATGCCAAGGAATTTATCGCTTTTAGCAGCCGTGTTGGTAAAACGTGGGTCCACACAGATAAGCTTTGCGCCCCGTCCGTTGGTGCGTTTGAAAAAGTCCATGGTGTCAGGTGTGACGATAGCTTCTGCGCGGTTAGCGCCCGCCATGATGACGTATTTGGCGTTTTGCAAATCCGCTTGGCCATAACCGCCGATGGTGACCGCGTAGCCCGAAACAGCCGTGGCAAGACAAAGGGTGGAGTGGTTGAGCCAGTGGCCTGAACCAAAGGCGCCAAAAAGGTTTTTAAAGTTATGTTCCCCCATGCCCTCACCCGCACAAAAAGCGATGCTAGAGCGGTTGTCTTTTTCTTCTTCTAAGATTTTTACCATTTTATCGGTGATGTATTGGTACGCTTCTTCCCAACTGACACGTCGGAATTTTCCGCTTCCTTTTTCACCATCACGAATCATCGGGTATTTTAATCTATCGGGGTCATACAGTGCGTCAATCCCTGCATTCCCGCGAGGACAGAGCATATTGCGGGATTTTGGAAAGAGGGGGTTGGGGTCTAGTTTGGTGACAACACCGTTTTCCACATGCGCTATCGCTGCGCATTTATTGACACAAATCTCGCATACCGTTGCAACTTTCTTCGTCACGCCTTTGCCGTTGACCGAGTTTTTCTCTTTGGCACTTGCAAAGACCTGAGAAGAGGTCATTGAAACACCTCCAGCTATACTCAGGGCCACACTGCCCTGAAGAAATCTCCGTCGTGAGATCTCAACACTCATCGTCTCTCCTTTTAGATTTAGGGCTTAAGGTTAACTCGTAGAGAACTATCAAAAACCATAAATTGATACCTTCATTGTAGAAGAGGAGGCTTATAAATAACTTATAAAAAAGTTTACCTTTTGGGTTTTTTAACGTCAATATTGGCCAAATGCCTACGGATTGGGCCTTTTTACTTTGGAATTTTTAGTAAAAAATTCTTTACAATTGGTATTTTTTTACTTTCAAAATAAAAATAATTTACCAAAAATACTGTTTTTTTATCTTTTTAGCCGCAGTAGGCCCTTTTTTGGGCTTTAAGAATAGCTCTTTATTAGATTATCTTATATTATAAAAATATTTCGTTTTACTTATTTTATCGTCAGCTTTTAGCTTCAGACTCTAAAATACGATTTTTAGAATTACTATCTTTAACAATGAAATCTAATTAAGAAGGTTAAGGGAGTTTTCTTTACATGTAAAGGCTTACATGTAAGAATCCTTTACATGTAAAGAAATAAAGCAAAGCGTTTTAGGAAGGAAACAAGGAAGTTAAAAAAGAAGGGGCCACACCCCTTGCGAAGTGTGGCTTTTAAAAAAATCTACCAGTCTGTAGGGTCAAGCGCTTCGTTGGGCGTAATTTTACAATCACTGCCTGCACATTTAATGCCCGCGTCCAAAAAGACTGCATTGGTCATGCCAGCACTTTTGGCTTTCATTTGTGCTTCCATCGCACGTCCACCTGCAGCGCAGTGGAAAATAATGTAACCCTCTTTTGGAAGTTTTGCTAAAAATTCTTCAGTAGAATTTTCTTCCAAAGACACATGAAGCGTTCCAGGGATAGCGCCAACAGCACGCTCACTCGCCTTACGTGCATCCACTACTGTAACGCCAGCAGGAAGGTTTTTGTACATTTCAAGGAACCATTGACCATCCACTGAACCTGCATCTAGCCCTTTTTTGATTGGGCCAAGGAACGGTTTGCTAAGCACCACGCCACCAACGCTAGCATCGCCGCCTTTGGTGGTTTTGTAGCCCGCTTCTTTCCAAGCAGGAAGACCCGCAGAATAATTAGCTACATCGGTGTAGCCCATTTTAATAAGCTCTTGCGCTACCCAATGAGACTTGTGACACTCCCATCCCGCACAAAAGGTGATGATAGTCGTAGTTTTATCTACTGGCAATCGTCCTTTGAGGGTTGCAAAATCCGTATCAGGAATGGCAATGGCGCCTGGAATCGTCTCACCGATAAATTTAGCATAAGGACGCGCATCAATAATAAACGCACCGTTTTTATCATACGCCGCTTT
Source organism: Sulfurospirillum sp. HTRB-L1 (assembly GCF_059415125.1). Lineage (NCBI taxonomy): Bacteria > Pseudomonadati > Campylobacterota > Epsilonproteobacteria > Campylobacterales > Sulfurospirillaceae > Sulfurospirillum > Sulfurospirillum sp. HTRB-L1. Next base: position 467,684 of record NZ_JCAHZR010000001.1, read on the forward strand.
AACCAACGAGGTGCCAACTTCAGAATAATCCACTTTAAACCACTCTGGGTCGCCCGCTTGGTAGACTTTGACATTGGTGAAGCCCATCTCTTTGAGCCATCCCGCTACTTGTGGGCTTTTGCCACACTCCCAGCCGCCGCAGAAGGTAATGATTTCTTTGTCTTTAGCTACCTTATCCAGTTGTCCTACAAAGTCTTTAAAGTGCGTATCAGGGATGTTGATACTTGAAGGAATGGTGCGCGCTTTGTATTTTGCAGCAGGTCGCGTATCAACAAAGAGTGCTTTTGCCCCTGTGCGCATCCCATCACCTAGTTTAGAGCGGGTGTAGGTATAATCCACTACCTCCAACTTGTACTTGTCAATCAAACCTTGCACTGAGGCGGAAGGTTTGCCTTGAACCGCTTTGGCAGCAGCAGGGGAAGTAGTGCTAGAAGTAGTAGCACAACCTGTAAAGAGTAGAGCCGTCGTAAGTGCTAATGCACCAACAAATGTAGAACGCATGTGTGTCTCCTTTTTTATCTAAAATACGCTTTTAAAACAAAGCTCCAAAAGCTACGCTAACGCTGAGTTCTCCTCAGCGGAGGGCTCGCGCACCTTTGCTTTTACTTTGATAACGCCTTTGAAGCAAAGCTCCAAAAGCTACGCTAACGCTGAGTTCTCCTCAGCGGAGGGCTCGCGCACCTTTGGTGCTTTGACCAAACATAGAATTCGTCGTCTCGTTTAAATCTTTAGTGCGTGTCGCGCAAAGGGGTTACGGAAAACAAGCTATCAAAAAGCTTATACACCGCCAAGACCACGCCGATTGAGCCTATGACAATGAACACTTCGCCAAGATGCGGGTGGGCGTAGTTAAAGGTGCTCGCTATCTCATACACGTCGTATTTTTCATAGCCCATGCCAAAACGGTTGGTCATCGGGTTAGCATTGCCGCCGTACACAAACAAGTAACGTCCCGCGTACCCACCAACGATGGTAAACACGGAAGCAAGGACAACCTTCCATGTGGAATTTGTCGGGCGGAAGGTTAAAAAGAAAGGCAACACCAATGCCAACAAAATATATCCAAAGAAATAGAGGTATTTAAAGGGTCCAAACAAAATCAAAAAGGCCCAATCTTTATCCACCACCATGTACGCAATCACTTCGTATAAGGCAAGCACAAACACAAAGAACAAAATCCCCCGACGCACAAGATCCATCAACTGTTTGTATTCAGGCTTGTTTTTATGCACCAAGTAACTGTACACGCCCATAATCCCCAACGAAGAGACAAAGGCTGAGATGATGAAATAAAACATCAAAAAAGGAAACTCTGTCCACAGGTGTCGTGCTGTATTCATGGAAAATAATTTGGCTTGGATGTAGTATTCCACCAAGTCCACGCCGATGCTCATGATTAAAATAGGCAAGGCAAGGCGCTTGGCCCACTCGCGTTTCTTGGTCAAGATAAGGTAAATCTCAAACAAGACAAAAGGAATATACGTAAAATACAGTGGCAACATCATCCACATCCCTGCTCCCATATTTGGGTCCAAGAACATCCAGTGCAAGTTGAGCATGTTCATATCTACCGCGATGGTAAAAAGTCCTGCAAAGACCATAGAAAGGCCCACAACCAAAAACCCAGCCGCCGCTTTTTCTACTAATTTAAAGTTCATCAACTCCGCAAGGGCAACCAAAAAAATCACCCCACTGCCGGTGTAGATCATGTACATGTAATTGGCAATAAAGAGCGTCCACGGCACCTCACGGCTCACTTCGCCCACCGTCCCAAACACCGCAAGACGCATGGCATCCACAAGGGCAGGATTGGTCGGGTCAAGTCCCGCAGCGTGCGCGTTGGCGGCTTCACTAAAATAGCGAATCTCATAAATCTCATAAATCCCCACAAAAGCCAACACCAAAAAGAGGTAGGCAAGTATCATGACTTTGTTGAAAAAGAGCCCTGCAAAGGTGACTTTGTTAATATCCAAACTGGCAAATTCAAATGTTTTCATGGTTTACCCCTTTACCTGACACACGGTGTTGTAGCTCGCCATTAACGACTCCCACGTGTGGATAGTCGTATCGTGCGATACGCTCTGACGCAAATAAGCCTCATCATTGGGCACAATGTAAAAAAGCTTAGGAAAGGTTCCTGAGCGCTCTTTTTGGACAAAAAAGCGTTTGGTTTTAAGCAGTTTTACCAAGTCACTATCGGGATCATCTAAATCCCCAAAGGTACGCACCTTGGTCGGACACGTTTCTTGGCACGCCGTCGTTCCTCGCTCTTCAATGCGGTGGTCACAAAAGGTACACTTATCTACCGCGACCGTCGTGTCGTCCACAAACCGCGCATCATACGGACACGCTTCCATACAGCCTTTACACAAGATGCATTTATGGGCGTCCACTTTGACAATCCCGCCAGGGGCATAATGGCTTGCGTTGGTAGGGCACACACTTACACAAGGTGCGTCAATACAGTGGTTGCATTGCGCGGGGTAAAAGTTGGCATAAGGTTTTCCAAAAATCGTCCCTTCTACAATCCCTACCCAAATGCGCTGTTTGTTCACGCCCAGCTGCACGCCATTTTCTTCCTTGCACGCGGTTTCGCATGCTTTGCAATTAATGCAGTTTTGATAATCTAACGCCATTGCATAATTCATGATTACACCTTTCTCACAGTCACAATCGTGTCGTGCATGTTGGCTGAACCAAAGGTAGGCTCAATCCGATCTTCGATAATCTCATTATCACTCGCCCCATTGCGGTACCCAAAGGTCAACCCCGTTGATTTTGCACCAAACCCATGGACATAAAACACGGTTTGAGGAACAATTTTGGCGGTTGGATACGCCTTAATGCGCACTTGGCCCACAGAGCTTGTCACCTCAACCCAGTCTCCAAAGGCAATGCCTAACGCCTTGGCTTCTTTGTCGTTAATCCACACAAAATTTTCACGCATAAGCTCTAAAAGCATAATGTTGTTTTGCGTAGAGTTTTGGGTGGTTTGCGCATGGCGCCCTGTGATAAACTTGAACTTTCCTTTTGGCACCGCTTTGTAGTGGTCTTCCCGCCAGGTTGGCATCGCATCAATCCCACGATTTGTCATGCTAGCCAGATTACACTCGATTTTATTGCTTGGGGTTTTAAAGGTACGCTTTAAGCACGCAACGTCATTAACGTTGATACACAAATCGTGCATGTACTGCACGGGGTCGTAGTCTTCTTCTAATGCAAGCATGGAGTAATACCGCTTGTCTTGTGGGTAAGTTTCGTAAGTATTGTTTGAAATCTTCCTAAAATAGGTGTCCATATGGGGGTAATACACCCCTTTTTCACGCAAGGTTTTCCACGCTTCTTCGCCGTACAACGGAGCAACCATGTGGTGGTTGATCTTTTCTTGGTCTTCCATGAAAGCATCGCTCAAATCAAACCCGCTCATGGCGTAGTAATCCTCTTCTTCCTCTTCCTCTAGGTCAAGCTGCACATCTTCGTCGTACTTTTTGCTTATCTCCCACAACGGTTTAGAGAGCACTTGGGAAAGCCCACGCATAATCTCCATCACTGGCTTGGTTTCATACATAGGCTCAATGACTTTTTGACGCAAAATAAGGGCGGGTTCAGACCCACCAAAACTTTGCACAGGGTCTTCGCGCTCAAGGTATGTACACTCTGGCAAAATGACATCTGCGTACATCGCTGTGTCGCTTGGCATGGTATCAATCACGACCACCAAATCCATTTTTTCAAACATTTGTTTGGTTTTAGCGGTGTTTGGCACGGAGAGCATGGGGTTTTGTTTGTAGACAAACATCCCCCTAATTGGATAAGGGGTGCGCTCTTCCACAACCATGTTGCGCCACGCTACCCATGAGCCTGTCGCGCCGATAATCGCCGCTTCATTACGCTCAATGCGCCCTTGGGCGTTAGCGTACATAGGGGCGTTAACCACGTGGTCTTTTAAGGGCAGTTTCTTGCCAAATAAAATCCCGCCTTTGATGTCGATTCCTCCGCCTAGGGCTGAAAAAATCGCTTGTGCCCGACGCAACTGGAAATCATTGGTTTCCCATGTGGTGCGGCGTCCTTGGTAGTAGATAGCCTGAGGAGCATGGGCCATAAACTCCCGCGCGATTTTAGTTATCACACTCGCCGAAACACCCGTGATAGGCTCGGCCCACTCTGGCGTGTAGCCATTGCTGATGATATGGTTTTTATAGGTTTCAAACTCATGGAAGTTTTTAGCCACGTATTCGCGGTTAAAAATCTGTTCTGAAATCGCCACGTAGGTCAATGCTAACACAAAGGCAAGGTCGGTTCCTGGCTTGATGGCCACATAATCATCCGCATGGGCTGCAGTGTTGGTGAAGCGTGGGTCTACCACAACAAGCTTCACGCCCCGCCCCCTTGTGCGTTTAAACAAGTCCATGGTATCGGGCGTCAAAATAGCCTCAGCACGGTTAGCGCCCGCCATGATGACGTATTTGGCATTTTCCAAATCCGCTTGGCCGTACGCTCCGATGGTTGTGGCGTACCCCGCTACTGCGGTTTGCAAACAGATAGTGGAGTGGTTGAGAAAGTTACTAGAACCAAATTTGTCAGACATAAAGGTTTTAAAGGTATGTTCTGCCAAGCCCTCCCCTGCGCAGTAGCCAATACAGGAGCGGTTATCGTGCTCTTCATCCACAATAGGCACGAGTTTTTCTTTAATATACGCATAGGCTTCATCCCACGTGGCACGACGGTATTTGCCATCACCCCGTTCGCCTGCACGAATCAAAGGATACTTTAGCCTATCGGGATCATACAGTGCGTGCACTCCCGCCACCCCTCTTGCACACAACATGTTGCGCGATTTTGGAAACAAAGGATTGGGGGAAAGGCTTTTGACGATGCCGTTGCGCACATGGGCGATGGCAGCACATTTGTTGACACACATTTCACAGACAGTTGGGATTTCTTGCATCAAGGGACTCTGTGGTTGCGGTGCGGTATCGGCTAGGATACTAGAGGTCGCAAGCGACGTTCCCCCAATCACACTTAGCGCCACACTTCCTTGAAGGAATCTACGCCGTGATATCTCTACTTTCATAGTACCTCCTCTGGCACATTGACGAATGAATTTTCAAAAAATCAAGATTTTGTAGTCAAATTGTAGGGGGAGTTTCTTTATATAATTATTAAACTAATTTATACTTATAAGTTGATTTTATTATAATAGTGAGCAAAGCCCTAATTTTAGGAGCTTATGTAAATTATAATTTATATTTATGTGAGTCAAAAAAGGGGAGTTTTGTAAAGTTTTTTTTCCTTATTTTGGCAAAAACTGGCCATTTTTGCCTTTTTAGGTAAATTATTATTTTACTAATTGCGGTAATTTTGAAGAAAAAAGAAGTATTTTTGGCAGTAAAAGTGCGCTTAAGGATACAAAATTCCACCCAAGGCCGTAGCCTAAGCGCGAAAGAAGTCCATCATAACTCTTCGTATCGTTTTAAAACCTCTTCAAGGGAAAGCCCTTGGTATGTTGTCGTGATTTTTTCTACACGCATTCCCATTCCCTCAAGGTTGCGCACCATCCCCTCGCCAATGGAAACACACAGCACATGGGTCGCTTCTTTGAGAAGCTCAGGAATCACCCGCCCCGCACCAAAGCCCATAGAATCTTCATCATTTTTAGGAACAATGCCTTTAGCTTCAAGCTTCGCCACCAGAGGATTGGGCAGATAAACGACCTTGGAAGCCACACCAGATTCCATAAACATCAAGGCAAAATAACGTGCTACGTTAAAATGCGACGAGAGGGTACGTTGGTCATCGGTGGGCAATGCGTACACCAAATGGCTCAACCGTTCCTTTACATGTAAGGCTTTTTTGAGCAGCAACATTTGCACACATTTTTTACGACCACCCTTTAAAAGCTTGGCAAAGGTAGGGCGCGAAACACCTAGCCGCTGTGCGCACTCTTCGTGGTAAAACCCTTTATAATCCGCTAGATACAGGGCTTCTAGCTCTTCGTGCAAAAGAGGGATTCCCTCAAGGCCTTGCGTTTCAAGTGCGCCAAAACGCCCAGCACAAGGTTTACATGTAAGGCGATGTTTGGGAGCTTTTGGCATTTGTTTTCCTTGTATATAAGCTTCTTTTTCAATAGCAAAAAAGAAGGTTGTTGCATTAAAGTGAAAATATACCATAGTCCTTAAAAAGAAAAGAAGAATTTTAATCTGACGATAAAAATTACTATTGACTTATTTTTATCGTCGTGCTATACTTCCACCATCTTTTGTGTAGGAGGTATCCCATGGGATGCGATACAGGTGTCAAACAACGACCAGAACAAAACGCAGCACAAGCTGCCCAACCCCAACAAACAACCAAGGAGAAGAAAATGAGTTCAAGTATGGTACTAAAGAAAATGCCAGAGTTTACAATGGATGCATACGATGCAAAAAGCGGTCACTACACCAGTGTTAAGAGTGAAGATTATGCTGGAAAATGGACAGTTGTGTGCTTTTACCCTGCAGATTTTACCTTTGTGTGCCCCACAGAGATTGCAGCTATGAACGCTAAATACGACGAGTTTCAAGAACTTGGGGTAGAGATTTTAGCCGTCTCCACAGATACTAAATTTTCTCACAAACGTTTCGTAGAAACTGAGCCTATTTTAAAAGGCTTGAAACTTACCATTGGTGCAGACACCACCCGCGTGGTCAGTGAAGCCTTTGGTGTGCTCATCGAAGAAGAAGGCCTAGCACTTCGCGGACGTTTCTTGTTTAATCCCGATGGCGTGTGCGTCGCCCAAGAAGTCCAAGCCCCCATGGTAGGCCGCAACGTCAACGAATTCTTGCGCCAAGTCCGCGCATGGCAACACGCCACTAAAACAGGTGAAGTGTGCCCTGCTGGATGGGTTCCAGGTAAAAAAACCTTGCCAGTCAATACCGACGTAGAAAAAATGACAGGCCGCGTGGGCGATTATATAACCATCGAAGAGATTATGGCCTAATTCCCCATCAAGGAAAGGGTGTGTGGCCCTTTCCTTTTTGATAACGCCTTTGAAGCGAAGCTCCAAAAGCTACGCTAACGCTGAGTTCTGCTCAGCGCAGGGCTCGCGCACCCTTGGTGCTTTTGATAACGCTCTTAGAGTGAAGCTCCAAAGACTACGCTAACGCTGAGTTCTGCTCAGCGCAGGGCTCACGCACCTTTGGTGCTTTGGCTTTTGATTTTTTGTTGCGCTTACTTCAAGATGGCTAATGCCTTTTTTTGAGTTATACTTTCACCCATGAAAACATCCCTTTGTGGCTGGCTTTTGCTAGCAAGCTTACTCCTTAGCCTCACAGGCAATCCCTCCCTTTATACCCTCGCAGGGTTTTTAGCGTGGAGTGCTGGACTGGTGTTGTTTTTCACTATCCCCTCCCCCAAACGTCGCCTTAGCCTCACCCTTTTTGTCCTTGGCACTGCGTGTTTTACCTTTGCCTACGTGATGGGCTTTGAGGTTACGTTGTGGCGAGTGTTGAGTGTCAACCAACTCATGTTAAGCCTACTCATCAGCATCAGCTACTTAAGGCTTGTAGCCCTTCCGCTCCCAAGCGAACACCCACTTCCTAAAGGCCCCAAAAGCTTTGTTTCAACCTTTTTTGGCGTGCATCTTTTTGGCGCCATCATTAACCTCTCCGCCATCTTACTTGCAGGCGACAGACTCTCCCAAAAAGCATCTCTTACCAAAATGCAAATCATCACCCTCTCGCGCGCTTTTTCCGCAGACGCCCTATGGTCGCCTTTTTTCATCGCCTTTGCGGCGGCAAGCATTTACGCACCGGGGGCTTCCCTTTTATACCTGTGGCAAAGCGGCATGGTGCTTGTTGGTGTGGGCTTTGTGCTCACCTATTGGGAATTTAAAGGAAAGCCCATGGAAGACTTTGTGGGCTATCCCATCGGCCCTGAAGCCTTGGTGTTGCCTGCACTTTTGGCAGCGCTTGTGGGGGCAACCCATTGGTTGCTTCCTGAGGTGCGGGTGATTTTACTGGTCTCTTTTTATGCCCTTGGCTTGACACTATGGTTTCTTTTTTGGCGCCAAGGCTTGCCCCAAGGACTCAAACATTTTGCCACCCACACCACCTCCCAATTGCCTCTTTTAAAAAATGAGTTAGCACTTTTTTTGGTGGCGGGCTACTTTGGCTTAAGCATTAGTGCTCTCTTGGAGGGCTTTGCCCTTGCGTTTCCTGTGAGTCACTTTACCCCCACCGTAGCCGCGGTAATGCTCCTTGGGATGGTCCTTGTCTCCCTCGTGGGCGTTCACCCTATCATTTCTATCGCTATTTTAGGGGGTTGGCTTGGGAATATGGAAGTCGACCACACCTTGCTTGCCATGACCTTTTTGATGTCGTGGTCACTGAGCATTGGCACGAGTCCTGTTTCGGGGCTTAACCTTGCCCTCTCAGGGCGCTATGACATCCCCTCTAAAAAGTTGTTTTTATGGAACGCACGCTACGCTCTTAAACTTTACGTGGCGTGTGTTGTTGTCTTGTTGCTTTATCAAGTGCTCATTTAGCCGATGCTACCTTTACATGTAACGATTTTAAAAGGCAACCCAAACACACCATGATCACACTCTCAACCCAAGACCTTTTACACCTTGCCACCAGCAATCCCAAAGAAGCCAAGGCTTTAGTAAAAGCCTTAGTAAGTGCACCCAGTGCAGAAATAGCCGTTGACAAATCCACCCCCAACACCATCCAAACTTTGCTCCAATCCCTTGCCTCCAACGCCATCGCACCCGCGGCAGTCAAACACACCCTTGAAAACGCTTCGTGGTTTAAAAACGCTCCTTCCTTGCCAAACCAGCTCCAAACCCTTGTCACCCTCACCCAGAATGACCCTGCGCTTAAACCTCTCGCAGAAACCTTGCAAGGGTTTTTAAAAGACATTGCCACCACTAATGGTGCGGAGTTAAAACAACAACTCGTACGTTCAGGCACGGGATTTGAAGCGGCACTGCGCACGGAAAGTTTGCCCGTGGATGTGGCGCTACGCCAACCCGTGCGCCACATCCAAGAAACCTTGCAACAGCTTCCCTTACCCAAAACCACCCAAGCAACCCTAGGACGTCTTTTTCAAGAAGTGCTCTCGCCACCTGCACCCAAAACCACCCAAGAAGCGTTAAAAACCGCAGTAGCAGAGGTTGAAAAACACCTGCAAACCCTTTCCAAACGCCCCTTGCTTCCCTTAGCCCAAAACATTGCAAAGCTTGAAAATGCCCTAGTAGCACTCAAAACCATGGGGGCCAAAGAAGCACTCCACTCTCCTTTAAGCGTACGCCAAACACCCCAACTTCCCCTGCCCCAAGAGACCAAGGCTTTGCTTGTATCCTTGCTTAAAGAGCTCAAAGAAAACCCGCTTCCGCTGCCCAAAACCACCCAAAATGCACCCCAGATTCAACACCTTGCCGCACAAACAAAAACCCACACCATCGCCCTCCTAGAATCCATCCTAAAGCAATCTGGTTCCATTAAACACGATTTCACCCCCGCCTTTCAGACCAAAAACGCTCCCCTGCCACCTAGTGCCCCCGCCACCCTTGCCGCCCAAGCGCTGCAAAAAGCCCTACCCCAAGATATACCCTCCAACACAGGAGCACCAACCCTCTTACATGTAACGCCAAAATCGCCGCTTTTGGGCAATGAACTCGCCTTGCTTGCATGGTCGGCGCAAGCACCCACTAACTTTTCACCCCTTCTAGCAACCACTACCAACGACACAGGAGCGCAACTCAAACGTGCCGTGCATGCGCTAAAAACCATCATCAAATTGCTAGATAGCGCCTCCCTTGAACTCCCCAAGACTTTCATGCAACTCAAAGGCCACATAGCCACCCTTGGGCAACAGCTCTCGCGGGCCGCCTCACCAGAACTCCCCCAAGCGCTCATGCAAGATGTAAAAAAAGCCCTCTTAGAGTTGCAAAATACGACTAGCACTTCCCACAAAGAGGTTCATCAGCTAGCCACCAAATCCTTAGCGCAGATTGAAATGCATCAGCTTTACGGCCATGTCAGCAACAGCTCTCACACGTATTTTCCCTACCTTTGGAGCGGGCTAAAACACGGAAATCTCATGGTTCAAAAACGCGAAGAGACTACCTATTGTCAAATCGATTTGGAATTTGAGCATTACCGCAATGTGCACATCATGCTTGTGTTGTTTGACACCCAATACCTCAATGTGAGCATCGCCCTTGAGAGCCCTCAGCTTAAAGAGCGCATCAGTGAGCACATCCAAGAACTCAGGCTCATGCTCTATGCGGTTGGCCTTACGCCTTCAAACATCGCAATTTTGCCCTACGAAAAACGTGAATCCCTCGAAAAAAACACATTGGAGGGCGACTTTGGCATCAACCTTACCGCCTAGGGAAACCCGCAAAAAAGCCGTTTCGCTCAAATACAACCTTGACAAAAAAGGCGCGCCCAAAGTCACCTCCAAAGGCCAAGGCGAAGTGGCCAACACCATCATCCGCCTTGCCAAAGAGCACAACATCCCCATCCGTGAAGATGCAGACCTTGTGGAGTTGCTTTCTAAAGTGGAGCTTGATAGAGAAATCCCCCCAGCCCTTTACAAAGCGGTTGCGGAAGTGTTTAGTTTTCTCTACAAAATGACCAATAAAAAATCATAATTATTTAACGTTCTTTTAAGTAAGGTATGATAATATTGACCTTTGAAAACCTAAGTGAACCAATTCTACGCTTCTTGTCTGACAAGCACGCAGGGGAACACGGAGGGCAAATCACACACAGGAGAAAAAAATGAGAAAATTAACCGCACTTGCGTTCGCAATTATGGTAGGATTAGGGTTGAGCGTGAGTACAGCATCCGCTGACCCAGCACGTGGCCAAAAACTTTTTCTTAAGTTTATGAAAGCCCCAACAGGTGTTAATGGTGCACAATTTGCCGCACAACACAGTATCGCAGAATGGAAAGAGCTGTGTGCCAATGAAGGTGCTGGTTTTATTACAGAGTACTCCTCAAAATACCCTGATGCAGCCGATTTTCTAGGTGGTGCTCAGTTTAAAAGGTTCCAATCTGATATCTGTGACTTTGTTATCCACTACGCAAACGATAGCGGCAACGTACCTGCCTGCTAGTCTTACATTCTCAAGGGGCTTTTTTAGGCCCCTTGCCTTTCTTCTTTTTCCCTTTTTTCTTTTTGCACTCCCTTTAGAATCAACCATTAAAGCCCTAGACCTCACCCCCAAAGAAGTCCAATGGCTTGCTTCCAATCCCGTCATTCGCTTAGGCTTTGACCACGCGCGCCCTCCTTATGATTTTGCAGACGAACAAGGGCGACACCAAGGGATCCTCTCTTCTTATTTTCGCCACTTTGAAACCGTGCTTGGCATCACCTTTGTTCCTGTTCACGCGACTTCGTGGGAAGCCTTGCTAGAGGAAGCTAAACAAGGAAAGATAGACGTCCTTTCTGGCATCATCCATACCAAAGAGCGCGCGAACACCTTTCTTTTTTCTGACCCTTTGTTTGACATCTCCCTCTCCGTCGTCACCAAGCGTGACAAGGTTGTCTTTGAATCCCTACTGGAACTGCACGGACAACGGGTCGGAATGGTCAAGGGCCATGCCACCATCCCTTTGGTACAACACCACTACCCCACCCTTCACATCACTGAAGTTTCAGACCTGAAAAAAGGGCTCGACCTTTTGCAAAAAGGGGAGCTTGATGCTTTTATTGGGGAGGATGTTGCCCTACAGTACTACCTTGGGACCTATGAATTTCGTGCTCTTTACATCGCACACCCGCTTTCTATCCGTTTTTCCGCCCACATCGGCGTACACCATGACCATCCCATCCTTTTTTCCCTGTTGCAAAAAGCGCTCCGCAACATCACCCATGAACAAAAACAAGCCTTTTGGCTGCCGTGGATTAAAAAAGAAAGTGGCGGTTTTCATGTGACAGGGTTTTTGTTTGCCCTGTTGGTACTGTCTCTCTTTGCACTCGCGTGGGCCTTGGTTTTATTGCGACGCCAACGCGAGAAAATCATCGCCATTCTTCACCGCACCAACATGGCACGAAAGCACTTGCATATCGCTTCAAATTTCCTAGGAATGGGCACATGGACGTGGTCTATTAGCAAAAATGCCTACACCATCAACCCCGCTTATGCCCGTTTATTGGGGTATGGGAAAAATGAATTTAACGGAACCTTTGAGCATTTTACTAGCCTCATCTCCCCCGAAGATTTGCCCCTTATGTTTACCGCCCTCAAACGCCATCTTGATGGCACAGAACCTTATTACAACGTCCAAATGCGAATGCGCCATAAAAATGGGGAGTACCGCTGGATTCGTTCTTGCGGCAAAGTGTTAAAACGAGACGCCAGCGGCAACCCCGAACTCCTTAGCGGATGGCACCTTAGCATGGATGAGGCTAACCACCAAGAAGAGCCGCTCTCACAGCATCTTGACCCTACCACAAGCCTTTTTTCCAGCCAACTTTACAAAGTCTTGGTACCCCTACACATGCGTCGAGCGCGCAGAGAACACAGGGGTGTTGCCCTGTTTTTGTTTGAATTTTCAAACCTCCCCTCTATCCAAGAAACCTACGGCACACACCAAGCAGACGAGGCGCTAAAGGCGGTTTCCTTGGTGCTTCAAGGGCAGCTCACCCAATCAAGCGGGATGCTCTTTCGCATGAACAGCACCACCTTTTGCATCCTTTTTTGGTTTAGTGTTTACAAGGAAACCAAAGAGTGGCACCATAAAACCAAAGAGCGCCTACAAAGCATCGAACTTTTTGCAGACAAAACGCCTCTTTCCCTTAGCTTTCACAGTGGCGAGGCATTTATGTTTCCAGGGTCTTACCTCGAAGAGGCAGATTTATACCAAAACGCCTATTCTGATCTTAAAAAACACCAAAGTGAAACAAGGGGTGCTTCCTAACTTGTTTCTTTGTTTCAAGATAGGCTACAATGCTTACATGTAAGACTTTTTTTGGTGACAATTTGGTTATTTTCCTAGACTATACTTTTTCAACGTGTTTTCCAAAGGACAAGCATGAGGGTTTTGCTTTTTTTATTGGCACTGCTTATTGTATTTTGGGCAGAACCTATTCGTATGTTCCAAAACCATGAATTCTTAGCATCTACAGCACAAGAAAACACCCTTCTTACTAACCTCACCCTCGAAGAAAGAGAGTTTTTAGCACGCCATCCTACCATCCCCATCGGCATGGACACCCAGTGGCCGCCCTTTGAGTTTCAAGAAAACGGCATCCAACAAGGGTATTCCATGGACATATTGCGACACTTGGAGCAGTCTCTTGGTATACGGTTTGAGCCTGTCATAAAAGACCAATGGAGCGACACCTTTGCGCTCTTTGAGCAAGGGGAAATCCCCGCGCTTTCCATGGCGGCTCCCACCAAAGAGCGTGAAGCTTTTACCCTTTTTGGCCTTCCAACACTTCAAGCAAACCTAGCCCTTGCTCTTCCCAAAACCACAACCCAAGTTACCTCCTTTGAGCAACTGTCTGGGAAAAAGATTGGGGTAATCGCCTCTTATTGGTACATCTCCTTACTGCAAGAAGAGTATCCCTCCATCACCCTTGTCACCTTTCCTTCGGTTCACGCGGCTTTTGAGGGATTGCTAGAGGGAAAAATTGATGGGTATTTGGACATCCAACCGGTCTTGCATTATTATCTTAACCGGTATTTTTCCAATGAATTTAAAATCTCCCTCCCCTTGCAATTTCCTTACCATTCTTTACACAACTACCACATTGGTGTTCACAAAAACTTTCCCTTGTTGCGCTCCATTTTCGACAAAGCCCTTGGAGCCATCCCGCCTCAAACCATCCTAAACTTACAGCAAAAATGGCTAGGCACCGCCCGCTCACCCCTTCTTTCTAGGCAATTACTCATGCGCCCTGAAGTACAACAGTTTTTAGCCAACCTTTACACCCTAAAGCTTGGTATTGACACAAGTTGGCATCCTTTTGATTTCGTAGACGCCAATGGCCACCACAGGGGTATCGTAAAAGAGATTGTTGATTATGTGTTTTTAGAAACGTTGGGCATCACCCCCTTGCCTGTTACAACACCCCATTGGAAAAACCATATTGAGGCCATTGAGGCCCGAGAGATTGATGTTATCTCAAGCATTGTTTACAGCGAAGAACGCGCACAAAAGATGCTTTTCACCAAACCGTACCTCACCATGCCCCTGATGGCCTTTGGAAGGCTTGATGGGAGGCTAATCAATACGCTGAAAGATTTAGAAGGGGAAACGGTTGGTGTTGTTGATGGCTACATTACCCAAAAAATTTTACGCGACAAACACCCTTCCATCACCCCTTTTATTTTTCCTGACTTAAAAAGTGGTCTCATTGCGCTAAGCCGCGGGGAGGTAGATTATTTTTTCGACGGGCTCTCTGCCATGAACTACACCCTTCGCACCGAAGGCATCACCAATCTAAAACTCTTGGGGCAAACAGGGGAAAACTATGCGCTAAGTTTTGGAGTGCGCAAAGATTGGCCCGAACTGGTTGAAGCGCTTAATTATGTCATCGAAACCACACCACAACAAACAATCAATAAAATCCTTAGCCCTTGGATTCGCATGGACGTTCAAGGCGCGGTTGATTATTCATTGGCATGGAAAAGCGTGGTGATTTTCACCTTCATCCTTGTCTTTATCGTCTACTGGAATCGCCGCTTACGCGCTGAAATTCTGCACCGTGAAAAAGTAGAGGAGCAACTCTTTCACGCCCAACTTAGGGCTGAAAAAGCTAATCAGGCTAAAAGCGAGTTTCTTTCCAACATGAGCCACGAGATTCGTACCCCCATGAATGCCGTCATTGGATTTGCAGAACTTACCGCCAAAATGGACCTCCCGCCCAAGGCCCTTCACAATATCCAAACCATCCAAAAATCCGCCAAAGCCCTTGTGGGACTCATCAACGATATTTTAGATTTATCAAAGATTGAAGCAGGAAAAGTGGACATTAAGCGCGAAGTGGTCAACATCGCCACCCTCGCCGAAGACTTGCACGCCATTTTTTCCTTGCGCGCCAAACACAAAAACATTTATTTTGAAACCATCATGCACCCAAACACCCCCAAAGCTTTGATTCTTGATGAATTACGCGTGCGCCAAATCTTGGTCAATCTCATCGGAAATGCCGTGAAGTTTACCCATGAAGGCGGTGTAAAAGTCTGTTTTGACGCCACACCAAACGCCCAAAGAGACAGCACTATTGACTTACATGTAAGGGTAAAAGACACAGGGATTGGCATCCTTGAAGCCGAGCAGGAAAAAATCTTTGGCATGTTTGAACAACAAAGCGGGCACGACAACCGCACCTATGAGGGAACAGGACTGGGGCTTGCTATCTCAAAAAAATTTGCCGAACTTATGGATGGGGTGATTGAGCTCACCAGCGCACCTAATAAAGGCTCCGTGTTTACCCTCACCCTCGCGCACGTAGAAATAGCCGCTAGCCTTCCCGTGCACCCTTCGTACCGCACAACGCACACTGTACATTTTGCTCCTGCAAAGGTGCTTGTTGTGGATGATATCACCGAAAACCTCGAACTTCTGAGGGATATTTTAGACACGTACAAACTTGACGTCATCACCACCCACTCAGGCGAAGAGGCCATCCACCTTGCCGAAGAAGAGCGGCCTGATCTCATTCTCATGGACATCAAAATGCCACAAGTAGACGGATGCACCGCCTCAAAGGCCATTCGCAACAATGTCCTCACCGCCCACATTCCCATCATCGCCGTTTCTGCCTCGGTTTTGGGTGAAGAAGAAGAGGCAAAAAAAGGCTCTTTTGATGGGTTTATCCCCAAGCCCATAGACATCGTCGAATTTGAAACCATGCTCACCCGTTTTCTCCCTCACAAGCAAGAGCCTTTGCTAAGCACCCCAAGCGCGCCTTCTGAAAATGCACTTTTTTCCCTCCCACTAAGCGCTTATCCCCCTCTTTTAAAAAAGGCAAAAGAAGCCCTTGATAGCGGGGATTTTGATGTGATGCGAGAGCTTATTCTTCTGTTGGAAGAAGAACATGGAAACGAAGCCCTTGTTCAAAAACTCAATCAAGCCTTAGAGCATATCGACATTGATATTCTTGAAGTAGAACTCATTGCCCTCATACGATTTCTAGAAGAAGGAACAGACCATGGTATTTAACGAAAGCACGGTCATGATTGTGGATGATATTGTTGAAAATATCAAAGTCGCGATGGGGCATTTGCAGGCCTTACATGTAAAGGTTGTGTACGCCACCAACGGCTTGCAAGCACTAGAACGCGCCGAAAAAACACGGCCTAATCTTATCCTCATGGATGTTATGATGCCCCAAATGGGAGGATTTGACACCGCCAAAGCACTCAAACAAAACCCTCTACTTCGTGAAATTCCCATCATTTTTCTCACCGCCAGAGCAGGGGTTGAGGACATTAAGCAAGGATTTGAAGCCGGCGGGGTGGATTACATCACCAAACCCTTTAACGGGGAAGAACTGCTTATGCGCGTTAAAACCCACCTCGAACTCTCCTTGCACCGTTGCCACCTTGAGAGTCAAGTGAGCAAACGCACCCAAGAAATCGAACTGTTGAAATCCAGCATCATTGAAGCCATGGGCTCACTAGCAGAATACCGAGACGGCGAAACAGGTGCACACATCAAACGCACCCAACATTACGTCAAAATCATGTGCGAACAGCTTGCCCTTTTGCCCAAATACACCGAGCAAGTTACCCCCAAATACACCCTGCTTTTGTTCAATTCCGCCCCCTTGCACGATGTGGGAAAGGTGGGGATCCGCGACCACATCTTGCTAAAGCCAGGCAAACTCACCCCCGAAGAGTTTGAAACCATGAAACAGCACGCCACCTTTGGCGAAGCCATTATTGACAAACTCATTGCCATCAACGGGCCGACAGATTTTCTTATCTATGCCAAAGAAATCACAGGAGGCCACCATGAAAAATGGGACGGCAGCGGCTATCCGCGCGGGCTTTCGGGCGAAGAGATTCCTCTCTCAGCGCGCATCATGGCCATTGCGGATGTGTACGACGCCTTGACGTCTGTGCGGGTTTATAAAAAAGCATTTTCTCACCAAGAGGCAGTTGCCATCATGCGCAAAGAAGCAGGGAAGCATTTTGACCCTACGTTGCTCCATCTCTTTTTACGTCTTGAGCAAGAATTTCTCTTTATTGCAACGACCCTGAAAGATTGAAAATCATTATAAAAACCCTTCGCGTTAATGGGCTACTGCTTTTGTAGCAATAATGCCGCCCTTCCTCGCAAAGGCCCCACAAAGGCCCCCAAACCCCCTACAATGGGATAATTTTAGTTATAATAGTGTTAAGTTTTATCCAAAGGACACTTCATGAACCTCTCAACGCGCATCATTGCCATGATTATTGGCTCTTTGATTATCCTAACCCTTCTCCTTGGACTGACAACACGTCATTTCATGATAGAGTCGGTTACATTTTTTACAGAAAACTACCATGACAAAATGGTACAAGCCCGAAAAGATGAACTCAAAAGTGAAATGCGCATCATCCACACCGTGGTTGAAAAAGTCTACGAAGAAGAAATGGCGCGCGGACATAGCGAGACTGAAATTAAAAAGGCTATCCTTCACAAAATTCGCGACATTCGCTTTTTTGAAGATAACAGCGGGTATATTTTTATCTACGACCCCGATGGCACCAATGTGATGCTGCCAGTAAACACCTCCCTTGAAGGGAAAAACCTCATCGGCCTCAAAGACAGTGATGGCATGTTTTTTGTCAAAGAACTCATTGAAGCAGCCAAACGTGGGGGAGATTTTGTCATTTACAATTTTCCAAAAACCAAAGACGGGGCCCCTTTTCCAAAGCTAGGCTACGCCGTTCCTTTTGCCCCTTATGGTTGGATGATGGGCACGGGAGTGTACATCGACAATATTGATGAAGATGTGGCTGTTCTTGCAGAAGAAACCATCACGGAAAACAAAAGAGGTTTGTTGCTCTTTTCCCTCATTAGTTTAGGGGTTGTGGCGGTTGTCTCCGCTTTGAGCCTTTTTCTCATTCGCCTTAAAATCACCTCTCCCCTGCAAAACCTCATCAAACGTGCGCAAAATCTCTCTAGCGGAGATGGCGACTTAACCCGCAAACTTGACATTGAAGGCAACGATGAAATCAGCCGTGCCAGCGAAGCCATTAACGCCTTCATTGAAAAAGTGCGCGTGCTCATTAGCGATGCTAAGCAACTCTCAAGTGAAAATTCTTCCGTGGCCCATGAACTTTCCACCACCTCCTTGCAATCGGGCAAACGCATCGAAGATTCTGCCGTTCTTGTGGGCAACACCACCAAAAAAGCCACCAAAATGCAAGAAGAGATGCGAGGTTCCATTCAAGAAGCCAAAGAAGGAAAAAGTGAACTTGAAAAAGCCAGTACTTTTGTGCAAGAAGCCAGCACTTCCATCCTTGATTTAACCGAACAAATCCAAGAAAGTGCGCACACCGAGATTGAACTGGCCAAAAAAATCGAACAGCTCAGCCATGACGCCGAACAGGTCAAACAAGTCCTTACCGTCATCAACGACATCGCCGACCAGACCAATCTTTTAGCCCTCAACGCTGCCATCGAAGCCGCGCGCGCAGGAGACCACGGACGCGGGTTTGCCGTGGTAGCAGACGAGGTGCGAAAGTTAGCTGAGCGCACCCAAAAAAGCCTCATCGAAATCAACGCCACCATCAACGTCATCGTTCAAGCCGTCTCAGACTCAAGCGACCAAATGACCCGCAACGCCAAACGCGTGGAAGAGCTCACGTATGTCGCAAGTGATGTTAAGGAAAAAATCACCCACATGGACGGAACCATGCGCCACGCCATCACCATGTCAGACAAAACAGCCCAAAGTTACATCACCAATGGTGATGAAATTGCACAGATTATCCAAGGGGTTTCTAGTATCAATACCCTCTCCATGGAAAATGCCCGCAGTGTTGAAGAGATCGCCAGTGCGGCTGAGCACCTTAACAAAATGACCGAAATGCTCAACAGCAAACTTTCAGAATTCAGAACCTAGTGTGAAAGAAAAACTCATCCTTATTGGGGCCTCAACCGGAGGCCCCGGGCACCTAAAGGCACTCTTAAATGCCTTGCCAAGTGCTCTAACCACGCCTATTATCATCGCCCAGCACATGAACGCCGTGTTTATTCCTAGCTTTGTGCAACAATTTCGTGCCGAGCTTAGAATCCCTGTTGTGCGCGCCAACGAACCCTTACATGTAAGCCAAGGTGGCGTGTATATTTGCGAGAAAAACTGCCTTCTTGCTCCTTCACGCCCTCTGAAACTTTGTTTTGAAGAAGCACCTGCGCAAACCCTTTACAATCCTAGCATTGATGATTTATTTCTCTCTGCTGTTCCCTTGTGTGAAAAGGTAGACATCTTGGCCATCTTGCTCACCGGCATCGGACATGATGGCGCAAGAGGCATCCAACAACTCCACGCAGCAGGGGCGCGCTGTATTGGCGAAAATGAGGCAAGTGCCGTGGTGTATGGCATGCCCAAACGCGCCAAAGAGCTTGTGCCCGAGCTTGAGATGTTACCCTTAGAAGAAATCAAACAGCGCATCGAAAGGTTTATCCATGTTCTTTTTTAGAAAAAAAAGTAAAGAAGCTTCCACTAGCGCTGCGCCGCCTGCTAAAATCGTCTTCGACGACCGCAACCTTGACCCCCTGCTTCACTACGTCGAACACTACAGCGGAGTAAACCTTGCGCCCAAAAAAGAGGTGCTAAAACAACGGCTTGTTTTATTTTGCGAAAACAACGACATCGTTAGCTTTGATGCACTGTTTGCGCGCATTAAAGCCGATGAAGCCATGCGGCAAAACTTTATCAACCTTATCACCGTCAATGAAACCTATTTTTACCGCGAAACCATTCAGCTTGAAGCGGCGGTGGCGTGGCTTAAAGAACGGGGCGGCAAAGCGCGCATCTTAAGCGCCCCTTGCGCTTCGGGTGAAGAAGTCTATTCCCTTTCTATGCTTGCTAGTGAGGGGGGATTTGCCCCTTTTAGTGTGAACATTTTAGGCATTGACATCAACTCCGAAGCTATTCAAAAAGCCCAAAAAGGTGTCTTTAGCGAACGCTCCTTGCACCGCCTTGATGAGCACTTAAAAGCTACCTATTTTATGAAAATTGCAGGGGAGTATACGATTGTTCGGTCAAAATTTTTAGGGGTTGATTTTCAGGTTTTAAATATTTTTGATGAGGCGTTCTTGCACTTAGAACCTTTTGACATCATCTTTTCACGCAACATGATGATTTATTTTGATGATGTGTTCAAACAAAAAACCATCGAGCGTTTTCACAAGCTCTTGAAAAATGGTGGGAGACTCTACACTGGCCACGCGGACTTAGTGCCCAGTACGCCCTTGTTTACCAAAGTCACCCAAGGGCGGTTGAGCTACTACGAGAAAGTCTAGCCTATCAGGCGAATCTCATCCTCAAGGTTAGGCACCATACACAAAAACACATAAGGCACGTCACCCTTGACGCGGTACCAGTGGGGAATGCCCGCAGGCACATACAACGCGTCACCCGCCTTGGCCTCAAAGACTTCATTGCCAATCCCTACGCTCGCACAGCCCTCTAGTACGTACTGCTCGTGCTCCACGCTGTTGGTGTGGTTTGGCATAAAGCCGCCAGGGGCAATGGTAAACTTGCGCATGGCAAAATGGGGGGCCATTTTGGGGGAGATAATCATCTGCATCTGGGCACCCTCACCCGCTTGCAACGGGGTAGACTCAATAGCACTCACATCAATCACTGGCATACACTACTCCTTGCGTTAAAGACGTTGAATGTTTTGCAGTTTTACAAACATCATCGCGGTCATGATAGCATCATTTACCGCGTCGTGCTTGCCAAAAATCGGCAATCCAAGTTCCCGCATTATTGTATCAAAACGCAGGTCAATTACCCCATCGGGGATGGCTTTGATTTTTTTATCGTGGTAAATACCTGAAACTTCAATCTGAGCATTAGGCAGCTTGATGCCAAGCCACGGTTGAAGGTAGCGGTTCACCATCGCCACATCAAATTCCAGATAATACCCCACCAAAGGCAAGGGCCCAATGAACGCCAAAAACCGCTCCAAGGCTTCCTTGGGCGCCAAAGCCCCCACCATGTCGATGTTGCGCAACTGATGGATAGTGATGCTCTTAGCGGCAATGTCCTTGCTGGGCCGAAGCAACAAAGAGAGGGTTTCTTGGGCGAGGATTTTATTGCCTTTTATTTTCACTGCCCCGATAGATAAAATCTCATCCTTCTTAGGGTCCAAACCGGTGGTTTCGGTGTCAAACACCACAAACTCATCCTCAAAAAAGGGGGCGTCAAACAAAAACAAAAACCGTGGGTCGCGCAACTTTTTTTTATTGCGCTCTTTAAAAAAGCGTGCAAACATCACTGTACCATGTTGATTTTAAAATGGTGGACCAAAAACCGTTTAAATTGGTCTACGATTTTAAAACTGTCTTTGAGCAGTTCGGTTTCGAGCTGATTGAGCTTGTCGGTGCGGATGAAATTGTGCCGCGTTTCGCCCCGTTCGGTTGAGAAAAGTTGCTCCTTAAGGCGCATGCCCATGAGCGTATCAAAGGCTTCAATAAGGGCGTCTCCAAAGTGTTCTTCAAAGATTTTTTTTGACTTTAGGGCGTGAATGCGCCTGATGGTCTCCGTCTCTTCCACGTGGTACTCTAACGCCAATGAGCGCACCCCTTGAACGATAGGGAAAATCCCTCCTTTTTTCACATCCAAGCGGTTTTCGTCGGCTTTGAGGTTGGAAAAAAAGCTAATGGGCGTCTCAAACAACAACGCCGCTTTGGCAAAATTGGCCATGAAAATGTCTTTTCCCATCATCTGCTCATAAATGCTTTCTTTGAGTTTTGCCAGCAACGTTTTATTGCCCGCCACCGCAAGGGCATCGTAGAAAATGGCTAAATGCATGTAATCATCCCTGCGTGGACTCTCCAAATAACGGGCAAGCTCCACCCTAAAGGCCTTAAATGACTTGCGCCAATAAGGGTTAGAAACCATGATGTCTCCCTCACACGCAGGATAGCCAAAATCAAGGAGTGTTTGTGTGTAGCGCTCCATTAGTTCTTTAAACGCTGCTTCGTCTTCCTCATGCTCAACAATCAGTGCATTGTCTTGGTCGGTTTTAAGCATCTGTTCCTTGCGCCCTTCACTTCCCATCACAATCAAACACGCTTTTTGCTGTAATTCCACAGGAATCATCATCTCGTAGAGCTTGCGGTACACTTGCTCATTAAGCTCGCTAATGAGTTGGGAGATGTACTCCACTTTCGTGCCCTTAGCGTGGAGTTTTTTGATGATGTGCACAAAATCTTGACTGGCTTTTTTAAGGGCGTCCACGTCTTTGGCTTTACGAATTTGCACCGAAACCAAGTAGGTGTGGTTTGCAAAATAACTCAGCAAATCCAACTGCTCCAAAATCCCCACAATCACCCCATGCCGGCTCACCACAATGCGTTTGATGGAATTTTTTGTCAACTGCAACAAGGCATTAAACAAAAAATCTTCCGCGTCAATGCTAATAATGGGCCGCAACGCAATGGGGCCGATGGGGCCAAACTTGTCATAATCCTCGTAAATCACATGTTTGCGAACCGTACTGTCCGTCACAATGCCATAGCTTCCTTGCTCTTCATCGTCCACGATGATGCACTTTGTGTCCAAGGCATCCATGCGGCGCAAGGCTTCCATGATGGAAAGCGTTGGAGGAACGATGCACGCTTTGTGCAAATACGAATCCGACACGCGTGCCAACATAAATCCCGAAAGCTGGGTGGCATACTCTTTTTGCTTGGCCGATTGCAAGCGGTTGGCAACATCGGTTAAAAAATACGCCTTAAACTGCGCGTTTGATTCTAAAAGTTGGCGAAAGGTTTCTTGGGTGATTTCAAAACAAATAAGCTCTTCGTGCACCAAAAAAGTGTCTTCTGTTTTACCATACAGCAGTGCATCCGCGTCAAAAGAGTTTTGGTTGTGGTAAATCTTAATCAGTTCATTGTCATGGTACTCACCCACTTCCCCTTTGATGATGATGTATAAAAATTCGGGAAGTTTTTGCGGAGAAATCATCACCGTGTCTTTCGTGTAATACGCGATGTTCATGGCGTTTGTCACGCGGGTGAGTTCTGTGGGGGTAAGCAACCCAAAGGGGTGGATGGATTTTAAAAAAGCTTCTTGGTCTTGAAGGCTCATGGGCACTCCTTACATGTAAAGGATAATTATGGCACATGTTGAAGAAAAAACACCAAAGGCATACGTGTCTACCCCTCAAAGCGTTGCCTTAAGGGGTAGGTTTAACCTTAGTGTGCGCTTGCCGCACCTGCACCGCGAGGAATACGGATGCTTTCCACAAGCGCTTGAATATGAGGTGGTGGTGGTGGTGTCATCTGCGCGACCACATACGCCACGATGAAGTGCAACACCATCCCGATGGTGCCAATACCCGTTGGCGCAATGCCCCACAGATAATCGGCCTTATCGCCACCCATGAACACGAAGTACACGATGTATACAAAGGTGAATGTCAAGCCCGTAGCCATGCCCGCAATCGCCCCTTCTTTGTTCATGCGCTTGTAAAAGATGCCCATAACAATGGTGGGAAAGAAAGACGCCGCGGCCAAACCAAAGGCAAAGGCAACCACTTGGGCCACAAAACCTGGAGGGTGAATCCCCAAATACCCCGCCACGATGATAGCCACCACCGCAGCAAGTCGCGCGGAGAGAAGTTCTGCTTTTTCACTCATCTTAGAGCGTCCCGTTTCCTTGTCTTTCATGAGCACCTTGCCCAAAAGGTCATGGGAAATGGACGTGGAGATAACCAACAAAAGTCCCGCCGCCGTAGAGAGTGCTGCGGCTAAACCACCCGCGGCGATAAAGGCGATAACCCAGTTTGGAAGCCCTGCAATCTCAGGGTTCGCAAGTACGATGATGTCATTATCCACGTACAATTCATTCACAAGCTTACCACTTGCGCGCATCTCATCCGCACTGGCGGTGTGCGTCGCAGCCGCGTTGGACACCAAACGCTCTCCGTGTGCCCCACGCTCTCCGGTGAAGGCAGGACGTCCTGTGAAAGCAGCACCCGCAGCGTATTGGATTTTACCATCGCCATTGCGGTCATTCCACGCCAAAAGGCCTGAATCTTCCCATGTCTTAAACCATGCACCATAATTTGTGCTGCCATCAAGGTGTTCCGCCTCGCCCTTAATAAAGGCTTGGTACTCCACGTTTTGGATGTTTTTAATAAGGTTAAGCCGCGCAAATCCCGCAACTGCCGGGATGGAAGTGTACATGATGGCGATGAACAGCAACGCCCATCCCGCTGAAATACGCGCTCCTTTTACCGTAGGCGTGGTAAAAAAACGCACGATAACGTGGGGTAATCCCGCCGTACCAAGCATGAGTGCTGTGGTTAGCATAAACACGTTCCACGTGCCTGAAATACTAGACGTGTACGCCGCAAAACCAAGGTCTTGGATAGACTGGTCAAGGGCGTGCAAGAGGTAGGTTCCCTTGTCAATCATCTGCACCCCGTTGTCAAACTCAAAGGCAATCTTAGACCCAAAGCCAAGCTGGGGGATAAAGGTGTCTGTCACTTGCAACGAAAGAAAGATAGCAGGTACCGTAAAGGCAAAAATCATCACACAATACTGCGCAACTTGCGTGTAGGTGATTCCCTTCATACCTCCAAGTACCGCGTAGACAAACACGATGGCCATCCCGATGATAACGCCCGTATTAATGTCCACTTGCAAAAAGCGTGAAAACACGATGCCAACCCCGCGCATTTGCCCTGCGACGTAAGTAAAGGAGATGAAGATAACACACACCACCGCCACCAAGCGCGCCACGTCGGAGTAGTAGCGGTCACCGACGAAGTCTGGTACCGTAAACTTTCCAAATTTGCGCAAATAGGGTGCTAAAAGCATGGCAAGAAGCACATAACCGCCTGTCCAGCCCATCAAATACGCCGAACCGTCGCTCCCGATGAACGAAACAATCCCCGCAAGGGAGATAAACGAAGCCGCGCTCATCCAATCCGCGCCCGTTGCCATGCCGTTGGCGATAGGGTGTACCCCGCCGCCTGCGACGTAAAACTCTTTCGTTGAGCCCGCCCGTGCCCAAATGGCGATGCCAATATACAGGGCGAAAGACGCGCCCACAAAAAGGTAGATTAAGGTTTGAAGTTCCATTGCCCGCTCCTATTCGTGGATATCGTATTTTTCTTCGATGCGTTCCATCATCTTTGCATATACAAAGATAAGAACCACAAAGGTGTACATAGCGCCTTGTTGGGCAAACCAAAAGCCCAGCTTATAGCCACCAAACTCAATGGCATTGAGCTCTTCCATGAAGATAATGCCGCATCCAAACGACACCACAAACCACACCACCAAGAGTTTGAGGATGGTTGAGATGTTTTCTTTCCAGTACGCTTGCGCAACTTCTGGGTTCATTCTGGCTCCTTTGATGAATTTACACGGTCATAGTAAAACCTCGGCGTAGCATTAGCGTAGCATTGAGGAAAAGTGACCAAAAAGGAACAAGGCTTTTGAAATTGCGTGTAAATTTGTAACGTTTTTTTGAAGTTCACGGAAAAAATGGGGGTAAAAGAGGAATTTCTGGCCCTATTATTAAAAATAACTGCAAAAAATACTATTTTAAGTTATTTTTAATAATTAAAAGTAAAACCATGTGTAACGATTTTATACATCTTTACATGTAACGCTTGCTTGTGTACAATTTCACTTTTTAAAGGAGACCCATGACACCAACACTTGAAGCCTATCTGGCCAAGGCTGACTCCCTAGCCAAGCTTGAACCCAAACACATGCCTAAACATATTCTCATAGAATTCACCAAACTTGACGCACCTGCCCTTTATAAAACGTGCACGCAGTTTGCCATCTTGCGTCACAACATCCCGCAAAAAGAAGCGGTGTTGACCCTAGAAGAAGAGGAAGTCGTGCTCTTGGCGCAAACGTACGCCAAAGAAATCATCGCCGTCCTCAAATCCTACGCTAACTAAAAGAGCGTAACAACACCTCATACAGCGCTTTTGCTAACTGTGCGTATCCTTCGTCATTAGGATGCACACGGTCGCTTAAAAGTGCACTGGTTTTGATGATGTTTGTAAGGGCATTTGGCACATACACCACGCCCGTTTCTTTGGCAATAGTGTCATAAAAATCTGCCGTGGAAACGCTAATACCCGTAAACAACGGCACACCCACAAGCACTACCTTCGCCCCCGAGGCTTCCACAAGCGTAATCATCCCACGCAGGTTTGCCTCGGTTTGCGCTAAATCCATGCGGCGTAAAATGTCATTACCCCCGTGGCACAAGATGACGATGTTGGGACGATGTGTTTCAAGCAAGCCGCCAAGGCGCGCCAACCCTTGCACACTCACTTCACCCGGTACGCCTGCGTTGATGACTTCCACTCTCAGCAGTTGCGCTAGCCTTGCGGGATACCCTGTTTCGGCCCCCGTTCCAAAGGTGAGACTATCCCCAAAAGCCAAAATACGCGTATCGTAAGGAAGTACCGCATTTTCGGGAAGGGGACGGGGTTTAACAAACACTTGGTAGGCTATCATTCCTAAAACCAATAGATAGATTGCAAATCGCATAACTTTCCTTTACATGTAAAGCACTTTGGCTATAATACGCGTCTATTTTACTCCAATTCCACTATGAAAGTATCCCGTGAGAGAACCTCTTAGCAATAAAACCCTTGGCACCATTGCCGTCGTCACCGCCACCCTCATTTGGGCAAGTTCGTTCATCGCCCTTAAAATCGCTCTGGACACCATGGGGCCCATGAGCATCATCTTTGGGCGTATGGTGGCGGCATCTTTAGTATTTTTGCTCTTTTGGAACTACTTTCGCGGCCTCACCTTTAGCGCCTCAGATATCAAATACCTCCTTGCCATGGTGCTATTAGAACCTTGTCTGTATTTTATTTTTGAAATCAAAGCCCTGCAGTACACCTCTGCCTCCCAAGCGGGCGTCATCACCTCTACCATGCCCTTGCTCGCCGCCATAGGTGCGGGGATTTTTCTCAAAGAAATCATCACCAAAAAACTTCTTCTAGGCTCAGCCCTTGCCATCATGGGTGCCATCTGGCTTAGCCTTGAAGCGTCCGCCGAAGCGTCCGCGCCTAACCCGCTCCTTGGCAACACCCTTGAGTTTCTTGCCATGCTCTGTGCCGCAGGTTACACCCTCATCATCAAGCACCTCACCAAACGCTTTTCTGCCCTTTTTCTCACCGCCATCCAAGCCTTCGCAGGGGCTATTTTTTACCTTCCCTTAGCCCTTTGGGAGTGGCAAGGTGCACTTCCTGTGGTAAGCATGGAAGGGATGCTTGCCATCGTGTATCTAGGTGTTGTCGTAACCCTTGGAGGCTACGGATTGTTTAACTTCTCCCTCACTAAACTCCCTGCGTCTAGGGCTTCGGTGTTTATCAACCTCATCCCCGCCTTTGTGGTTATCTTGGCCTACCTTGTTTTAGGCGAAACCCTCAACACCGCCCAACTCTTCGCAGCGGGGGTCATTTTTCTGGGTGTGTTTATCACCCAAGTCAATTTCAAACAAAAGGAACGCTCATGAATATTGCCGTTTTTTGTGGTTCTAGTGGCGGCAACAACCCCTTGTATGCCAAAGAAACCCATGTTCTTGGAGAAATCCTTGCTAAAGAAGGGCACGCTTTGGTGTACGGGGGTGGAAAAGTAGGTCTCATGGGAACGATTGCCGATGCGGTTCTTGGCAAAGGTGGACAGGTGATGGGCGTCATCCCTCACTCCCTAGAGCAAAAAGAGCTAGCCCACACGGGCGTGAGTGAATTGCACGTGGTGAATAACATGCACGAACGCAAAGCCATGATGGCCGCGCGGGCGGATGCCTTTGTGGCCTTACCCGGAGGCGTGGGAACGCTAGAGGAGATTTTTGAAGCGTGGACATGGGCCCAACTTGGCTACCATAAAAAGCCTATTGCTTTTTTGGACATCGGTGGGTTTTACACCCATTTGTTTGCCTTTTTAGCCCACGTCAAAAAAGAAGGGTTTATGTACGACATCCACCACGAGATGCTTATCATCGAAGCAGATCCTCATGTGTTATTGGAAAAAATAAAAGCCTATTTGCCACCGCGCAACAAGTGGGAGTAAGCCTTTACATGGTAAGGCTTACAGAGTAAGGTTAAACCAAAATCACATAACCCGATTTTGGTCCGTGCG
Organism: Sulfurospirillum sp. HTRB-L1; assembly: GCF_059415125.1. NCBI lineage: Bacteria > Pseudomonadati > Campylobacterota > Epsilonproteobacteria > Campylobacterales > Sulfurospirillaceae > Sulfurospirillum > Sulfurospirillum sp. HTRB-L1. Next base: position 495,992 of record NZ_JCAHZR010000001.1, read on the forward strand.
CGCCGATGACTAAGGATTGTTCGATGTCCGCGGTCTTAGAAGGGCCTGAGACAAACACCCCATACCCCGCCTTTTCAAAAGAAACCCGTTCATACGCTTCGTGCATGGTGGGGACAATCTGCTCTTTGTCTACCACAACGACAATGTGCTGGGCCAAAAAGTAAAGGGCACGGTGGCGTGTTGTTTGTGCATGAATCCACACAGCACCGTTTTCTGCCACGGCAAATTCACCGCGCACGATGGCTAGGTCAATGTGGGCTAGGTCGTGAGGCGTGGCGTATTTGGAACCATCATCACTGCTTAAGTTGCATCCTGGCACATTGCACACGATATGCTCCGCCTCTGTTGCAATGGCGCGAATCGTCTCATCTAACTGGGTGCGATTTTCCAACAAAATCGCTTTACCACCCACACTTGCAAGTGCTGTTGAAAACTGTTCAAAAAGATTCTCAAAAGACATAGGCGCAAAGCCAAGTGCATCAGGAAGCGGCACCACGTTCTCTTTTTTATACTGGCGAATGCTTTGTAAAATGCTTTCTCTGCTACTCATGATTCTTTCCTTTTTTGACGCTCAACGTAGAGTTCTTTGAAGCTTTTTTCAGGGAAGTCCATCATCTCACGGTGTTCTCCCCACGCATTCATGGAAGTGTACATCATCCATCTTGGCAAAAACGGCACCACTTTACGCGCCATTTTTCCACAAAAATCTAACACTTTTGGATGCTGAAACAACCACCCTGCAAAACCCAACGCCCGCTCTTTTTTCTTGTCCAACAATCCCGCTTTGACCACATCTTGGCGGTGAAAATAGAGCTGATGGTGCAAGTCAATGCGAATGGGACACACGTTAGAACACGAGGCACACAGCGAACACGCATAGGGCAAGGTTTTGTGCTTAGCCAAATCTTTGCAAGGCTCTAGGGTTGAGCCAATGGGACCTGGAATGGTCGCTTCGTAGCTAAATCCACCACTGCGTCGGTACACAGGGCACGTGTTCATGCACGCTCCACAACGGATGCAGTTGAGGGCTTGAGAGTAATGTTCTGAGCCCAAAATAGGCGAACGGCCATTATCGACGATGATAACATGCAACTCGCCCCCTTCGACTGGGCCGTGAAAATGGGAAGTGTACGAGGTAATGGGCTGTCCCGTCGCACTGCGCGCTAGCAAACGGGTAAAGACCGCCAAATCTCCAAGGCGGGGGATGATTTTCTCAATCCCCATAGAAGCGATGTGCACCTTAGGAATAGTCGCGCCCAAATCCGCGTTGCCCTCATTAGTACACACCACAAACCCGCCCGTGTCGGCGATGGCGTAGTTCACCCCCGTGATACCCACGTCTGCGCCCAAAAATTTCTCGCGCAAGTGCGCGCGGGCCGCGCGGGTTAAGTAGGTAGGGTCATTGTTGCCCTCTTCCGTGCCAATGTGTTCATGAAAGGTTTTACTCACGTCCTCTTTTTTGAGGTGAATAGCAGGCAACACGATGTGTGAGGGGGGCTCTTTGCGAAACTGAATGATACGCTCGCCAAGGTCAGTATCCACCACTTCGATGCCGTGTTTTTCCAAATAGGGGTTAAGGTGGCACTCTTCGGTAAGCATGGATTTGCTTTTAACGACTTTTTTGGCGTTGTGCAGGTTTAAAATCTGAAGCGTGATGCGGTTGTGCTCTTCGGCATTTTTAGCCCAATGCACCTGAATCCCCTTAGCCTTCGCGTTTTTCTCAAAATCCACAAGGTAGGTATCGAGGTTTTGCATGGTGTGGGTTTTAATCTGTTGGGCTCTACGTCGCAAGGCTTCCCACTCGGGCACGCTCTTGCTAGCGCGGTCGCGTTTTTCGCGCACAAACCACAGCGCTTTGTCGTGCCAATGGGTGCGCTCTACGTCTTGGGTAAATTTAGCGGCTAACTCTGGGTGTCCCATGGGGGTCTCCTCCGTTTAGAATCTGAACAATGTGGATAATCCGTAGCGGTTTACCCTGACGGCGAATGAGTCCGTCCATGTGCATCAAGCACGACAAATCTGCCCCTGTGATGATTTCTGCACCCGCTCGCAAATGGTCGTCGATGCGGTCTGTGCCCATAAACGCCGAAATAGCACTTTCGGTGATGGCAAAGGTACCACCAAAACCACAGCACTCATCCACCCGCTCAAGCTTCACAAGCTCAATGTCATCGACCTTAGCAAGCAGTGCTTCAAGTTTGTTAAAGTAGGGAATATTGCGCTCACTGGGCGCACCCAGTCCCGCGTCGCGGTGGGAGTGGCAACTGTTGTGCAAACCTACTTTATAAGGAAAGGAAACATTGAAGGTTTCGGGTTTAATGATGTCGTGCAAAAACTCGCACACTTCAAAGGTTCTGGTTTTGATGCGCTCAAAGTCAGGGTCGCCTGCTAAAAACTGAGCGTAGTTGTTGCGCACCATGGAAACACAACTCCCGCTTGGCCCTACCACGTAATCATAGTCTTTAAACAGCTTCACAAACCGTCGTGCTAGCGTTTCCATGTCTTTGGTACAACCCGTGTTGGCCATGGGTTGCCCGCAGCAGGTTTGTTCCAGCGGATATTCTACATCAAGTCCCTGTTTTTCAAGCAATTCCAGTGTCGCCATCGAAGCGCCTGGATACAACTCGTTCATATAACAGGGGATAAAAAGCCCTATTTTCATGCGCGCCGCTCCTGTAATAAATAGTATATTTCTATTGTAACAAAGGCGTCATGAGATTTGGATGAGAAAAGCGCAGTGAAAAAAATCTTACGCTTTACATGTAAAGGATTGGGGCATTTTTTAGGGCGCTTCGTACAAAAAACTGACCTCAACCGTTGTCCCCTTCTCGCTCACCAGTGTGCATTTTCCTCCCAGTTGATGTAACACTATCCCTTGAATGAGTTGCATGCCAAGGGTGGCTTGCGTGTGAGGAGAGAGGCCTTTGGGCAACCCTTTGCCATCGTCTTTGATGCTTAAAAAACACCACCCATCCCGTTTGTAAAAGCGTATCACAATGCGCCCCCCCCTGTGGGAAAAGGCGTGTTTTAAGGCATTGATAATGCATTCGTTCATCACCAATCCGCAAGCTAAAGCTTGCTCAATCCCAAGCTCCACCGCCTCTGCTTGCACGTCAAGTTCTATGGAACGGCTCTCCACGTGATAGAGTTGGCGAATATTGTGCGCAAGGCCTTGGAGGTACGCATCAAAAGAGATGTGTTTAAGGCTACGGGACTGGTACAACTGACGATGGAGCAACTCAATGGCATAGATGCGCTCTTGAAGCTCCACAAGCAAGGCCTTAGACTCTTCTTGGGTGGCGTGGTGCTCTTTGAGTTGCATCAGTCCCACGATGATGGCAAGGTTGTTTTTCACGCGGTGATGGATCTCTTTTAGGAGGATTTCTTTTTCCTCCACAAGGTTTTCTAACTCCTTCGTGCGCTGGGCCACCTTGCTATCTAGCGTCGTGATGTTTTCTTGCAAAGTATCAATCATCGCATCAAAGGTTTCTGCCAACACCCCCACGTCATCTTCTCCCTTAATTCCACTTCGTGCGCGCAAATCCCCGCTTTTTACCGCCCTTGCCACCCACGAAAGCCGCTCCACTGCACGGCCAAATCGGCGAAAAAAGACCCAACCTAGCCCAAAAGCACACACCAGTGCACTCAAACCTGCGGGGATAAACTTGACCACCATGGGGTCTAGGGCGCCGTAAATATCTTCTTCGTATAAGGTGATAGCAAACACAAAGGGATACTCGCGTTTACTGTCAAACAACCGCACCCACGTGATGGCGGCTTTTCCTTCCAAAAGATGGTGCAAGGGTTCCTTGGTTTGCGCGGCATGGAGGTAATCCGCAGGGGTCAAGGTGCCCGTAAGTGGTTGGTCGGTGGGCGAAGATTCACTCACACAGCACCGTGCGTTAAATTGCGAGGGCGATGCTTCGGGGATTTTACGGTAGCGCGCGTCATGGTCGCACGGTTGCGTGCCCCCATCCACCCACATCATGTACGCAAACCCTTTACTGTCTTGCTTAACAGATTTGAAGCTTTGCTTTAGCATCGCGCCGATGCCTTTTTCAAACTCTGTGCGGTAGCGCAAAAGTGCGTCTGATTCACACTGTACCCCAAGGGCATACCCCGTCTCCCCAATGGGCTTGGCAATAAAATGCTCCCGCGCGCTTTTGGGGCAAATGTTGATAGATTTGGTTTTATCAAGGCTCTTCCACGTTTCCCACTCCCCAGAAGGCACGGAAGCAAACAAAGGAGAGGGCGATACTTCTTGGGTGCTATAAACCACCTCCTTGTTGTGAAACAAAAGGGCGTTACATGTAAAGCCTCCAAACACCGCTTCCACTAAGGCAGGAAAGGCCTCTGGTTGAACCTTTTCTTGGGCAATACGTTCCAAAAAGAGGTAAAATTTGTTGCGGATGGTTAAGTCGATTTTTTCCCAATTGGAAGTGTTGTAAAGGATGTTCATCTCAACGGTGAGACGCACTTGGTATTCCATCTTTTCTAGCAACCGCTCAATAGTCTGGGCTTCTTGCAAAAAGCGCTCTTTTTCAAGTTTAGGAATCACCACAGCCATCATAACCACGAGTAAAAAAACACAAACCCCAAAAAAGGTGGCGGCAAATTTTACCGAGAGAGAAAGGGAGCGTAGGTTAAACATTGAGGCGGTATCCCGCTTCAAACACATTTTCTAACAATTCCCCATGGACTTTTTGGCGTAGCCTATAGATAAGGTTACGCAAGCGTGAAGGGTCGATGTAAGGCTCCCTCCAAATATAGGCACTGATGTGCTCAAAACTCACCGTATTTCCAGGCTGTTCGCTCAAGATTTGAAAAAATTTAATCTCATTGCCCGTGAGTTTTACCGCCTTGCCTTCTTGCAAAAGCACCCCTTGGATTTTGTCAAACCGGTACCCAAAAGGCAGGGCAATATCGCAGTTTTTGTGGCGCATCACCCCTTCTTTGCCCGCGCAAAAATAGGTGTGTTTACACCATGCCGTGTGCAATGTGGTTTTCAGTTCGGCATCTCGAAACGGCTTACTAAGGTACCCGTAAGGCTCCGAGTGCATGGCTTCTTTTAAGGTAGCATTGTCACAATACGAGGTCAGATAGATGATGGGAATGCGGTGTGTTTGCCAAAGGTACCGTCCTGCCTCTAGGCCACTCTCTTCCCCGCGAAGGCGAATGTCCAAAAGCGCCATATCAGGAAAATGGGCATCCGCATGGGCCATCGCACCTTTGGCGGTGGATTCGATACCGCTGACTTCATAACCAAACTTTTGCAGTGCCATTTTAAGCTGTAACGCCAAGATGGCTTCATCTTCGACGATTAAAACATGAATATGTTGATTTTTTTTGCGCATTGGGTTGTTATTTTCCACAAATGAGATTTTGACGAGATTTTTAGTGACTATGATAACAAATATCATTTTAAAACACAATGAAAGGATGTTTGTATGCCAACTTCTCAAACCCTAAAGCGAGGCGTGGGACTCTCGTTTGCTGTTGTCGCCTTTTTGGCCAATACGGCTTTTGCTCAAGAACAGCAGCTTGAAGCTGTTGAAATCTGGGAGACATAAGTGGTAAGTTCTTCTCTTAATGTCGCCAGTGGCTCCATTGAAACCAAGCAGGCCAACCACTTAAGCGACCTTTTGCGCACTTTGCCTGGCGTGGATGTGGGAGGTACTAGCTCCATTAATAACCGTATTGCCATTCGCGGTATTGAGGATGAAAACCTAGACATTACCATCGATGGTGCCAAGGTTTCCAACGTCAACATGTTTCACCACATCGGCAACTTGCTCATCAACCCCGACATTCTTAAAAAAGCCGAGATTCAAGTGGGAACCAACTCCGTGGTTAGCGGAAGCCTAGGCGGTTCGGTAGCTTTTGAGACCAAAGACGGCAGGGACTTGTTGCAACCGGGCAAAGAGTATGGCGCGCGGGTGCAAGGTAACTACAACTCCAACGACAATCTTGGGGGTTCTGTTGCGGGGTATGGCAAGATTAACGAGATAGCGGACGTGCTTATTTACCACCGTCATGTTAGTAAAAACGAATGGAAAGACGGAGAGGGTGAAAAAAGTTTTGGCACCAAAGGGGACATTGACAACACCCTGGTAAAACTTGGCCTCAATGTGGGTGACACACAACGCCTGAGCTTTTCTTACGACCGCCTCAAAGACGAGGGCGATTACGCCCCACGACCTGATTTTGGCAAAGCATACAACCTTTTTGCCACAGGAAATTACCTCTACCCTACGGAATATTTGCGCGAAACCTTTACTCTTAAACATACGCTAGACTTAGGAGATGCGCTCTTTATGCAAACCTCCCTTTACCTCAACGAAAACACCCTTCAACGCTACGAAAAACGCGATGGCATCACCCAGCGTGTTCGCCCCGTTCCAACAGGCATGAATCCATACGAAGGCTTGCTAGATGGTGAGGTAAAAACCCAAGGCATCAACCTCAAAGCCCGCACCAACCTCACCCTTGGAGAAGTGTACAACACGCTCACGTACGGGGGTTTGTATGATGAGCAAACCAGTAAAGTAAAGTGGAGTGGCGCGCAGTACGGTAAAAATGAAAAAGCAACAACAGGCGCACTGTTTGTGGAAAATGCCATGGCCTTTAACAATGGTCTTGTAATTACGCCTGGCATTCGTTACACCAACTATAAGCTTGATGGCGCTTATGGCAAAATCAACGACAATGCCTTTACCTACGGCCTTGCCGCAGAATACGCCCTCACAGAAACCTTCACCCTTCTTGCTAGCGCGACAAGCCTTTATAAAGGGCCAGAGATGGTGGATGTGCTTGCTAGTAACAGGCTCTTTCTCAGCGAAAACACCAATTTAAAAGCCGAGACGGGGCTCAATAAAGAAGTGGGTTTTAAATACGAAAACAGAAATATCCTAGGTGCGGACAGCTTTGGTGTTTCCTTCAAGTATTTCGACACAAAAATTGATGATTACATCGTAACCACATGGACCTCTGGCACAAGTGCCATCATGTCCAACGAGGGCACCCTTGATATTAAAGGGTTTGAAGCTAGCGTTGCCTTCACCAAAGGAGCCCTCTCCTCCTTGCTCACCTACTCCAAATCCGACTCCAAATTTCGAGACACAGGACTTAGTACCGTACGTGAACCTGGGGATAGCGTTGGCATTAACCTCGAATATGCCATCTTTAGCAACCTTTCTCTCACATGGGATTCACTTTTTGTGATGAAAGAAAAGCGCAAATACATCGCCGCGCAAAACACCAAAGAAGCTTATGACGTCCATGACATCGCTATCAAATGGAAACCCAAAAGCATCAAAGGCTTAACGCTTATCGCAGGAGTTGATAATATTTTTGATGAAACTTACACCTCCCACGCTTCCGAAAACCGCACCCTTAGCGATGTCAACCTTGCCGATTACGAACCTGGTCGCAACGTGAAGCTCTCTTTTGCTTATGAGTTTTAATCCCTCCCATGAAACACCACACCCTCAGTACGTGGATAGCAGCCCTCTTAGGAGGGCTTGTTCTTGGGTATGGCAGCATGATGGCGTTGGCACTTTTTCTTCCAGGAACCCCCGCTGAACAAGTGCTTTTTCCTCTCCTTCTCACCCCTTTAGCGTGGGCAGGATGGAGCTTGTGGATTTTTCACTCGCCCACGTCCGCCGTTGCCCTTAAAAAAACCGTTCTCGCCACGGCACTTGTGAGCGTCTTAACACTTGGAGGCTACTATGCCCCTTTCTAAAGCACAAACCCGCGATATTCTTTTTCACACCCACGCTTACATTGGCATCGGGGTAACGGTTCTGTTTTACATCGCCTTGTTTTTTGGAACCCTAAGCATGGTGGCGCCCTACATCGCCTTGTGGGAAAAACCCTCACGGCACCTTAGTGCTCCCGCACACTACGACATCGACGCCCTTGTGGCACCCTTGCTCACAGAAAAAGAGTGGCCAGAATACGGTGTGCGCATCACCTTGCCAAGCCACAAAGACCCGCTACTCTCCCTTGGACATCGCCTCATGGATGCCATACATGTAAACCCCTATTCGGGTGCAGTCGTAAAAGACGAAGGAAGCGCGTTGCGGGACTTGGTGGTGGATTTGCACTTAGGAAGAGTACTAGGACGCCCTGGGGTGTTTCTCATGGGTGTAGCCTGTGTGGGCGCACTGTTTTTGATACTCAACGGGTGGTGGCTTAGCTTTAAACGCAACAGTAGCCGCGCGCCCTTGTGGAAACTGCGTCCCAAAAGTCAAGAGCGCCTTCACCGCCTTTTTTCCCAAATCCTCTCACCCCTTATGCTAATCCTAGCCCTTACGTCGGCTTATTTTGGAGTGATGTTTACCATCGGGGGCGGCTTGGCATACGGGGTTACCAAGGGAGAAGCCACGATGATTCAGCGCGTCTTGGGCCCTGTAGTTTTTCCTAAAGTTGCTCCCCTTCCCAAAAGCGACACCCCTTCTTCCATGCACTCTTTGAACACCTTGCTTGAAAAAGCGAGAGAAAATCACCCGCACATCACGATTCAAACCCTCACCCTAGACCGCTGGGGCTTTGAAGATGCCAAGGTGACCTTTAGTGGCCCTTTAACCCAAAAACCCTACCTCACCGAACGCATCAATCACCTCTCCATCAGCTTCAAAGGAAGCGATGGCACCTTGGTGCACAAGCAAGAAATTGAAGCCGTACATTGGATTAAAAAAGCCCTTTCGGTCTTTTATTTTTTACATTTCATCAGCGACACGGAAGCTTTTTTTCGGCTGTTTTTGTTTGCCCTAGGAGTAGGACTGTGTGTATCGGTTGTGGCGGGTGCGTGGGTCTTTGTACACAAACGGCTCAACAACCCTCACGCCCAAGGAGCGGCCTACCTTTGGTCGCTGCTTTTTATGGGCACCTTTTTAGGCGCACTCATCGCCACAGCGGTGGCTTTTTTAGCCCAATGGCTCTTGCCTTTTGGGATGGAAGAGCGCTCTGCGTGGATGGAAGGACTTTTTTACCTCAGCTGGCTTGCCACCTTTGCCTACGCTAGCCACACGCGTCACTTCCGCACATCTTTGTGGCAACTCTCCTGTCTTAGCGGCGTGCTTTTGTGTGCCGTGCCACTAGTACACGGGATTCAAAGCGGGTATTTCTTGCCCCAAGCCCTAAGTTCTGGACTGATTGGCATTGCCCTTGTAGATGGCCTCATGGGGGCGTTGGGCCTTTCTATGCTCTTTTTTGGATTGACACTCAAAAGGAAAACATCATGAAACAGTGGTTTATGTTTTTGTTATGTGCTAGCTTTCTTCACGCGCACACCCTCATGCTCCAAACAAACGACGAAGGGGGCGGAAAACTCCTCATCAAGGGAGTCTTTAGCACGGGCGAGACTGCCGCAGGAGCCCTTGTAAAACTCAAAACCCTGCACGATGGGCAGATTGTTTTTGAAGAGCGTTTGCCCACCCTTGGCGAAACCACCGTTGCCATGCCTAACGTACCTTACGAAATCATCTTAGATGGTGGTTCAGGGCACACGGTAACACGCCAAGGCATTGCGCCGCCTGAGGGGTTTAAAGAGGTTTTTCGCGCCGCACCTGCCCAGTCTGCCACCTGTGGCGCTGTGGCTTTAGTATGGGCGCTTAGTGGTCTTTTGCTAGCCATTACCTTTGCTTTTGCTACCTACCATCTGGTGCGCCTGCGGTACCGCAGCAACGCACCTTAAAAAGAGTTTGCATGGCGTGTTGTGTGCTACAATACGCCAAACCACACGAGGAACTTCTTTTATGCCTTTTAGCACCCTTGGACTCTCGCCTATTTTTAACGCCCCACTCCTAGAAAACGGCTTCACCCATCCTACGCCCATTCAACGCAAAGTCATCCCTTTGGTCCTTGAACACAAGGACATCATCGCCCTTGCCCAAACAGGTAGCGGTAAAACAGCCAGCTTTGTTTTGCCCTTGCTACACGCCCTCTCCAACGCGCCAAAAACCCGCGCCCCAAACATCCTTGTGCTCACCCCCACGCGCGAGCTTGCCCTTCAAGTGGCACAGGCGTTTTCCCTTTTTGGAAGCGCACTTTCCCAGCCTCCACGGGTAGTAAGCATCATTGGCGGGGAGGAGCTAGGAGAGCAAATGCGCTTGGTGCAACAAGGGTGCGATGTGGTCGTAGCTACACCGGGACGCTTGCTTGAAATCCTCCAAAAAGGGCAAATTTCCCTCCACCATGTAAAGACGTTGGTGCTAGACGAAGCGGATAAAATGTTAAGCCTTGGTTTTAGTGAAGCCCTTGCTTCCTTGCTTCACGCCCTACCAAGCACGCGCCAAAACCTGCTCTTTTCCGCGTCCTACCCACCCTCCATGGAAACCCTCGCGCGCACCATTAGCGACAACTTTTTGTGGGTCAGCCAAGAGAGTGCCCCTACCGTCCAAGAGCTTGTCCAGCGGGCCATCAAGGTAGATGTGCACAACCGTGGGCCGCTTTTGCGCCACCTCTTATCTACCCACAAATGGGCACAAGTGCTTGTCTTTATGGCCAACAAAAGAGCGGCGGATAATATCGCGGCAAAATTTCACAAACATGGCTTCAACACCACCTCTTTTCATGGAAACCTCTCCCAAGAAGAGCGTGTTCAAACCCTAGAAGCATTCAAAACCCACAAGGTGGCCCTGCTTTTTGCCACCGACATTGCCGCGCGCGGACTGGACATCAAAGGCATCGAATGTGTCATCAACTTTGACCTTCCCCGCTCCACTGAGGATTACATCCACCGTGTGGGAAGAACGGCTAGAGCGGGGCGCGGGGGCGAGAGCATCACCTTTGTGACCCCCGAAAACCACGCCCATTTTGCCCTCATTCAAAAGCGCTGTCACACCTCCATGGCACTTGAATCCATCAGTGGATTTGAAAGCACCACGCCGTGCGCGCACCCACCAAAAGGCCAAGCACCCGTAAAGGGCAAGCGCAAAAGCAAAAAAGACAAGCTTAGAGAAAAGGCGAAAGAGGCGTAAAAATCCTTACATGTAAAAGCCTTACATGTAAGGAAAAATGTTAGCGGGAAAGGGCTTTGTACTGCTCCCATTGTTCAGGGGTTAAGATGCCCTGTACGGCGTTTAAAATGTCGATTTTAATCTCTAGGGCTTCTTGTTTAAGGCCGGCAATCTGGGTCAACAACGGACGCACCTCTTCTTTGGTTTTGCCCTGCAAGATGAGGCGTTGGACACGGCGCTCCAAGCCAAACACTTCGTTCATTTTGGGGTTATATTGGTCATGCATGAGCGGGCGGGCCACTTCGATGATCTGGGCAAATTGCTCAGGGGTTGCCTCGATTTTGCCTTTTTTAATGAGTGGCATGGGTATATGCAACCGTACAAGGTCATCTAGCATAGGCGTTTTTGGCGCCTCTTCAGCGGCCACCAACAGTAAACTCAACACACACAATAAACTGACTACTTTTTTCACGTTATCTCCTTAAAATTTATACTGTACACCCGCGTAGTACTGGTGTTTTTGGATAACACCTAGTCCCTCGGGGATGCTTTTGCCAAAGAGGTTATGTACCCCTGCAAACACATCTAGCCCTTTCGCTGCACCTGAATACACCGCGCGCACCCCTGTGACGCTAAAGCCGCCCACTTTTTCCGTGTCGGAGAGGGTTTGTTTGCCCGTGTACTGGGTGGTACTGCGCAATTCGAGTTTAGGAAGTGGGAAATAGCTTAGGGTCAAGGTCGCCAAAGACTCTGGCGTGGAAGTTAGCTTGGTGTTGTCGGTTTTGTTTTTAGCGTCCAGTGCTGTGTAGCTTAGGCGCGTTTTAAACGTGGGTGAAAAACGCACGCTCACGCTTCCTTCCACCCCTTTAATCTCGCTTTTAGCAACGTTTTCAAAGGTATTGTACGCGGTGGTGGGTTGCACTTGGGTGATGCGGTCTTTGATGCTCGTGTGAAACACGGTTGCCTCCGCACTCCACATGCCCCCCTTAACAAGCACACCCGCTTCGTAGGTTTCACTGGTTTCAGGTTTTAATTCCCACGCCGTGGTTTTGCCCGCGGTGGTATCGATGACCGTGGAGCCTAGCATCTTGCGCCCTTGAGGGTTGTATTGGTCGACGTAAAGCTCACGGTCATCGGGACTGCGGAACCCTTGGGCGTAGTTGGCCTTTAGCACGACCGCTTCACTAAGGGCATAACTGGCCCCCACGCTCACTGACGTGGCGTCCTCGCCGATGGAATCTTTGTCGTACCGTGCGCCATACACGAGATTTAGCCCTTCAAACACACCGTATTCGTGCTGTAAAAACACCGCTTTGGAGTTGCGTTTTTTGGCGTACGCGGAGGAAGTGGTGTCGGAGGTTTTGTATTCTGCCCCACCAAGAACGCGGTTGTTTGGCGCGATGGTGTAGGTTGAGAGAATGTCATGGTTAAGTTTTTTAAGGGTAGATGCATTAAAGCTTGAAAGAGAAGCTTCCTTAGAACTGTACCCAAGCTCTTGCCACAAGTCTGTGTAAATGCGGCGCTCTTTTTCGTACTTAGAGTAAGCCAACGTGTATTCAAGTTCCCAGTTTTCCAAAGGCGCGTACCCTACACCCAGGTTTGCTTCCAAGCGCTTGTTGTCATCAAACTGATGGGTAGGAATGTAAGCGGCCATGATTTTGTTGGTACCTTGGGTGTACGCGGTTGCGTAGCGGCTAGCAACAGAACGCCCTTCTTTGTCTTCTTTGAGGTAACGCACTTCCACGTCTGCCCACAGGTTGTCCGCAAAGGTATGCATCACACCCGCGCCCACACTTTTAAGCTCTAGGGCATCTTGATAGTCCCTTGAAATGGCGTAGCTGTCACTAAGTGCTCCGCGTAGCGCCGCCCAATTGCCACTGCCCGTGAGCGCCGAAGGAGTTGTTTCTGCACCCCCTTGCATCACTTTTACCTCCGTGACGCGGTCTTTACGAAAGGCTTTGCGGTCAAGGTAACTGGAGTACAAACGAAACGAAGTCGCTTCGTGGTTGGCGTAGACAAAGGCGTCCGCGCTGTTTTGTTTGGCGCCGTGGGTGAGTTGCACGCTTCCCCCCACACCTGATTTTGGCTTTTTGGTGATGATGTTTACTACCCCACCCATAGCATCGCTGCCGTAGAGTAAACTGGCACTGCCTTTGACAATCTCAATGCGCTCAATCATCCCCACGCTAATGCGGTCAAGTTCGTAGGTTTTGCTCGGTTCTCCATTGACCCGCTTGCCATCGATGAGAAACAGCGTGTCACTCACCGCCATCCCACGGATGCTTAACGTCGGGCCATTGCCGCCCGTTTGGCTTACATGTAAGCCGTGCGCCTCGCTTAAAATATCCGCAAGGTTCACCGCGCCTGAGTTTTCAATCTCTTCGCTCGTGATAACACTCACCTGCATAGGAAGCGCGCTTGCCAAGCTCTCCGTACGCGTTCCTACCACAACCACTTCTTCGAGTGTTTCCACTTCTGAAGCACCAAGCACACACACTGCCACAAGGCTTAAGCCTATCCAACGCTTCATTTCCATACACACACCTTTTTGAACCTTTGGCTGGCTACTGACACATCTTTGCTGGCTATATGGTTTTGATAATGAATGTCGGTATTGTAGCTTTGGAAAGCTTTTGTGGTGATTAAACCACTAAAAAATGCCTTTACCTCGTCACTATCCTTGGGCTTGGTGGACCTTTTTTAAGATCTGTTTTGTGTTTTTCGCGCTAAACATCAGCCCCAATCCAAACAGTACCCAACTGGCACCAAAGAGGAAAATCACGGGCATGCTCCACTCCTCATTTCCCTCTTTGGGCTGGGAGAGTTTTGGGGCATTTTGCGCATCCACGCTCACACTAAACCCTTCTTTGGGTGCAATGCCGCGTCGCACTACTTGGTGTCCTGGGCCCCCGTCTAACACCACCTGGTACGGCTCGCTTGGGATAGGCAAGGTCAGTTCACTCTCTTCTGGCAAGCGTTGGCGAAAGAGCACTTCCCCACTCACAAGAGATTCAAGGCGGATAAGGGCACCTGCGGCTAGCTCGCCCGTACTAAACTCTCCGACAACCGTCATGGTGTCATCTCCGTTGTCAATCACGTTCACCAAAAGCGTATGTGCATACAACCATGACCCCATGAGCACAAGGATTAAACCTATCTTTCTCATCTGTTTCCTTTTGTTTTTTTCGTCCACAACGCCCGCACCGTTTCAGGCTCTTGGGGCAGTTTCCACCCCACTAAAAACAACACACCACCAAGCACAAAAAGGCCGATGTCTACACTAAGTATCACCCCCATCCCCTCGCGCCACAAATCCAAAGGCCAAAACCCGCTACCGTAAAAGTGCACCAGGGGGCTTAACATAAACAGCACCCCGCCAAGGCGTAAAAACTCTTTGGCGGCCTGATAGGAATTCACGCGGTAAAAAGCCCACGTAAGCGTCGCCATCCATGCCACCCCAAAGCACGCTTTTTGCCATGCTACGCGCTCAATCATGTCAAAAGGCAAGACCCATTGCAACACAAACAGCAAACCCACCGCAGGAAAAACGCCCACCATCACAGCCAAAGAAAGTTTGCCCATCCAGTGGTAAAAAGGGATGCCTTTGGGAAATTTGCGGGCTTGTTTTTCAAGCCACAAAAGCACCCCAAACCCTAGCCCAAAGGTGGCGGTTACCATCAAAAGAGCAAGAAAAAGGCGCGTGAAGGTATCCACGCCAAAGAGAAAGTGCAAGAAAAAAAGGCTGTCAAACACAAGGCCCGACCAGTGTTTATCAAGCACCCGAAGGTCACTGAGCACTTGGCCATCTAGCCCACTAAAGGTGATGCTAGGTTTGTTGGAAATACCGTTTAAAAAAGGCATGTAGGGGTTGTAGCCCTCCACCTTGGCTGTCGCACTGGAATCTCCCCAATTGGTCAATGTAATCTTTTGCACCCACAGCTTGGGGTTTACCTCTTTGGTTTTTTCCAGCAAAGTGTTGATAGGCAGCATCTCCACCGTGTCGTTGTGCTTAGCAATGCGCACAGGGGATGGGAAAAGCACAGGGCCAGCAAGGTCCCACACCTCGTAGGTTTGCCCCTTGGAGGCGATGTAAGCCATGGGCGCGGCTCCTTTGTAGCCGATGTTCATGAGCGCACCGGTGAGGGTGATGAGGATAAAGGGGGCAAAGAGCCATGTAAAGATTCTGCGGTGCCACAGGGAAAACCTGTTTGCCGCGCTCTTGCCGCTGTTTTTATAGGGAATCTTGACCACCTGCATCAAGCCCCCGATGACCAAAAACAGTACCGCCACCGCCACAAAACCAAAAAGAAGATACCCCGCGTCTTTAAAGGGGCGGCCATAATGCATGGAGTTTAAAAACCACGCCAGTTGAGACTGGTCTCCTTCGTTTTCCACACGTTCTGTGGTGTTTGGGTTAAACACCAAGGTTTCCATGAACATGGTCGAGATGCGCAAGGCGGGGTCTTCCATGTGCCCTGGAAGAGTGATGGTGATGCCATTGACCTTGGGGTAGTCTGGGTCGGCTAGCACGGGTTCTATCATGGCGGCGTAATCAACCGTACTAAGCTCGGGCACGGAGTAGTGACGGGAGGGCTTTTCCCATACTTGGACATAGGGAAGCAAGATAGCCCAGATGCCAAAAAAAAGCGCGACATACATCAGCAAAGCAACGCTAATGCCCGTAACCGTGTGCACCCGCTGTAAGCGTTGGCGAAAGTGGGGATTTGGCGTGCTCATTGTAACCCCACAAAGGCGATGAGCGCCACGGCAAACCCAAGGCTAGGCACAAGGGCGCGCAGCAAAGCGCTAAGTTTGGTGGGCGCAAGGACAATCCACAACGCCGCCACTGCCCATGCAAGGGTGTTAAAAAGCAAGGGCACCAAAATGGATTCTCCTGGACCCCCAGGGATGAGAAACACCAACACACTCATGCCCAGATACGCCACGCACAAACCGCCAAAGATGGCACAGAGCGTGCGAAACCTGCCAATACGCTTAGCGTTTTTCTCAGGAATAGCAAGGTGAGAAAAACGTTGTTTTAAAGAAAAAAACATAGAAAAACATCCTTTACATGTAAAGAGGCTTGAGGGCCTCTTTAGGGGTTAAAATTCCATTTTCATGGACAATGAAATGGTTCGAGGGTCACCTAAAGAGTTGCTACTTGCCCAGTAGTCTTTGTCGGTTAAGTTGGCGACATTGAGCCTAAACGTCGTTGGGTATTTGTCAATTTTTGTTTTGTAGCGTACCCCTGCATCGAGCAAAGTATAAGCAGGGATTACATCCGTGTCTAAAGTATCGCCATATTTTTTTCCTGTATAGTAAGCGCCACCCGTTAAAACCAAACCGTTAATGCCTGGGATTGTATATTCAGCATAGAGTTTTGCCATAACCGAAGCGGCGTTGGTCGGTTTTTTGCCTTCTAGGCTGGCATCGTTTGATTTTTCTACGCTCAAATCCATCCACGTGCCACCTCCCATAATCGTTAGATTGTCTGTTGCTTTTCCTGTGATAGTGAATTCCACTCCTTGATGCACTTGTTTGCCATCTTGAACATATTTTGGCAGAGGCGTTGCATTGTCTGAGTATTGATTTGCTTTTTCGATTCTAAATAAGGCTGAACTTAAAAGTAAATTTTCTGCAATAGAGTATTTTGCTCCAACTTCATATTGTTTACTTACAAGTGGGTCTAAAATTTCACCAGCATTTGAATAAGTATCTCCTACAATAGTTCCTTGCTCTAAACTCTCTATATAAGTCACATAAGTTGTTAAATCTTCAAAAGGTTTATACAGCAAAGACAATGTAGGTGTTAGTACTGATTTATCATATTTTGAACTTTTTACTCCATTGCTATAACTTGTACTTATTACTGTTGCATAGTTTGCCCCAACCAGAGCACTCCATTGGTCGTTAAAAGTTATATCATCACCAATTAAAATATTTTTATATTGTGTTCCAATATATGGTTTTCTTTCATTATTTGTGAAAGTTCCAGGAGTATAAGAAGCATTATTCACTTCATCCAATGTTACACCAGTTAATGTATCATTTAATACATACCAATCTTGTGTTCTTGAATATAAATATTTATTCGCTGAATAACCAATAGTTAAAAAATGTCCTACATCAGAGGTTTCAAATTTACTATCTAAGTATATACTCCCAGAATAATTCTCCATTTTTTGTCTTTTAGGATTATATTGATATAAATATACATCATATAAACCATCAGCTCTCTTGTATGCTAAAGGCCCTACATTAGATCCTTGAATGGCTTTTTCATACAGAAGAGAACTTCTAAGAGTAAAGATATTGTTTATATCCCATTTTAAATTTGTAGTTATCCTATCATTGTCTTCTTTGCCTTTAGTATATTCTGGAGAATAGTTTTTACTTGTATCTATTGCAGAACGTTCCGCCCCTGATTGCATATAGATAAAATATTTTTGCTCACTTCTTTCCAGTTCCCTATGCGCATAGTTCAAATCCATAGTGAAATTATCTGTAGGCTTATAATCAAACGCCAAACTTACAAATTTTTGCTCTTTTCCAACACCTGCTACACTGTCACCATCTTGATATAAAACATTTAATCTATAACCAAAAATATTTTTTTCATCTATTTGTCCACTTAAGTCAATATGTCCGTAGTATTGCTCTCCACTGTAATTTCCAATAGTAACACTTCTTTTATCTTCAAGTGTTGGCTTTTTAGATACATAATTTACTGCACCACCAACTCTTCCTCCACCATATAAAAATCCAGTTGCACCACTAATTGTTTCAACTCTTTCTAAATCTTCCATTGTTGTAAAACTGTACCAATCTGCAATTGGCATACCGTTTACTACAGCATTATTTGAAGAAAATCCACGAATAACTGTATAGTAATTTCCTATAAACACATCTCCCCCATCTTGTGTTAAAGGGTTCATCTTAAAGATTTGTGCCATATCATTGGCTTGAACATTTTCGATTAAATCTTCTGAAATCACTGTCATCGAATAGGGTGTATCTTGCAGGCTTCTTTGTTCCCATGGCCCAACGCCTGTGATATTTTTTACCAAATATCCCTCTTCCGCTTTGCCTTCTGCTCGACTTACTGTAATAGAAATCGCATCTAGTGCCACGCTCTCTTTTTCTTGAATGATAATAGCGCCATCTTCCATGCGTGCTTCCAAGCCACTCTCTTGCAAGATTGCATCAAGGGCGTTTTTTGTGCCTTTGATGCGCGTGATTGGTTTGGATGTTTTGCCCTCCAAAAGCGCCCCTTTGACGATGTAGGGAGTGTTGGATTGCTTAGAGATAAGCTCTATGGCGTCTTTGAGAGACTGGCTTTGAAGTGTATAGCTTATCTCGCCAGCGTACGCGTGTGCGCAAACGAGTAAAGCAACTGCGGTACTTAAAAGTCCCTTCTTAAATGGATGCATTGTGTTCTCCTCTTTGTAGTTAAGAACAATTCTCATAATTATTCTTAACACTATAAGAGAGCAAAACACCAAAAAAGCGGACATCGCTAGCGACTTTTTTTAGAGATTTCTACATGTAAGCCATTTTTTGTCACCTTTACGGGGTAAATTTTCGTCAAGGTGTTTAAAAAAATGTCCAATTGATGAGAGAAAAACACGCCTGTTACCCTGTAAGTTTCAACTTCTGGCGACGTAAAAGAAAAGGTGGCATTGGTGTATTTGGAAAATTCCTCCGTGGCGTTTTTTAGATTTGTTTGGTCAAAACTGATGCGGTTTTCTCGCCAAATGGCGATGGTGTTTGGGTTGATTGTTGTGTGGTGAACCGCCGCCCCTTCGTGGGCATACGTAATGGAATCTGCACTGGTCAAAAGAGCCGCATCTTGCTTTTGAAACCACGCGTCCTTATAGTACGTTCGCACAACCCCCTCTTCTACATTTACCGTTGTGCTTTCTGGGGTGCGAATCACCTCAAACCTCGTGCCAACAACCTCCACATTTACCTTGTCGCTTTGCACCACAAAGACTTTTTTTTCGTCCTTGGCTACATCAAACATTGCCGCCCCGTGCAACAAGGAAACGACCCGCTTGTTTTTATAAAATGCAACGCTCATCTGGGTTTTAGCATCATAAGAAACCACCGAGCCATCGGGCAAGACCTGCTTAGTCACAGGCTGGGTGTCAGCAACATACGTTTGCGTAAAGGTGGGCACATAAAAGGTGTCATGCGCAACAAAAGCACCTGTAAAAATCACCACGACAAGGGCCGCAATACGGGCGAACTGTTTTGTCTGCTCAACACGTTTTGTTTTTTTAGCTCCCTTGTGGGCAGCAGCACTGAGGTGTTGGGCTTGTGTTTTAGAAAGGGAAGAAGAGAGAGTGTGAATGTGTTTGATACGCCCGTACGCTTTTACATGTAAAGGATTTTTAGCAAGCCATTGTTGCAATGCCCTTGCCTCTAAAGGGCTCAGACCCTCCTTCTCACAGGTCACCCAGTAAGCCGCTTCTTCGTTAATCGTTACTGCGTCGTTCACTTAAAATCCCTTCTTGGCAAGTTCTTCTTCGATGGCAACCGTGGCCCGCTTGATGAGCTTTTCAACGGCATTGGGGGTGACGCCCATGAGCGTGGCAATCTCCCTTCGGCTGTACCCATCCACCGTGTGCAACACAAAGGCTTCTTTCGCGCGCGGAGGCAAGGCGTTGACCGCTTGCACGAACGCGGCTTCTTGCTCTTCTTTGACCAGCATCTCTTCGGGGTGTTGCGCGCGAGTGTCAACGTGAATCTGCTCTTCAAAAACGATAGTCTCCATCTTGCCCTTGTCGATGGACTCTTTAGTGGCTATATTTTTAGCAACTTTGTACAAATAGGCACGCTCGTTGATGATGTCGCTTTTGCCTTTCATGGCAATGGCCCTGCTGTACGCCTCTTGAATCAAATCTCTCGCTTCGTCTTGATTTCCAATGAGCTTTTGAGCAAAACATAAAAGTTCATTATAATACTTGAGCATTCGCCCGCCTGTTTATTTTTGATACAGATTATCATGATAATACTTAAAAAGTGTAAAAATTTGACCTTTAAAAACGCCCACTCTCTTACATGTAAAGAGACCCAAAAAGGGCCTCTTTATCATTGGGTTAGAAGGTGTATTTAACCGAAGCCATCACATTAAGTGGCTCGCCATAGGAGACTTGACTGTAGAATCCTACATTGCTGTAATATTTTTCGTCAAAGAGGTTATTAACGTTTACTTGAAAGGAAAGGTCTTTAGACGCTTGGTAACGCCCCATGAGATTCACAAGTGCGTATGCACTTTGAGAGATTTTCTCAGGAGTGCCCGTTATGGGATTGGTTGCATCGGCATAGGTCGTGCTCTCCCAGTTTACGCCGCCACCTAAGGTAAATTTGCCAAACGTGTACGTTGAGTAGATTTTGGCAATTTTTCGCGGATGGCTCGTATTAACTTTGGCATCATCTGCATCTTTAGCTTCAAACTGTGACCATCCAAGGCTCACTCTCCACCCTTCAGTAATTTCTCCATTGATGTCGATTTCATACCCTTTACTCACCGTACCAGAAGCGCCATAATAGGCTTGGTCAGGTGTTCCTGGAACAACATTTAGTCCATCAGGTTGCGCGACGTTGTCTTGTTCTATACGAAATACCGACAAAGTGGCATTAAGCTTGCCATCAAAATACTCCCCTTTGACACCTGTTTCATAGTTTTTCCCCTCGATAGGATCAAGGTAACCTCCTGATTTGTTGCGATAGTTTTGGGGTTGAAAAATCTCCGTATAGCTTGCATACACCGCATGGTTCGCATCCACATCGTACACAACTCCCGCATAAGGCGTAATAACGTTGGAGTGGTCATAAGAGTACGTACTGCCGTACGAATAAACATTTGTTTTCCAATTACTTACGCGCGTTCCTGCTATCAATTTCAAGCGCTCTGTGAGTGAAAACTTACCCGCCGCATAGCCACCAAGTTGTTTTGTTTTTCCCTTGGTTGAAAGGCTACTGTCTCCCCATGTGGGTTCTGCATAGGAACCGTCCCACGCGTAAAAATTACCAACAGGATCCATAGCGCTCGTCGCAAAGCGTGAATAGGCCTTAAGGGTTTGTTCGTTATACATCATACCTGCGACAAGTTCGTGCTCTCTGCCTCCGAATTCAAAGGGGATGGAAGTGTAAATATCCACGTTGTCTTGCTCTCTGGTTACATCATACCACCCCGCATACCCGCTCAATCCCAAACCTGTGCTTTTATCTAACTCTCCAAACATGTAAAACAATTTTGCATCCACAGTATTTTTACTGTGGGAGTAGGCACTATACACCTTGATATTGTTTGCAAAATAGTGCTCTAGTGATGAAAAATAGGTCTGCACTTCGCTACCCCATGCACTCCACTTGGGTGCTGTGGTAGAAGAACGGCTCAGATTGGTTTTCGAGCCATCGCTATGCCATGAAGGCAATCCGCCCCACATGCTTGAAGTTGGGTCATTTTCTTGGTAACTAAATCCCGCGGAAAACAGGGTATCATCCGTTACATCCACGTCCACAACCCCATAAAATAAGGTGCGTTTGTTTTCGTAAAAATCAATATAAGAATCACGCTCTTGGTATTTTCCCACCACGCGCGCACGGATGGTTTTGTCTTCATTTACAGGAGACTGGATATCAACTGTCGCGCCATATTTATCCCAACGCCCCACTTCTCCTTCGATACTCCCTTTAAACTCACGGCTTGTAGCATGTTTACGCACCATATTAATCGCCGCCGAAGGATTTCCCGCGCCACTAATGAGACCATTGGATCCGCGAATGACTTCTACGCGGTCATACATAGCCAAATCTTGGCTCGTCTCTCCCCCACTCCAGCCTGCTTCCCACGTGGTGGAGACGCCATCAATCTGGTAATTATCGATATCAAACCCACGCGCAGAATATCCTTGACGTTCGCTGTCAAAAGTCTTTGTACTCACTCCTGTGATGCTCTTAATGGCATCGGTAATGGTTTCTAGCTTTTGGTCTTCGATTTGCTGCTGGGTAACCACCACTACCGATTGAGGGGTTTCCTTGATGGATAAATCCAATCGCGTCGCTGTATTGGTGTTTTTAGCCGTGTAGGATTGAGTCGTTTCTGTCGGAACACTCACTACTCTTCCGGAGATGGAAATTCCTTCAAGGGTAGAGACTTGCGCAGGGTCACGACGGATGACGATGGTGTCGTTTTGGATGATGGCCTCTAGCCCTGTGCCCTCAAGCAAACGTTTAAAGGCTTCTTCGAGGGTTTCTACCTCGTTAATAGGGTTGGCTTGTTTTCCTTGTAAAATCGTGCCATCCACAATGTAGGGCATCTTGGAGGCTTCCGAGAGCTGTTTGATGGCTTCGCCCAGTGAGGTTGTGGTGATGGTGTAGGCTTCCCCTGCGTACACATTTCCTGCAAGCAGCACTGCCACGCTTGCACTCATGAGTGACTTTTTTAACAAACCCATGTTTTGTCCTTTTCTGTAGTGTAATGATTTTGAGAATGAATCTCTTTAGAAGAAGACGAAAAAAAAGCAGATTCCTGACAGGGAAAATGCTTTTTTGGTTATTTTTTTAAAGAAGCTTGTTTGATGTGTACCGTTTGGGCATTTCTTTCAACCCTAACGGGGTGAATCAGTGGCAATACATGTAAAAAATCTTCAAAGCGCGCCACGTCAAAGTTGCCGCTAATGGGCAAAGAAGCGGCAGTGGGTTTTTCAAATACAACCTCTATGTCCAAGTGTTTTGAAAATTCGCCAAAGACCTCTCCTAGGCTCGCTTGGGTAAAGGTGTATTTCCCTTTATCCCATCGTGCCACATGGCCCACGTCAATGGTTTGCAACCGTGTCTGTTGCGCATGGTGGTCAAGGCAAAGGCTTTGGCCTTGCTCCACAACGGCGAGTGCTTTTGTTTTTCCAAGCACCTCCACCCTGCCCTCCAACACACTCACCAGAAGAAAATCATCCTGATTCACCAGTTCAAATTTTGTCCCAAGCACCCGCACTTGCGCCCCTTGCATGATGATGACAAAGGGTTTTTCAGAGGAAGAAGTCACGTCAAAAATGGCCTTTCCGCGCGAAAGCCGCACCGTGCGCTTGGTCTCATAATACGCCACTTCCATCTGCGTCCCCGCGTCCAAAGCCACCGTGGTACTATCAGGCAAAACAATGGCAGGAGCCACTTTCCCTCCTGCTAAATACGTGTGTGAAAAGGTGGCAATGTCGACAAAAAAAGCCACACTCGCCACCAAAACCAAACAGGCCGCCACAAGAGGAGCGACCAAGCGACGTGCTAAAGGTTTATTCGCCGGCCTTGGGGCTCTGCTTTGGCGCACTTCGTGTTTAAGCTCTTCCAAAAACGCTTCAGGAAGCCCTCGCACCGCGTCAACTAACGCTTTCTCCGCCTCAAAAGCCTTTTTGTGGCGCACGTCCGCTTCTATCCATATCTTAAAGGCGGCCTCATTTTCTAACACATGTCCTTCGCGCTCCATTGCCGCAAAACGGCTCGCCTGCTGTTGAATCTCTTGTGTCATAACGTACCGTCTTCTTGTTGAATTTTATCCCGAAGGTCACTGCTTGCGCGAGAGAGATGCTTTTCTACCGCGTTGAGTGAAATACCCATCATGTTTGCCACTTCTTCTCTTTTGTACCCTTCTAAAACATGCAACACAAAGACTTCTTTGCGCATCTTTGGCAGGGTTCTTAGGGCTTGCATTAGCACCATTTGGCGGTCTTGCGCAAGAAGAAGCGTTTCAGGTTCGTGGGCAATGGAAACATGCGCATCCTCTTCATAGGGCACCTCTTGAACGCCAGCATGCTTTCGCACCCTGTCGATGATGATATTTTTTGCAATACGGTATAAAAGCGCCCTTGGATTGTCGATGCGCTCGTGATGCCCCACCGAAATAGCCCGTGCATAAGACTCTTGCACAATCTCTTGGGCATTGTCTTTGTTGGGGATTTTGTGTTTAATGTAGCAAAACAACTCTTGGTAGTATTGTGTCATGGATGCGGCATTCTTTGTGTCATTTTAAGGGAAAATTTATAAGGTTTTGATAATCAGTATCGTATATAAACTTGCCTTTAATGCAGGTTAAATTCGTCAGTTGGCTTGCCTAGCAACCCAAACGGATGGGCTATTGTGCCCATCCACCTCCTAAGACTTTGTGCAGTGTCACGGTCGCATTAAGCAAAGAAAGCAACTGGGTTGCCCGCTGGTCTTGGGCTTGGTAAAAAGAGCGCTGGGCGTCTAAAAGGGTAGCATAATCGCTCACTCCTTCTTGATAACGCAGCGTAGATTGGGCCAAGGTTACTTTTTCAAGGCTCAAAATCTCTTCTTGTAAACTCAACTGTTTGGCACTTAAAGCACGCTCTAGCAACGCATCCTCCACCTCTTTTAGCGCGGTTAAGATGGTTTTTTCCACATCAAGTGCTGTCTCGTCCCCTTTGGAGCGGGCCGCCTCAAGGGCTTCTTCTAATTTTCCGCCATCAAAAAGGGTGTAACTTAGCCCTAAGGCACCTGAGAGTGTGGTGGTAAGGGGATTAGAAAGAGAGAGCAGTGCCCCAGAAGCAAGCCCCGCACTTCCCGTGAGGCTAAAGCTTGGAAAACGCGCCGCGTGCGCCACATGGATGGCATCTTGTGCATTTTGGAGCCGCATCATCGCCGCGGCGATATCTGGCCGTCTCGTGAGTAGGGTTGAGGGAAGCCCTGCACCCACTTCTAGCGGTGCAATGGCATCAAAAGAGACCACAGACACCGCCAATTCTTGTACTGGCTTACCCAAAATCAACGCCAAGGCATTGGCCGTTTGTTCGGCTTGGTTTTGCAAAGACAAAAGGCTCGATTGGTTTTGCAAAAGGGTGGATTTTTGGCGGTTAACGTCCATAAGTGTTGCCAACCCCTCAAGCTCTTTGTGTTGCACGATTTCTAAAAGCTTTTTGGCTACGCTAAGGTTCTCTTCCGCCAATGCGATGCGTCGCTCTAGGGCACAAAGCTGAAGGTAATAACTCACCACGCTAGCACTCAGCGAAAGCCTAGAAGCTTCAAGGTCATACACACTTGCCGCGTACGAACTCTTCGCCATGCGCGTTTGCGCCGCAATCTTTCCCCACAAGTCAAGTTCATAATTCACCCCCAAAGAGAGGCGTGAAGACTCACTGTTAGACCACGATTCTCCCGTGCGTCTTGACTCCGAAGAAGAGGTATTGGCTGAAAAACTTGCACTTGGAAGGGCATTTGCTTCGGCAATGCGTATCTGGGTGCGGGCTTGGCGCAACCGCTCTTGGGCTATCAAAATGTCGCGGTTATTGGCCAGTGCCTCTTCCACCAATGCATCCAAGGCTTCAATGTTAAAGGTTTTCCACCACTGGGGATTGACTTGGGCATGTGCTTGTTCTACTTGCGCCTTATAAGCCTCAGGCAACACCTCTCTTGGCTGTAAGGATTGCTCGCTTATGCTACACCCTCCAAGGACTATTCCTACTCCTATTGCTAATCCAACGTATTTCATCTGTTTCCTCTATTCTGACGCCAAGGCAACCACAGGGTCAAGCTTGGCTGCTTTTTTGGCGGGCAAATACCCAAACACAAGACCCGTTAAAAACGAACACCCAAAGGCTAAAGCCACCGGCCACACCGAATACACTACCGCCACGCCAAAGTGGTTCATGGCCCCCGTTATCACTAGACCAAAAAAGACCCCGATAAACCCTCCAAGGGCCGAAACCACGATGGCTTCGATGAGAAACTGTTGCATGATGTTGCGCATCCTTGCGCCATTGGCCATGCGGATGCCTATCTCTTTGGTACGCTCCGTGACACTCACCAACATGATGTTCATGACCCCAATGCCGCCCACGAGCAAGGAAATCCCCGCGATAGACCCCAGTAAAATCGTTAAAGTATTTTGGGTTTGGCTCACATCTTCGATGAGCGAAGCCATGTTACGGATGCGAAAATCTTCCACCCCGTGACGGGTAATGAGCAGGGTCTCAATCTCTTTTTGGGTTTCATCGATGCGTTTTACATCCTCCACTGCTACGGTGATGTTGCGCAAGTAGCGGTATCCTAAAATATGTAAACTTGCCGTAGTGTAAGGCATAAACACCACATCATCCTCATCCTCGCCCATGGCTGAAGCACCCCGTTCAGACATAACATCAATGACTTGAAACAAGATATTTCCCACCAGTACAAACTCTCCCAAAGGGTCGTTTTGCCCAAAAAGGGAAGAGGCTACTGTTTGACCAAGAATGACCACCTTGGCAAGGTTTTCTTCATCTTCTTCGCTAAAGAATGTCCCATGTGCCACTGGCCAATTGCGAATGAGTGGCATTGCATAAGAGGTGCCATTAATGGGAGTCTGAGCATCATTGCTACCGTATCGCACTGTTGTGTTGCGTCTGGATTCAGGCATTGTGCCTAAAATATTTTCCATGTCATTGATGGCTTTCATGTCTTCAGGTACGAGTGTGGCAATGTTGGCAAACCCCCTTGTGTTTGGCCCACCTGGGCGAATCACCAACAAGTTGGTTCCCATGGAACTGATGCGGTCCACCACCTCTTTTTTTGCCCCATCACCAATAGCTAGCATCACGATGACCGACGCCACCCCAATGACGATGCCAAGCAGGGTCAAGATGGTGCGAAAAATGTTCATCCTTAAAGCACGCAACGAGGATTTCATCGCCTCAGCCAACTCAAAAAAAAGGGTGCTTTTAGAAGGGGTCGGGGTTTTAAAGGTGCTCTCTTTGCGCGTTTGGTCGCGGGTAGTATCTGCGATAATCTCCCCATCTTTAATCTCTATCACACGGTTTGCGTGGCTTGCTACTTCTTTGGAGTGGGTAATGAGAATGAGCGTATGCCCCGCTTGCCACAGCTCAATGAGCAGCTTCATGACGTCTTCACCGCTTTTACTATCTAGCGCACCCGTGGGTTCATCGGCTAAAATAATCTGCCCGCCGTTCATAAGCGCTCTGGCAATAGAAACGCGCTGTTGTTGGCCGCCTGAGAGCTGGTTGGGGTGGTAAGAAAGACGCTCCTCAAGCCCCAAATAACGCAACAATTCTCCAGCGCGTTCTTGGCGTGCCTCAAGACTAGCCCCTGCGTACACGGCAGGCATTTCGACGTTTTGACTGGCATTAAGCGAATGGATAAGGTTGTAGCTTTGAAAGACAAACCCAAAAGACTCACGGCGCAAACGGGCAAGCCCATCGGCATCTAGCCTTGAAACATCGGTGCCTTTAAAAACGTATTTTCCCGAAGTGGGTCTATCTAAACAACCCAAAATATTCATCAGGGTAGATTTACCCGAACCCGATGCTCCCACGATAGCCACAAACTCACCTGAATAGATAGTGAGATTAAGCCCTTTTAGCACTTGCACCGCAGCTTCTTTTTCCCCATAAGAGCGCGTGATATCAACCAATGCAATAAGTGGCGTTGCGCGTTCTTGCATTAAGGCATCCTTTGAGGGGCAGGTTGGTTCATTCCTCCAGGGCCTGCATTGTTTGTGCGGTTAGTGCTTGTCGTTCTAGCAACATTGGATGTTACTAGGGTTTCTCCCTCTTTGACACCGGAGAGGATTTGTGCATAGATGCGGTTTGTCACACCCACGTGCACCACACGCTCTTCGATGGCTCCTTTTTCTAAAACAACTTTTACCAAGGCTTCTTTAGGAACACTTTGGGTTTGATTTTCTCGCGAAGGACGTCGTCTTTCTTGCCCTTCTCCACGAGGTTGGCGTGCGCCCTCCTCTCTTGTGCTAGGAGCTTGGGGAGGTTGAACGCCTTGGGCATTGGCAGGGAGTGTATGCAAGGCTGAAAGAGGCACCAACACCCCATTGCGCGCCCGCGCTTTGATGAAAAACACTTGCACCGTCATGGAGGTCATGAGTTCCCCTGCGCTGTTGTCCACGTTAAACAAGGCGTTGTAAAGAACCACATTATTGGTGATGGTGGGTGTGGGTTCAACCATTTCCAGTGTGCCATTCCAGCGTTTTTGACTGCCTAAGGTTTTAAAATAGACTCCCATCCCTTTTTTAAGATGCATCACATCCGCTTCAGATACTTCCGCGCGCACCGTCATCGTGGCCAAATCGGCGATGGTTAGGATGGTTGGCGTTGACTGGTTGGCGTTGAGGGTTTGGCCTTTTTTCGCACTCACAGAAACCACTGTTCCACTAACAGGTGCGTAAATGCGCGTGTATTGGAGGTTGGCCTCTTCAGCACGCAAGGTGGACTCGTTTTGCTCTATCTGCGCTTCAAGCATCTTCACTTGCGCCCTAGCCGAAGTGTAGCTAAGCTCCGCATTTTGCAAACTTTCCAAGGTGGCGACGTTTTGCGCGTATAAACGCTGTTGGCGTTCATAAACAATCTTAGCAAGGGCTGCTTGGGCTATTTTGTCTTCCATTTGAGCTTTTTGGTATCTTAATTGGGCGCGGGTGCCATCTACTTTGGCTTCGTACACGGTCGCATCGATGGTCGCCAAAAGCTGCCCCTCTTCTACCTTACTCCCCACTTCCACTAAGATTTCCATCACCTGTCCCGAAACCTGCGCGCCCACGTCAACCGTTTCATGGGGCTCAACAGCACCTGTGGCTGTCACCACATCTTCGATATCATCCACGAAGGCTTTTACATGTACTTGCACGGGTGCAGGATTTTGACCTTTTTGGTACTGTAGGTATCCCACATACCCCCCTCCTCCTAAAACACCCAATACGACAACCGTTACAAACAACCGTTTCATCTTTTTTCATCACCTTTACATGTAAAGTCTTTAAATGCATTAACCCAATGCCCTCATTTTGCGTGCAACATTATGAGGACACTGGGTTAATGGTTTTTTAACAACCTAGAGAAGAGACCCTTCTCTAGGCGTTTTGTCTGCGTTTCTTTTTTCCTTCACGTTTGAAGCGTTCGATGTAGAGCATCACCCCTGTTACAAAGAACAATAACATGAGCAAACATGCCACAAACATCAGTGCTCGCCCAATCTCTCCAAAATACTCCCCACTGTGCAGGGGTAGCATGCTGCGCATGAGGCGCACGTTTAGCGGCCTGTCTTCGTAGCGATCATGGGAGAGCAGTTGCCACGTGTTTAAGTCCAATTCCAACTGACTTCTCGCCCTTGAATGGGCAGGATTGGCCTCAAGGTAATTAAAACTGTATGTGCTCCCTGAAGTAGGGATACGCAGTGAAGCACTCTCATAACACTGCCCCAAAAACGCTTCAAAAAGCGTCCAAGCCTGAGCCACAGACCCGTACGAAACCTCCTGTGCTTGTGGCGCGTTTGCACCACGTCCTCCCCCTTGCCCGCGCGCTTGAGTACGCTGAGGCATTTGCTCTTGCCCTAAGGCACGTTGAGCACCACGTTCTTGGTCTCGCGGCGCCTGAGCTTCACGCTCAGGACGTGCTTGCTCAAGACGCACTTGTCCCCCATTTTCTTGGCTTTGAGAGGCTTGTTGTGTCTCTCGTGGTGGACCTTGACGCACCGGCAAAGGAACCCCACTTAGAGTATGAAGACCCGCACGGTACCAATCGTACGACCAATACAATCCCGTCAAGACAGCCAACACATACAAAAGCGTGACCCACATGCCAACAGCCGAGTGCATACTGTAGAGCAAATAACGCCCTTTGCTTTTGAGGCTAAAGGTGAGCGATTTTCCAAAGCTTCGCCTAATGCGCGGCCAGTAAAGGTAAATGCCTGAGAAGACAAGCACAAGCAGGATGAGAGAAGACGCTCCCACAATCTGCTTGCCTACATTTCCATAAGTGAGCCGACGGTGCAAGTCTTGCATAAAAACAAAAAAGGCACGGCCTTGAATCTGCGGCAATATTTCCCCCGTATAGGGGTTGATGTAATGGGTCACTCCGCGCCTGGCATTGGCACCCTCTCCTGGCACTGTGACACTCATAGAAGCCCTTGGGTCACTAGAAAGCGCCACTGCACTGATGGGCTTTTTAAGCTCCTCTTGCACTTGCGCCAAAAGGCGGTCGAGGGGAAGTTTTTTTGCCTGCTGGGAAACGTCGACGGTATAGGTGTTCTTATTTATTGCGTGCAAAATCTCTTTCTCGTAAGTCAGTGCCGCGCCACTTAGCGCCACAATCACAAGCACCAACCCTGCCCCAAGACCAAGAATCCAATGAACTTTAAACCACAACCTACTAAACATGGCCGCTCCCAATGCTACTGTTTTGCGCAATCATCACTGGTATTTCCCCAGCCGATACCCTTATCCACTGAAAAATTTAAGCTCATGGCGTAAGTTGTTTGGTCGTACGCCACACCATCAACCTCGCCCTTGGTTTCATCCACATGGCGCACTTGGGCCAAGTAGTCGCCTCTCCACGGGGTTTTAAAGGTCACTTTGCCTGCATCATCACTGCGCAAGGCAATGCTCCATTTTGGTGGGCCCCACAAGGTCACAGAGGCTCTTGGAAGCGGCTCTCCTTCTAACATAACAGTAAATTCATTGCTATGTGGCGCTACTGGTACAAGGTCTAAAGGCAGAAGCACTTTACTCTCACTGCGCCCTGCTCTTCCCATGTAAAGGGTTCGGCCAACAGTATCAACAAGGCGGCTTTTACGTGGAGCGATAGGTTCAACCACGGCGACATCTCCCGCGTGCTTGGTTTGGATAAAAATATGGTCGTATTCCCGTGAAGCTTCCGTCCCAACACCTTGGGGCAATACGGTTTCTGCTTTGATGTTGTCCAGACGCTTGCCTGTTAACTCTTTGGAGTCTTTGTCCCAGTCTCCAAAAAATACCTTAGTAGCATCGCCCTCTTTTTCTACCCAAAGGGCATGAGCCATCAACGAACTCAACCCCAACGATGCGGCACAGACCGCGCTTAATAGTTTTTTCATTTTTTGCCTTTTTATGATTTTTCTTGCGGGGATTGTAAAACACCCACCTTAACAATCTGATAATGATAAGTGTAATCTTTAGTTGAATGCTTTACATGTAAGGAAAAATCCTTACATGTAAAGCGGTAGTTTAGAAGGTAGCGTTCACACTAAGCCAAAATCTTCGAGGCTCTTCGAAAATATTGTGCTTTTGGGCATAGGCAGTATCTCCGTTGGCGTTTGTGTATTTCTCATACTTGAGAAAATCTTCGTCAAAAAGATTGTAAATCGTGGCATTAAGTGTTACATTGCTAGCGATTTTATAAGAAGCACCAAGGTGGAAAAGCATGTACTGGGCGTAGTTTTTCCCCACTTGGTCGTAAATGAGCTTATTAGCAGCGCTTAAGCTGTCGTAGTTACCCGTAAACCTTGCTCGCTTCCCGCGATATTCACTTTTAAGCCAAAATTTCAAAGCATTTGAGTGGGTGTAGGAGAGGTTTGCGTTTGCCATGTGTTCTGGCACAGCGTTGAGTTTTCCTGTCTTTTTGCCATCACTATCGTACGCCTTGCTGTCGGTATAGGTGTAGTTTACCCTTAAGTTAAAGTTGTACGGCAAGTCAAATCCAGCCCCAGCTTCCACGCCATAGGTTTCTGCTTTGTCCACGTTGGTACTTTGGCGAAAGCTTTCGATGTTGGTAAAAGAACCGCTTCCTAGACTGTAGCACGGTCCTGAAGTGTAGCCCGTATATTCGCAGTTTGCGATGGGGTCTCCGGTGGTAATCTTGTCTTCAAAATCATTTTGAAACAACGTAATGTTGAAGTTTGCGCCCCTGTGCGTATCATAATAGGCCGCAATTTCTTTAGAAATACTCTTTTCAGGCTTTAACGAAGGGGTACCGATTGTCGGGTTTGTTCCTTGTCCGGTTAAGCCCGTGAGACCATCATGCAACTCATCAAGCCCAGGCGTTTTATAGCCCGTGGCAACGCCACCTTTAAAGGTTAAGTTTTCCGTCGCCGTCCACACCAAATACGCCCTTGGGCTCGTATTCCCACCAAAGGCACTGTGGTCATCGTAGCGCGCGCCCACGGTTAAGGCAAGATTATCTAAAATCATCCATTCGTTTTCAGCAAAAATTGACTGGGTGTCTTGCTTGAACTTTTCTGACGCAATCCCGTCTTCCATTTTTGCATCAATATACTGCCCACCCACGGACAGCATGTGCGATCCAAGAGGCATAACCACCTTTGAATCTATCACCAGGTTCGTATTTTCTATGGTGCGTGGGGTGCCATCTTTGCTTGTGCCTGTGGCGACTATGAGTCGTCCAACTTTTTCAGTTTTTGTATTTGTAACACTTGTTTCCCATTTTCCAAAATCATACCTACCCTCATGGGAAAGTGAGAGTTGTTCTTTGTTAAATTGGAGTTCTTTTTCGTACCCTCCCGTTGCGCCCAGCGTCCCTATTTGCCCGTCTTTGTTGTCGTATTTTTGCTTTGTTACATCAACATCAAGGGAAATATCATGAGCTTCATGGGGGGTTAATGTGAGTTTTGCACCCACGTTAGAAACTTCGGATTTTACTGGACTCGGGCCACGCTTACTGATGGTTACAGCGTTTGAAGCATCTCCGCTTGCTTCGAGGTCAGAAGCCTCTCGACGCAACAAACTTCCGCGAAGTTGCACACCCAATAAGTCTTTAATAACTGGTCCGCTTAAGTAGATACTCCCATTTTGCGTTCCGCCAAAATCCCTGTCAGACTGAATCGTCTGGTCAAGCGTAACAGAGCCTGTCCATTCGTTGGAGACTTTTTTGGTGATGATGTTAATCACCCCGCCCATCGCGTCACTGCCATAAAGCGTACTCATAGGACCCTTAATGACCTCTATGCGCTCAATCGCAGAAAGGGGAGGCATGAAACTTGTGGATGTTTCACCAAAACCATTTGGCGTGGTACTGCTTGTCGTGTTTTGTCTTTTTCCGTCGATGAGAATCAACGTATAACTGCTGTCCATCCCCCGAATCCGAATGTCCCTTCCGCCTGTTTTGCCTACTGTTGAACCAACATCCACCCCTTCGACGTCTTCAAGGGCTTGGGCAAGGTTGGAATAGCGTTTTTCCTCAAGTTCTTGCGCGGTGATAACCGTAATGCTCGCGGGTGCATCGGTGATTTTTTGCTCAAATCCTGCCGCACTCGTTACTGTCACTTCTGACAACTTTACCGTTGATTCGCTTGCTAAAAGGGGATTCCCTAAAATAGCAACGGCTGCCGCTACTGCAATGGCATGCTTTTTTTGAACCATGGCCTAACTCCTTAAAATAGTAAGATTTTTTGGCTGGCTACTGGCGAAAAAAAGCGCTGGCTGGCTAAGAGGTAATTGATAAAGAATCTCGAATAGTAGTTAATGTTTACTTAACATTTAATTATATTGAGTACAATTATCAACTTTTTCTAGAAAAAGAGCTAGTTTTGGGATATTAAGAGGATTTACTTGCGACCGTTCTTCTAAAATTGCCGCTGTAGTGCTATTGTGCAAAAATCTATCTGCTTCCACTCTTTGATGAAAAAATCCTCCCTCATGATGCAGTAAATCTACCCCAAGGGCATCCTTAATCCCTTCTTTGGCTTTGCCTTCATAACACACTTTTGCTACCACCCTTCTTTGCGGTTTCACGGTTTTAATCACAGCAATGTCACCAGCTTTGCTTACATGTAAGCCATTGTGCTCAAACGGGCATTTTTGTCCTTGAGATTTAAGGAAAAGTGACTAAAATCATACAGTTTTTTTAGGGGACAAAATGAAAGTGAAACCTTGTTTTCAGCCGGCCTTTAGTGGCTACTTATTTTAGTACTTAGGGAAGTAACAGATGAAGTACCTTGCGCTAGGTTTGGCGATATTATTGCTCTGTGGATGCGCCATCAACCAAGGGGAAGCCGCTCTTGTTGCGGTCGAAGAGGCACGGCTTGAGCCTAAAATTTACACGAGCGAGAGTCCAGTCCAAGAGCTCTTGCCCAAGCAAGATAAAGAGGACTTAGTTTTGCCTCCTACTCCTGAACGCTCCATACGTGAAACCATTGTTGAAAATGCGATGATGTATCTAGGAAAGCGCGATGGCCGTGATTGCTCAGGTTTTGTCAATCTTATCAACATCCGCTCAGGTCGTCCTTTTTACAATGACAAGGAACTCAGTGAGAGTTTCGATAATGGCCGAAAATCACGTGCGATGTACAATCTGATGCAGAAAAAAGGCGTTGCGTATAACGATAGATTGCCCCATGTTGGAGATTTGGTCTTTTTTGAAAACACCGAACAGCATCAGGCAAAAAGCAAGGTCGCTGGCGTAAAAAACATCACGCACGTTGGTATCGTAACGCGCGTCGATGGAGATGAGACGGTGGAGTTCATACACCACTCCAACGGGAAAAATATCTTGGGTTATATGAATTTCAACTTTCCAAAACAAACCCACAAAAATGGCAAAAAAATCAACACCTACATCAAACGCTGTCCTTCGCAAAACGGCGCTATCCAAACGGCGTGTCTTAATATTGCTTTTTTTGTGGGATATGGAACCTTTTAGGCGTTTTGCCTGCGTTTCTTTTTTCCTTCACGTTTGAAGCGTTCGATGTAGAGCATCACCCCTGTTACAAAGAACAATAGCATGAGCAAACACGCCACAAACATCAGTGCTCGCCCAATCTCTCCAAAGTACTCCCCGCTGTGCAAAGGAAGCATGCTATTCATCAGTCGCTCATTTAACGCTTTGTCTTCGTAGCGCTCATGGGAGAGGAGCTGTTGGGTGCTAAGGTTTAGGCTTAGTTGATTTCTAGCACGCGGGTGGGCAGGATTAGCGTCAAGGTAATTAAAACTGTACGTGCTCCCTGAAGTAGGGATGCGCAGTGAAGCACTCTCATAAGGGCGCTCCACAAAGGTATCAAAAAGTGTCCAAGCTTGCGCCACAGGCCCATAGGAGATTTCTACTGGCGCTTTGGCGCTTTGACCACCGCCTTGACCCCGTCTTGTGGCTTCTTGGCTTTCTCCGGTTTTAGCGCCTTGACCCATCCCTTTATTGTGTCCGTGGCCCATTTGCATCGGTGTGTTGGTCATGGTGTGTAGCGCCCCACGGTACCAATCGTACGACCAATACAACCCCGTCAAGACTGCAAGCACATACAAAAGCGTGACCCACATGCCTAGGGCTGAATGCATACTGTAAAGAAAATACCGTCCTTTGCTTTTAAAATTAAACGTGAGTGATTTTCCAAAACTTCGGCGAATGCGCGGCCAGTAGAGGTAAATGCCTGAAAAAACAAGCACAAGCAACATGAGTGACGAAGCTCCCACAATCTGTTTGCCCACGCTCCCATAAGTCAGCCGACGGTGCAAATCATGCATAAACATAAAAAAGTCCCCACCTTGAATCTGCGGCAAGATTTCTCCGGTGTAAGGGTTAATGTAGTGCGTTACCCCACGCCTAGCATTGGCCCCCTCTCCTGGTACTGTGACACTCAAAGAAGCGTTGGCATTGCTAGAGAGCGTAACCGCGGTAATGGTTGTTTTTAGCTCTTTTTGCACCTGTGCCAAAAGGTGGTCTAGGGGGAGTTTTTTTGCCTCCTGAGGAACCTCAACCGTATAAGTGCTTTTGTTCATAGCGTACAAAATCTCTTTTTCATAGCTTAGTACCGCGCCACTCAAGCTCACAATTACAAGCACAAAGCCCACAACAAGACCCAATAACCAATGTATCTGAAACCAAAATCGATGTAGCATTTTAACTCTTTTTGTAGATTTTATTGTATGGATTATAATACGCGTATCTTAATCATCTGATAACAAATTTTTATTGACACACTCAAAGTGCAGGGGCTTTACATGTAAGGAAATTCCTTACATGTAAAGCGATATTTAGAAGGGAAGAAACGCCATTATTGTGAAACATCAGGCAATGGGGCGCCTTCTTTGACATTAAAAAATAGCGTCATGATGTAGTTAGTGTGCTCATAAGGCTTTCCCTCAACCTCGCCTTTGGTTTTGTCGGTGTAGTTAACTTCTGCCACATAATCACCCTTCCACGGGCTCTCGATGGTCACTTTTCCTTCCAAATCACTGCGGAAGGTTTTGCTCCACGAAGTGGGTGAAGTGACTTTTATGGGCGTTGCGGGCAAGGGTTCGCCCTCTAGCATCAGGATAAACGTGTTGGCGTTAGGCGCTGTTGGTACAAGGTCAAGGGCGAGTAAATTAACACTCTCACTACGCCCGTGGCGCGCCAAGAAGATGGTGCGCACGATAAACTCCACCAATTTTCCTTTGCGCGGTTCCATGGCTTCCACCACACCAATATCGCCCGCTTTGCTTACATGTAAGACATTGTGGTCAAACTGACGCTCGGTCTTGCTGTGCACTCCCTTTGGCACCACCACGGTGCCTTTGATGGCTTCTAGGCGCTTGCCATCGCTGTTTTCCTTAAAGTTTGGCCAATGCCCAAAGTACTCCTTCACCACATCCCCATCACGCTCCAACCACAACTGGTGTGCCAATGCTGGCAACGCCACCCCTACACAAACCGCCAACGCGATAATAACTTTTTTCATCTTTTTCCTTTAGTTAAAATGTATATCTAAACGAAGCGCGGATATCTCGTCCCGCTTCCTCACGCAACGAATCATCCCCGCCCTCTAAAGAGGTGTGTTCCACGTACGTTTTGTCAAAAAGGTTATTAACCCCAAGGCTTAGCGTTAGCCCTTTGATGGCTGGGGGCATGTACTGCACTTGCACATCGTGCAACACGTAACTTGGCCGCACAACCTCGCCCGCAGCCACATCATCAAACTTGCTCACGGAGGTTAGCGTGTAGCCAAATCTCCACACTTTTGTCGGGCTCCACGAAGTGTCCCACACGAGCGTGTCGCCCATAGAACCCGCCTTGCGGCGCGTGTTCATGATGGCGTTACCGTTTTCATCTTCGGTGTTTACATGTAAGAATCCCAACGAAGTCCTTATCGCCTCTTTTTCCCAAACGGCTTTGATTTCATAGCCTTTGGAAATCACATCAAGCGGGTTGTTGATGATAGCCGTCACGGGCCCACCACCCCCACCAACGCGCTCTACAAGGTCAGAAATCGTGGTACGAAACACACTAAAGCCAAGGCTCAGGCTATCTTCTTGGGCAAAAACACCTCGGGTGGTGTACTTCACCCCGCCTTCGACTTGTTTGGAGGTTTCAGGCTTAATGGTGCCATTGGTTGACCCGTTAAAGGTTGTACCGCTGTCAACATTGGAAAGCCACTGGATGGGAATGATGCTACCTATCTTAATAGACTCACTGTAGTTGGTAAACACGCTTAAGCCCTCCACCACCTGCACTTCAATGCCTGCATTGGGAGAAAATTCATTTCCCTTAAACGTGCGCGGCCCATACCCTGCACTGTAATCATCAAACCGCACCCCGTAGTTCACCATCACTGGTCCCATGTTGGTGTTGCCTTGCGCAAACAGGCCTAAGGTTTTTGACGTGTTGGTGGTGGCATTTTTTGTGATACCATCCTCGACATTGTAGTCCCCGCCCACCGTAAAAAGGTGTGCCAAGGGGCCTGTTTCAAAGGCCATGACGTTTTTGATATTGCCGCCTGTGTTTTTACTGGTTACTTCTGTGTCACTGGTTTTGTTGTACAAAATGCGTTCATTGATGTAAAGGTTTGTCTTAAGATCCACCCATGGCGTGGCGGGGTTGTAGCGGTAATCAAAAGTGTACGTCTTGCGTGTGCTTTCGATCTTGCTCGTATCTTGCGTGGCGCTTGGCACCCCTCCATCCGAACCCGTAGCTCCAGCCCACACGTAATCTCCCTTGTTTTGGTTGCGGGTAGCGGAGAGTTTAAGGCTGTGGTCGTTGTAGTCTAAAAAGCTAAACTTTAAAAAGTAGTTCTCATCTTTTGTGGCCGTATTGGGTGCGTCGTTTCCACTACCTGTGCGGTAGTCTTTTTGGTCAACACCCGAAACATCCAGTAAGATTCCTGCGTAAGGGTTTAGCTTTCCAAATACGCTCAACCCGCCACTTTTTCCCTTGGAAGCACCATAATACCCACCCCGCAATGCCGCGCCGAATTCTTTGCCTTTTTCGAGCAAATCCTGCGCATCTACGGTTTCAAAGGCGATACTTCCCCCCAACGCCCCACTGCCTTGGTCGGCACCTGCAATGGTCGAAACTTCAACCCGCTTTAGCAAATACGGGTCAATCCCACCCGCATCGCCTCCGTGTTGAAACAAGCTTCCCCCTTGCTTTGCTCCATCAATGGTGATGTTGAGGTTCGTCCCTTCAATCCCGCGCAAATAAATACGCTGGGCATTGCGCGCCCCGCCACCCACACTCACGGTAGGCTCACCCGCAAAAACATCTTTCATCTCTTTAGCTTGGGTGCGTTCGAGTGCTTCTTTTTGAATCACCGCCGCATCCCCGATGCCCGTTAACGCTTCCTCAGAGAGCATAATGGTCTCCAACGTTACAAAAGCATCTGCATTTAGCACGGGGGGAAGGGTTAACAACGCCGCCGCACCAACACTAAGCAATACTCGCTTACGCATATTTTCTCCTTTTGTTGCACTTTGGCTGGCTACACGGGTTGTGATGGCTGGCTACTATTTCAATAGTTATTCTAATAACTATTATCGGAATAATAACCGAGTAAAACTTTTTTGGTGCTTAAATAGCAAAAATTTAACTGTTTAGTCGCCAGAAACAAAGGATGGCTTTTAAAGTGAGAAGAGAGGGTGTGCGCTAAAGGCTTCAACAGGAGCCAAAGCGTCCAAAGACTGGGCAAATACCGTCTTTGGACGCAAGAAGAAGAAAAGGTTAATTCAGTCGGAAACCGATAGGGAGAATGATGGTCGATGTTGTCTTTGGCTTGGGAAAACTGGCCTTAGCCACCCGCTCCACTGCGCGCATAGCAGCACTATCAAGCACGCTTGAATCAGAGCTTTTGGAAACAAAATATTCCAATAAGTGGCCTTGCTTGTCAATCACCAAGGTCATCTCCACCACTCCCGTTTGCCCCATGCGACGCGCGATGTTTGGGTAAACCAAATTGCGCAGTACCATGTCGCGGATGATGGTGAAATTCGTCTGAACAAACTGCTGTGCCGAACTTGCTACCAAAGGAGCATCAGGGGAAGCCAACGAGGCAAGAGGAGGACCTGCTGGAGCGGGAGAGGCCTCTTTAAAAACCTCAGTTGATGTCTCTTTTACCGCTTCATATTGTGGCGCCGCTTCCACGACTTCTGGTTCCATAGGAATCACCGGCGCTTCCTTGACCACGGGCTTTGGCTTAGGCTTTACTACGGGTTTTGGAATCTCTTTTTTGACGATGGGCTTGGGAGGCTCAACGGGCTTGATGATTTCTTTTGGAGGTGGTGGAGGCGGAGGCGGGATAAACTCATGCACGATAGGAGCAGGTTCTGTATACTCCACCATACTAATTTGCATGCTAATGGTCTGTGGAGCAGAAGTGTTGGCATGAATATGGTGGGTTTGTATCAGCACAAGATACCCCAAAAATACTGCCCCATGCAACGCAAACGATGCCATAAAACTTCTTCGTTCAAGTCGCTTTGTCATCTCCTCTTCCTTTCTTACTTTGTCAAAATCAGCTTGTTGTCTTTAGTGATGCGCAGTACATACACATTGCCCTCGTGGGCAATCTTTACCACGCAATGCTCGCCAAAGATTTCCTTTGATTCGATTTTTTTGGGTCCGTCCGTGTGCTTTTTCACTTTTTGACCACCATAGAAATCTTATCAATACTGTTTTGTTTTAAGATGTCGATGACGTAAATAAAATCTTCATAATACGCCAGTTTGTCAGACATAATAGTCACCACATCCTCTTTTGAAAACGCCTCTATCTTAACCATAAGTTCTTCGCGAGAAATAGGCACATCGTCCAAGAAAAACTCTTTTTGTTCATTAATCGTAATAGTGCGCTTCACATGTTCAATCTCTTCCATAGCAGACGCTTGAGGAAGGTTAATGTCAATCTTTCCAAGAGCAATAAAATTTGAAATCACAAAGACAATCGCCAACAACACCAACAACACATCGATGAACGGAATAACGTTCATCGAGTCTTGACGTTTAAGCGACCTCATCTTCCCATTTCCCCACCAAGGTATCGGCTTTGCGCAAATACATGTTGTAAACCATCGTGGTTGGAATAGCCACAAGCAAGCCCACCGCAGTGACTTTTAACGCCATCGAAAGGCCCACGACAATGACGCCAGGATCAACCGAAGATTGGGTTCCCATGTCATAAAACACAATCATAATCCCGCCAACTGTTCCCAAAAGTCCCACATAAGGTGCATTTGAACCAATAATGGAAAGTGCAGCGAGGTTGTTGGTAAGCTGGGTCTCAGCCTCATTTTTCGTCTTAAACTGGCGCAGGTCAACTTTTCGGTAGTAAAAAAACCGCTCGATGGCAAAACTTAGCGACACAAAGCTCATGAGGAGCAACAAGGCTAAAACAGCCCATTCAACGTAGTCTTTTAACAGTTCCATAAACATCCTTGGGGGGCATGATAATCAGTATCATTACTTAAACGGAATGTTAACACAGGCAAACTTTAAGCACTCTTAACACTCTAAAAATTTAACATTTGACTCAGATAACTGCCCATCAATAGGGCGTTTGAGGATAAAGAAAATCGTAATCATAACTACAGTTCACAGCAGATTGTAGACACAAAAAGGGAAGATAAAATCAATCTTAAAAAAATATCTGAAACAATAATGTCATATTATCTTTATTTTTAACGTCATTCGTGCTACACTTTCACCTTAGCCTTCTACACTTTAGTTTATAAAGAGTAACGATGAAACCCTATTCCATTTATCCTGACCAATTCTTCTTTAAATTCAAGAAAATCATCAGCAAACTGGGCTTCATCAAAAATTCAAAACGCCACGAAGGGTTATTGCGCGAATACAAAGAAGCTATCGACCGAAGCGCCATCGTCTCCAAGACCGATCCAGAGGGCACCATCACCTACGTCAACGATGCCTTTTGCGCCATCAGTCAATACAGCGCCCAAGAACTTCTGGGAAAACCCCACAACATCATCCGCCATCCCGACATGCCCGCCCTCGCCTTTGAAGAAATGTGGCAGACCATCACCTCCAAACGTCCGTGGGGTGGCGTGGTCAAAAACCGCAAAAAAGACGGCACGGCTTATTACGTCAAAAGCCTCATCAACCCCATCCTTAACGAACACGGAGAAATCGAAGAGTTCATTGCCATCCGCCACGATGTTACCGAGTTAGAAATGTACCGCCAAGACTTAGAAACGCGCCTTCAAGAAAGTGTCGATGAAATCGTCCAAACCCAAAGAGAGATTCTCTACACCATGGGCGCTATCGGCGAAAAACGCAGCAAAGAAACAGGCTTACATGTAAAGCGTGTAGCCCATTATTCTTACGTCCTTGCCAAGCTTTATGGGCTCGATGAAAAACAAGCGCAACTGCTCAGAGAAGCCAGTCCCATGCACGACATCGGCAAAGTTGGCATTCCAGATTCTGTACTACTTAAACCTGGTCCGCTAGAGGATGAAGAGTGGGAGATTATCAAAACCCACCCAACACTAGGGTACGAAATGCTCAAACATTCCAAGCGTGAAATCCTCCAAGCGGCCGCCATCATCGCCCATGAACACCACGAACGCTGGGATGGCAAAGGCTACCCGCGCGGCCTTAAGGGTGAGGAAATCCACATTTTTGGACGCATTACGGCTATCGCAGACGTGTACGACGCACTAGGGCACGACCGTGTGTACAAAAAAGCCTGGTCTTTGGCACAGATTCAAGAGCTTTTTCACGAGGAACAAGGGCGCGGCTTTGACCCTGCTTTATCCGAACTCTTCCTCACGCACATCCACCAATTTGAAACCATCAAATCCAACCTCTCCGAATCTTCTTTTTAATTTTTTACCGCCATTTTAAGCGCTCTTTTAGAGCCAAATCGCTAAGGTTATAGCCCAAGGAGTTCCCCATGAAATCCCCTTCTGTCTTAGTATTGATGGACTTTTCACCCAAAAGTTTTGAAGCCCTACCTCACGCCCTTGCTTTGGCTGGTGGCAAACCTGTGTACGTGCTTCATATCGTAGAAACTTCTTTCTTTTCTGGCAAAGCCAACATGGAAGCCATTGCAAAAAGCTTACTCGGGCAACTGCTTTTGGCATTTCCCCATTTCCCCAAAGAACACTTTGTGTGTGCGTTAGGCTCCTTTAACACCGTTTTAAAAGAGCACATTGCCGCGCTTAATGTAACCCTCGTGGTCATGGGGCAAAATGGCGAAAAAGGAGCGTTGGAGACATTTTTTCTAGGCTCTCATGTCAAATCCATCGTCAAAACCGCGGGGGTCCCAACTTTATTGCTCAAATCCTACACGCCTGTGCCTTACACCCATGTACTCATCCCCTCAGATTTAAGCGGTGAATCCAAAGAGCACATCGCACACATGGTCGCACTGTTTCCCAAAGCACACTTTAGCGTGGTTTACATGTATACCGTTCCTTTTGAAAACCGCCTTAGCTTGTACGGCTTTAACCAAAACGAAGCAGAAACCTTTAAAATGGGATTTGAAAACGAAGAAGAAGACAGAGCAAAACTCTTTTTCAAGCACCTCAGTGACACTTACCCCAACATGCGTTGCATGGTGCGCAACGAAAGCGTGAGCCCCGCGACGTTTGTCGAACTTGCCGACACCCTAAAAGCTGACCTCATCGCCGTGCACACCACGGGCAATTTTAGTTTCTTAGCCTTTGATCTTTTGGAAGTGTGCGAGGATGATATTCTCATCCATCAAAAATGACCCATACCATCGACTCCCTGCTCTTAGAAGAATTTGGGCACCGCCACTTTAGGCCCAAGCAACGCGAAGCCATTGAGGCCATCTTGGCCAAACGGGATGTGCTTATGGTGCTGCCCACGGGCGGGGGGAAATCTCTCGCCTTTCAGCTCCCTAGCCTTCTCATGGAGGGTGTGACGCTCATCATCTCGCCCCTCATCGCCCTCATGCAAGACCAAGTGCGCGCCCTTCGCGCCAACGGCCTAAAAGCAGCCATGTTAAGTTCCGCTCAAAACGCCGAGGAAAACGCCATCACCATTGCCGCCATGCGTAAGCGCGAGCTCTCTTTTGTCTACCTTTCGCCAGAACGCCTCAACACCACGTTTATGCAACACGTCCTCTCCTCCATTCTCATCAACTTTTTTGTCATCGACGAGGCACACTGCATTAGCGAATGGGGACACGAATTTCGCGAAGATTACCGCGCGCTCTCCTTGCTCAAAGCCCAATTTCCCACCGTTCCCATCGCCGCATTTACCGCCACGGCGACCCCTGAGGTCCAGCGAGACATCCTAGGACAACTGCGCTTACACAACCCCCTTGTGCTCAAAGGCGACCTCTTTCGCTCCAATCTTTTTATCAGCGTCCAGCCCCGCCTCCAAAAAGGCACCGACGCTCTTTTGGCCTTTTTAGCACCCCGCGCCCATGAGAGTGGCATCATCTATGTTTCAAGCCGCAAACAAAGTGAATCCCTCGCGGCCCAGCTGCGCGCCAAAGACTTTCGCGCAGGGTGTTACCACGCAGGCATGAGTAAAGAAGACAGAGAGAGCGCCTTTGAAGATTTTGTCTTTGAGCGCGTAAACATCACGGTAGCAACCATCGCGTTTGGGATGGGTATCGACAAGAGTAACATCCGTTTTGTGGTACACATGAGCTTGCCCAAAACCCTCGAAAACTACTACCAAGAAATCGGACGCGCGGGAAGAGACGGTGAAAGGGCCGAAGCGCTGTTGCTCTATGGCGCAGAAGATGCCCTCTTGGCGCGCATGCGCATCGGGGAGGTTCAAGACACGGCACACCAACAGCTCTTGCACCAAAAACTCAACGCCATGGTGCGGTTTGCCTCGGCACAAACCTGTCGCCATCAAAGCATCGCGCGGTATTTTTCCGACACCATTGACCCTTGCGGCGAGGCGTGCGACAACTGCAAGGCAGGACCCGTAGAAGAGCGCGACATCACCACTCAAGCCCGTCAATTTCTCTCGACCATCATTCGCACCCACCAACGCTTTGGCAAAGGCTACCTCATCGACATCTTGCGCGGCAGTGGCACCCAAAAAATCACTCAAAACGGCCACGACACCCTCAGTGTGTTTGGCATTGGGAAAGAACACAGCAAAAAAGAGTGGTTAAGTATTGTTGACCGTTTGTTAGAGATGGAAACGTTGGGGCTTGGAGAACATTTTGAACTCTTTTTAACCC
This sequence comes from Sulfurospirillum sp. HTRB-L1, assembly GCF_059415125.1. NCBI lineage: Bacteria > Pseudomonadati > Campylobacterota > Epsilonproteobacteria > Campylobacterales > Sulfurospirillaceae > Sulfurospirillum > Sulfurospirillum sp. HTRB-L1. Next base: position 540,114 of record NZ_JCAHZR010000001.1, read on the forward strand.
ACGAGGGCGCACGCCTTTTAAAGGGCGAGACCACTTTAAGCATCGCTGCACACCGCCTCACGCCGCCTAAAAAAGAACGCACCAAACCTTTACATGTAAGAGAAGGGCTGTTTGAACATTTGCGCCAAACCCGCACAGGCATTGCCACACAAAAAGGCATCCCTGCGTACCTTGTTTTTAGCGACAAAACCTTGCACGCCATGGCCGAAGCAAGACCCCAAACCAAAGAAGAGTTACTCGAAGTAGGCGGCGTGGGAGAGAAAAAATACGAAGCCTACGGAGAAGCGTTTTTAGAGGCTATTGGGTCTTACATGTAAGGCTCAAAATCACCTCTTTGATGGTCTCGAAAAAGGGCGCAACGATGGCGGGTGTGTCCATCCCAAGCACTTCTTCAAGCTCCACCCACGCTAGGGCTTGGTGCTCTAAAAGTTGCAGACTTTCACCCGTGTTGAGCGTACAAGCGTACAAATGCAAGGTCACTTCGCCGTGGTCGTAAGGCCACACCTGTTTTCCCAAATAGACCTGCGGCGTGATGCGCGCACCCAACTCTTCCATGATTTCGCGTACGACACAGGCTTCTAGGGTTTCACCTAGCTCTATCTTGCCCCCAGGAAACTCCCATTTATCAGCCAAGGCTTTGCCTTTGGGGCGTTTTGCCAAGAGCACCTTACCTGCTTCGTCGTAAAGCACTGCCCCTACGGCTTCGATTTTAGCCATGTTTTAGGCCAAAATCTTTTTTACGCGCCCCACAGCGCCACCCACCAAACGCACTTTGATGCCATGGGGATGGGTGGGGGAGTTGGTCAAAAGGCTTTGCACCACACCCTCGGTAAGTGTTCCTGTGCGCTGGTGTTCTTTGAGCACAATAGCCACGCGAAGGCCTGCGCGAATCTCGCTTCTACGGGTTCCGTCCATGCTTTTTCCTTATTTTTGGTAAGATTATACCACGACGGTCTAAAAGGGAGGTTTTCATGCACACGACACTTCTTGCGCTTGCCCGCGGTGCCATCAAGGAGGTTTTTGACCCCTCTTTTTCCCTTGATGTACAGGCGTTAAAAGCGCAATATCCTGAGCTCTTAGCACCCCAAGCTACCTTTGTCACGCTTACCCTAAACGGAGAACTTCGAGGTTGTATCGGAACCCTTGAAGCGTACCGTCCTTTAGCAGATGACCTCATCGCCAATGCCAAGGCGGCGGCTTTTGAAGACCCGCGGTTTTACCCTTTGAGCCCTGAAGAGTTTGAGAACACCTTACTTGAAATCTCCCTACTCAGTGCGCCACAAAAACTCACTTACCACGACATCGCCGACCTTAAAGCCCAAGTCGTCCCAGGAGAAGATGGCATCATCTTACAGCTTGGGCATCGGCGCGCAACCTTCTTGCCCCAAGTTTGGGAGCAATTGCCACACTTTGAGCAATTTTTTAGCCACCTGTGCCAAAAAGCAGGTCTTGGGGCCAACTGCCTTGCTTCGCATCCTGACATCTACCGCTACCGCGCCCAGAAAATCCGATGATTACCTGTCCTTATTGCGCCCACCACTGCCGCCTCAAAGAGGGCCAGATAGGGCGTTGTGGGGTCAATCAAAACCTTCAAAACGCCCTAGTCACCCTCGTGTATGGCCATCCTGAAGCCTTGCATGTTGACCCTGTGGAGAAAAAACCTCTTTACCATTTTTTGCCTGGCTCCTTGACCCTTTCTCTGGGCACCGCAGGGTGTAACTTCGTGTGCGATTTTTGCCAAAACTGGCAACTCTCCCAATACGTCCCCAAAATATTCGCGCGCACCCTCTCTCCCGAGGCCATCGTCGCCCTCGCCCAAGAAAAAGGCTGCGCGTCCATCAGCTACACCTACAACGAACCCACCATTTTTTTTCCCTATGCCAAAGACATCGGCGTGCGTGCTAGGGATGTGGGGCTTAAAAACATTTGGGTGAGTAACGGTTTTTTCTCCCAAGAAACCCTGCGCGCCCTGCCCTCTTTTATAGACGCGGCCAACATCGACCTTAAAGCCTTCAACCCCACCACCTACAAACGCCTTGGCGGAAAACTTGAGGTAGTGTGCGACAACCTCATCGGCCTTAAAGACCTTGGGATTTGGACAGAAGTGACCACCTTGCTCATCCCTTCTCAAAACGACAGCGAGGCGGAGGTGCGTGCCCTTGCGCGGTTCATCGCCACCCAGCTTGGCACGACCACCCCGTGGCACGTGAGCGCGTTTCACCCGACCTACAAACAAACCAACTTACCGCCCACCTCGCCCCAAAGTCTGCTTCGTGCCAAGGCCATCGGGCAAGAAGAAGGCTTGGCAACCATTTACCTTGGTAACGTGGGGCTAGACAACCCCACCCACTGCCTTACATGTAGGACTTTACTCATCGAGCGAGACGGTTTTAAAAGCCGTGTTGTGGGACTCAAAGAGGGAAAATGCCTTACATGTAACCGCCCCTTAGAAGGAGTTTTTTCATGAGTTCACGCCCCTTAGCCGTTGCGGGAATGTTTTACCCCGAAGCGTGCGAAGAGATCGCGGGTTTGGTCGCCTACGCCAAAGACCGCGCCCCTGTTCTTGCCTCCTCGCCTCGCGCGCTCATCGTGCCTCATGCGGGGTACATTTACAGTGGGATTACCGCGTCGTTAGCCTACGCTTCTTGCGCCACGCCCAAGCGTGTGGTGGTCATCGGCCCAAGCCACCGCGTACGCTTAAATGGTGCGTCGGTGGCCCAATACGCCCACTTTCCCACCCCTTGCGGCGCCCTTGCCATCGACACGAATTTTTGCGCTTTGTTGCGCAAACAATTCGACTGGCTTGGGTTTTTACCCTCAGCCCATCACGAACACTCCACTGAAGTGCAAATGCCGTTACTCAAGTGCTTTTTCCCAAAAGCCAGTGTCGTGGAAATCGTCTATGGCGCCCTTTCCCATGAGGCCCTCGCCAAGCTTGTGCGCACCTGCCTTGACGCGCCAGAAACCTTGGTGGTCATCAGCACGGATTTGAGCCATTTTTACCCGCTTGCTGAGGCTAAAGAAAAAGACAGTGCGTGCATTGAGGCCATCAAAGCCTTACATGTAAAGACGTTAGAGGGGTGCGAAGCGTGTGGGATTATTGGGGTTAAAGCCCTTGTAGACGTCGCCGTATCATTCCCGCTCTCGCCCAACGTGCTAGAGTACCGCACCAGTTTTGAGCGCAACGGGGATGAAAACAGCGTTGTGGGGTATGTTTCAGTGGCGTTTAGCTAATGGCGACCTGATTAGCTTCGGTTTGCTTTCCTTCGCCCTTGATGTTATCGATTTTTTCCATTAAAGAGGAAATGTCGCCCACTCCGTCTTTAAGACCAACGCTAGAGAGCATATAGTCCACAATAGGTGCTTGGGCTCTGTATTTTAAAAGGCTTTGGATGATTTGTGCAGTGATGTCTCCCGCACCACCTTCAGTACTACCTTGCCCACCTACGACGCTTGCAAAATTACCTCCGTTGCCCGTGTCCATGATTTTGATGCTTTCAATGTTTTGCATGGGTTTTACGCTCTCGGCAATGATACTTGGAAGAACCCTAAAAAGCTCCATTTGTAATTTTGCAGCAATTTGCTCTGAAGAGAGTTGGTTTGCCGCCTCGTTGAGTTCACGCTTGCCCTTGGCTTCAACGCTGTAATCTTTTTCTTTTGCCTCAGCTTTAATCTTGAGTGCTTCTGCTTCTGCTTTTGCGGCGGTTGTGATGGCTTCTGCCCTATCTTGCGCTGCTAGTTTCTCGGCTTCCGCGCCAACCTTAAGCTCCGTTGCCTCTTTTTCTGCTTCTCTTTGTGCATCGATGATTTCAACACGTTTTTTACGTTCAGCCATTTCAACTTCTCGAACCGTTTTGATTCCCTCTTCTTCTTTGATAGCAATAGCCCTAGCCTTGTCCGCTTCACCACGTGCCACAGACTCTTCTTTGGATCTGTTGTTGATTTCAATCTGCTTGAGCTGGGCTTCAAGTTCGACTATTTTATCCCTTTGGATTTTGCGTTGCCCAATTTCTTGTTCGCTTAAAATCCGTGTTTGTTCGATTTTTTTATCCGCTTCTATCTTTGCCTCTTCTGCCAATTGTTTTTGTAACGCGCGCTTGACTTCAATATCTGCTTCTTGTTCTGCCCTTTTGGTTTGAATCTCTCTAACTTGTTCCAACGAAGCATACTCTTCATCTTTTTTGATATTAAGGGATTCTTTAGTCGTTTGCAAGTTTTTTTGTTGGATTTGCAACTCCGTATCTCGCTCGATATCGTTGCGTTTTTTTCTTCGTTCTTCAATCTCTTCAGTCAGGCGAAGCAAACCCTCTGCGTCAAAGGCATTGTCAGGATTAAAATGTTCTTTGCTTGTTTGGTCAAGACCTGTCAAAGAGACCGTTTCAAGCTCTAAGCCATTTTTAAATAAATCCTCAGCAACCACGGTTTGAACTTTTTGTACAAAATCAGCTCGTTTTTCGTGCAATTCCGTCATCTGCATTTCAGCAGCCACAGAGCGTAATGCGTCTACAAATTTACCTTCAATCAGTGCTTTAAGCTCGTCGGGGTAAAGTGTCCGTGAGCCAAGTGCTTGCGCCGCTTGCGCAATAGAATTTGCCTCAGGCTTAACCCTCACGTAAAACTCCGCTTGCACATCAACACGCATTCTATCACCAGTAATGAGGGCTTGATCATTTTTACGTGCAACTTCTAGGCGCAACGTACGCATATTGACCGATGTAATCTCATGAAAAACAGGTAAAACTATCGCACCACCGTTTAAGATTACTTTTTCTCCCCCCAAACCTGTACGCACAAAGGCCATTTCTTTTGTGGAACGCCTGTAAAGCCTTGCGACCACCAAACCAACAGCAATCAACGCCACAAGTATGGTTATAATCACTAAAGTTGCAAAATCAATGTGAGTATTCAATCCCATTTTCTCCCCTTATTTTAAGTATTCATTCGTAACATCTACGACGTAAAATCCAAATTTTGTCTGTTTACTCAACATAACAGAATCGCCTTGATAGAACACTTTATCTTTTTCTGGCTCTACCATAAAGTGGTGGTGTTGTCCGTAGCGATCCACATAACGTGCTTCTGCGGGAGCACCTTTTTTGGCAGTCCCAAGCGTAATAACAGCAACTCCGCCAATAAAATCTTCAAGTCGCAATGCGGAACTCTCATCTGAGGGTAAAATTTTACCCATGAGGTGTGTTGTTTTTTTCACAAGGGGCAAAGACCCTGCAAGTACTAATGGAACAGCCAAAAGTGGCGAGAGATAACTTCCGCTCACCGCAAACATAATGTACTGGACCGCAAAACCGCCAAGACCAAACAAGACCAAGATTGTAATAATAATTACAAGAAGCGGCACCTTTCCAACGTTCATCCAACCCAAGATTTGGCTTAATGCATTCGGGGACGCATCTAGGTCAAAATCAAAATTTGGCAAAAATGCGTCAAATACATTTGATAACCCCGCACCGAGTAAAAGACCAACTCCCTCCAGTAGGGCTATTAAAAACATTAGGCCAAGAGCTACACTAAAGGGCATCAATGCAGGGTCAAAAAGGACACTACTCATGCAGTGTGGCTTTAATGGCTTCTAATCGTTTTCGTACAGCAGTATCTTTGGTAAGATTTTCAAGCTCGGTGAGCTTGTTTTTTTGGGCACTGTCCTCTTTGGCCCGAAAGACCCCATCGGCGCCCATGACGCGGTGGAAGGCTGTTTCTGCGTCGCTTAGTTGCTCTTTAGAGGCAAGTAGCATGGATGCACTTCCAACCTTTTTGAATTGCTCCAATTCTTTTTCAATTTCACTTTTTTTTGTTTTTAAAGCACTTAAAAATCCCTCATACTTTTGAAGCTCTGCCTCTGTTTTGGTGATGTTGGTTTTTAAGGTTTCAATTGCTGATTCGATGCTCATTTGTTCTTCAATTCCCGCTTGCGCCAAATCTTCTCTCTCTTCGTGCAGTGCTGCTTTGATTTGGCCCAAAAGTTCTGCGTGCTCACTTTGAAGATGCATCAATTTTTCTTGAAGGTTTCTTTTTTGAAGGTCAAGTTTTCCAAGCTCTAGCTTGTTCTCACTCGCAACACTTTCGATTTCGCGGATGGTTTGCTTGGCTATGATGGCAGGATTACTGCCCTCTGCTGCGTCAATGAGTGCATTGATGTTCCCCTTAATAATGCGCGTTACCCTACTGGCCATATTATCCATCTCCAACTCCTTATTATTTTTTCATCCACAATTATAGACCTTTTTATGTTACAATGTCAAGACATTTATAGGTCATTTGGTACATATATGTCCTTTATAATGCAAAAAAAGAGGTAACATGCACACAGAATTTGATTGGGAAAAATTTGTAAGCACGCAAATAAAAGCGGAGATTAAAAAGAGAGAAATTGATATGGCGAAGCTAGAACAGCTTTTTAAAGCCCATGGATACACGGATACAACAGAAGGATCTATTCGCAAAAAACTAGACAGGGGTTCTTTTACAGCAGTCTTTTTATTTCAACTCATGCACGTCCTCAATCTCAACACCATAAAATTTAATTTTTACGATCAATACACTGAGCCAAACCTGCAACTCATGAATACAAAATCATAAATACAGGCATATTTGTTTAGCCTTCGTATTCGCCACATTGTAGAAAGCGAATAAGGAAGTTAAAAATTAAGTATTAATCTACTTCAAATGTTACCCACCGTTTACTCCTTTGGTGTTAGCATGGTTTATGGGAAAATTCCCAAATCCAATACAGGAGGAGAAGATGAATGTGGACACCTACTCTTTGTATGGAAGCGTTGCCTACCCGAGTTATTACACGGGTGCGACAGCCAAAGCTTCCCGCGAAGAGTTAGCCGATGCCTTGTTTAAGACCGTCGACTCGGACGAGAGTGGAGGAATTGACAGGGTGGAGTTCAGCCAAGCGGCGCTAGAACTCTCAAATATCAGTGACGAAAAAGCGCTTGAAGAAGCCTTTACCGCCATGGATACGGACGAAGACGGCTCACTAAGCTTTGAAGAATTGCTCAGTGGTCTTGAAGCAAGTGCTTCGGCTGGAACCGTAAGTGCAGCGCCACCTCCACCGCCACCGCCTTCGGGTAGTGAAGAGGATGAGGAAGAAGAGGACGAAGTTGGCACATTGCAAGCAAGCGCATCCAACTCTTCTGTTGCTGAAGCAGCCGATACTAACGAAGATGGAACCGTCACTGCTGCTGAAGCCATGGCTTACCAAGCTTCCCTCAAAGAAGCCAAAGAGGCCTCAGAACCTAAAGATTTGATGCAACTTTTGATGGCCAACATCATTGCTTCTTATTCTACTTCTAGTCTTACTGCCGAATCTGCTCTTAACCTTAGTGCCTAGCACGCGCAAACCACGCATACCCCGATGCGTGGTTTGTTACTTTTGGTTTACTCGGTCTTGGCTATAATCTCCCCCATGATACGCATACTCATCATTGAAGACGACAGCGAGCTTGCACAACTTTTGGGTGCGGCGTTACACACCGAAGGCATCGAAGCAAAGCTGGCCTACTCGCCCCTAGAGGGGCTTACTGCCTTGCAAGATGAGCGGTTTGATGCGCTGGTACTTGACCTCTCTTTGCCCCAAATCGACGGCCTTGAAATTTGCCGCGTGGTGCGTGAGTCTATCCCTGAGCTTCCCATCATCATCTCTTCAGCGCGCAGTGACATGAATGACAAAATCATGGGCTTTGAGCGGGGCGCGGATGATTTTTTACCCAAACCTTACAACCCCAGAGAACTCGCCTTTCGCCTGCGGGCGATTTTGCGTCGCGGCAATGGCGCTGTGGAGTCGGCGGTACCTTTTTACATTGACCACGAAAAACACCTCATCTTAAAATCTGGCAAAGCCCTTAAACTCACCCATGCGGAGTACGACATCGTGGCGTACATGCTCAAAAAAGAAGGCTGCGTCATCTCCCGCGAAGAAATCTTGCTCAACATCGCTGCTATCAAATACGAAAGTAGCCTCAAAAGCATCGATGTCATCGTCGGGCGTATTCGCCAAAAGATAGGAGACAATCCCAGAGACCCCCGCTTCATCCTTTCTGTGCGTGGGGTTGGGTACAAGTTTCTCAATGCGTAACCTTTCCATCACCGCCCTTGTTTCGCTTTTTTTTGCGTTTACACTCGGCCTCATTAACCTCGCACTCACCTTAGAATACAAACGCCAAATCAGCGAACGCCAAACCTTTGCTTTTCAGCGGTTTATGTTGGCCATAAAACTCCTGCACGACACACCACAAGGGGAAATAGCGCAGCATTTAGAAGCGTTACATGTAAGCATCAGCGAGCTGCCAAAATCTTTGCTTTTGGAAAAAGGGGTGACCCTTTTTGAAGACCATTTTTTCACCCTTGTGCGTTTTGATGAGACCCTTTATTTTGTGCCAAATCCACCGCCTCCACCTCCGCCTTTTACTCCCAATGAGGCGCATTTTCCACCGCTTCCGCCCCATACGTTGTTTGTCCTAGAAGACACCAAAGACGACGCGGCACACCATGTGTTTGTGCTTGGCATTCTTATCAACGGGTTACTGTTGGTGTTTTTTGCCGTGGTTTTGCGCAAACTTTTACGCCTTCAAAACCTAAAAAACGCTATCAAAGCCTTCAGGGAAAGTCCCGCGTCAAGCCCTATTGCCCTAGAGGGGCATGATGAACTTGGTGAGATTGCCCATGAGTTTAACATCACCATGGAAAAGATACACCACCTCAAAGAAGCCCGCACGCTTTTTTTGCGCAACATTTTGCATGAGCTTAAAACTCCCATCATGAAAGGGAAAATCCTCTCCGAACAAGTAGAAAAAGTGTCGCAAAGAACCTCGCTCTCGCGGGTTTTCGTGCGCTTGGAAAGTTTGTTAGAAGAGAGCGTAAAAGTAGAAAAACTCACCTCCAACGAGTGGTATTTTCAACTTGAAGAATACCGCCTTGTGGATGTTTTGGACCATGCGATGGATTTGCTCATGGGGGAAACGTCGCGGGTGCGCATCATGGGAAGGTCAGTAGCAGGGCTTGTGCGGGTGGATTTTGAGCTTTTTGCTACGGCCATGAAAAACTTGATTGACAATGCCTTGCGCTACACGCAAGATGGCGTGGAAATCACCCTGAGCAAGCGCGAGGTTTGTTTTACAAGCGTGGGCGAACCCCTGCCTAAAGAGCGGCTGGATTTTTCGCGCGCCTTCAACCGTGACCAAGAAGGGGCGAGCAATGGCCTTGGTCTTGGGCTTTACATCGCCAATGCCATCATCCAAAAGCACGGGTTTTTCTTGGCGTATTACCACGACGAGGGGAAAAATTGGTTTTGTGTCAGTTTTGAGAGGCAGGAAGATAGCCCCTCAAACGCTTAAAATTTTTCTTTAAAATCAATAGCCGTGACGTTGAGATTTTCAAGTGTGATGATAGTGAAATGGTCCTCTTTTTTAGGAAAATACGCCACATCGTCTTTCTCTTTAAGTAAGCCAATAGCATAAGTGTACTTTTTAAACTTTGGCAGCATAAACAGGCTCATGACTGGCCCAGGCACTCCTGCGGCATCCATGAGGTAAAGCGCGTCATTTTCACGCAAATAATCAGGGTTTTCCTCTAGGAGTTTTTTCATCACAGCTCCGTGCTTTTTAGTGTAAGCAACGATGATTTGACGGGTTTGGGGTGTCGCAACGAGGGGTTTTTCAAACTGGTCTTGAACGCTAGGCAACGCAAGAGGCGCACCCACGCTTAAAACATTAGCAAAAAGCCCCAAAGGCAGCAGCAAGAACAACGCGGTAAGAACGTATTTCATAATATTCCTTCAACAGTAAGATTAAAACGCATTATCAAAAAATGAGTATAGCAGGGGTTATTTAATAAAGTTTCAAATGCGTTACATGTAAAGAAAAAGCCCTGAAAATGGCGACAGTTTAAGGTGCTAAAATCTCTTTATTTTCAAAGGAGAATGACAATCTTTTAACCGTCCTAGCAAGCCATAATTCCATTATATCTATATAGGTGAAGATGACAGGTACCACCAGAAGGCTTAAAAGAGTTGAGGTTATTAGTCCGCCTATGACAGTAATCGCCATAGGTTGTCGAAAACTCGCATCGCCCCCCATGCCAAGAGCGATGGGCAACATGCCAGCAATCATGGCTGTTGTTGTCATAATGATGGGTCGCGCGCGCTTATGGCAAGCATCGAGGATGGCATCAAAACGCGAAAGACCTCTTTTTTGCATACCCATGATAGTGTATTCCACGAGCAAGATAGAATTTTTAGTAACAATACCCATAAGCATAATAATGCCAATGAGCGCAGGAAGGCTTATTTGCTCACCGACCATCAAAAGTGCGAGAATTGAGCCGCCAAAAGACAAAGGTAAAGCGGAGAGAATGGTAATGGGCTGGAAGAAATCCTTAAACAAAAGAATCAGTACGCAAAAAACACATAAAACTCCAGTGAACATGGCAATACCAAACCCCGAAAACAATTCGTTCATCAATTCCGCGTCACCTTTTTCCAATACGTTGATACTAGAGGGTTTATTCTTAATAGCCGGTAGCGCCAGGGCTTCATCGAGTGCTTGGCCAAAAGCCGTACCGCCTAAATCTGCACTGAGGGTCACATAGCGTTGTCGGTCGTAGCGGTCAATCTGAGAAGGGCCGGTACTGGTGGTGATACTAGCGACATTGGAAAGTGCCGTTTGCCCCAAATGTGTTGGGATGCGCAAAGCTGAGATGGTATCTATGTCGCGCAAAGCACTCTCGGCCATTTGCACCCGAATGTACAATTGCCTAGAGTCAAGATTGAGTCTTGAAAGATGCGGGTCAAAATCACCAGAAGTTGCTATACGTACTGTATCGGCGATGGCTTGCGTTGTTATGCCAAGTTCTGCGGCGCGGGCAAAATCTAGGCGTATATTAATCTCTGGGCGCTGAAGGCTGGCCGTTGAATTGATGTTGGACAAAATTTTCAAACTGCGCAACTCTTTTTCCACGGCGGCGGCAGTTTGCATTAACGCCTCCGTATTCTCACTAGAAAGGGAAATAGAAAAATTTTCACCTGGCCCGTCATTTCTCAACGTAAATTTAGCGCCGGGGATATCCAGTAGCACCTTTCTGATTTCACGGTCAATCACATTTTGTGACGGACGCTTTCCCTTTGGCTCAAAAACTAAAATCAACGTGCCTTTACGTACAGTGCCCGCAGCGTTCTCGTCATCTTCTCCCCCAGCACCAATCATCGCAAAGATATTTTCAATACCCTCAATATTTTCAACCGCCTTGCGGACAGCCTCCGCGGTTAACACTGTATCTTCCAAGGCACTACCAGGAGGCAGTTCGATGCTGAGGTTTGTGTATCCCATGTCAGAAGATGGTAAAAACCCCGTAGGGAGTTTTGTCGCTAAAAACAGTGACATTCCAAAAAAGGCAGCAGCCAAAAATAGGGTTTTCTTTTGATGAAAAAGGCACCACCGTACCGCAATGAGGTATTTCTTCATGATAAAGCCATCTTGCTCATGATGGTGTTTTGTGTTACCTTTAAGAAAATGCACGGCCATCAGTGGCGTTATGAGCCTTGCTACCAATAAAGACATAAGAACAGAAATAACAATTGTCCAGCCAAATTGCCTAAAAAGTAGCCCTGTGATTCCACTCATGAGAGCAGTTGGCAAAAACACCACAACAATCGTTAGTGTTGTGGAAATTACCGCCATGGCGATTTCATTTACAGCTTCTTTTGTCGCTTCGAGGGTACTTTTGCCCATGCGTTTATGGCGCACGATGTTCTCAATCTCCACAATCGCATCATCAATGAGGATACCAACGACAACGGCCAAAGCCAAAAGTGTCAGAGTATTAAGAGAAAAGCCAAACAAATACATAATCCCAAAACTTGGAATAATAGACAACGGCAAGGCTGCTGCAGAAATAAGTGTCGCACGCCAGTCTCGCAGAAAAAAACCAACCACGATAACAGCAAGAATGGCCCCTTCGTAGAGCATGTGCATCGAGCCTTCGTATTGTTCTAACGTATAAGTCACCGAATTTACAATAGGAGTGATTGTTAAGTCTGGGTATTCTTGCTTAAGGTATTCAATGGCCAAGACCACATCTTCTGCAATTTGCACCTCATTGGCGCCTTTGGAACCGTATATTTGAAATGCGATACTTTCCTTTCCATTTAACAAAGCAGCTTCAGTGCGCTTAGCGTGAGTATCATACACATGCGCTACTTGGTCCAATCGGGCATGACGACCGCCAGAGAGTGCAAGTGGCAAGGCGTTTAACTCTTCTACTCGCGTTACTGTTGCGATTGTCCTAAGGGATTGCTCCGCCTCCCCCACATAGGCACGTCCACCTGATGTTTCAAGTTGCACTTGCTTTAGGGCCATAGAAACATCCGCCGCTGTTATGTTTAAAGCCGCCAGTTTTACAGGGTCAACCTCAACCCTAACTTCGCGACTAACCCCGCCAACCCTACCAAATTTCCCCACACCCTCAATAGACGCAAAACGTTTACCTAGCGTGTCGTCCACAAACCACGATAACGCTTCCTCATTTAATAGTGAAGAAGAAATCGCATAGGTCATTAAAGATGAGTCGTTAAGGCGTATGGCAGAAACCCTTGGCGCTTCGAGGTTGGCTGGCAAATCTTGCCAAACGCGCTCAACAGCATCTCTTGTCTCTAGGAGTGCATCTGAAATATTTTTTTCAAGCACAAAAGAAACCCCAATTACAACACTGCCCTCTGTAATCGACGTGGACAGGTGCTTTATGCCAGCAACACTGGCGATTGCATCTTCCACTTTGCGAGCAACTTCTGTTTCGAGTTGTGAAGGTGCCGCACCAGGAAGAGACAAAGAGACCTCAACTTGAGGAAAAGTGATATCAGGCAAATCCTGAATTGTAAACTTGTTAAAATTATAAAGCCCGGCAAGGGTTAGAAGTATAAACAACAAAACAGAAGGTATCGGGTTTTTTATGGACCAAATGGCAAAATTCATTCTTCACCCTCTTTTCTAGGCAAAACCCGTACGTTATCGCCATCGTTTAAAAAGCCTGTGCCTTGCAACACAATACGTGTGTCTTTTGTTATGCCAGATAGAATTTGCGCCTTGCCGCCTTGCACCTGACCAAGCTGGACTTCATGTTGACGAACGACCGCACCCAAGGCATGGTCATTGATACTAAAAACATAGTTGCGCCCGTCGCGGATGAGAACGCTCTTTGCAGGGAGGCTTAGGGAAATTTGCCCACCAAGAATGATTTCCCCTTGCGCATACATGCCCGCTTGGGCGGCGCTACCCGCTTTAATATCCACAAAAACTGTCCTCATGCGGGTTTCTGGATTATAAAAAGGGGCAATCTGTCGGACTACTCCCTCCGCCTTATCGCCGTTTGGCAGTGACAATACCACAGGCTGAGATTGGACAACATGGACCATTTGCGCCGCTGTTAATTCGCCCCGCCACTCGAGTCTATTTTGTCTGATAAGGCGGAACAATTCATCTCCGGCTGCACCCACAGCGCCCAATGTTGCATGACGCGCACTAATAATCCCATCATCCAGCGCAACAACATTTGCATAGTTAAGCTGTAGCGCTTTAGCATCCATTTGCGCCTTCGCTACGGCTGCTTTATTGATGTAGTCATCCACAACCTGCCCGCTCATTGCGCCCGAGTCCTTCAGGGCTAGGGCGCGCTTTTGGTTTGATTCTGCCGCCACCCAATTTGCTTTCAATTCGGCGTATTCGGCTTCGAGTATTTCAGTATTGAAGCGGGCCAAAATATCACCTTTTTTTACAGTATCGCCCACATCAGCCATAATAGCAACTAGCCTATGGCCAGAAATTTCCGCACCAATAATCGCCTCTTGCCAAGCAAAAATGGAACCGGTAGCTTTTGCAGTCCTTGTCCATTCTGCCTCGATTGCCCTTGTTTCACTTACCGTGAGTGCCGCTATTGCTTGTGCTATCTCAGGTGCGTCATTTTCGGGCGCACTTTTTAGCAAAAAAAAGGCAATAAGGGCAAAAAACACAACAACAAAGAGTGTTAATAGGTTAATTTTTTTCATCAGTCCTGTTTTCAAAATAAACAGATACGCCAAACCCTCAGGGAGGCTTACCTGTGTGATAATAGAGTCGCGCTAGACTACCACCTTTATTTCATGTTTCTTTTGGCTTAGAATTTATAACTCATGGTTACAAATGTGGCGGGGTTAAAATCGTCTTTCACTATAGGGCTGTCTGCGGCATCGCCTAGTAGTTTGTCTGCTTTGACCATCACCTTTACTTCCCAGTTTTCTGTAACAGAATAAAAGGCACCAACAGCAAGACCAATGGACTTGATTCCAGATGTTGCATCATAGCGGCCATAGCCCGATCGCGCAGATTGGGTGGGAGAAACACCAAAATAACTCTTCATGTGATCCGTATCCGCCCAGGTTGAACCGACCGAAGTCATCAGCGTGAGTTGGTTGTTAATGTGAAACATACTGCCTACTTCCACTGTTGCGGTAGTACCATAATCACTGTTGCCTTTTGTAAGTTTTCCTGAAACTTGGATAGGGCCAAAGCTGTATTCACCCATCAAGTTAGCAACGAGCGACGTATCGACATCGCCCATGCCCCGCAGGTTTTCCTTATCGTCATCTTCGTCTCGCCCAAATTCAAATCCTATAGATGCTCCGATTTTATAATGTTCACCACGGATGGGATAACTGCCGATTCCATCAAAAATAGTTGCAAAGAATAAACCATCTTTGTAATCAACAGAAATATCAGGAAGCGCCTTGGCAGTGTAATTGTCCGAGCCTTCATACTTAGGGCCGTACATCACACCCCCACCTAGCGCAAAATTCCAGTCCTTTTTTTCAAACCATTTAGGACTAAGCCAATTTTTTTGTTCAGGGTTTGACCCGACCATTATTTCCTCAGCATGCACACTAGTGGCAGGCATAATGGCAAGCACAGAAAGGCTTACCAGTGAAAGTAACCGTATATTGCGTAACATAGATGACTCCTTTTGTTTGTGGGGTTGTATGAAATCGAAAATGGGAATATAGCAGTTTATTGCATTTAGCACATCGGGCTAAAGTCGCATAGGAGGGAGAAAATCATTGCAACTCCGCCTTAAGGAGGATGTAATTTTTGAAGAATTCTTTTATAATGCGGCATGAAGAATTTATCTAACTATTATCCGAATTTCATGAGGTACTTGTGGTGTCAACTTGCCATAAGCTACACACTGCTTTCTTTTTGTGCGATGATGATACTCATCATTATGCTATATGGCATCAATGACTACAGTGATTTCCGCAAGGCCATCACCCCTGAGGGTATCGAAAGCCTAGTGGCCGGTGAACAACTCATTGTTGCGCAAGCAATCCGTGACACCAACAACACCAAGTGGCTAGATAAGGCACGAGACAACATCCGCGAAAGATTGATAAACATAGAAGAACATGTTGGCGGTATTTCAACCTACCGCATTACCAATTCTAGTCGACCTGAAGTGTATATTCAGATTACCGACAAAAACGACCACCTCTTGTTATCTGACCCTGTAGATTTTCCAATAGACATAGCGCATGTATTTGCCTTGCAAAAACAACTGCCTCTCATGCAAGACCACGTCACGCGGTTGGCAAAAAAGGGGTCCATCTGGGTAGATAAGCACATAAGAGATGAGCATGGCACACTCATTGGACATTTGCGCGTTTTGCATATCGCCGAATTTAATCTCTGGATACAGCTCCAAAGCACCTTCTTTTTTCTGTTTTGCATCATCGGCGATTTACTTTTTCTCTCTGTGCCAATAGGCATAGCTTGCGGCTTGATAGCTTCTCGTTACGTGACAAAGCAATTGCAGAAAATGAACGAAGTTACGGAGAGTTGGCGGCAAGGTAATTTTGAGGCACGAATCGCACTACCAAGTGATGATGTGCTCATTCGACACAGCCAACATCTTAACGACATGGCCCAAGATTTGGAATTGTTTTTAAGCTTGAAGCAAAACATCGCCGTGAGTGATGAGCGAACCCGTTTAGCGCGCGAATTGCATGATACTGTAAAACAAAAACTGTTTGCGCTGGGACTTCAACTAGCAACAGCCAAGACCAAGCCCGCCGTAATGGAAGCCGCGCGTGAGCACATCCTTGAGGCCGAGGCTATCACCCGTGAAGCACAACATGATCTGATGGAAATCATCACCCAACTGCGCCCCACAGGGACTGGTGATGCCTCGCTTTATGAACGTATTACGATGATTGCGGATGATTTCAAGCGCCGCTTTGGCACAGATATTACGTTGGAACATTTTGATTCTATCCAACTTAACGCGCACACCGAGCACCATGTACTGCGCATTGTGCAAGAATCCTTCATAAATGCGGTACGTCATGGCAAAGCGTCTAAAATCATGGTAGCAAGCAAGATTAATCACAACAATGCCACCCTTACCATCACTGACAACGGAAGCGGTTTTGATGCTGAGAAAAAAACGAAAGGATTTGGCCTAATCTCCATGCGTGAGCGAATGCGAGATTTGCCACACGGAACATTTGATATCAAAAGCACTATGGGCACTGGAAGTCAGATTACGCTTTCGTGGGAGAATGAAACATGACCGATAAAATCACACTTATTTTGGCTGACGATCACGCCATGGTTCGCAAGGGCTTGAGCGTTTTTCTTGCCACCGCCAAAGACATTGAAGTGATGGCCGTTGCTTCTTGTGGAGCTGAAGCCGTGGCTGCTGCAAAAAAATATGCGCCTGATGTGGTGCTGCTTGATTTGTTTATGCCCGATCAACCTGCGGTTGAAACCGTGCGTCAGATTAAAAAAGTTAGCCCACGTAGCCAGATTATCATGGTCACTTCTCACGAGGGGGATGAATATGTTGTTCCAACAACCCAAGCAGGCGCAATCTCTTATATCTTAAAAGATACGACACCAGAAGACCTCATTGGTGCTGTGCGAAAAGCAGCAGCGGGCGAAAGTACGATAAGCCCACGCATTGCCAAAGCACTTGTGTCGGTTGTCACGCGAACGCAGGAGGCAAAGAGGCAAGAAGATTGTCTGCACGAAGACTTAACCGAACGTGAAATGGAAGTGTTGCATTGCATCGCAGAAGGAATGTCAAACATGGACATTGCAAACCGACTAACAATCTCAGAAAAAACCGTAAAGTCCCACGTGAGCAATATCTTAAGCAAGCTCTACTTGGAAGATCGCACCAAAGTCGCCGTATATGCGTGGCGTGAAGGAATCGTAAAATAACCCACACGTCTCACCAAGCTACAAACAGACCTTAACTCCTCACACATTGCTTTTCACGCAGTTGCGCCCTGCTTCTTTGGCTGCGTAGAGCAAGTCATCCGCCTCTTTGTAGAGTGCATCAAGGCTTGCGATCTCGCTAGCAGCCTTTACCACAAGCCCAAAAGAGGCCGTGATACAAGGGCTTACACTGTTGTGCTCGTGCGTAATGCCAAGCTCTTCGATGTCCACGCGCACGCCCTCTAAAAACGCCCTAGATTGTTGCGCGTCCAAGCCTCGGTAAAAAATGCCAAACTCTTCGCCGCCTAGCCTAAACAAAATATCGCCAGAACGGTTCAGGCTTTTCCCTACCCTTTGGGCAATCTCGCGCAACGCCCTGTCGCCCTCCTGGTGCCCGTACGTGTCGTTGTAAAGCTTAAAATAATCCACATCAAACACCGCAAAAGAAACCATCGCTTCGTCGCGTTTTGCACTGTTGAGCATCTTTGGAACACTCTCGTTAAAATGCCGTCGGTTAAACACCCCCGTGAGTTCGTCTTTTACAGACATCTCTTCAAGCAGTTTTTCACTGGTGATGCTTTGGCGAATAGCGGTGTAGCCTATCTTCTTGCCCTTATGGTCGAAGATAGAAGAAATCGCCGCGCGCACCCAGTAGTAGGTGCCTTTTTTTGCCTTGTTGCGTATCTCTCCTGACCAGTATCCTTCTTCAACCAACGCCTTCCACATCTGCTCGTAAAATTCTCTTGGCGTATCAGGGTCTTTGATGATGTTGTGTTTTTTCCCAATCAACTCTTCTTTGCTGTAGCCTGAAATCTCGCAAAACTTGGTCGAAACCTCCGTAATCACGCCATCCAAGTCTGTGCTGGAAATGATGATGTGTTTATCCACCAAATCGATGTAGCGCGTGAGCTTTTGCTCGATGATTTCCCGTCTGTCAATCTCGCCATTAAGCTTTTGGTTGGATTTGGCGACAAAGAAAACGATGACCCCAAAAACACTTGAAAGCCCCGCCATCCACCACAACACCAAAACATAATCACTCCGTTGCTCATAGCTCACCGACACCCAGCGGTTCAATATTTCCTGATGCACTTGGGGCGATGTCATGACGATGGCTTTGTCAAAGATGTCCTTTAGCATGGGCTCATCACTGCGCACCCCAACGCTTAAAGATAAAAATTCATCCAGTTTTGTAGCAATCTTTAGCTGTCCAAAATACCGCTGCTGAATCTGATACCCCGCCACAGGAAGCGTGTTGACAAACCCGAACAACTCACCCCGACGCACAAGCTCAAAACCCTTCTCAAGGCTCTCCACTTCTACAAATGTGATTTTTGGGTAGTTGGTTTTTAAGATTTCGTTAATCGCATGGCCCGCAATGATGCCAACTTTTTTGTCTGACAATTGATGCAATGCCTCCACAAAGAGTTGGTTAATGCTTGTCACAAGCACGAGCGGGACAGTTAAATACGGTTGCGTAAAATTTAAAAAACTGCGGCGCGCAGGCGTGTCCGAAATAAAAGGAATGATGTCACATTTTTGCTCCCGCACAAAGGCTAAAGACTCACTCCAACTAGAGGTTTCTATCAGTTGTGTGGGCACATCTGTATGTTTTTCAAACAGCGCCATATAATCCGCGCTCATCCCCACATGCGTCCCGTGTTCATTTTTTTCAAAGGGCATCCAATCGGGCTGAATGCACAAACGAATCATCTTCTTTTTTGCCAGATACGCACGCTCCTCGGGAGTAAACATCGGTTTGCTTGGCTGCGCGTTTTCGCTATAAGCAGCAAACACATACTCATCCACGGGCACGTTATTGTCGATGAGTCCGTGTTGCGCGTAGGTTTGTAGGGTGTATTCTAGCCTTCCTTTATCAAGCGTCCCAAGGGGTGTAATCTTGTGCGCAATCATCTGCTCAATGGCCTCTGCTTCAAAGCGCAAGTGTTCGATGGACTTATGGGGAGCGTATTTTTGATGAACAAGACGGATGATTTCTTCTTTGTTTTCAAGGGCATACTGCCACCCTTTTAACGAAGCACGCCGAAAACGCTCCACGCGCTCAGGGTGTTCCTTTGCCTCAGTTTCATTAGTAAAGAGCATGTCGCCATACATCGCAAACCCGTAGTTGGAAGGGTTTAGGATGTTCACTTCCATCCCCTCTTCCAAAAAATAAAATGGCTCATTGGTCGCGTACGCGCTAAGCGCATCCACCGCGCCTTCTTTTAAAAGTGTCACGCTATCTTGCGACTTTTCCCGAATGAGTTGCGGTTTAACATCCAAATGCTTTAGCATTGCCAAGACGCCAAACCCATCTGTATCTCTTGGGTAAAAAATGAGCTTTTTGTTTTCAAGCTTATAGGGCGAGTCGATGCCACTGCTTTTGAGTGTCAGAACGACACTAGGGGAGTGTTGAAAAATGGGAGAGACGATAACCACAGGCTCGCCCTTTGCACGGTAAAGCAACAAGATAGAATCCGACACGCCGTATTGGGCTTCGCCTCCAAGCACTTGGTCGATGTTGTTCACAAAAGGGTTGCGCGCCCGAATCGTTACATGTAAGCCTTCTTCTTCATAAAACCCTTTTTCAAGAGCAGCATAATACCCCGCAAACTGGAATTGATGAAACCATTTGAGCTGAAGCGAAACGGCTTCTTGAGCACTTATGCTTGAAAATACGATGAAAAAAATACTGATAATACGCACCATAGTTATCCATTAAACTGTTTGGGCTATTGTATACTTTTTAAAATGAAAATTGCGATAAAAACTAGCACAAATCGCGCGAATCCCCAAGCACACTTTTTGTACAATCCCTCATTATCTTTTGGAGCCATTGCCCATGCACCCCACCGTAAAAGTTATCTTGTTTTACTTAGCCATGTTTTTAGCCTTAGGCATTTTTTGGTTTTGGATGGCTTTGCCCTCGGGCAAACTCACCACACTCGCGCCAAATGTCAAGCTACAATGCCTCTCCTACGCGCCCTTTGGCAAAAACGAATCCCCTTTTGACTTTGACAAAGGGCTAACACTCTCCAAAGACCGCATGGATAAGGACTTAGAACTTCTCTCCCGTTACACCGACTGCATCCGTACCTATTCAAGTCTTGGGCTCGAAGAGCTCCCCGCACTCGCGCGTCAACACGGGCTTGGGATGTGGCTTGGAGTGTGGGTAAGTAGCGACCCTATTGCCACGCAAAAAGAGATAGACAAGGCCATCCTTTTAGCCAAAGAAAACGCCGATGTTGTCGAGGTAGTAGTCGTCGGCAACGAAGTGCTTTTGCGGCGGGAAATGAGCGCAACCCAATTGGTCGCGCGCATCGAAGGGGTCAAAAAAGCATTGCCAAACACGCGCGTCACCTACGCCGATGTGTGGGAATTTTGGAACCAACACCCCAGCGTCATCCCCGCAGTAGACAGGGTTACTATCCACATCTTGCCCTACTGGGAAGACGAACCTATCGCGGTGGACAAAGCACTCTTACATGTAAAGGATGTTTACGAAGAGATGGCGCGCAAAATTCCCGACAAGCAGATTGTCATCGGCGAAACAGGATGGCCAAGCCAAGGGCGTAGGCGCGAAAGTGCGTCGCCTAGCCCCACCGCTCAAGCTGCTTTTGTGCGCGGATTTGTACAGATGGCCGAGCAGGAAGGGTGGAAATACAACATCATCGAAGCCTTTGACCAACCTTGGAAACGCGCCAACGAGGGTACTGTTGGCGGATACTGGGGACTTTTTGATGCCAATCGCCTAGACAAGCACACCCTGCACGGGCAAGTTTCCAACTTCCCCGCCGCCCTTTGGCTCTTTTTGGGAAGTTTTGGATTGGCACTAGGAGGAGGCGCGTTGCTGTTTTCCAAAAGCGCTCCCACGCCCCAACACTGGTCTTACCTTTTTGCAGTACTTTTTAGTGGCGCGCTCACTCTGGCGTGGCAAACCCACGCGTATGTGCTTACATGTAGAAGCCCTGCTGAATACGGTTGGGCGTTGCTTTCTCTTGGCGTTGCCTTGATGCTGTGGGTAAAACTAACACGCTTTATGCTCACAGGCACAACAAGCAAACGCGGCTCCTTGCGCAGTGCTCTTGACATTTTGATGCGCCAAACGCCTTGGAATGCGGGCGCAAAGGAGGATGTGACGCACTTGCTTGCCGTTAGTTTAGTGCTCATAAGCGCCATCGGCCTGGCCTTTGATGGGCGGTATCGCAATTTTGAACTAGGTGCTCTGGGCATCATTGGTGTTGTGTATTTGGCATTTTTTATGTCAACAAAAGGCGAGCATGAAAATGGCATGTTAGAAAAAGCGAGTGCCTTGATGCTCTTTTTCTTGGGGTTAAAAGTGCTTTTTACAGAAACCCTTAGCAACACTAGTGCCCTTCTTTGGGTGGGGTTTGTGTTGATGCTTGGCCTTGCTTTATGGCGCTCAAAAGAGCGTTTGCAAGGGCTCACCAAGCCAGTGAGCCTCTTGCTTGCAAGCGGGTTTGCCTTTTGGCTTCTTAAGGAAAATATCTACGTGAAAGAGTCTCTCGTCGAAGCGTGCGCCCTCGCTCCCCAAACCCTCACATGCCTCGTTCGCCTCTGGCTTGGCAAGATAGTGCACTTTAACATCGCAGGTTGGATAGGGCTCTTTCTCGCCGTCCTTGCACTTGCGCTCAACCGCGCTGTTCTAGGCATGATAGCCATGGCCTTAGCCCTTTTTTGCCTCCTACTGTTCAACGGAACCTTCGGCGCCCTCATCTTTGTATTGGGCTGGTGGGTTGTGGGATACCACGCTAGCAAAGCGCCAAAGTCGCGCAAGAAAAAAAGCGGGCTTCTCTTTTAAAGGATTCTAGTAATTGCATTTTAACAAGCGCAGGGGAAAGTGTGGGAAGGTATTTTACTATGAGAAGGTATTTTTGTGGAAAAAGTGTCTGAAACGTCGATTTGAAGGGGTTTTAAAGATGGTGGCGAGGGGGGGACTCGAACCCCCGACCTCCGGCTTATGAGATTTAAAACCGGGGCTTTTATTATCTTTGATATTTCTTTACTAAAAGCTACAAAATGCCTATTTTAAGGGACTTTAGCAAAGAGTTTTATTTAAAAACTTTGAGTCTATTATATCTTTTTCTACCAAATACTGATAAAATAGTGCGGTAAATAGTGCGGTAAAGGATGGCTACAGTAAATGAGAAATGATTTAATCAAAACAAAATTCCCAGGCGTATACTACATAATAGATTCGACCTCAAAAGTTAAAACTTACTTTGCGAGAATAAAAATCATTGGTCTTGTAAACACTGATCAAATTGTGGGCTATTCAAACGATGAAATCAGAACCAACCCTTCTATTGCCTACCAAAAACGTAACGAACTTATTGCTTCGCTCAAGTCAGGCAAACCTCTTAATAAAAAAATAACCCTGCAGGCACTGTTTGATGAATATATTAAACATGCTACACTAACACAGAGAAAATCAACCCTAGATACGAAAGTTTACTATTTTAAAAAACATTTTTTAAAACTTTCAAAAAAAAATATTACCGACATTAAAACGAGTGATTTACAAAATCTTATCAGCAGTTTGTTACAAAAAGGATATGCTCCGCAAACTGCAAAACACCAACGAAACCTAATTAAAGCAATCTTGAATTATGCTATTAAAAAAAGGTATATCGAGATTAACCCAGCCCAAAATATTGAAATTCCAAAATTCAACAACGAACGAAAATTTTTCATTGAGGACGAAAAAGCCAAGATGTTATACGAAGAGATTTTAGATATTCCTAATAATTCATATCGACTAATGTTTTTGTTTCTTCTGCGCGGAAGACGGAAGGGTGAAATATTGAGTCTCGAATGGCAAGACATTGATTTTTACCAAAAAAGCTATACGATAAGAGACGAAAATAATAAAATATCAGAGTCTCAAAAATACCTTTTAGATGATGAACTGTTGGAGCATTTCACTTTTTTGGGAGGAGGTCAAAAAGGCCTTGTTTTCCCCTCCCCCATTACTGGAAAAAAAATGACCGATTTTCCCCGTTCGGTTTGGAGAGAAATGAAAAACAAGCTTGGGCTCAAAATGCGACTACATGACTTTAGGCACTTACTCGGCTTTACGCTTGTGAACAACAATATTCCACTTGAAATTATCTCCAAAACACTCGGGCACAAAAGCATAAAAACCACACAACGGTACAGCAACATGAAAGAAGAAATGGCAAAACTTGGGAGTGATACTTTCTTGAATTTATTAAAAAATA